>NZ_JAUSYU010000001.1:2024605-2699473 GCF_030817075.1 Arthrobacter sp. V1I9
GCGCATGGGACGGGGCATTGAAGTTGCCCGGAACCTGCAACGCAAACCATGAGCCGGGACGGAGCGCCGCCAACCAGGAGCGCATCATGTCCTGATGGCCGGGGACCCACTGCAGGGCCGCGTTGCTCACCACCACCCCGGTCTCCTCCGAGGGCATCCACTCGGCAATGTCCATGAGGCCAAATCGCAGGAAGGGCGTTCCCTGGGCAACAGCCTCGGCTTTGGCAAGCATCTCGGCCGAGGAGTCCAGGCCCACAACATTGGCGCCGGGCCAGCGCTCGGCGAGGGTGGCTGTGAGGTTTCCCGGACCACAGCCCAGATCCACCACCTGCCCGGGCGACTCCGCGTGGACCCGGCCCGTCAGGTCGAAAAACGGCCGGTCGCGGTAATCGCCGAACTGGACGTATTTTGCCGGATCCCATTTCATTGCTGTCTCCACGTTCTGGTTCTGTCACGGTACGGCGAAGCCTAACCCGCCGGCGGCGGAATTCCGGGCGCGTCCGGGCACTAAGCTGGAAATCAATGAAACTCGTTGACCAGCTGCCCCTTCTGCCCGCCCGGGACCTGCCCGTTTCCGCCGTCGATCCCGACGCCCTGTACACCCGGTTCATTGAATGGACGGAAAGCCGGGGGCTGGAGCTGTACCCCGCCCAGGACGAAGCGATCATGGAGCTGGCAACCGGGGCCAACGTCATCCTGGCCACCCCCACCGGGTCGGGGAAGTCCCTGGTTGCCATTGCAGCACACTTCCAGGCCATGGCCCAGGGCCGGCGCAGCTACTACACCGCACCCATCAAGGCGCTGGTGTCCGAAAAATTCTTTGCCCTCTGCGATATTTTCGGCGCGGAGAACGTGGGAATGATCACCGGCGATTCCGGTGTCAACCAGGACGCACCCATCATCTGCTGCACGGCCGAGATCCTGGCCAACACTGCCCTCCGTGAAGGGGCAGCAGCGGAACTGGGTTCTGTGATCATGGACGAGTTCCACTTCTACTCCGACCCGCAGCGCGGCTGGGCGTGGCAAGTGCCCCTGCTGGAGCTCCCCCAGGCCCAGTTCCTCCTGATGTCCGCCACACTGGGTGACGTCAGCAGGTTTGAAGAGGGCCTGACCGGCCTGACCGGACGCCCCACCACCACGGTGAGCTCGGCGGAACGGCCCATTCCGCTGCATTACTACTACCACGAGACCCCTGTGCACGAGACGCTTGAGGAGCTGCTCTCCACCAAGCAGGTGCCGGTTTATGTGGTGCACTTCAGCCAGATCGAAGCGATCGACCGCGCACAGACACTGATGAGCATCAACGTCTGCACCCGCGAGGAGAAGGACAGGATCGCAGAGCTGATCGCCAACTTCCGTTTCGCCGCCGGTTTCGGCAAGACCCTCAACCGCCTGGTCCGCCATGGAATCGGGGTGCACCACGCCGGCATGCTTCCGAAGTATCGCCGCCTGGTGGAGCAGCTGGCACAGGCCGGGCTGCTGAAAGTGATCTGCGGTACGGACACCTTGGGGGTGGGCATCAACGTCCCCATCCGCACCGTGCTTCTGACCGCCCTGAGCAAGTACGACGGCGTCCGCACCCGGCAGCTGAACTCCCGTGAGTTCCACCAGATTGCCGGCCGCGCCGGGCGCGCAGGCTACGATACCGCCGGCACGGTGGTGGTCCAGGCCCCCGAGCACGTCACGGAAAACGTGAAGGCGATGGCCAAGGCCACCGCCAAGTTCGGTGACGACCAGAAGAAGCTGCGCCAGGTGGTGAAGAAAAAGCCGCCGGAGGGTTTTGTGTCGTGGGGCGAGCCCACCTTTAAGCGCCTGGTCGAATCAGTGCCGGAGCCGCTGACCTCCAGCTTCACCGTGACCCATGCGATGCTCATGAACCTGATGGAGAGGCCCGGCGACCCCTTCGCTGCCGCCCGGCGCCTCCTGACGGAAAACCATGAGACCCGGTCCTCGCAGCTACAGCTCATGAAGAAGGCGCTAGGCATCTATCGCGAGCTGCTGGCCGCCGAGGTGGTGGAGCGGATTCCGCCCGAACAGCAGGGACGGGACGGCCGCACTGTCCGCCTCACCGTGCACCTGCAGGCCAACTTCGCGCTCAACCAGCCGCTGTCCCCCTTCGCGCTGGCCGCACTGGAGCTCCTTGATCCGGAGTCGCCGTCGTACGCCCTGGACGTGGTGTCCGTGATCGAGGCAACGCTGGAAAAGCCGCGCCAGATCCTCTCTGCGCAGCAGAAAAAAGCCCGCGGCGAAGCGATAGCGGCAATGAAGGCCGACGGCATCGAGTACGACCAGCGCATGGCGATGCTGGAGGAAGTCACGTACCCGCAGCCCCTTGGTGAAATCCTCGGCGAAGCGTTCGAGGTGTACCGCAAGGCTGCCCCCTGGGTGGGCGATTTCGAACTGGCGCCAAAGTCAGTGGTGCGGGACATGTACGAGCGCGCCATGAACTTCGGCGAATTCGTCCAGTTCTATGGCCTTGCCCGCTCCGAAGGCATCGTCCTGCGGTACCTGGCGGATGCCTTCAAGGCGCTGCGGCAAACGGTGCCGCAGGACATGCTGCGCGAAGACCTGGAGGATCTTATTGCCTGGCTGGGTGAACTGGTGCGGCAGGTCGACTCCAGCCTGCTCGATGAGTGGGAGGAGCTCACGTCTGGCGCCGCACCCACCCCGCACGACGCACCGCCGCCTCCTCCGCCGTCGCTCACGTCAAACATCCGCGCCTTCCGGGTGATGGTGCGCAACGAGATGTTCCGGCGGGTGGAACTGTTCGCGGACGAGGACGCTGCAGCCCTGGGCGAACTCGACGGCGGCGCCGGCTGGGACGCCGACCGCTGGGAAGACATCCTTGACGACTACTTCGACGAGCACAACGACATCGGCACCGGCCCGGACGCCCGCGGCCCTGGTCTGCTCATCATTACCGAGGAACCCGGCGTGTGGAAGGTCCGGCAGGTTTTTGACGACCCCGCCCGGAACCACGATTGGGGCATCTCTGCCGAGGTGGACCTGGAGGCCTCGGATGAAACCGGAACTGCAGTCCTGCGGGTGACGGACGTCAACCGGTTCTGACCGGCAGAAGTGTGCAGGCCATCGGGTGGCGCCGCACTGTAGGGAGCGCCCCGGAGAACGCCTGGGGGACCGCTGACTGCAGGGCGGCGGTCCCGGCGGTAAGCTCGGACAATGAGTGTAATCCGCCCGGCAACCCCGCAAGACGTCCCCGCGATCCTCCGCATGATCCACGAACTGGCGCACTACGAGAAGGAACCGGACGCAGTCCGGAACACCCCGGAGATGCTGGAGGAGGTGCTGTTCAGCAGCAACCCGCGGGTCTTCGCGGCCATGGCCGAGAACGAGCACGGCGAAGTCCGTGGCTTTGCCCTCTGGTTCCTGAACTACTCAACGTGGGAAGGTGTCCACGGGATCTACCTGGAGGACCTCTACGTCAGCCCGGAAGCGCGCGGCGAAGGGCACGGCAAGGCGCTGCTGCAGCACCTTGCCGGGATCGCCGTCGGCAACGGCTACGCCAGGGTGGAGTGGAGCGTGCTGGACTGGAACGAGCCGTCCATCAACTTCTACCGCCGCCTGGGCGCCCGTCCCATGGACGGCTGGTCCACCTTCCGGCTCACCGGCGATGCCCTCGAGCAGTTCGCCGGTGCTGTGCCGGCCGCGGCCAATGGCTGACGTGCAGATAGCCGCCGCGCGCGGGCAGGTGCGGCACGAGGTCCGCGCCCGGCATGAATTCCGCGGCATGCGCACCGTCGAGCACTTCTTCACGGTGCCTTTCGACCACTTTTCCAACGACCCTGAAACCATAACCGTCTTCGCCCGCGAGTACGTCTCGGCCTCCCACAGTGAGGAAGACGCCGCCAGGCTGCCCTGGTTGCTGTTCCTGCAGGGCGGCCCGGGCGGCCGCGGCAACAGGTTCGGTTCGCTGGGCGGCTGGAGCAAGGCCGCTGCCAAGGATTTCCGGATCCTGATGCTGGACCAGCGGGGCACCGGGCTGTCTACCGCCCTTGACCGGAACACCCTGCCTTTGCGCGGCACGGCGAAGGAACAGGCGGCCTATCTGGAGCATTTCAGGGCTGATTCAATCGTCGCAGACGCCGAACTGATCAGGAATGCGCTGGGTTCACCGCCCTGGAGTATATACGGGCAGAGCTACGGTGGCTTTTGCGCGCTCACCTACCTTTCGTTTGCCCCCGAAGGCCTTTGCGAGGCGTTCATCACCGGCGGCCTCCCCCCGCTGACCTGCCCGGCTGACGACGTATACCGTGCCACCTTCCAGCGCGTGGCCGCACGGAACGCCGAATACTTTAGCTGGTATCCCGAGGACCGGTCCGCTGTAGACCGGATCGCGCGCCATCTGCGGAGCACCCCGGAGTTCCTGCCCGACGGCGGTCCCCTCACTGTGGAGCGCTTCCAGATGGCGGGTGCCTTCCTGGGCGGCAACACCCGGGTGGACAGCCTGCACTACCTGCTGGAGGACGCGTTCACGGAGACCGCCGGCGGCAGCAGGCTTTCAGATCCCTTCCTCGAACAGATGCAAGGGATAGTGTCCCGCCGCTCCAACCCGTTGTACGCCCTGATGCACGAGTCCATCTACGGCCAGGGTGAAGCCACGGACTGGTCTGCCTGGCGGGTACTGCGTGAGTATCCGGAGTTCGGGCCGGACGCGGACCCGCTGCTGCTCACCGGCGAAATGGTCTACCCGTGGTACTTCGACCAGGACCCCGCCCTGCGCCCCCTGCGCGAGGTGGCGGAGCGGCTGGCAACAAAATCAGACTGGAAACCGCTCTACGACGTTCACCGGCTGGCCGTCAACACTGTGCCCGTGGCCGCCGCCGTCTACTCGGACGACATCTACGTGGACCGGAACCTATCCTTGGAGACGGCCTCAGCCGTCCGCGGGCTGCAGGTCTGGGAGACCGCGGATTTCCATCACGACGGTATCGCCGACGACGGCGAGGGCATCTTCACCCGCCTGCTCGGCATGGCCCGCTCCGCCCGCAGCTAACCTGCAGCGCCGGCTGGTCTACGGAGGCAGTTGGCCCCTACGGCGCCGCGGTTCCCCGCCGGCGCGCCACCACTGTGACGGCGGCCACCGCGAGGACAGCCACCCCCACCAGGGCTCCCGCCATGTTCAGCCCCAGGTAGCCGGCCTGGCTCAGGACCAGGCCGGAGGTGGCCCCGCCCACCGCGCCGGCGATCCCCATCAGCATGTCTGAGACGCCCTGGACGACCACCCGGGAATCCTGGCCGACGCTCTCGGCCAGGAGGGTGGAGCCGGAGATGGTGGACGCCGACCAGCCCATGCCCAGCAGGACCAGCCCCACAGCGACGGCGGTGGTGGAGTCCTGGCCGAACCCGGCCACTGCGACGGCGGTGATCAGCAGGCCTAAGCCGATCATGATGGTTTCAATCCTGCCCGCCTTGTCCGTCAACCAACCCATCACCGGCGACAGCGCGAACATGCCCGCAATGTGCAAGGAAATGGTAAAACCGATGATCACCAGGACGTCCCCCGACGCCGTGTGCCCGGCATGCGACGCGGCCGGCCCTTCCACAAGGTGCTGCAGGTGAAGCGGCGTCATGGACATAACGCCCACCATCACAGCGTGGGCCCCGACGACGGCGGCCACGGCGAGCAGTGCCATCCGTGAGCTGCGGATGGCCCGCATCCCCCGCGCCAAGGATCCGCCCGCCGGCGTCGCAGGGGCCCGTGCCAAGGGTGTCTGTGGTGAGGGCGCTTGCCGGGCGGAGTGCTCCGGGGCGGGAGGCGCGACGGATGCGAGGCTGCGCGCGAGCAGGAGGGGGTCGGGCCGCAGGCCGGCGAAGAGCAGCACAGTGGCCACGAGGAGACCTGCCCCGGAGATGACGAACGGCCCGGCGACGGGCGGCAGTCCGAGTGCCTCGCCCACCACGGTTCCGGGCTGGATCAGATTGGGGCCGGCCACAGCGCCGACGGTCACAGCCCAGACGACGGCCGAGAGGGCACGGCCACGGTGCTCGGCATCAGCGAGATCGACGGCGGCGAAACGCGCCTGCAGGCTCGCGGCCGTCCCTACCCCGATACCGGCTGCGCCGAGCACGAGCAGGACAAACACGCCCCAGACCACCGACAGCACCATCAACAGAGTGCCCAGCAGGGCGGCCGAAAGCCCCGCGACCTGGCCTATCCGGCGTCCCCGGCGGTCGGCAAGGGCGGCGAGGGGCAAGGCAGCCAGCGCGGCGCCCAACGTCATGACCGTGGCCACCGCACCCGCCCAGGCACTTGATCCGGAGAGCTCCACGGCAAGGATGGATCCGATGGAAACAGTTGCCCCGGTTCCGATTCCGCCGAACACCTGGGCCGCACTCAGCAGCACCACGGTGCGCCGTTGCACCTGGCGCACTCCGCTTTCCGTCATCAAAGTGCCGGCCATGATCAGAGCATAGTCCTCGCCGTCCGGCTCTTAAAGAGCCACTTTAAACCCGGCAATCCCGGCCGCAGGGCGGCCGGGATTGCCCGTGTGCAAAAACGGAAGGAACTAGTCGACGTCGCTGTGGCTCTTCCGGACGTCTTCCTCGAGGCGCGGGTCCAGGTGTGCTTCCTTTGCCTTGGAGCTGAGGAGGCTGGCAACCACCGCGATGATGATGGTGCCCACGATGACCGCCAGGGACACAAACGTGGGGATCTCGGGAGCCCACTCGATGTGCTGGCCGCCATTGATGAACGGCAGTTCGTTGACGTGCATGGCGTGCAGCACCAGCTTGACGCCGATGAACGCCAGGATGAAGGACAGCGCGTGCTTCAGGTAGATCAGGCGGTTCATGAGGCCACCCAGCAGGAAGTACAGCTGGCGCAGGCCCATCAGCGCGAACAGGTTCGCCGTGAAGACAATGAAGGGGCTCTGGGTCAGGCCGAAGATCGCAGGGATGGAGTCGACGGCGAAGAGCAGATCCGTGAGGCCGATGGTGATGAACACGATCAGCATGGGGGTGAAGACCTTCTTGCCGTCCACCGTGGTGCGCAGCTTGCCGCCGTCGAACTTCTCCGACATGGGGATGACCTTGCGGATCTGGGCGATCAGCGGGTTCTCGCGGTCTTCTTCGTCCTCGCCTTCATCCTGAACCTGCTTCCAGGCGGTCCAGAGCAGGAAAGCGCCGAAGATGTAGAACACCCAGCTGAACTGTTCGATCACAATGGCGCCGAGAAGGATGAAGATGCCGCGCAGGATCAGGGCGATGATGATGCCCACCATCAGCACTTCCTGCTGGTACTTCCGGGGTACGGAGAACCTGGCCATGATGATGATGAAGACAAACAGGTTGTCGATGCTGAGGCTATATTCCGTTACCCAGCCGGCGACGAACTGTCCGCCGTATTCAGGGCCGGTGAAGGCGAACATGGCGCCGGCGAACACCAGGGCGAGGCTGACGTAGAACGCCACCCAGAGGCCTGCCTCCTTCATGGAGGGTTCGTGCGGGCGGCGAACCACCAGGAGAAGGTCGATCAGGAGGATCAGGCCGAGGACGACTAACGAGCCGACCTCGAACCACACGGGTAATTCGAGCACAGGGCAGCCTTTCGCAGGTACAGAGATGCAGTGTAAGTCTCTCCGGCCTGCCTGTGCACTTGGTGCTGATGTGGCGGCCCGCTACGCCCGGCGGGGCAACTATGCCCTGCGTGTTGACGATCGTAGCGCTTGGGATACTCCCCTACGTGGCATTAACTGTACCGCAGGCCGCTGCCCTGACCATTCAGCGTTGACGATTGTGTCAGGCGTGCCCGGCTGCCTGCATCTGGCGCAGTTCCTTCTTCAGTTCGCTGACCTCATCCCTGATCCGCGCTGCCACCTCAAACTGCAGCTCGGCTGCGGCCCCGTGCATCTGCTCCGTGAGCTGTTCGATCAGGCCCACCAGGTCCTCGGCGGGTGCGGCTGCGAGGCCGTCGGAGCGGATCTGGGCAGCACCCTTCGCCGCGGACTTGCGCTTGCCGCCCTTGGCCAGGCGGTTGTTGCTGAGCAGTTCCTGGGTGTCAGCGTCTTCCTTGGCCAGCTGGTCTGTGATGTCGGCGATCTTCTTCCGCAGCGGCTGCGGATCGATGCCCCTCTCCGTGTTGTAGGCGACCTGGATGGCGCGCCGGCGGTTGGTCTCGTCGATGGCGTGCGCCATGGAGTCCGTGATGCGGTCCGCGTACATGTGCACCTGGCCGGAGACGTTGCGGGCGGCGCGGCCTATGGTCTGGATGAGCGAAGTAGAGGACCGCAGGAAGCCTTCCTTGTCCGCGTCCAGGATGCTCACCAGGGAGACCTCCGGCAGGTCCAGGCCTTCGCGGAGCAGGTTGATGCCGACCAGGACGTCGAATGTGCCCATCCGGAGCTCGCGGAGCAGCTCCACGCGGCGCAGGGTGTCCACATCTGAGTGCAGGTACTCCACCTTCACGCCATGGCCCAGCAAGTAGTCAGTGAGGTCCTCCGCCATCCGCTTGGTGAGCGTGGTGACCAGGACCCGCTCATTCTTGTCGGTGCGCGTTTTGATTTCACCCAGCAGGTCATCGATCTGGCCCTTGGTGGGCTTGACCACCACCTCGGGGTCGATCAGTCCGGTGGGCCGGATGATCTGCTGGACCGTACCGTCCGCTTTGCCCAGCTCGTACTTGCCGGGAGTCGCGGAAAGGTAGACCGTCTGGCCCACCCGCTGGAGGAATTCATCCCACTTGAGCGGACGGTTGTCCATGGCGGACGGCAGGCGGAAGCCGAAGTCCACGAGGTTCCGTTTGCGGGACATGTCGCCTTCATACATGGCACCGATCTGGGGGATGGTCACGTGGGACTCATCCACCACCAGCAGGAAGTCGTCCGGGAAGTAGTCAAGGAGGCAGTGCGGAGCGGTACCGGGGGCACGGCCGTCAATGTGCGATGAGTAGTTCTCGATGCCGTTGCAGAAGCCCATCTGCTGCATCATCTCGAGATCGTACGTGGTGCGCATCCGCAGCCGCTGAGCCTCGACGAGCTTGTTCTGGCTTTCCAGGACCTTCAGCCGGTCGGCGAGTTCGTCTTCAATCCGCTTGATGGCCTTGGCCATCCGCTCAGGCCCTGCCACATAGTGCGAAGCGGGGAAGACGTACATCTCCTCTTCATCCCGGATCACTTCGCCGGTCAGCGGGTGCAACGTGTGGATGTTCTCGATCTCATCTCCAAAAAACTCGATCCGGATGGCCAGTTCCTCGTACATGGGGATGATTTCCACGGTGTCGCCGCGGACCCGGAAGGTGCCGCGGTGGAAGTCCATGTCGTTGCGGGCGTACTGCATGGCGACAAATTTCCGGAGCAGATGGTCACGGTTCATTTCCGCCCCCTTGCGGAGGGTCACCATGCCGGCGATGTATTCCTCCGGGGTACCCAGGCCATAAATGCAGGACACGGTAGCCACCACAATGACGTCGCGGCGGGTCAGCAGGGCGTTGGTGGCGGAGTGGCGGAGCCTCTCCACTTCCTCGTTGATGGAGGAGTCCTTCTCGATGAACGTGTCCGTCTGCGCCACGTAGGCTTCGGGCTGGTAGTAGTCGTAGTACGAGACGAAGTACTCCACCGCGTTGTTGGGCAGCAGTTCACGGAATTCGTTAGCCAGCTGCGCTGCGAGGGTCTTGTTCTGGACCATCACCAGGGTTGGGCGCTGGACCTGTTCGATCAGCCACGCCGTGGTGGCGCTCTTGCCCGTACCGGTGGCGCCGAGCAGCACCACGTCCTTCTCGCCGTTCTTGATACGCTCCGTCAGTTCGGCAATGGCGGCAGGCTGGTCGCCGGCCGGTTTAAACTCGCTGATGACCTCGAAGGGCGCTACAACACGGTTGACTTCCTGCGCAAGGCTCATGGTTCTAATTTACAGTGGGCCACCGACACTGAGGGGGCAAGTCCGTTACGGGCGAACACCGGACCCTGCAGCGCGGGAAGAGTACTGACGAGGCAGGTCAGGACACGCGCGACGGCGGCTGCCAGCCGGACTGCTTGGCCCACCGTTCAAGGGGTTCTTCGATGGACGTGAACCAGTCTTCCTTGGCCGCCGCGTAGTCCTCCGTTGATGTGTCCCCGGCGTGGGCGGCAGCGAGTCTGCGCTTTAGTGCCAGGTACTCCGCCGCCGCTGTCGGTTCCGCCCGCAGCCAGTCGCGGAAGCAAAGGGCGAAGCGCCAGCCGGGCGAGCCGGCAGCCCTGATGTGCAAATTAACCGGCCGGCCCGGATCGGCGTTTGCGTGCATGCGTTTCCGCCAGTCATCCGGGTTCGGGTGGCCGCGCTTGGGGTTGTCGGTGGTGATCCCCGGAATCACGGGGAATCCGGCCGCGGCCAGCGCTGGTGCAAGGGCGTCGGCAACGTCCAGGTTCGGGACGGTGAGCTGCAGGTCGATGACGTCCTTGGCGTCCAGGCCGGGAATTGATGTGGAGCCGATGTGGTCACCTGCCACCATGTCCTGCTGCCCGGCAGGAGTTAGTTTGAGAATCCTGTTCATCAGCCGCCGGGCTTCGCTCGCCCATTCGACCCGCGCCGGCACCAGGACCGGTCCCCCGGCCCTCGCTGCCCTTTCTCCTGCCGACAGGTTCCGGGCAAAGGGCGCCAGGCGGTCATCCCACAGCCGATCCACTTCTGCCACCAGCTGCTCCAGCGTGCCCGAGTTGTTGAGGACGGCGTCAGCCACGGCGAGGCGTTCTTCCCGTGTTGCCTGGGCCGCCATCCGGGAGCGGGCTGCCTCGGCGGTCATCCCACGGTGCTCCAGCATCCGCTGCAGCCTCATCTCATCCGGGGCGTCCACCACCAGGACCAGGTGGAAGTCCGCGCCTTGGCCTGTTTCCACCAGCAGCGGGATGTCCTGGACCACCACCGCGTCCTCCGGGGCTTCCGCCACAATGGCGGCCGCCCGGGAACGGACCAGCGGGTGGACAATACCGTTCAGCGCGGCGAGGCGGGCGGAGTCGCCGAATACCAGGGCCCCGAGTTTAGGCCTGTCCAACCAGCCGTCAGCGCCCAGGACGTCCTCGCCGAATTCCGCCACAATCCGGTGCAGGCCTTCGGCGCCGGGTTCCACCACCTCCCGCGCCAGCGCATCGGCGTCCACCAGCACTGCCCCGCGTTCCCTCAGGCGCGCGGCGACTGCTGATTTGCCTGAGGCGATTCCACCCGTCAATCCAATCTTCAGCACTCCACCACCCTAACCTCACCAAGCCCAGGCGGCGGGGCCTAGACTGGGCCGGGTGCAAGAGCAAGCGAGCCGGGCCACCAGCTACACCACCCTGGCGTCCGGTCCTGACTTCCGCCACGAAATCGAGATCAAGCGCTCAAGGTTCATTACGGTGCTGCGCCGGGCTGACACGGAGGACGCCGCGCGGGACCTGGTGGCAGGACTCCGCCGCGAGTTCCACGACGCCCGGCACCACTGTTCCGCCTTCATCCTCGGCCCCGACCGGGATATCCAGCGTTCGAGTGATGACGGCGAGCCCTCGGGAACGGCCGGCGTCCCCATGCTCGAAGCCCTCACCAAGAGGGAAACGATGCCCGGGGCGGCCGACCTCAGTGACGTAAGTGCCGTCGTCGTCCGCTACTTCGGCGGAATCCTGCTGGGGGCGGGGGGACTGGTGCGCGCGTACTCGGAGTCCGTGTCCTCGGCACTGTCCCTGGTGCCGTTGGTGCGGCGCAGCCGGTTGCGGATCTGCTCCGCGGCAGTGCCCCATGCTGCTGCCGGCAGGCTCGAAAACGATCTCCGGACAGCGGGTTTCGTGATGGCGGAAACAAGCTACGGTGCACAGCACACGGTGCTGCGCGTTGCAGTACCGGACGACGCCCGGACGATCGCAGATGCGGCGGACCGTCTCCAGTTGTTGACCTCGGGCAGTGCTTCCCTCAGCCCGGAAGGGACGGAGTGGGTGGATGTCCCTCTTCCCTGACGTGTCCCTGGTGGACGTGGATGAAGCAGTGCTGGAGCAGCTCCTCGCGCTGGCCAAGCGCGACGCCTCCCCCGACGAGGTGGCTCCCCCGCTGGGCGGCCCGGGCTGGAACCCGGAGCGTACGGCGTGGTTTTTCAGCTATCACCGCGCCGCTGCCCAGGGCCTTACCGGCGATGCCGGCGAGAAAACGTGGGGCATTCTCGCCGACGGCCACCTGGCCGGGTCCATTCGTCTCCGCCGCCTTGCGCCCGGCAGTGCCGACTCCGGCAGTGCTGAATCCGGTGACGCTGTCTTCGGCAACGGCACAACTGTTGCAGAAACAGGCATCTGGCTCGGCAGGAGCTTTCGGTCCCGCGGCATCGGAAGCGCAGCGTTCCGCCTGGTCCTGCGCGAGGCCCGCAGCGCCGGGGTCGCGCGGGCCACCGCCCGCACCTTGACCGGAAACCTCGGAGCCCAGCGTCTCCTTGCCTCCGCCGGCGCCGTACTCAGGTCCGACGGCGACGGGACGGTCAGCGCCGTCGTCGTACTTTAGGCTTGGCTGACCCTAGAGCTCAGCGGACCAGCAGCGTGTTAACGCAACAGGCCCCCTGCCTTGTGGGCAGGGGGCCTGTTGCGTTGGCCCGGAAGTTCCGGACCGGAGGCAATTAGTTGCCGGTCAGCTTCTCGCGCAGTGCTGCAAGAGCCTCATCGGAAGCGAGCGTGCCGCCACCGGTGTTGGACTCGGCTGCAGCCGGCTCGGAGGAGTAGCTGGTGGTGCCGGAGTCGCTCTCGCCGGACGTTGCAGCTGCAGCGTCGTCGGCAGCGTGCTGGGCAACCTGCTTCTTGTGGGCTTCCCAGCGGGTCTGGGCGTCAGCGTACTGCTGCTCCCAGGCGGCGCGCTGGTTCTCGTAGCCTTCAAGCCACTCGTTGGACTCGGGATCGAAGCCCTCGGGGTACTTGTAGTTGCCCTCTTCGTCGTATTCTGCGGCCATGCCGTACAGAGCCGGATCGAATTCGGTGCTGTCGGCGTCGACGCCCTCGTTGGCCTGCTTGAGGGACAGCGAGATGCGGCGGCGCTCGAGGTCGATGTCGATGACCTTGACGAACAGCTCGTCGCCAACGGAGACAACCTGCTCTGCCAGCTCCACGTGGCGCACGGCCAGTTCGGAGATGTGGACCAGGCCTTCGATGCCGTCTTCGACGCGGACGAACGCACCGAACGGAACGAGCTTGGTGACCTTACCCGGAACAACCTGGCCGAGGGCGTGGGTGCGGGCGAAGGTCTGCCACGGATCTTCCTGCGTAGCCTTGAGCGACAGGGAGACGCGCTCGCGGTCCAGGTCGACCTCGAGAACCTCGACGGTGACTTCCTGGCCAACTTCGACAACCTCGGACGGGTGGTCGATGTGCTTCCAGGACAGCTCGGAAACGTGAACCAGGCCGTCTACGCCGCCCAGGTCCACGAAGGCACCGAAGTTGACGATGGAGGAAACGACGCCGGGACGGACCTGGCCCTTTTCCAGCTTGTTGAGGAACGTGGAGCGGACCTCGGACTGGGTCTGCTCGAGCCATGCACGGCGGGACAGGACCACGTTGTTGCGGTTCTTGTCCAGCTCGATGATCTTGGCCTCGATCTGCTGACCGATGTACGGAGCCAGGTCGCGCACACGGCGCATCTCGACGAGGGATGCGGGCAGGAAGCCGCGCAGGCCGATGTCGAGGATAAGACCACCCTTGACAACCTCGATGACGGTACCGGTGACAACACCGTCTTCTTCCTTGACCTTCTCGATGTCGCCCCAGGCACGCTCGTACTGAGCGCGCTTCTTGGAGAGGATCAGGCGGCCTTCTTTGTCTTCCTTGGTGAGCACCAGGGCTTCGACCTGATCGCCAACGGAGACAACGTCTCCGGGATCAACGTCGTGCTTGATGGACAGCTCGCGGGAGGGGATGACACCTTCGGTCTTGTAACCGATGTCGAGCAGGACTTCATCGCGGTCGACCTTGACGACGGTACCTTCGACGAGATCTCCGTCGTTGAAGTACTTGATGGTCGCGTCGACTGCTGCGAGGAAGTCCTCAGCGGTACCGATGTCGTTAATGGCGACTACGGGGGTACCGGGCTTCTCGGTGGAGGTGATGGTCATGTAGTAGGGGCTCCGTTGTGGATAGTTAGTCGGTCAGGCAAACCGGCGCGCCCGCGTTATGGAACGCAGGCGCGATTTGCGGTGAATCCGACGGATCCTCCGGGTCATCCTGATTTTGTGGATTTCAGAAAGCGTGCACGTGGTACACGCCCGTTTATTCTAGTCGCTGCGCGCAACACGGGTCAAAGCGGCCCGCCTCGCGTGGGGTGCGTGCCCTCAGAAGTGCGTGAGGCAGTGGGTTGCCCGCTCGACGGCGAACATCTGCCTGGCCTTCAGGGCTGAGCCGGCCGTATTCTCCCGGATCCGGCCTGCTGCCGTTAGGGTGACGGGACATACGGCGCCCAGGTAAATCGAGGACAGTGCCGAGACGTCCAGCACAAGGTCCGCTTCGGCGGTCTCCGGAAGGCGTTCGACGGCGGCGTTCCCGCTTTCGACCTGCAGCCCGAAAGTTCCTGCCGTGAGGCCCAGGGAGTCATGGACTTCGATGACCAGCCGGCCGTCCACCGGGTACTGCCTGGTCCCCAGTGCCGTGGCGGCGTCGAGGATGCGGAGCCACAGCATGTCCCGACTGTCCGAAGAATCGATGCAGCGGGGGTCTGCAAGGGCCCAGGTCAACGGGTCATCCAGCGGCGCTTCGTCCCACGAAACGCGCTCCACCAGGTCGATGGCGCCGAGGAACTGCCAGAGCTCCAGGTAGGCGTGGGTCCCGGCGGCCACCAGGTCCACCACTTCCACCGTGTAGGGTTCCGTCTCCCAGCCGAGGAACTTGTAGGAGACATAGCCGTCCACGGCTCCTTCCGCGGAGTAATGGAGCGCCACTTTGATGGAGGGATCCTCCTTGCCGTCACGGCCGAGTGCTCCCGATGCCAGCTGCCGGTACCAGTCCTGCCGGCCGAGGGACCCGGGGGTGAACTCGTGGACACGTTCAAAGACCTCCGGTGCGAGCTGCAGCAGGGCCTTGGGGTCGGCGATTTCCACGCTGCCCGTGGGCCGGTGCGCCAGGCTGAACCGCGCAGTGGTATCAACCTTGATGGAACGTTCGAAGCTGGCGACTCCGTAGCCGAAGCGCCCGTAGATGGTTCCTTCCGAGGCGGTGAGGGCCGCCATCGCGATGCCGTCCTCCTTCGCGAGGCGCAGGTCTTCGCTCATCATCCGGCGGAGCAGCCCGCGGCGGCGGTGCGAGGTCCGGACGGTTACCGCTGTGACCATTTGGGTTTCCAGCATGCGGCCGAAACCGATGTTGAGGTTCTTGCGGAAAGTGGCGAACGTGGCTACCGGCACCTCAGCAGGCAGCGATCCCGGCGCTACTGGGCCCGTTTGGTAGACGCCAGTGAGGACCCGGCCGTCCGTCTCGTAGGTGGCGAGTGACTTTGCCACGTGTTCGGGCGTGCGGGTGGACTCGTGGAACCCGAAGGACACCGCGCGGGACCAGGTCTCCGCCTCCGCATAACCGTCATTGTCTTTGGACACCGCGCTGAAGCGCCGGATTTCATAGTTCCCGCTCAGGTCAGCCATCCGTCCGAGCCTAGCCAATGAATCCGGCCCCTGGCCAGCAGCGACACTGTTCCGGGCCGGCAAAGGCGAAACCGTTGGCCGGCATGTATTCGCTGTGCAGGCGGTGCAGCACGGGACCTTCGTTGTCATAGCTGCCGACGTGCAGGATCTGCACGGACAGGCCTTCGTCGAGGGTCTCCAGGCGGGGCAGGTCCAGCCCCGGGACCTTCTTGGCCGCCGCCTTTGCGGTGCCGTCCTGCACGTCCGCCGGTCCGATCCAGTCCGGCTGGGCGATCATCATGGTCCACTTCCAGCTGTCCTTGTCGCCCCAGGTGAAGGCGGCCGGATCGTCTGCTGTCCACAAACCCTCAAGTGCCCGACGGCGTAGTCCCGGGTGCGGGGCGCGTACAGTTCCTTCAACTGCTTCCGGACGTCATACTTGTCCATCGCGCCCCGCCCCTTTCTTTGATGCCCCGTTGCCTCCTGGTGCCGCCGGTTCTATAGCCGGGTTTCTAGTGCCCGGCGTCGTACCAGCTGGGACCCACACCGATCTGGACCTCCAGCGGAACGGTGAGGTCCGCCGCGGCTGCCATCTGTTCGGTCACGAGCTTCTCCACAGCTTCCCGCTCCCCGGCGGCAACTTCGAGGACCAGTTCGTCGTGAACCTGCAGGAGCATCCGCGACTTCAGGCCTTGCGACTTGAGCTCTGCATGGACACCGAGCATGGCGCGTTTGATGATGTCCGCGGCCGAGCCCTGGATGGGGCTGTTGAGGGCGATGCGCTCCGCGTTTTCCCGGAGCTGCCTGTCGGTGCTGGTCAGGTCGGGGAGGTAGCGACGGCGTCCCTCGATGGTGGCCGTGTAGCCGTCCACACGGGCCTGGTCCACGACGCCGCGGAGGTAGTCGCGGACTGCCCCGAACCGGTCGAAGTAATCCTTCATCAGGGTGCGGGCCTCGTCCACGGAGATTTCCAGCTGCTTGGACAGGCCAAAGGAGGTCAGGCCGTAGGCCAGCCCGTAGGACATGGCCTTCACCTTGGAGCGCATGGCGCTGGTGACTTCCTCGGTGGGCACGTGGAAGATGTTGGAGCCCACGAACCGGTGCAGGTCCTCGCCGTCCTTGTAGGCCTGGATGAGGCCGGCATCACCGGACAGGTGCGCCATGATCCGCATTTCGATCTGGGAGTAGTCCGCGGACAGCAGGCATTCGTAGCCGTCGCTAACCACAAAGATCCCGCGGACGCGGCGGCCTTCCTCACTGCGGATGGGGATGTTCTGGAGGTTGGGGTTGTTGGACGAGATCCGGCCCGTAGCCGCGACGTTCTGGGCGTAGGTGGTGTGGATCCGGCCGTCCTCGGCAACGGACTTCTTCAGCGACTCCAGCATCTGGCGCAGCTTGGAGGCTTCCCGGTGCGCCATGAGCTGGACCAGGAACTCGTGGCCGGTTTTCTCCAGGAGGTTCTTCAGGGACGCGGCGTCAGTGGTGTAGCCGGACTTGATCTTTTTGGTCTTGGGCAACTGGAGCTCTTCAAACAGCACGGTCTGCAGCTGCTTGGGGGAACCAAGGTTGACCTCATGGCCGATCGCCGCGAAGGCCTGCTCCTGAGCGCTGTCAATAACCCTGGCGAGGTCTGCGAGCTGTTCGTCCATCCGGGCCATGTCGATCCCGATGCCGGCGAGTTCCATGTCGGCCAGGACCCGGCTGACCGGAAGTTCCAGGGTGGACAGCAGCTCCTCGGCACGGCGCTCCTTCAGCTCCGCTTCGAAGAAACGGCTCAGTTCAAGGACAACGGCGGCTGCCTGAACCAGTGCGCCCGCGGCTGCTTGGTCGTCGCCGTCGAAGGAAAGCTCGAGTTGGCCGGCTTTCGCAGTGGCGGCGGGAATCCCGACGTTAAGGTGGTGCTGGGCAAGTTCGGCAAGTTCGTAGGTGCGTCGGTCCGGCTGGATGAGATAACCGGAGATCGAGGTATCGTCCACTACGCCGCCAAGCTCCAGGCCGCGGGAAGCCAGGGCTTTCAGTGCGGCCTTGAATCCGTGCATGACCTTCGGCGCTTCCGCGTTCCGCAGCCATGATGCCAGGACATTTCCCGCCTCGGCATCCTGAGTAGAGAGGTCGATATAAACGGCAGCACCGTCGCGGACGACGGCCAGCCCGGCAGCATCCTCGCCGATCCGTCCCGGCACCAGGTCAACAGCCACAGCGTGGCGCTGGCCCGCCCCTGCATCCAGGAATTCGGCGAGCTCTGCCGCGCCGGAGGGCGTGATGAAGTCAGGGGTTTCAATGCTCGCACGCTCAGGGGCGGGAGCGTCATCGTCGCCGTAGAGGGCGAAAAGCCGGCCGCGGATGGCCTTGAATTCGAGCTGGTCGAACAGGTCCTCAAGTGCAGCCTGGTCCGGGCGGGGCTCGTACAGCTCATCAAGCGTGACGGGAAGTTCCAGGTCCGCGTGAAGCTGGTTCAGCCGGCGGTTGCGCTTGACGGCGTCGACGTTCTCCCGCAGCGCGTCACCCACCTTGCCGCCAATGGAGTCCACGTGTTCGAGGACTCCCTCAAGACCGCCATACAGGTTAATCCATTTGGCTGCCGTTTTGGGACCCACGCCGGGCACTCCCGGGAGGTTATCGGCCGTCTCCCCCACCAGCGCGGCGAGATCTGAATACCGTGAAGGGCTAACGAAATACTTGGCTTCGATTGCGGCGGCATCCATGCGGGGGATATCGCTGACGCCCTTCTTCGGGTAGAGCACAAAAACGTTGTCCGTGATCAGCTGGAAAGCATCCCGGTCCCCCGAAACCAGGAGGACCTCGAAGCCTGCCTTCTCCCCCATGGCGGCAAGGGTGGCAAGAATGTCATCAGCCTCGTAGCCGGGCATCTTGATGGTCTTGATGCCCCAGGCTTCCATCACCTGGCCGATGAGGTCGATCTGGTTGTTCATCTCGCGCGGGGTTTCGTTCCGGCCCCCCTTGTATTCGCTGTACTCGGCCTTGCGGTGCGTGGACGAGTCAGAGACGTCAAAAGCCACGGCAATGTGGGTGGGCTGCTGTTCCTTGATGAGGTTGATCAGCATGGAGGTGAAGCCGTGGATGGCGTTGGTGTGCTGCCCGTTAGCTGTGGAGAACTTGTCTGCAGGGAGAGCGAAGAAGGCGCGGAAAGCCATCGAATGCCCGTCCAGCACCAGCAGCCGAGGCTGGCCCGTCATGGGAACCACGGGGGCGGCAGTCGCCGAAACCGAGCCGCCGGCCTGAGCCGGAACCGTGCCCTGAACAGCAGCGTCCTCAAGGGCAGTTGAGCCCTGCGGGGCGGTGTCCTCCTGCAGGACATTGGACGGGAAAGGGGCCGGTTTGGTTGTTTCACTCACAGGTGCCAGCCTAGTTGCCATGATGGACAATTTCACGCCCGGACCCTTTGCCGATGAGCTCACCGCCGCCGGTGTGCCGGACCACCTGCATGCCTGGCTGGGCCAATTCGGGATCGGCGCCCTGGTGGTGAAGATGGGCATCCGGTTCCTGGAGATGAGCCCGGAACGGACGGTGGCCACTATGCCGGTTGAGGGAAACACCCAGGTGGCCGGAATCCTTCACGGCGGCGCTCACGTGGTGCTGGCCGAAACACTTGGATCATTCGCGGCGGGCATGCACGCCGGGCCAGGCCGCCACGCCGTAGGCATTGAGGTGAACGCCACACATCACCGGTCCATCGCGTCGGGCACGGTGACCGGGACGTGCTCCGCCATTCACCTCGGCCGGACGCTGGCCACCCACGAGATTGTGATGACGGACGAGCAGGGGCGACGGTTGTCCACCGCACGCATCACCAACATGATCCGGGATAACGCCGCACCGCCGCAGCGCTAGAAACCGTCCGCCTGGCACGTCGGCCGGAATGTCGGACCCCCTTGTCATGATGGGTTTATGGGAAAAGCGGCGGTAGCGAAGGCGTTTGAGGATATCAATGCCGCTCTTGCCGTGCTAAATGCCGAGGCGAAGGGATGCGGTTCGGAGCCATTCTCGGCTGCTGATCCCTTGGCCGGCCTGGCCGATGGCTGCCTGGACATCCTTACCGGGGCCTCAGGGGTCCAGGCCCGGATATCGGCGTTAGTGGTCAACGCTACAGGGACATACGCCGAGACCGCGCGGGCGGCCGCCCCGCCCGACGCACCCGTGCAGGGACAGGAAATGGCTATCGCCGCGGAAGTCGGCAGCCTCCTGGCCCTCAGCAGCCGCGCCGCCGGTGCCCTGCTGGCCCAGTCCCACGCCCTGACCACCTCCCTGCCCCGGACCCTGGCAGCCCTCGAAGCCGGGACGATCTCGTGGCGGCACGCCCAGGCCATGATCGACGAAACCGCCACCCTCGACCCCGCCGGCGCCGCGGCCCTGGAAGCACACTTCCTGGACCCGGAAACCCCGAAACCCGCCACGGCCGCCCCGATCGGGGACATCCCGGCCTATAGGTTTAAAACCAAAGCCCGGACCTGGCGGGAACGCCACCACACCGAATCCATCGAAAAACGCCACGCCAAAGGTGTAGCCGACCGGCAGGTGAAATACCGGCCCGACCAGGACGGCATGGCCTGGCTCTCCGCCTACCTGCCCGCCGACCAGGCCGTAGCGGGCTGGAACCGGCTCACCGCCATCGCCAGGGGTATGCAGAGCCCAAGCGAACACCGCACCCTAACCCAACTGCGGACCGACCAGTTCGCCGACGCCCTGCTCAACAGCGGGACCAGGATCAGCACCGGAACCACTGCCAGCAGCGGCGACGGCGCAGGCACAAATGCTGGCCCGGACACCGGCGCCGACACGAATCGTGAACCTAAAGAAACGGATTGCGAACCATCGTCATCGATCCGGCCACGGTGCTGGTCACCGTGCCCGTGTTCTCCCTGCTGGGCCTCACCGACGAAGCCGCCCTGCTTGACGGGTACGGCCCAGTCCCGGCCTCCATGGCCCGCAAACTCCTCGCGGACGGTGCAGGCTCGTTCTACCGGGTCCTCGTCGACCCCCGCAACGGCGCCCCACTGGAGATCGGCCGGACCAGCTACCGGATCACCACAGCCATGAAAAGAGCACTGCAGCTCAGGGACGGCAAATGCACGTTCCCTGGCTGCAACAACAACTCATTGGATAACGAGGCCGACCATCTCACCGCCTGGCAACACGGCGGAACCACCGGCATCAGCAACCTCGCCCAACTCTGTCCCAAACACCACCACCTCAAACACGCCGCTGGCTGGACACCAACCCCGGCAACCAAGGACCAACCGCCGGGATGGACCTCCCCCACCGGCAGACACTACAAAGCCGAACATCACGACTGGGAACCACCACACTGGCCGCACCAACTACAGACCGTGCCGGGAGATCCTCCGCGCGGCGACGTGGATTTCATCCGCACCGGATACTCTCTCGGCGAAGAAGGCATCGCACGGTTCCTGCATGCCCGCGGCGGATAAGCCGGGGGTTGGGGAGGCGGTGGGCTAACGACCGCTCAACTCGTACCGCAGCTCAACTATGCCCCTGCCGAGTGCGCGCGAAGCAGTCAACTCAAGTGGCGGCGTCGGGCCCGTCAATGGGAGCAGCCGCTTGCCATCGCCAAGAACCACGGGAATGACGGAAAGGATGAGCTCATCCAGTAGACCGGCGTCGGCGAACTGGGCGGCGAGGTCTCCACCGCCCACCACCCAGACGTTCTTGCCTGCCGCATCGGCTTTGAAGTCTGCAATGAACTCGTTGACACTTCCTCGCACGAACGTGAGGTCCGCCCCGGGAGGCGCCTGGTACTCATGCCGGGTGAAGACGTAGCAGGGAGTATCTGGATAGGGCCACTTTCCCGGTTCGTGTTTCATCAACCAGGCATAGGTGCCGCCGCCCATAACGATGCAGCCAACGCCCGCCATGAACGTCTCGTAGCTTTCCTTGCCGCCTTCAAAACCGTCGAACTGAAGGAGCCAGCCAAGATCATCTGTGGACGTGGCGATAAACCCGTCAAGGGACGCGGCTACAAAATACTGGATCCGTGACATGGCACCAGCCTAGTGACCCGCCCCGGCCTGGCCAACGGCCAGGCAGTTGTTCCTTTGGTTTTGGCGACGTCTGCTAGCCGGAGAAGTACGGAATGATCAGGTACAGGCCGAAGAGCACGGCGAGTCCACACAGGCCGAAGCAGAGGTATGCAAGGGACCGCTTCACGCCGGGTGACGCCTGGCGCACGTCACCCGCAATGGCCGTCAGTCGAACGCCCAGCGAGTAGAGAACCACCACGGTCACTGCGGCCGCCAGCGTGGCACCGGCCACGGTCAGCAGTTCCAACCACTTCATCGTTGGGCATCCTTCGTAGTAACGGCTTCAGCTTCGGTATTGGCCCCAGCACTGGTGTTCGCTTGAGTGCCGGTATTGGCCCCGGCACTGGTGTTGCCCTGGGCGCTGGTGCTGGTCCCAGCAACGGCGTTGGACTCAGGGTTGGCCTTGGCATGGGCCTTGGCCTTGGCACGCGCACGGGCCATAGCCTTCTTCTTGGCGAAGCGCACGGCCTGGCCGGCCTCCTCCACCTCGATGGCGTTGTGATGGCCCACGGCCGACTTACGGGAGTAGAAGAACATAAACAGAACGGCGGCGGTGCCGGCGACGGCTGCAATGAGGACGCCCACCACCCCGGTCTTGACCAGCAGCGCTGTCAGCGCGCCGACTATGCCGGCCGCGGGAAGAGTGAAGAGCCAGCCCAGTGCGATCTTGCCCACCATGTTCCAGCGGACACTGGTTCCCCTGCGGCCCATGCCGGAACCGATAACGGAACCGGACGCCACCTGGGTGGTGGAGAGTGCGAAGCCGAGGTGCGAGGACGCGAGGATGGCGGACGCGGTGCTGGTCTCGGCAGCGAAGCCCTGCGCGGGCTTCACTTCGGTGAGCCCGGCACCCATGGTCCGGATGATGCGCCAGCCGCCGGCGTAGGTGCCGATGGCGATGGCAAGGGCACAGGCGGCGATTACCCAGAACTGCGGACCGGAGCCCGGCGTCTGGGTACCGGCAGCGATCAGGACGAGCGTGATGATGCCCATGGTTTTCTGGGCGTCGTTGGTGCCGTGGGCCAGTGCCACCAGGCTGGAGGTGAAGATCTGTCCGGTACGGAAGCCGCCGCGTTTCTGGGTGAGCTTGCTGCCGGTCTCGGGGTCGTGCCGTGACGTCAAAGCATAGGCGAGGCGCGTGCAAATGTAGGCGACGATGCCGGCGATGAGCGGCGCGAAGATCGCGGGCAGGATGACCTTCTGGAGCAGGCCCTCAAGATTGATGGAATTAAACCCGATGCCGGCGATGGCTGCACCGATCAGACCACCGAACAGGGCATGCGAGGAACTCGACGGCAGCCCCTTCAACCACGTGATCATGTTCCACAGGATTGCTCCCATGAGGCCGGCGAAGATGATCTCCGGCGTGATCTGCACGCCCTCGGATCCTTCACGGATGATGCCGCCGGAGACCGTTTTGGCCACTTCCGTGGACAGGAAGGCACCCACCAAATTCAAAATGGCCGCGAGTGTGACCGCAGTCTTTGGCTTGATGGCACCGGTTGCGATGGGCGTGGCCATGGCATTCGCTGTGTCGTGGAAGCCGTTCGTGAAGTCGAAAAATAGTGCCAGTCCGATGACCAGCGCCACCATGAAGGTGATATCCACCTGTTGCCCAATCTGCAGAGTCGACGTTCAGCAGTTTCTATCCCCCGGCTGCCTTGCACAGCATAATTCACCAGCTGTTGGCTTGGAATGACCTGCGCTGTTAACACAACCGGCGTGAAACCCTATCGATCGTACGCGTACCCGGCATGAGGTCAAAACAACGGTCCTTGCAGAAACGACCGTATCCGCTTCAGTTCCCCCGGCTCGATTCCGCACCTGGGGTTCGGCGACAGCGTGAGCAAGCGCCTGCCCATGACCGCCGCCCAGGCCCGGGCTTCCGCCTCGAATGCGAGCTGGTCATCGGCCCAGACAACAGCAGCGGGTCCCGTCGCTTCAACGTCGGCCTGGATGGCACGGAGCTTCCACCATTCGGGTCCGCTCCCGGAACCTTCAGCTGCCAGGAAGGGCCAGCGGCCGCCGTCCAGGCCGATGGCCGGACAAAGGTATTGGGGCGCCAATTTCTCCCAACTCGTCAGCCAGACACACCGCACCTCCGGCATTGCAGCCAGGTTGTTCAATTCCTTCACGAGCTCACCCGCGAACGCCACCGGCAACAGGCCGGCGTCAGCACGCCTCCACGGGGTTCCCCAGCCGTTGCGCCCTTCGGGACCGAAAGGACAGATGACGCCGTCGACGTCGAGGTAGAACGTGCGCACGGCCACGGCGTCTCCCGGCTGATCAGCCGTGGTGGGAATCTGAGGGCCGCGCGCCGGGGTCCAGCATGGGTGCGATCTTGTCCTCAAGAGCCGCCACTGTCACGTCGGGCAGCACGATGAGGCCGTCCAGCTCCCGGCGGGCCCGCCTGTACGCGGCCTGGCGTTCTGCCGGCGTGGCTGCATGGTTTTCCGCGATTTTCAGCAACTGCCGGGCGGTGGCAAGCCGCGCCCGCTCGGGCCCGGTGAACTTGCTGTCCCTGATGCGCCTGGCTTCACGCTCGGCCACGTCCAGCGCCACGCTGAAACCATCCACCGCCTTCCGGTACGCCTCGAGGCGGGAGTGCGACGTTATGTCCGCTGCTGATACCGGCCGCAGCCCGTCAGCTTCCCGCTTTGCCCGGAGGAACGCCACCGTCAGGGGTTCCCGCACGTCTGTCATGAGCGGGAAGTCAATGAGTTTGCCCACGTCGAGTTCGTAGTCCAGCCAGCGCTTGTTGGTGGCATCATGGGCGGCTATCAGTGACTCGACCTCCGCGGCAGAGGCTCTTTCCGCCTCACGTGTCTGGTTCCTGAGCTTGTACAGCTCCACCTTCCGCTGGTGCCGGCGGTCCGTGGCCTTGCGCCAAGAGTTCGCCCAGTGACCGGCAAAAGCCAAGGCGGGGAAAACGAGCCACCATTTATCGTCAAGGATCTCGAAGAGGGACTCCACGCATACATGATCGCACTGCGTGGCGCCCCTCCTCAAGGAAGCACTGCCCGGGCGGCTACCCGGCTGCCTGGCCTGCTGCCCGCGGGTTGTTGACGTTTACCAGCCAGGCCACACCAAAGCGGTCAGTGCACATTCCGAAGACGTCTCCCCACGGTGCCTGCTCCATGGGCACAGTGACGTTGCCGCCGTTGCCGCTGAGCTTTTCGTAGTAGCCGCGGAGTTCCGTTTCGTCATCACCGCTGAGCGAGATGGAGATGGACGACCCTGCGCTGAACTCCATGCCGTTGGGCGTGTCCGCACCCATCAGCACCAGGCCCTGGGTGGTGGTCAGCATGGCATGCATGATTTTCTCCGCCTCCGCCGGGTCCTCGCTGGCTTGGAACTCACCGAAGGTGCTGAGCGTCAGCTCGCCGCCGAAAACCGACTGGTAGAAGTTCATGGCGTCGCGCGCATTGTCACGGAAACCGAGGTACGGGTTGAGGGTGGTGGGCATGGCCGGATCTCCTTGAGTTGTACCGAAAGGGATGGAACCAGACAACATCCTGCCCCAAGTGACTGCCCTCCGGGTAGGGGGCGGCTACCCCTATTGGCTGGGTGGGGTAAGCCCCGGCCGCGAATGCGTGCGGCGGCCGGGCGGGGAACGTAGGCTCGGGTACATGGCCAGATACTTTGACGTTCATCCCCAGGATCCCCAGCCCCGCGCCATCACCCAGGCAGTGCGAATAGTGCTCGACGGCGGGCTGATCGCCTACCCCACGGACTCCTGCTATGCGCTGGGGGCACAGTTGGGCAACAAGGACGCCCTGGACCGGATCAGGGCCATCCGCCGGCTGGACAGCAAGCATCACTTCACGCTGGTCTGCCGGGACTTCGCCCAGCTGGGGCAATTTGTGAACATCGGCAACGACGTCTTCCGCAGCATCAAGTCCGTAACTCCGGGGAGCTACACCTTTATCCTGCCGGCCACCAAAGAAGTTCCGCGGCGCCTGCTGCATCCCAAAAAGAAAACTGTGGGCGTCAGGATCCCGGACAACCGTGTGGTGCAGGCCCTGCTGGCCGAGCTCGGCGAGCCGCTGCTCTCAAGCACCCTGCTGATGCCGGACGAGGAGGACCCGCTGACCCAGGGCTGGGAAATCAAGGAGCGCCTGGACCACCAGGTGGACGCCGTCATCGACGCCGGCGACTGCGGATCCGAACCCACCACGGTGGTGGATTTTTCCAGCGGCGTTGCAGAGGTGGTCCGGCGCGGGACGGGTGACCCGGCCCGCTTCGAATAGGCCCGCTAAAACCTGCTTCCAGTCGCTAATCCTGCTTCCGGGCACGGCTGGGCTGTACCCGCGGCGGCTCCCCCGGCATCTTTGGGTAGTCGGGCGGAAAGGGCATCTCCTCGAGGCCGTCCTTAAGATCCCGGTCCCACCACTCCAGCAGCGTGTCGATCTTTCCCGGGTTGCTGTGCATGTCCGCCCAAGGGTCCCCCACGGTCTTCAGCCGGTCCGGCACGGTGAGAATGGTGAAGTTCTTAGGGTCCGCAGTCTCCAGCTCATCCCAGGAGATGGGGCATGACACCGAGGCGTGCGGGAGCGCCCGCGGGCTGTAGGCCCCGGCGATGGTGCGATCACGGTTCGCCTGGTTGAAGTCGAGGAAGATCTTTTCTCCCCGTTCTTCCTTCCACCACGCGGTAGTGACTTTCTCCGGCATCCGGCGTTCCACTTCCCGGGCGGCCGCAATGACGGCATGCCGCACGTCAAGAAACTCGCGGGCGGGCTCGATGGGCGCGTACACATGCAGTCCCCTGTTGCCGGAGGTCTTGATGAAGCAGGTGAGCCCGGCCTCGGCCAGGACTTCCTTAAGCACCAGCGCCGCGGGGACGGCATCGTCGAAATCAGTGCCGGGCTGCGGATCCAGGTCGATGCGCAACTGGTCCGGGTTGTCCGTGTTCGCGGTACGGGAGGGCCAGGGGTGGAACACGATGGTGTTCATCTGGACCGCCCAGATGGGCGCGGCAGGTTCGTCCAGTACGAGCATCGGATGGGAACGGGCGCTCGGAAAGACCACCTTCATCGTCCGGATGAACTCGGGGGTTCCTTTGGGCGGGTTCTTGGAGAAGAACATCTCGCCATCAACGTTGTCCTTGTACCTCTGCAGCGCCACCGGCCTGTCGCCGTTGGCGGCGATGAAGGCCTCCCCTACCTCGACGAAATAGCGTGCAAGGTCGAGTTTTGTAATGCCGAGGTCCGGCCAGAGCACCCTGCTGGGACTGGAAATGCGCATCTCGCGCTCGCCGTGGGGGCCTGGAACTGTGATGGTGGTCTGTTCGCTCGCCATGGGGACAACGTACACCCCGGCCACGGAACGGGGACGGATTTGGCCCGCCGGGTCCGGCATGATGGAGGCATGCCCGTCTCAGAAGTGCCCCTGACCCTCGCGGTGGGCGACGTTACTGTCACTGCTGCGTACGCCCGCCCGGATAACCCGTCCGCAACCGTCGTGGTGGCCCACGGAGCCGGTGCCGGCATGGAGCACCCGTTCCTCCGCGGGTTCACATCAGCGCTGAATGAGCTGGGGACAGCCACGCTGCGGTTCAACTTTCCGTATCGGGAAGCAAGCCGGAAATTTCCCGACCGGCCGCCGGTGGCATTAGCCACGTGGCGTACTGCCATGGCCGTGGCGGCGGAGCGGGCAGCAGCCCATAACGACGCCGGCCCAATATGGGCTGCCGGTAAGTCCTTTGGCGGACGGATGGCATCCATGGCCGTAGCGGACGGGATGGAAGCCGCCGGGCTCGTGTATCTGGGTTATCCCCTGCATCCGCCGGGCAAACCTGACAAGCTGCGGGACGAGCACCTGTACGGGCTCACGACGCCCATGTTGTTCCTGCAGGGCAGCCGTGACACGTTCGCCACGGCGGAGATCCTGGCGGGCGTGGTGTCACGGATCGGGACCAACGCCGTTCTTCAGTGGATGGAGGGCGGCGACCATTCCTTTGTTGTCGCCGGCCTGAAACGTACTGCTGACGAAGTGGGTGCCTCCCTCGCCGCGCCGGTGGCTGCCTTTATCCGCGACCACTCCTGATGAGGGCCGCCGGGGAGGTGCCACGCGGAGCACGGCCAGGCGGCCGTTACACAACGTCGTCCTGCCACCAGCCTTCCCATGCGGCGGAGCTCAGCTGTCCTTGCGGGGAATCCGACTTTCCGTCGCCACCGCTGAGGGATCGGCTGTCATCATTACGCTGGCCGTCAAGCAACAGGTTGAGGCTGGTGAGGAGAAACATCTGCACGTCCTTCGAGTCGGGATGTGGACAACGTCGTCCAGGTGGAAACGAGCCTAGCCACCGGATGTTTCAGTCCATCGACGCGAGGTTTCAACTGTGTATCGGACATCTCACGCAGTCTTTCCTGCATTCGGGATCCGCCCTTTGTGTGGCTACTTCCTCCGCTTGACGTGTGCAGTGGCCGGGGCCGTCCAGGGGTCCTCGGGCCAGGGATGCTTGGGGTAGCGTCCGCGCATTTCGGCCCGGACCTGTGCATAGGGGCCGGACCAGAACGATGTCAGATCATCCGTCACGGCCAGGGGCCGCCGGGCCGGTGACAGCAGGTGGAAGAGGACCGGTACCTGGCCGTTCAGCAGCCGCGGCGTCGCCGCCCATCCAAAGCACTCCTGCAGTTTGACGGCCACCACCGGCCGCGCAGTGTCGTCAGCAACGTCAGGGTACTCAATCCGGATCCGCGATCCGCTTGGCACCTCGAGCCACTCCGGGGCGAGGTCATCGAGCCGGGCCGCCTCGGGCCAGGGAAGCAAACGGCGCAACGGCTCACCCAGGTCGATGGCGCGTGCCGCTGCTCCGCCGGCGAGGGCTTCAAGCTCCGGTCCCAGCCATTCCTCCAGCCGCAGAAGCAGCGCCTGTTCGGCAACGTCCGGCCACGGCGCACCCAGCCCGCGGTGCAGGAAGGCCAGACGGCGGCGCAAAGCGTCGGCCGCCGTCGACCAGTCAAGGACGCCAAGGCCTTCCTTCTGCAGTGCGCCCGCCACGGCCGCGCGCCCTTCGGCGGGTGGTGGGCGGACCGGCGTCGACGCCAGGACGATCGCGCCCAGGCGCCGCACCCTCCGGGCCGAGACGCGGCCGGCCGTAAATCGCGCCTCGACGGCGTCAGTGAGGAGGTGCGACGCGGCAACCTCCGCCAGTTGTGGTGAGAGCGGCGCCGCCGAGCGGATAACGGCGCCGGTTCCGGCAGAGTCCCTCCCGTCGGCCCGCGTCACTTCCGCCACCGCCAGCCATTCATGGCCGGACAGTGGGCTGCCGGCGGGCAATCCGGCGCGGGTCCCGGAGGACAGGAGGTAGCGGTTGGGGACGTCCCCTTCCACCCTGCGTGCCACCCGGTCGGGGAAGGCGAGTGCGACGACGGCGCCCACCACCGCCGCGCCCGTGACCGTCGCGGGCGCGGCAGTAGCGGAAAGGGCGCGTTGCTTCGCCAGGGCTGCCAGGCGGCGGGTTTCTTCAGTCCAGCGCCGCGCTTCCGGGCCTGTTTGGTTCCGCATCTGGGACAGCAGGCGGGTCAGGTCAGCGCCGGGAGCACGGTAGTCACCCGTCACCAGCGCCACTGCTTCCGCGGCCGGCACGTGTCCCGCGAATGCCGCCCCGTCAAGCAGGGCCCGGGCCAGCCGGGGATCAGCCGGAATGGTCGCCAGGAGCCTTCCCATGGCGGTGGTCTGGCCATCCTCTGTCACTGCACCAAGTTCGCGCAGGACCTCCATCGCCTCGTCCATTGCCTGCTGTGGCGGCTGGTCGGGCAGGGCGAGCCCGATTCCGCGCGGGGAACCCCAGGACGACAGGAGCAGTGCCGCTCCAGTCAGATCCGCCACCTTGATTTCCGGCGTTACGTGGGCCGGGGCGGCACCGAAGGCCTGCTGGTCGTAGCAGCGGACCACCCTCCCCGGGCCCTGGCGTGCTGCGCGGCCGGCGCGCTGATCCGCAGAGGCACGGGAGCAGGAAACGGTCACCAGTCCGCTCATGCCCCTGCCGGCGTCGCGCCGCGGCTCCCGGGTGAGGCCGGAGTCGATGACCAGACGGACTCCCGGGACAGTAAGGGAGGACTCAGCGAGATCGGTGGACACGATGATCCTGGCACGGCCGCCGGTTACCCGGCCCGAAACCGCGCGGTCCTGCTCGGCCGGACCAACCTGCCCATGAAGTTCAAGGACATCGACGGCCGGTCCCAGCCGGTTGCGAAGCCCTGCCGCCACCCGGGTGACCTCCCGCGCACCGGGGACAAAGACCAGGGCATCCGTTGAGCTGTCTTCGGTGAGCACAAGCCTGAATGCCTCTGCCGCTGTGGCGGCAAGGTAGTCGAGGAAGGCGGGTGCGACTCCCCTGCCGTCGAGGCGGGCTCCCGCAGCAGGCCGCCACTCCGTCTCCAGTGGGTGGAGCACCGAGGGACTGACCACGACGGGAACCGGGATCCCATCGTCGGTACGGAGCAGGGCGGCGAACCGGGGCGCGTCGAGGGTTGCGGACATGGCGACGACGGTGAGGTCCCCGCGCAGTTCCCGGACCTCGACGAGCATGCCGATGAGCAGATCGGTCTCAAGCCCCCGTTCGTGGACCTCGTCCAGGACCACGGCGGCTACCCCGTCGAGGCCGGGGTCGGACAGGAGGCGGCGCAGCAGGATGCCGGGCGTCACGAACTCGATGAGCGTTTCGGAACTGGCCTGCCGCTCACCGCGCACCGTATACCCGACCCGGCTGCCCAACCGGCTGCCATCCAGGACCGAGAGCCGGCGGGCCGCAGCACGGGCAGCAACCCGGCGTGGCTGCGTGACCACCACGCGCCCGGTACCCTGCGCCGTGATATTCGCGAGCAGCGGCGGAACGAGAGTGGTTTTACCGGTCCCTGGCGGCGCCTGCACTACAGCGGCCAGCGAACCGCCTTCGCTGCGGCCGGGGAGAGCTTCGGCCAGTCTTCCCGCCGAGTTGGCAAAGGCCAGGCCTGCGCCGATGGCCCCGATGTCAAAGGGTTTACCGGCGGTTGGCTGCTGCTGCCTGCCCCGTGAAGTCATCCGTCCATTGTGCCCGGAAGTTCGCCTACGGCTTTCCCTGCCCCTTGTCCTTGCCCTTGCCCTTGCCGTTGGCTTCCTTTGCGGGTTGCGGCAGGACAGGTGCTTGCTGGACGGGGGCAGGAACAGGGGCGGGAACTATGACAGGTGGCTGGGGCTCAACCTGGACTGGCTGCAAAACTTGGGCGGGCTCGGGAGCCGCGGAGGTATCAGCGGTGCCTCCCGTTGGCGCCACAGAGGGCTTGGCGGTGCCCCTCGTGGGTGCCACGGCCGGCGACACTGCTGCGACCTGGCGGGTGATATCCGCACGGACCGACTCCACGGCTGCCTCAATTCCCCGGTACCTGGACAAGGAAATCCGCCCCTGCCCGGCGGCGTCGTTCAGGTCCTTCTCCAGCGCCTCCAACGACGCCAAGGCACCGTCCATCCGGTTTTCAGCTGCAGCCTGGCTGATGGTCAGGACCCGCACCTGCAGTCCGCGGAGCGTGGCTTCATCCGAATCAGCGGGCCGCAGGAGCGGGGTGGCAGCAACCAGGGCCGCCGCAAGGCCGGCCGCTGCCGTCAGCGCGGCGGCGGCCCGCCAGTAGCGAAGGCGCTTCGGGCGCGGTTTGCCGTCTTGAGCATCATGCGGAGGCTGCGTTCTAGGCGGCATGCCTGCCCCGCAGCGTTGCCATCGCCGGGGGCCTCGCAGGCAGAACGGTGACCGTGGCCATGTGTGCAGGCGCTGGTACGGCACCCGCTTCCTCCTTGCCCGCGGAACGTCCGGTCACAAGGCGTCTCGTTGCGTTCCGCAACAGGATGGCGATTGAGTAGCCGAGGCCCAGCCCCAACAGCACATGGCCGGCGAGATACTGGCCCCCATTCCCGGCAGCACCAAAGGGGGCACTCAGAGCCGCGGCTGCTCCAGCAGTGGTAACCGCCAGCGCCGTGGCGGCAGCAAGAACTGTGCCCATGGCCCTACTCCTATCCTCAAGTAATCAGCAAGCTTACTAGTATTGATCAGCAAGCTTACTACCTGATCCCGGTGAAGCAAGAACCGTCCTGCATGAATCGGCCCCGGCAGGCTGCCCGGCTTGGTGTGGTTCAGACGGCATTCGCCGCCTGGTGCCAGCGGGCCGCCTCGAGCAGGTGGCGGTGCAATCCCGGCGTACCGGCCCTTGAAGAACAAGAGCGGCTCGGCGTCCTGCCGTGCGCTCAAATGCCGGACGGCTGCCACCACAATGGTGTGGTCACCGCCGTCGTACTCCGATGGAGCCTGCGATCGATCCAGGCCAGGGCATCTTCAAGGACGGGGTTGCCCAGCGGCGAGGCTGAGGAACCCACGCCGGCAAACTTGTCCGTTCCCGACTTTGCTGGTTACCTCACCAAACCATCGGCCCTTCCTCCCTACAACCGCTGTGCAATGAACCGACGCGGACGGAAACGGAGGGTCATGCCGGTACATCCCCGTAATGCCAAGGTGCTGTCCGCCTCCAGCAGCCGCTGAAATCTTTTTCAGGAATTTTCCATGCATCTGCATCCAGATGGCCTTGGCCGCCGGTAATAGGGGTGTAAGCAAAAACCGCCCGCTCAGCGGGCCGCAGAAGGAGAAATCATGCGCACCAGCATTTTCGCATCAGGAGCAGTGGCAATCGCGGCAGCACTGGCTTTCGCCGGTCCGGCACAAGCGGCGGAAGGAGACGCCCAGCTGTCCGTCCTGCACGGGGTCCCGGGTCTGACTGTTGACGTCTGGGTCAACGGCGAACGGACCCTGGACGACTTCACTCCCGGCACCCTGGCCGGTCCGCTGGCTCTTCCGGCCGGAAACTACGCCCTTGCCATCACCGCCGCCGACGCGGCGGACGCAACGGCTGCCGTCATCGGCCCGGTGGATGTGACCCTCGCTGCCAACGGCAACTACACGGCGGTGGCCAACCTGGACGCGGCCGGCAAGCCGACGGCAAATCTCTTCACCAACGACGTCTCGCAAATTGAACCCGGCAAGGGCAAGCTGACCGTCCGGCACACGGCTGCAGCTCCCGCCGTCGACGTCCTGGCCGCCGGCTCCGCGGTCATTTCCAACCTGGCCAACCCCAAAGAGCAGACCCTGACCCTGGATCCCGGGACCATCCCGGCAGCTGTGGCAGCGGCAGGAACCACTCAACCAGTGATCGGCCCGGCTGATGTGACGGTCGCCGAAGGCACCCACACCATCGTGTACGCCTGGGGCAGCCTGACGGACCAGAACCTGCAGCTCGCAGTGCAGACCATAGAGGGCCTGCACTCGGCTCCGGGAGCTGTACCGGGTGGACGTTCGGGTGCTGCTGACGAGGGTGCCGGAGGGCAGGCCATGGCAGTTGCCGGCATTGGAGTTGCAGGGATCGCACTCCTGCTGGGTGCGGCTGCGGCTTCCCGTTCGGCAGCCCTGCGCAGGGTGGGCTGAGCTCACGGCTACAGGTGGGCAGGGCGACCAGCCCCCGGCGCTGACCCCCCAGACCCCGGCCGACCGGCATTCCCCTCCGGTCGGCCGGGCTCGGCACGTCCGCCCTTGACGTCCCGGCAGGAAGAGGCCGCGGATTTCCAGCATGCCCGACAGAGGAGGCAGTTCAATGAGAAGCACGACGACGTCGCAAAAGGCCCGCGTTACCGTGAACGTTGCGGACGTGGCCGCCACACCTGTGGCCGCCACGGCGCGCAGGGCGAGGACCGCCGTCGTCCTGGCAGCGGTGGCCCTGCTGTCCGGTTGCGGCGCACCGGCAACGCCAGGGCCGGAAGCTGCCCGGCCCGCCGCAACCTCCGGTGCCGCCGCCCCGGCCGCTTCACCTGCAGCCTCACCCGCACCCGCCGCCCTGCCTGACGTTCCACTGCGCCGGGCCACGCCTGCCCCGGCCGCTCCCCGGGACCCCGCACCGCGCTTCCTGACGGTCGAGGGCACCACCATCAGCATGGACATCGTGGACGTCAGCGTCTCTCCGGACGGCGCGATGGAGATTCCCGAAGCCTTCGACCAGGCCGGCTGGTACCGGCATGGACCTGCCCCTGGCGCATCCGCCGGGGCAGCGGTCGTCGCGGGCCACGTGGACACCACTTCGGATGTGGCTCCCCTTTCGCAATTGAAGGGCTTGGCGGCGGGTACACGCGTCACCGTCGAACGCCACGGCGCACCGGCACTGATTTACCGGGTGCGCTCGGTTGAGCTGATGGCCAAGGACAAGTTCGACGGCGGTTCGCTCTTCCGCCGCGACGGGCCGCACCAGCTCAAGCTCGTGACCTGCGGAGGCCGGTGGCTGGACGGGAAACAGGACTACAGTGACAATGTCATTGTCACTGCGGAACTGGAATGAGCCGCTACGCAGCCCTGGCACTCAACGCCGAGGAGGGGAAGGAGGCCGGTTTGGCACCTTCTGGCCAGGCGCCCTCCGGCGATGAGCAGCGCAGGGGCGGGGCTGCTTCCCGCCCGTCCGCCCTCGGCGGCTGGAACCCGCAGCTTAACCTCTCCTTCTCCGCCGGCGACGAAACCGCGCTCGCCGAGGCCTACCGCCAGTTCTCCCCCCTGGTGTACACACTGGCGCTCCGGGCGCTGAGGAACCGGAGCGCAGCCGACGACGTCACCCAGGAAGTCTTTATCCGCGTCTGGAAGTCACGGTCCACTTTCGACCCCCACAAGGCGGAACTGCCCGCATGGATTGTCGGCATTACCCGGAACGCCGTCACCGATGCCCTGAGCGCGTCGGCCCGGGAAAGCCGCAAAGTGCTGGCAGCCGCTGAACTCCAGCCCGGGGCCGAGGACGCGGCAGCTTCCGCTTCCGCCGAAGTCCTGGCCGACCGGCTGCTGCTGGACGGGGAGCTTAACCGGCTCGGCGAACCCCAGGGTTCCATCATGCGCCTGGCGTTTTACGACGACCTGACCCATGACCAGATTTCACGTCAACTGAACCTTCCCCTTGGTACGGTCAAGAGTCACATCCGCCGCAGCCTTACCCACCTGAGACACAGATTGGAGGTGGATCATGCAGCACCTTGACCCCGAAGTCATGAGCCTGTTCGCCCTGGACGAGCCCGTTGACGCCGGCAGCATCGACCACCTCCGCTCCTGCCCGGAATGCGCAGCCGAGTACGCCGCACTCCGCCGGGCCGTCAACGCAGTCCGGACCACCCCCGATGCCGGCTCTCTGGAGCGACCGGGCGCGAACGTGTGGGAAGGGATCCACCAGACCCTGGGACTCTCCGGGTCGGTTGCGGCGGATCCGCTTGGCTCCGCCGGCGCCGAAGAAGCGCCCGTTACGGAACCGGAGCCCGTCAAGACCCGGAACAATGTGGCCTGGCTCCGCCGGCCGGCCACGTGGCTGGCAGCAGCCGCGGCCGCCGTCGTCATCACCACCGGGGTTGTTGTCGCCGTCAACCAGACCGTCGCCCCGGTTCCGCTTGCCTCGGCCCGCCTGGAACCGCTGGACCGGTTCTCCGCCACGGGATCCGCCACCGTGACCGAAACCAGCGACGGTTCCCGGACCATCGAGGTGCAGCTGGACAAGACTGAGGCCCGGGGCTACCAGGAAGTCTGGCTCATTGCCCCGGACCTTTCCCGGTTGGTGAGCCTGGGGATCATGAACTCGTCGTCCGGCCGCTTCGACGTTCCGGCAGGGCTGGATCTCTCGGGCTACCCCATCGTGGACATCTCCGATGAACCGCTCGACGGCAATCCGGCACACTCCAGTGTCAGCATCGTCCGGGGTACCCTCAGCTCCTGACCCATGGCGCCGCCGCTGCGGAGCGGGTACAACTTATTCATGACATCGCCCCTGCTGCTCGGTCCCATGATGCGGTACGTGGATGAAACTTCGGCGAGCATCTGGGTGGAGACGCTCAATGCCGCGGAGGTGACGGTCCGCGGCGGCGCGAACGTCTGGACGGCGCGCACCTTTGCTGTTCACGGCCACCACTACGCACTGGTGGAAGTGACGGGACTGGAGCCGGCAACTGTCACTCCCTACACTCTTGAGATTGACGGGGCCCCGGTGTGGCCCGATCCGGAATCCGACCTGCCGCCGTCGAAAATTGCAACCCTGGCCCCCGGCAAGCCCCTCCGGCTGGCTTTCGGCTCCTGCCGAACCAGCGTTCCGCACGATGCGTCGGGCAACCGGAGCCACGGGGTGGACTCCCTGCGCGCCTATGCGCTGCGGATGGCATCCGACGACGGCACGGCCTGGCCCGATTTGGTGGCCTTCCTCGGAGACCAGGTCTACGCCGACTCAACCAGCAAACAGATGCAGGAGTTCATCCGCTCCCGACGTGACATCGACGAGCCGCCAGGGAAGGAACTTAAGGATTACGAAGAGTACGCCCACCTTTACAATCTCGCGTGGTCCGATCCCACAAACCGTTGGCTGTTGTCCACCCTTCCCAGCACCATGATCTTCGATGACCACGACATCCGGGATGACTGGAACTCCTCCCAAACGTGGAAGCAGGAGATGGCGGCAACCCCGTGGTGGCAGGAGCGGGTAGTTTCGGGGCTGGCTTCGTACTGGGTCTACCAGCATCTGGGGAACCTTTCCCCGCAGGAGCGTGCACAGGACGCCCTGTGGCAGCGGGTGGTCCGGCATTCAGGCGACGACGAGCTGGACGTAAGTGCTGAGCTGGACCAACTGGTGGAACGTGCCGATGCCAACCCGGAGTCCTACCGGTGGAGCCTTTGCCGGGACTTTGGTGACACCAGGCTGATTGTGCTCGACTCACGTGCGGCGCGTAATCTTTCTCCGGACCGGCGGGCGCTGCTGGACGACTCGGAAATGGCCTGGCTTGATGGCTGCATGCGGGGCGGTTTCCGCCACCTGCTCGTAGCCACGTCACTGCCGTTCCTCCTGCCAATGGGATTGCATTATGTGGAGTCCTGGAACGAAGCCATTGCCGAGGGCGCCTGGGGAAAGCTCCCCGCCAAGGCAGCAGAGAAATTGCGCCAGGCTATGGACCTTGAACACTGGGCCGCGTTCCAGAAGAGCTTTCAGCGCGTGGCCGCCCTGGCCGCCGAAGTGGCCGACGGCCAACGCGGGAGCGCTCCAGAGACGGTGATGTTCCTGTCCGGGGATGTCCATTTCTCCTACGTCTCAGAAGTGCAGCGGGCAACCGGGAGCAGGATCATCCAAGCGGTGTGCTCTCCTATCCGTAACCCGCTGCCGCGGCTGATGCGATACGTCACGGGCCTTTTGTCCTACGGGCTCTCGGCATCCCTGGGTGCTGTGGCGGCGCGCTCCGCAAAGGTACCGGACCCGCCCTTCCGGTGGACTGGCATCAAGGGCCCCTGGTTCGACAACAACCTGGCATGCCTCGAGGTCGTCCCCGAAGGAGTTAAGTTGTGGTGGCAGAAAGGCGTGGTGGAGGGCGGCGACCAGCTCCATCCGCGGCTGGAGCGCGTCGCGTCCCTCACCATCACTCCCAGGAACATCACTCCCAGCACCGTGGAGCAGCATGCCCCGCAGGTGCCGTGACCCTACAGGCGCCCCAACCCCGCTGACGCCCGAAAATCACCTGCCGGCCCCGGCAGCGGCCATATTGCCGGGGACGGGATCATGCCGGATGTACTGGCGGCTGAAGGTGCCGGTGCCTGCCGTCAGGGCACGCAGTTCCACCGCGTATTTCAGCAGTTCCTGGTCCGGCACTTCCGCCGTGATCTCGGTCCGGTCCCCGCCGGAGGAGGTGGTGCCCGTCAACCGGCCGCGGCGCCCCGAAAGGTCGCTCATCACCGTCCCCACATGCTCGTCCGGGACGCTGATCGCCACGGACGAGACAGGTTCCAGCAGCTGGATTTTGCCCGCGGCAGCAGCTTCCCGTAAAGCTAGGGCTCCGGCTGCCTGGAAGGCCGCGTCCGAGGAGTCAACGCTGTGTGCCTTGCCGCCCACCACGGTCACGCGCACATCCACCACCGGGAAGCCGGAAGCAACACCCTTCTGCATTTGCGCACGCACGCCCTTCTCAACGGAAGAGATATACGCTCCGGGGATCACGCCGCCCACTGTCTTATCGATGAATTCGAAACCCGTGCCCCTGGCCAGCGGCTCAACCTCAATATCACAGACGGCATACTGGCCGTGGCCACCGGACTGTTTGACGTGACGCCCGTGCCCTGCGGCGCGGGCTGAAAAAGTTTCCCGCAGCGGCGTTACGACGTCCACGGCGTGCAGCTTCACGCCCTGGTCGCGCAGCCTGTCCAGCACCACTTCGGCGTGGGCCTCCCCCATGCACCAGAGGATCAGTTGGTGCGTTTCGGAGTTCCGTTCCACCCGGAGGGTAGGGTCGCCGGCAGCTACCTTCCCCAGGCTGCGGGCAAGGGCATCCTCGTCGCCATGGGAATCGGCTTCAATGGCAACCGGCATCAGCGGCTCGGGCATCTCCCACGTGGCCAGCAGCAGTGGCTGGTCCTTGGCCGAAATGGTGTCCCCGGTCTCGGCGCTGCCCAGTTTGGCTACGGCGGCGATGTCGCCGGCAATACAAAAGGGCACGGGCCGAAGGGTGGCTCCGAGCGGGGAGTAGAGGTGGGTGAGGCGCTCGTCCGTGTCGTGGTCCTGGTGTCCGCGGTCCGCCAGCCCGTGTCCGCTCACGTGCACGGGGGTGTCCCCGCGCAGCGTGCCGGAAAACACCCGGACCAAACAGACGCGGCCAAGGAAGGCGTCCACGGTGGTGCGGACCACCTCGCCCGCCAGCGGCCCCTCAGGGTCGCAGGAAAGGGCGCGGACGGGCGCTCCTGCCAGGTCAGTTGCCCGCGGCAGGCTGCGTTCCGGCGGCGAGGGAAACGCCTTGGTGAGCAGCTCCAGCAGTTCCGCTGTACCCAGCCCGGTGAGCGCCGAGGCGGGCACCGCGGGGAAGAAGGAGCCGCGGGCGACGGCGGTTTCCAGGTCCGCGATGAGGACGCCGGCATCGATGTCCTCGCCCCCAAGGTAACGCTCCATCAGCGTCTCATCTTCGCTTTCGGCAATGATTCCCTCAATAAGCTCGGCCCGTGCAGCATCGGCCGCCGCGATCTCCTGCGGCTCCCCGGTGCGTGCCGTGGCACCCGCGGTGCCCGGCGAATACTCGTAGACCGTCCCGGACAGCAGGCCGAGGAGACCGCTGACGTCCCCATCGGAACTGACGGGGACGTACAACGGAAGCACCGTGTCGCCGAACGCCGCCCGGCAGGCGGCCAGGACGCCGTCGTAATCAGCCCGGGGATGGTCCAGCCGGGTGATGACCACAGCGCGGGGCATCCCCAGGTACTGGCACTCCTGCCAGATCGCAGTGGTGCCCGCATCCACGCCGTCAACGGCTGACACGGCAAAAAGGACGGCATCGGCGGCGCGAAGGCCTGCACGGAGCTCGCCGATGAAGTCGGGATAGCCGGGGGTATCAAGGAGGTTGATCTTCATCCCGGCCACGGGCAGCGGGACCACTGACAGCGCCACGGAGCGCTGCTGGTGGATGGCGGCGGGATCGGAATCGCTCACGGTGGTGCCTTCAACCACCGAGCCCTTCCGGGTGATCATCCCGTTGGCCTCAAGCAGTGCCTCGACAAGGGTGGTTTTGCCGGCACCGGAGCGGCCGACAAGTGCCACATTCCTGACCGTGGCCGGGTCCCGCGGCGAGATGCCGGCAGAGCCGTTGCCCGGGCGCCCTTCCGGCCCGCCCCGTCCTGCGGTGCCTGCTGCGTCCTTGGTGCCTTTGACCGACATCGGAACCTCCTGGCGTCTTTGCCTGGTTGTTGTCTATTTTTCGCGTGCCTTGCGTGTTGCGGCCTCATTTGCCTTATGCAGCGCTTTGACGAGTTCGTCCTTGTCCATCTTTGAGCGGCCGCCAATGTCCAATTCACGCGCTCGCTCCAGCAAATGTTTTTTGGAGGCGTTGGCGTCCACACCGCCGGCGGTGGGCGCGGCTGCGTCGGGTCCTTTTTCCGCCCGTTCATCCGAGGGGCCGCGTTTCTCCTTGGGCTCCCAGTGGTCCCCCACCTTTTCGTAGCTGTGCTTCAGGGAAGCGTAGGCGGCGCGGGCGGCCCGGCTTTCGTCATGGTCGTAGGACTCCATGGCCGAATCGTAGGTTTTCACGAACGTATCCTGCGCCTTCCGGTCCGAGCGCTGCAGGGTTGAGGGAAGCTCGTCCTTGCGGGCGTGGTCGTTCTTTCCCGTCTTCGGCATTGCACTCACCGCGCTTTCGTCAGCAGGCTGGTGGTCCGGACACACCAAGCTTAGCCACGCCCCGGTTGGCTTGTCTGCTGGTGGCGCGGGCCGGACATCCCCGTCCAGAAGGCGGCATCAGCTGATCTCCGGCCATTGGTCGGGGTCGTAGCCGTAAAGGCGCGGACGGCGGAACTCTTCCTTCGAGGCGGCAGCAGGGGCATCCGCCTGCAGTTCCGCATCGTCCGCATCGGCTGCGTCGCCGCTACCGCTTTTCATTGCGTCTCCGTTGGCATTGCCGCGCCTGTCCGGGCTGTCAGCCATGAGCATTCCAATCCCCCAATGGAGCGGCCCGGCTGCTTGAACCACTGAAGCCCACCCTAACGGGCGGAATGCCGGCCCAACATGTCACTTTTGCTCAAAAAATGGACAGTTTCTCCGGTGCGCCCACGGTCAGCGTCCACCGCACGCGCGCTGAAGCTTCAGCTTGGCCTGGTGCGGTCCAGCGCGTCGAGCAGCCGCATGACCGATCCGCCGAGATTCCATTCAGTGGCGAGGCGTTCCAGTTCTGCCCGCGCCTCCCCGGTGACGGGGTGCAGCTGGGCGCCGGCTTCCTCCAGTGAAGGCAGGTCAAGGTTCCGCACCAGGCGTACGACGGCGGGCGCGGCCACAAGGTAATCGGCGGCGGCATCGAGCTTGGCCCGGACAGGTGACGACAGGCCCCCGCGCGGGTCAGCTGCTGCTTCCAGCAGGTTTTCGAGGGTGCCGTACTTCAGGAGCAATGACGCTGCTGTCTTTTCCCCGATCCCGGCCACACCCGGCAGGCCATCGGAGGCGTCGCCACGCAGGGTGGCGTAATCGGCGTACTGCTGAGGCAGCACGCGGTACTTCCCCACCACCACGGATTCGGTCATGATCTCAAGGTTCTTCATGCCTCGCGCGGTGTAAACCACCCGCACCTGGCGGGCGTCGTCGCAGACCTGGAAGAGGTCGCGGTCCCCGGTGACCACATCGACAGGGAGATCGGCGTGGCTGGCGTAGGTGCCCACAACGTCGTCGGCCTCGTGGTGGGCAGCACCGACGATGGCGATCCCGGCCAGGCCGAGTACGCGCCTGATCATGGGAAGCTGCGCCTCGAGGGCATCCGGAACTACCTCCACGTCCGGGGCGTCCGTATTGACCTCCGCCACACGGTGGGACTTATAGGTGGGGACAAGGTCTACCCGCCACTGCGGCCGCCAGTCGTCATCCCAGCATGCGATGAGATGCGTCGCCCCGTAGTCCGTCGTCAGCCGGGCGATCATGTCCAGGAGCCCCCGCACAGCGTTGACGGGCGTCCCGTCGGCGCGGCGGATGGAATCGGGCAGGCCGTAGAAGGCGCGGAAGTACAGGGAGGCGGTATCCAGCAGCATCAGGCGGTCAGGCATACCCTGATCCTGACATGGAATGCGGCTGCCAGGGGGCTGGCGCGGCGCGTCGCCTCTGGCACAAGGAGCCTGTACGGGGCGAGAATGGCCTCGTGTTCCTTGCACGGAAGGGCCGGGCCGGCGAACCGATGAACGCCGCGGCCCGGAGGATCCAGCGCATCTATCTGACGCTGACGCTGGGCAATACCCTTGCGGCGTCGTTCATCTGGGGCGTCAACACGCTGTTCCTGCTGGACGCGGGCCTCAGCAATTTCGAGGCATTCGCTGCCAACGCCTTCTTTACCGTGGGAATGGTGATTTTCGAGGTGCCCACGGGAGTCGTCGCCGACGGCTGGGGCCGCCGGGTGTCGTTCCTGCTTGGCACCGTAACGCTGGCGGGGTCCACCTACCTCTACTACCTGCTGTGGCAGTTTTCCGCCCCGTTCCTGCTGTGGGCTCTGGTGTCGGTTTTGCTTGGCCTGGGTTTCACCTTCTTCTCCGGTGCGGTTGAGGCCTGGCTCGTTGATGCGCTGCGCTACTCGGGCTATGAAGGCGGGCTGGAAGCCGTGTTCGGGCGGGGGCAGATGGTTGCCGGCGTCGCGATGCTCGCCGGCTCGGTGGCCGGTGGCGTGATCGCCCAGGCCACCGACCTCGGTGTGCCGTTCCTGGTGCGGGTGGGCGTGCTGCTGGCCATGTTTGCGGTCGCCTTTGGCTTGATGCACGACGTCGGATTCACCCCCGAGCGCTCAACGCACCCGTTGCGCGCAACACGGGCGGTGCTGTCCGCCTCGATCGAGCATGGTTTCAAGGTGCGCCCCGTCCGCTACGTGATGCTGGCCGCGCCCTTCAGCGCCGGCGTCGGGATTTATGTTTTCTATGCACTGCAGCCATACCTGCTGGAGCTCTTTGGCGATCCCCGCGCGTATTCCATCGCCGGGCTGGCGGCCGCCATCGTGGCCGGGGCGGAGGTGGTGGGTGGCTGGCTCGCGCCCTACGTCCGAGGACTGTTCCGCAAGCGCACTTCGGTGTTGATCCTCAGCGGGAGTATCAGTGCGGTGCTTTTGGTGGTGCTCGGCTTTACCCGGGTGTTCTGGCTGGCTTTGGTCCTGTTGACGTTGTGGGCAGTCATCGATTCCGCGTCAATGCCCGTGCGGCAGGCGTATATAAACGACATGATCCCGTCGAAGCAGCGCGCCACCGTGCTCAGCTTTGACTCGCTGATGGGATCGAGTGGGGGCGTGGTGGTGCAGCCGGTGCTCGGCAGGAGCGCTGACCTGTACGGCTATCCGATGTCGCTGGCCCTGGCGGGAATCTTCCAGACCCTTGCGGTTCCGTTCCTGGTGGCCAGCCGGCGGCAAGGCTCCCCGGCGGACCGGGCCAGCTCGTCAACGGAACACCCGGACAAGGGACCGGCCGAGGAAACCCTCCCCTGACAGACCACGGGCTACTGCCGGATTGAGGATAATGGCCGGGACAGTAATCAGTGCGTGGGAAAGGCGCCGCATGATCGAGATCCTGAACTCCGCCGAACTGGACCGGGCAAAGGAAGCAGGCGCCCTGATTGCTGACATTTTGCAGACACTCAAAAGCCGGAGCACGGTGGGCACCAACCTCCTGGACATCAATCAGTGGACCAAGGCCATGATCGTCGAGGCCGGAGCAGTGTCCTGTTACGTCGATTACGCGCCGTCCTTTGGCCGCGGGCCGTTCGGTCACTACATCTGCACTGGCGTCAACGACGCCGTGCTGCACGGACTGCCGCACGATTACACGCTTGCCGACGGCGACCTGCTGACGCTCGACCTCGCCGTCTCCAAAGACGGGGTGGCTGCAGACTCTGCCATCAGCTTCATCGTGGGCGGGTCAAAGCCGCTGGAGAGCATCACCATGATCAACGCGACCGAACGCGCACTGTACGCAGGGATAGCCGCCGCCGGCCCCGGTGCCCGTATCGGTGACATTTCCCACGCCATCGGCACGGTGCTCAGCGAGGCAGGCTACCCGGTCAACACCCAGTTCGGAGGCCATGGCATCGGATCAACGATGCACCAGGACCCGCACGTCCCCAACACGGGACGGCCCGGCCGTGGATACACCCTCCGCCCCGGGCTGTTGCTGGCACTGGAGCCCTGGGTCATGGCAGACACCGCTGAACTCATCACTGACCCCGACGGGTGGACGCTCCGGAGCGCGACAGGCTGCCGGACAGCGCACAGCGAACACACGATCGCGATCACCAACGACGGAGCTGAAATCCTTACCCTGCCGACGCGGGCGCACGCGTGAGGCCACGCTACTGAATCAACGCCCCCGGGCAGGGCATTCAGGTAACCCAGTCGGTGTCGCCGAAAACCCGCCCGCGGAAGTGCGCCCGCAGGTACTCCCCCACCACCGCGGCCCCGAGCCCCCCGACGTCGGGCGCGGCCACCCTGCCCCCGACCCTCCGCGCCATGCGCTGGATGAACCGTTCAAGGCTCGGGTCGTCGCCGAGCCGGAAGAACGTGACCTGCGTTCCTGCCCGCCCGAGCCGGTCCAGCTCAGCGACGGTGACGCGGATGGTTTCCGGGTCCGAAGGCCAGCAGAACCACGGTTCGCCCTCCGGCAGCAGATGCGCGGTCGGTTCGCCGTCGGTCACCACCAGGAGGACGGGCTGCATGGACGGGTGCCGGCGGAAGAAACGGCCGGCGAGCAGCAGTCCGTGATGCAGGTTCGTTCCCTGCTCCCGCCCCACCGGCAGGGCCGTCAGCCCGCCGATATCCATGGACTGCGCGTAAAGACCGAACGTGATCAGCTCCAGGCGGTCTCCCCGGAAGCGCGTGGAGACGAGATGATGCAGGGCCAGGGCAGTGCGCTTCATCGGCACCCACCGGCCCTCGGCCGCCATCGAGAACGACACATCAACGAGCAGGACGACGGCGGCCTGGGTGCGGGCCTCTGTTTCGCTGACCTCGATGTCGGCCGCCGTGAGGTTCACTCCTGTAACAGTGTTGCCGCCGTCCGCCGCGGTGCGTCGAATCGCGTTGGTCAGGGTCCGCGTGACGTCCCACGGCTCGGCATCGCCGAACTCCCACTGGCGGCTGGAACCCGTCTGCTCCCCGGCGGCCCCGGCCACCCGCGTGTCCCGCCGCCCCTGCCGGCCGGACAACTGCTTCGCGGTGTCCCGCAACAGGGACTTGCCCAGCCGCCGCATCGCCTGAGGAGACAAGCGGAGGTCGCCGTCAGCTCCCCGGCGGAGGTAGCCGCCGTCCTGCATGGCCCGCTCTATCTCCCCGAGCGTGCGGGCGGCCACGGCGGCGTTCTGTCCAAGCTGCCGGGCGAGGGCGTCCAGGTCCAGATCGCCGAGGTTTGATCCGTTGTAGGACTGGGACAGCTGTTCGGCCAGCCCGTCCAGTTCGGCGATGTCCTGGAGCACGCCGGTGCCGTCGCCCAGGCCCAGGCCTTCCTGGCCCTCGAAGCGTTCGGAGCCGGTCCAGTCCTCGCCGGGGCGCAGGGCCCGCAGGCTCGAATCGAGCTGATCAAGCTGGGCCATCAGTTCGGGCGAGCCGAAGGCCTGGGCGGACAGCCGCATCAGCTCATAGCGCTGTTCAGGGGACATGGATTGCAGCAGCCGGTGGGCCGCCGCCGCGCGCTTGGCGAGGGCGTCAATCAGCTCCTCGACGGACTCCGGGTTTTCCGGGAAGAAGCTGCCGTGCCGTGCCATGAACTGCTGGAAGTCCGCGTCGGTGTCCTCGCCGCGCCGGTGTTTGTCCAACAGCCCGTTCAGGTCCCGCAGCATTTCTGCCACGCCCGCCCGGTCCTCATCCGTTGCGTTCTGAAGCGCCTGCTTCATCCCGGCGAACCGCTGGTCCAGGACTTCCCGGCCCAGCAGGTCCTTGATCCGCTCGTAGGCCTCCCGCGCGGTGCTGGACTGCCAGTCGTAGGAGGCGAGCTCGTTCACGGCGGCCGCCGTGGACGGCGGCAGGTTCTGCAGCTGCATGTCCCGGAAGGCCCGGTCTGTGTTGTCCATCATCGCGTCGCGGGCGAGCTGCTTGCGTTCCTCCAGCACTGCCGTCTCGAGCAGCTTCTGGACCTCGTTGAGGGTGCCGTCCAGCCGGTGCCGGCCCAGGAGCCCACTGCGGCGCTGCTGGACGCGCCGGGCGAGGTCGTCCAGGCCTTCCCGGTTCCGGCCGCCGCGCCGCAGGAACTCCTGCAGCGCATGGCGGGGCGAGTAGCCGGCCATCACGTCCTCGGCGACGGCGTCGAGCGCCTCTGCGAGGTCAACCGGCGGCGCGAGAGGGTCCGGCCCGCCCGTGTACCTGCCGTACCTGGCGGAGTGGTTGTGGATGCCCATGACGCCTCCTGGTTATTCCTCCGGCCGTGCTGCTGCTGGCTGACCAGTTCCCGGCCGCCCTGCTGCTACCCGTAGATGGTTTCCTCGTCGTCGGATTCCTTGGAGATCCGGCGGCCAAGGTAGAGGCCCTCCAGCGCGAGTTCGATGGCGGCGGCGCGCTGCCCGGCGTTAGTCGCCCCGAGGCGGCCGCTGATCTCGTCATAAAGTCCCGATCCGTTGAGGGACGGCAGGTTGTCGAGGAACTCCTGCGCCGTGACGTGCTCGCCCGTGGTGACGGTGGTGTGGCCGTCCAGCGCGGCGACCAGCGGACCAAGATCAATGCCTTGATAGTGCGCCCGCACGGCTTCGGCGGTGGCGGTGCGCAGGAGGTGGTCCAGCACGGCCTGTTCCCGGCCCTCCTCGCCCGACTCGAACTCGATCTTGCCCGTGAGGACGTCCACCGCGGTGCCGAGGTCAACGATCCTCGCAACGGCCTCGCCCTCCCCGCGTACGCTGGCACGACGGAGCGCTGCTGCGGCGACCGTTTCAGCTCCTGCGATGCCGAACCGCGCCGATACTCCCGAGGTCTGGTTGATTGCCGGGGATTGCCGGAGCGCGCGGGTGTAGCGGGCGAGGATCTCGAGGATGACGGACGGGACGTCGGCCACGAGCTGCCCCTCCTGCCGGATCACCGCCACTTCGTCGTCCAGCTCTATCGGGTAGTGGGTGCGGATTTCGGCGCCGAACCGGTCCTTCAGGGGCGTGATGATCCGGCCGCGGTTGGTGTAGTCCTCCGGGTTGGCGGAAGCGACGACGAGCACGTCCAGCGGCAGCCGCAGAACGTAGCCGCGGATCTGGATATCGCGTTCCTCCATGACGTTGAGCATCGCCACCTGGATCCGCTCGGCGAGGTCGGGCAGCTCGTTGATGGCAATGATCCCGCGGTTGGAGCGCGGGATTAGGCCGTAGTGGATGGTCTCCGGGTCGCCCAGGCGGCGGCCCTCGGCCACCCGCATCGGGTCCACGTCACCGACGAGGTCGGCAACGGACGTATCCGGGGTCGCAAGCTTCTCCACGTACCGCTCGGAGCGGTGGCGCCACGCCACCCGCAGCCGGTCTCCTTCCGTGAGGGCGCGGGCGCGGGACTGCTCGGTGATCGGCTCGTACGGGTGCTCGTTGAGTTCCGAGTCCTCAATCACCGGGGACCATTCGTCCAGGAGCCCGGCCAGCGTGCGCAGGAGCCGTGTTTTGCCCTGCCCCCGTTCGCCCAGCAGGACCACGTCGTGCCCTGCGATTAGGGCACGCTCGAGCTGGGGAAGGACGGTGCGGCTGAAACCGTACAGCCCCGGCCACGGATCCCGGCCGGCGGCGAGCGCGGTGAGCAGGTTGTCGCGGATTTCGTGGCGCAGGTCCTTCTGGATATGGCCGGCGGCACGCAGTTCACCAACGGTGAAAATATCGGGTCGATCACTCACCCCTCCACGGTAGACCGACGTGTGCCGTGAATCGAGGATAATTTCAGGTCGCTGCCCACAGGGTCATCAATTGCCCTACGCTTAGGCAGATGTTTGCGGCAATGCCGGAGCCGAAGGCCACCCTGTTCCAGCGGACCGTGACCAGTCGGCCTCGGTGTCGGCCATCTCCTATACCAACGGGCAGCCGCCTGCTGTACTGATGGTGAATTCGACGTCGAATCCGCTGAGCGGGCTGAGGACGCCGTGACATCCCGCGGGCTGGATGGGCACTGGGGATGAAAAGGATCCTCAGGTGCAGGCGCGGGACCTGCAGCTGGGCTAAGCCGGCGCATTCCAAGGTCTCCCGGCCCGCACCCTTCTAGTCCAGGGCGCCGGTGTCGGTGGGGGCGGCGCGGTGATCCACCCCGGCCGTCAGCTGGTCTATCCGGTCAAGGGCCGAATTAAGCTGCTGGACAGTTGTCCACAGAACTGGATGCTCTTCGCGGATCCCTTCGAGCGTGGCACCGGCGGATCGAAGCGTTGCGAGATCGAAACTGACGTTCGTGCGCGCACCAGTCACTGCCGCCCGGAGGGCGCCGAATGCGACGGTGACGTCGGCGATCAGCGCCGGGTTCCCGTGGGAAGCGAGCCAGCCAAGGTCTTCAATGGCTGCCATGGCCCGTTCGCCCAGCACGGCCGACGCCTTCGCGGCGTTCACGGACGCGTGGTGGATCGCGTCATCGCGCTCCTGCCCTGGTTCCAGGCGGAAAGCCGCGCCGAACGCCTCGGAGGCGGCAGCATCGTCGTCGGCCAGTTGAAGGGCAGCCTCGCGGAGTGCACGTGCACGCGCATGGATGTCCGTCAGCTCCCCGCCCTGGTCCTGGCTTGGTTCTGTGTAGCCGGCCACCATGGACGCCAGCGACGCGGCAATGGCGAGCATAACCCCCGTTCCTGCCCCTCCGCCCGGCGACCCCTTGGACTCTGCCAGCGCTTGCGTCCATTCCTCTACCGTTGAGCTTTGGGTTGTCACCGCTTCAGATTCAGCCATGGCTCCTATTGTGCCCCCTCATCAGTCGTTCGCTCGCGGCGCCACGGGAAGGCGCCAGGCGGCGCCCGAACGTCGGATTGGCCGCGCCTCGCTGATTCCTCGGGCGATCTTGAGCTAATTTTGGGCGTACCCAGGCCGTTTCCTGATAGTCGTTTAGCAGGATCAAGGTAACGGGGTGTGCGGAGACTAAGAGTAAGGTGACATGCCATGACACAGGATGGTCCGCCGTCAGAATTTCCTGACGGAGACGAGCTGGGCCGGGCAATGCCATCGATGGGCACCCTGGTTATCCGCACCTGGAGCGAACCGGACCAGTCGCAGCGGTTTCGCGCACGCGTGACGTACAGCCAGTCCCCCACCTCGGAGCCGAGAATCGTATACACGGTGGACCCGGAGGAAGTCCTCACGGCGGTCCGCCAATGGCTTCGTCCCCAGTCCGAGGCCCCGCGGGAAGCTTAAGGACTTTCCGTTTGGCCGGCTTTCAGGGCACAGTCCGCTGCACGGCGCCGAATTGCGGGATTCTCCTGCCACGTCGTCCAGTGGAGCAGCTCCGCTTTGTCCAGGGCGGCCAGGTCGCCGTCCAGGGCGTCACGCCGCTGCTGGGCTTCCAGCGGCAGCCCAACCTTCGCGTCCTTCGGGAGCGGAAGGATCTGGAGCTGGAGCTCCGAGTCGGGGCCGATGCCGGCGTCGTGCGTGTCAATGACCCAGGGGGAACCGTCCCAGAAGCGGTCGGCAACCAATGAGCCATCAATGAGCAGCCGGGCAACGTCGCCGGCCCACCCGATCTCCAGTTCGCTATGCCCCTCTGCGCCAAGGAAGCCCGCCGTCGCAACGTCAATCCTGTAAACCTCCGCCAGTTCCGCGATGGCGGCATCACCGGGGGCCGCCGCCCGGCCGGCCAGGGAACCGAACGAAGCAGGGACCGGCTTTGCATTGCGGATCCGTTCTGCACCGAGTGCCACCCGCACGCGTGCAGTTTCCGGCGCCGGGATGTCGACGTCCTCGAACTGGCCGGTCCCGCCCGCGTACCGCCGGACGGAAGCAGCCCCGAGCGACCTCCCGGCCAGGAGCCCATCCTCACCGGCCCAGAGCGGGTCACCTGACAGGACCAGGTCTCGTCCGCGTGGTGTCTCAAGAACCCACGCCTGGTCAGCCAGCTCAGAGGGTAAAACGAGAATATTCATGGACCCTTCCGTGGACTTCACAGTCAGGGTGGCTGGTTCTGCGGCATCGACGCCGTAGACGTTGTCACCCAGGGCAAAAGCAGGCCCTTTAACCGATGTTCCCTCGGGCAGGCACAACTGCGGCATTATTCCGGCGTCGGCGGCGAGAACCAGGGTTGGTGAGGAGGCCGGGCCCAAAAGGGTCAGCGGTGACGCCGTGGCCCAGGTAAGGCGCACTCCCGCTATCTCGAGGTTCACAGGCCAAGTGGCAATTGTTCCGGAGGGGATGGAGACGGGGTTGGCTGGGAAGGTTACCGTGTCCTCGTTGAGTGACAGGCTGAACTGGGCTGCCGCGTAGTCCGGCAGCGGGAGGTGGGGCTGGTGCCAGGTGATGAACACAAAGCCCGAATGCCCGTCCGAGCGCATCGCCCACCGGAGCGTCTCCGAGTCTTCGATACCAGCCGGCACGTCGTCCGGGAGCGTAGACGGCATCGGTGCCAGACGGTCGCCGAAGGCGGCAAGGAACGCGTGCTGCCTGCGCAGCAGGCCGAAGCTGGGAGCCAGCCTGCCGGTGGCGCCGATGGGGGCGTGGAAGTCATAGTCGATCACCGGAAGATCGTTCGGGTAGCCCGTGGCCTGGGATTCCTGGAAGCCGCCGGGAGGATTCGTGCCGCCGGCGAACATTTAATAGCCCTGCCAGCCGGAGCCGCTGCCGATCTTGTTGTTGGCCACGGCAGCCACATCCTTGCCCCGGGGCCACGGCCTGCGCTGATAAGCAGTCGCCATGCCGCCGGTCAGCTCGCAGGTGGCTGCCGGGTAGAGGGCGGACGGCGAGCGCGGCGGTGCTGCATCACTGCCGGAGAAGTGCTCGCGAAGGTCGGCGCCGATGCCGGGATCGTCCCACTGGTGGCTGAAGAAGTAGTGCTGCCGGAACGTGGGGTCCCAGGGGGCATCGGCGTCCACCCAGAATCCGTCACCGTACCCTCCGAAGACCGGCAGGACCGCCTCCTCCGGGATATCAGCCCCGCCCCAGGCAGTCGCCGTCCAGATCGGGGCGCTGAGTCCGGCCGCGCGGGCCAGTTTCTTGAGCTCGCTGATGTGTCCGGGCTGGTCGTAGAGTTCGTTTTCCAGCTGGATGCCGACGATGTTGCTGCCCGGCCCGGTCAGCCCCCGCAGTTCCCCGCCGAGGCGGATGAACCAGCGTTCCACCAGGGCGAGGTAGGCAGGGTCGTTGGTGCGGTGTTCGACGGCGGCCGCCTGCACCCAGTCCGGGAAACCGCCGTTGCGGACCTCGCCGTGGGCCCAGGGCCCGATACGCAGGACTACGTCAAGGCCAAGAGAGTCGCACAGACGAACGAAGCCGGCAACGTCGAGGTTGCCGTCAAAGCGCGCCTCACCCTCGGATCGTTCGTGGTGGATCCAGAAGACATAGCAGGCTGCTACCGTGACGCCGCCGGCCTTCATCAGCCGCAGGCGATCTTCCCAACGGCTGCGGGGCAGCCTGCTGAAGTGGATCTCGCCTGACACCGGCACCGCGGGACGGCCCGCGCATTCGATGTAGTGGGTGGTAAGCCGCCACCTGCTGTGGGGATCCTCGATGTTGCTCATGGGCGGGAGCTGCAGGCCCCGATCGTGGGGCCGGTGGGTGGCTTTCAGGAGTTCAACGCTGCCGGCCATTTCGAGGGGGCCCTGTTGCTTGAGGGTGTTGTCATCAAAGCGCATGTGTGGATTCTTTCAGCTTCGGGGGCGGTCCGGATGAAGCTGTCATGCGCGCCACTCCGACCGGATCCCCGAATACTTGTGGCCGCAGGCCTCCTGCAACAGCGTCAGCGGTCAGATGGCGGGCCGTTGAGGATAGTCGGGACGTATTCAAGCAGCTGGAGGCGACCGTCAAAAGTCCTGCTGTCCACCATCTCCAGCGAGACGTCCGGATAACCGTCGTAGATGCGCTCCCGCCCCGTCCTGCCTGTAATCACCGGGAACACGACCAGCCGGAACCTGTCCACGAGGCCGGCCGCCAGCAGCGAACGGCTGAGGCTGAGGCTGCCGAGGGTGCTCAAGGGCCTGGTGCCGGTCCGTTTCATCTCCCGCACGGCCTCCACCGCGTCACCCGCCACCAACTCCGAGTTCGCCCAAGCTAGGGGCGCCTGCAGGCTGGAGGAGAAGACGACCTTGGGCACGGCGGCCAGGCCAGTGAGGCTGGCACCCTCCTCCTTCGAAAATCCAGAGCCTTCCGCCGCGGCCTCACCGGACATGCTGGACATTAGCCGGTACGTGTTCGCGCCCATCAGGAAGGTGTACTCCTTCTTCCCTTCCCCCTCGAGCCAGGCCAGGTATTCGGGCCCCTCCAGGCCCCACCAGCCAGGCCATCCCTCGGCCGAGGCGTACCCGTCAAGGGAAATAATGAGGTCAACCATAAGTTCAGCCGATGACGCCTCTGAAGAGTTTGCGCCCATGACCGTCTCCTTTGATGGCAGGTGCCGGCAATGCTATCCCCGCGGGGATATGACCTACAAGGGACCGGAGGGCGGTTGCAGCGCTCGGCGCTCCCGGCGCTCTGGTCGAGATCAGCGCTGGTGCCGCCGTGTTCCAATATGCAAGGACCTGAATCCGCCTGGTCAAAGCGCACTGCATCCCACCCGATCATCGCGCCCCTTCCGGCCGCCGTCGAACGCCAATAGCATGGCCCGTATCGATTTACGCCCTCAACAAACGGCCACCGCTGAAGGAAGCCATGAACAGAGTCACCTGCGATCTCACCGTATCCCTCGACGGATTCCTTGCCGGCCCGAACCAGAGCCATTCCAACCCCTTGGGCGAAGGCGGGGAGGACTTGCACCGGTGGCAGTTCGAGGAACCCGAGGACAACGCCGCGGCACTGGAGGGGATTCTCTCCGCAGGTGCGTACGTCATGGGCCGCAACATGTTCGCCGGCCCGGGGGCAGGGCCCTGGGATGAGGACTGGCGCGGCTGGTGGGGCGAAGAACCTCCGTACCACGCCCCAGTCTTTGTCCTCACGCATCATCAACGCCCGCCCGTGGAGATGGAGGGCGGCACCACGTTCTATTTCGTGAACGACGGAATAGAGTCGGCACTTAACCAGGCGCGGGAAGCGGCTGCCGGCAAAGACGTCGCGATAGCTGGAGGCGCCGAGACTGCCCGCCAATTCCTCTCGGCCGGACTGATCGACGAGCTGCGGCTCCACATCGCGCCGCTCGTCCTGGGAGGAGGCGAGCGGCTGCTCGACGGCGTCGGGAACCTAAAGCTTGAGCCGACGGAAAGTGAGCGGCACCCGCCTTGTAACGCACGTCCGCTACCGGGTTATCCGCTGATACCTACCGTCCACCCTCAATTCTGCGGCTGCGCTGCTCCTGCGCCATGGGCCCGTACGGATAGACCCCGCCACGGCGATGTCCTCCACGGCCCGGAACAATTTCAGATTCGATTTCCCGGAGCAGCAGGCTGTACTGGGGTTGCAGGCTAACCGGCGGGTGCCAGCCCCGGGCGCGGGCGACATGTACGGCCTTGGTCAGCTGGCACGCCAGAAAGTTGGAGAAGCCGTAATACGCGATCTTGCCCCGGCTGACTGCGTCGTCGAGGAAGCGCAGGGTATCCTCCAACGGGCTGATGGGGTCCCGGGCATGGTTCCCAGCAAGTAGGTAGAAACGACGGCGCCGGTTCGGCCCAGGGTTCGGTATTGCGTGCTTGTCCTCGTGATCAGTTGTCGGTGGCCTGATAATTCAAGGCGGCCGCATCGCGTGTGGTGGTGCGGATCCGGTACAGGCTGGTGGTAGCGGTGATGTAAAGTTCCTGGCCATCCGGGCCGCCGAAACACAAGTTTGAGACCCTCTCGGGCACGGCCACGATGCCCAGGAGTTCGAAGGACGGTGAATAGACCCGGACGGCGGGGCCGGCAGAGGTCCAGATCCTGCCTTGGACGTCTACCCTCAAGCCGTCAGCAGCACAGCCTTCTTCAAGCTTAAGAACTGTTCCGCGGGAGTCGCACGCGCCGTCGCGCACATCGTAGGCGGCAATCCTCAACGGCACACCGCGACCGGGACCGGCCGTGTCAGCGACGTAAAGGACCGACTCATCCGGTGCGAAAGCGAGGCCGTTCGGGTAGACGAGGTCGGTGATCACCGGAGTGAGGGTTCCCGATGCAGGCTCGAACCGGAAAACGTAACAGCCGCCGTACTCCTGCTCTCCCTCGTTCCCTTCCTTCGTGCCGGGAAGGATCCCGTACGGCGGGTCGGTGAACCAGATGCTCGAGTCCCGGGCAATCACGACGTCGTTAGGTGAGTTCAGCCGGCGGCCCTGGAAGGAATCAACCAGTCCTGTCACTGTTCCCTGGCGGTCGCGTTCAACCCGGCGGCGTCCGTGGCTGCACTGCACAACACTGCCATCGCCGTCGAGGGTCCGGCCGTTGGTAAATTGAACCCCGACTGCGTATTCCCCGGTTTTCCCCGTGGCCGGGTCGAACTCGAGAATACGGTCATTTGGGATATCGCTCCAGCGCACAGTCTGCGACGACGGGACCCACACGGGGCCCTCAGCCCATATCGACCCCGTAAACAGACGCTCCAACCGGCCAGTGGTCAGTTCAACACCCATTGGAACCCCTTCTGTTGTCCCTGCCGCTGATCACGAAACGCCCGCGGCGGCCGCGCCCAGGTCCGCAGGCATCACGGGAAACGATAGCGCGAAAGGATCCACAACCACGGCAGGGATGGGCCCTGCTCTTCCGTGGTCCTCTATTCGGGCGGGGTGTATTGGGTGTCCGAGTGCCTGTTGAGGCCTCCCTATACCCTCGTGATGGAGAGCCGCATGGGCGCGCACCGATCAGCGTGCCTGATCAGCGCGGCCTTTTCCGCTTTATCCACGGTCAGCCTCCAACGGGCCTTCACGGTGGTCCACTGTGCGATGTAGAGGCACACGTTAGCCGGCGGCAGCCACTGCTCAGGCCCGGAAGCCTGCTTGGAGGAGTTCAGCCTGCTGGTCTGGGCGCTCAACGAGCCCGCGTACCCAAGGTCGTTATAGAACGCGACCCGGCGCGCTTGCGTCCACGCCCTGGCGCCCGAACCCCATGCCTCGTGCACGGGCACCATGTGGTCGATCTGCACGGTACTTGCTGAGGTGTGCGTGCGATTATCGAACGTTGTCACCCATTTACCGTTTGCCACGGTGCAACGACGAGAAGTGGTGTACCTAGGGGCGACTTTGCTCTCGGAAATGAGAACTTCTGCGCGAGTGTTCTGGCAGTCCCTGTTCTGGTCATTCCATTGCCCGAAGTATCGGTTCCGGTCATACCCGGCGTTGTTCTCTACCGCTACGGGCAGTGCGCGGACTGCTGCGCGAAGATTAGTCACGTAGGTGGGAGTGCTGGCCTCCGCTGGTGCAGAGATGCCTGTGAAGAGCAGTCCGAAGGAGAGCGCTGTGACAAGCGCCAATCTGATTTTCAATGTGTCCCCCATGGAATGCTGGAGCGCCCTCCGTGAGCGCTGAACCGAGTTTTGCAGGGGGCACGGCCCTATTCTTCAAAAATGCGCTTAAACTGCGGAACTCTTTCGGGAATGGAGCATGATGACTATTCTTCCTTCAATTGGTGACGCAGAGCTGATGCTATCGATTCGGAGGCTTCGAAATCGACGAGTTGCGCACCCGTCTTGATAAAGAATTCCCTACCGGGCCAGCGCATCTGCATCGGAAAATCGTTTTCGGTCGATATGACCGGCAGGAAGGCTCCGGCGGCTCCTTAGGTCTACCTGCAGCGTTCGAGAATCCCGTTTATGGTGTCGTGCTCCGCCGGGGTAACCCAGAGGTCGTACTTGGCCTTGACGGCAGTTTGGCGTGCTACGTACTCACATCGAAAGGCCCTGTTCGGCGGCAGCCAAGTGGCCGCGTCCTTGTCACCTTTGGCACTGTTAGTCGGGCCATCAGCTGCCATAAGGTTCAGGGCGTCATTGGCGAGTTGCTTGCGCTGGTCGGCGCTGAGCTGCTGTGCGCCTTTCTGCCATGCGTCGCTGAGTGGAACGATGTGGTCTATCTGGACTTCCGAACTCGTATTTTGGCCGCGTACGAAGTTAATGGTCGTGCCGGTGTACTTGTCGGCCAGGGTTCCAGTGGTGACCACACAGCCGTTGGTACCCGGCTTGAACGTTTCGTTGGTCAGATCCCTGGCGAGGATGTCATTTCGGGTGTCGCACCCGTTATGGTCCGTGTCCGACCACGCCGGTCCAAACTCGTCCCGGGTGTAGCCAGTCTTAGGCGCGCGTCCCTTCACCGGGATGCTCTCCAATTGGACGAGGGCGTTGGCGGCGCCACTGCTAGCACCGGCAGCGATGCTTGTTGGACGCTCAATGACCTCAAGGGCGTTGGCTGCAGCATCACAACCTACCAGTGACCCAGCCATCATCAAGGCGGTCACGGCGGTCAGGATTTTGGCGGGAGAACAGGGGGTCTTCATGGTCCTAATTGTTAGAAGGGGTTGTTCCACGCTAACGTCGACTAGCGCCCGCCGCGGGCAGGCGTGTCCGTGGTGCCCGTCACACGTCCACTCCCTCTGTCGGTCCGCTTGGCTCGTCATGCTCGGGTGATTGTTACAACCGGGCAAAGAGGAGCATCGATGGCCCCGGCTCAGTTCGCGGTGGCCAGTCTGACTTTCGAGCGGGTACCGATGAGGACGTAGCCCTCCATACATGCTCAGGGATTCAGCAGGCGCTGGCTATTCAAATTCATGCAATTCGTGAGCAATTCGAGGGCAGTTGGACCGGGTCCGAAACGAAAGGTTTGCACAACGTACGCACCCTTTCTTTTGGCCCACTTTCGGCAACGGCGTCGGAAAGGCACTCGGGCCAGAGCGCTCTGGCAGCCCGCCAGCCGTGACACTTCTGACCCGCTCAACGAGGAGGGCAAGAGCCTCACTCCGCGTCAGACGTTGTGCTCCGTCCGCGAACAGACCCACGTACACCGCCATAGGCAAGCGAGCTCCCAGCAGATCAATACCGCTTGGACTCACCCTGCGTGCCGGCCTTCGCGGCGTATGCGGTGGCTTGGTCACGCACCTGCTGGATGTAGGAATCGGATTGGTTATAGGAGTAGATGGCGTCGGTCCATCCGTCCGCGGTTGTGAGGTCACGGCCGTGGGCACACAGATAAGTCGCCGCGCTGAGGGCAGCGTCGTCGATATTGAACGGGTCCGCTGTTCCATCCCCGTTCCCGTCCCGCCCTGCGAGCTGCCACGTGGAGGGGATGAACTGCATCGGTCCCACCGCATGATCCCATTGAGTGTCCCCGTCCAGGGAACCGGCGTCCGTGTCCGCGATGGCGGCAAATCCGGAACCGTTGAGAGCCGGGCCCACAATAGGGCGGCTCACCTGCCCGTCGGCAGTTAGGCCGCCGCCGCCGTAAGTCCCGTGCGCTGTTTCGACGAAACCGATGGCGGCCACGGTGTTCCAGCCAATACCGCAGGCCGGAACGGAATCATCCGCCGTGACAGCCGCGGCGACGTACGCCCTGAGCGCGCGGGCAGGGATCCCGGTCTGCCCGGCAGCCCGGTTAATCCACTGGGCATCCGGACTCCGGGTTACGTTCACGGCGGTGGTCATGCCAGTGGACAGTTTTTCAAGCTCTGCCTCGGCTCGCGGCGGCGGGGAAAAGGCACGACGGGCGCCCGCGCCGGATTGCCCCTGCGCCCAGAACGAGAATGCGGTAAAGACACAAACCGCAAACAAGGTGAATACCAAAAGGCGTCTGAGACGGAGCACCGACTAATCAAACCATCCAATTGGCGCTGACCGTGACCGAGGGCCTTCGTGGGCATTGAATGCACGCCTACGCGGTCACTGGCGCTCCTAAACTTGCGGCGTAATTTTGTCATCCGCGCCTCAGCCGTTTCCATCGGTCATGCCCCGGAACTTACCGTCTCACACGAGTTAGGTAGACTACAGCCAAAAAGAGTCTCCAGCCAAGGACAACTTATGAATCGCAAGGCCACTGCATTGGACGTCGCCAAGCTGGCCGGTGTCTCGCGTAGCGCCGTGTCGCTGGTGCTCAATGGGCGGGGTGATGGCAATGTTGCCCGCGAAAGCCAGCAGCGCATCCGGGAAGCAGCCGCGGCGCTCAGTTACTCGCCGAACAAGATTGCGCTGAGCCTGCGCAATCAGCAGTCGCGGGTCATTGGAATTGTGTCGGATCAGGTGGTTACCAGCCCGTTTGATGGCAATATCATCGCTGGTGCGGACGCTGTGGCACGGTCGCACGGCTTCGTCACCGTTGTAATGGATACGGAGCTGGACGCGTCCCGGGATGAGAGCGCCGTTGAGACCCTGCTGGACCGGCAGGTGGACGGGTTGATCTACGTGACCGTTGGCCTGCGTCCGCTGCACGTGCCGCCGAACATGGCGCGGGTCCCGTCCATCCTGGCCAACTGTTTTGATGAACGCCCCGATTGGCGCCTCCCGGCTGTCATCCCTGACGAAGTCCGGGGCGGCCGGGAGGCCGCCGAACATGTGATGGCCCTCGGTCACCGTGACATCGCATTCCTCGCCGGGGACTCGCTGACTCCCGCGGCTCCCCGGCGGATTGCGGGTTACCGTGAAGCCTTCGGTGCCATGGGGACGGAGGTGAAGGAGGACTGGGTCCTGCAGGTGGGCTGGGACATCGAGGACGGCTTCCATGGCGCGATGAAGTTGCTCGACGGCGTACACCCGGCCATGCGCCCCACCGCGATCCTATGCGCCAATGATCGCCTGGCGATCGGTGTGGTGCTGGCCTGCTACCGACTGGGCCTGGACGTTCCGCAGGATATTTCGGTCATGGGGTACGACGACGAGTTCCGCGTCGCCAAAACGATGGTCCCTGCCCTCACCACGATGGCTCTCCCGCTACGTGAGATGGGCGCGTCGGCCATGACGTCATTGCTCGCCGAGGTGGAGGCGACCTCCAACGGGAAGAACTACGACGGCGGTTTGGTTGCCAGCGGCGAGACGATGGTTCCGTGCCGGCTGGTGCTCCGGGATTCGACCGGCCCCGTCCCGGCCGGGCGCTAACACCCGGCCGGACACGCCCTCCGTTCCGTGGTCAGTCGCGGGTTGAGGGCTGCTCCAGTTCCCAGACGTCGGCCGCAACGCCGGCTGGGAGATTCAGCTGCCATTCCTCCCCCGTTGCCGGGTAGGCACGGAGGGTCGTGGCCACCGAACCGGACCTGTAGACCTCCACCAGCGAGGCGTCCACGAAAACCCTCAATTCCTCCCCCGGCTCCAAGGTCCCGCTGAATACCGTCTGGCGGCTGCCGTTCCCAACGAGCAGGAGTTCGACGGTTGAACCTTCGCCGGCAGCTTCCGCCGTCACCTTCGCTTCAGCGAACGATGGCAGCACAACTTCTCCTCCGGCTGCTCGGGAAATTCGCCTGCCGCGGTAAGCGTCGATCTCAGGGGCGGGGCTGATGGCTAGTGCACCGTCGACTGCGGAGATCTCTCGAGGGTGGGTCAGGACGCCGGCCCAGCCGGCAGCATCGATCTCGTCCTGGCTGCGGCCCCGGCGTCCATCGCGGCCGGGTCCCTCGTTGGCCCAGCCCCAGAGCAGCGCCCGGTCCTGCAGCGCCACGATTTGGGGTGCATAGAAGTCGCGGCCGAGGTCGGATTTTCCCCCAGTGCCGGGCGTGAAGACGGGCAGCCCGGTGTTCGGGTCCTCGGTCAGCGAACCGAGCAGATGGCCCACTCCGTTGGCGTGTTCATGCGCATCCCCTGAGAGCCAGAGCGAGAACATCATCAACCAGGTACCAGAGTCTCCAAGCGGTTCACCCGCGGGATCGCCAGAGTCGGGCACCCGGACAAGCTGCGGGCATTCCCAGATCTCTGCCGGTGTATGTTGGGCGGCCACCGGGTTCTCCGAGGTCAGCCAGATGCCCTCGTATTTCCAGGCGGATATGTCCTCTACCGTGTACAGGAGCAGGGCGGCATGCCCGCTCGCGAGGCCCGCGCCCTGAATAGCGTACCGTCTGCCGTTGAACCGGAAGATGAACGGGTCCCGGACTGCAGCGACCTGCCCGTCGGCGGGCATGCTGGCCGCTATGTGGCCGGTCTGCTCCCAACTGATCAGATCATCGGACCCGCGGGCGATGACCACCTGTGAGTGGCCCCCGTCCCCGCGGACACCTGAGTACGCTGCGGTGGGGACACCGCCGTCGTCCGTGACCACACCGGTCCAACAGCCGTACTCATCCGGGCCCCCGCCCTGGGGGCGCAGTGCCACCGGGTGTTCCTCCCAGCGCACCAGATCTGCCGAGCTTACGTGTCCCCAGGTGATCCTGTGGTGCCGGGCGGAGTCCGGGTTGTACTGGAAGAACACGTGGTACCGGCCGTTGATGCAGCTGACGCCGTTCGGGTCGTTAATCCAGCCCTGCGCGGGACGCGGGTGGAACCGCGGAAAGGCAGGGTCCGGGTGGGCGGCAGCGACGTCCTCGAAGGGCACCTTGTTTTGGGCGTGGAGGGCGGCGGGGTCCGGGAAGGGCATGGTGGGCCTTTCGATAATGGTGTGGGTGGGTTACTTTCCGGTGCCGGCCGTCAGGCCGTCCTGAAGTGCACGCTGGCCAAACATGAAGACCACCCGTGCGGGAATCATTGACAGGACCACGCCGGCAAGAACCACTGAGATGCTGCCGGTTCCCAGATTGCCCTGGAGCGACACAAGCCCCAGTGGGAGCGTGAAGTTTTGCTCGGAAATGGTGAGGATGAGCGGGCGGAAAAACTCGTTCCAGTGGAAGTTGAAGGCGAGGATTCCAACAATGGCCATCCCGGGGACTGCCAGCGGCGCATACACGGAACGGAAGGTCCGCCACGGCGAGGCACCGTCGATCGATGCGGCTTCTGCCAGCTCGGCAGGCAGCCCCATGAAGTACTGGCGCATCAGGAAGGTGCCGAACGCTGTCGGGATGGCAGGCAGGATCAACGCCAGCAGGGTGTCCGAGAGGCCCATGCCGCGGATCAGCATGAACACGGGCACGATCGTGACCTGCACCGGCACCATCATGGTGGCCAGCACGATCGAGAACAGTGCGCCCCGGCCACGAAACTTCAGGTGCGCGAACGCGTAGCCGGCCATCGCCGCGGTGACCATCTGGCCTACCGCGATCAGCCCGGTCACCAGGGCGCTGTTGAGAACCAGAAGGAAGACGTTCAGCTGCTGAAAGACCTCGCCGTAGGACGTGAAGTCCGGGTTCCAGGGAATGAACGACGGCGGCAGCTTGAAGGATTCCGACGGGGACCGCAGCGAGGTGGACAGGGTCCACAGCACCGGGCCGAGAACCAGGGCCGCCGCAATCAGCAGCAGGAGGATCCGCAGGGCGAAGTTCCAGGTGAACTTCTTGCGGCTGCGTGAAGTTTCGGGGAGGCCTTGGGAGAGCCGGGGGGAATGCCCCGCCAGGCCGTGGTCTGTTGTGGTGGTCATGGCTGGCCTTACTGGTAGAAGACGAATCGTTTGCTGAGCCGGAACTGCGCGGCGGTGATGGCCATGATGATCAGGGTGAGGAGCACGCCGATGGCAGACGCTTGGCCGAATTCGAGACGCTGGAAGGCCGATTCGAAGATCACCATGACGGCGGTGCGGGTGGAGTCGCCGGGACCGCCGCGGGTCAGCACGTAGGGCTGGTCGAAGACCTGCAGTGCGCTGATGATCGCCATCACCGAAGCCACCAGTGTGGTGGGGCTCAGCAGGGGCAGCGTCACGTGCAGGTGTTTGCGCCAGCCAGTGGCGCCGTCGATCGAAGCCGCTTCGTATGTTTCCACCGGGATGGACGCCAGGCCGCCGATGAACAGCAGGAAGGAGAATCCGAAGTTCTGCCACACGTAGACCAGGATCACGACGGTGGCGGATCCGCCGGGCGTGGTCAGCCACGGCACCGCAGGGATGCCCACGAGCGACAGGAACCAGTTGACCACGCCGAATTGTTCGTTGAAGAGGTACCTCATGAAGATGGACACTGAGGCCGCGGACAGGATCAGCGGGAAGAAGAAGGCGGAGCGGAAGAACACGCGCAGCCAGTCCGGCATCTTTTCCTGCACCATGACCGCCAGCGCGAGGGCTATGCCCAGCTGCAGTACCACGGCCACCACCACGAAGATGATGGTGTTCAGGAAGGACACCCGGACAGTGGGGTCCTGGACCACCTCGGAGAAGTTGTCGAAGCCAACGAATGTGGGCGCGGAGATGATGTCCCAGCGGAAAAAGGCCAGGATTACGGAGGCCACGATGGGGATCAGGGTGAACAGGCCCATGCCGAGGATGGTGGGAGCCAGGAAGATCCAGGCAAGCCAGCGCTGGCCGCGCCGGCCGTTCCCTGCGGGTGTCTTTGCCGGCGCGGCCCGCCCGGCTGTCTGCCTCGGCCGCTCCCGTGGCGGAGTGGTGGTACTCATGACTGCCTCCTCAGGGCCAGTTCAAGGTCGCGCTGCATGGAGGCAAGTGCCTGCTTGAGCTGGCTCTCGTCGCCGCTGACGGTAAGGGATACGTTCTTCATCAGGGCCGTTTCGACGGCGGCCTGCTGGGGCGGTGCGGGAATGGGTCCAGTGGTGGGGAACCTGTCCAGGGTCTCGTAGAAGGTCTTCCAGTGGGCAGGTCCCTTGCCGGCATAAAGCTGCTCATTGACCATGGAGCGGCGCGCCGGCGTCGTAATCGGGCTGGGAAAGATCAGTTCCATCGCTTCGCGGCTGGAGCTGAACTTGATCCATTCCCAGGCTGCGTCCTTGTCCTTGGCCGTCTTCATGATGGCGTAGCCGGCGGTGCCGAACTGGTGGCGCTGGGTCTTCCAGCGGGGGAAGAACTGGACGTCAAAGTTGTTGCCGCCCATCCCGGCCTCGTGCAGGCCCTGCACCCAGTAGCCGCCGGCCGGTGTGGTGCCGATGCGGTTGGAAGCGAACAGCCCCACGAGCGAGCTGCCGCCGCCTTCCTCCGGACGCACCCCCAGGCCGTCCTTGACCAGCCCGCGGAGGTAGTCGAAGGATTCGAAGACGCGGTCGTCGTCGGCATTGGGCTCCAGCCACTGGTAGCCACCTGACCTGAGGCTTCGGGAGGGATCATTGGCATAGAAGCTGTCCCAAAGCCAATCCCCGCCTGTGGACCTGGTTTCCTTCAGGAAGCTGGTGTCATTCGCGTACAGCCACGGCACAACCCCGCCGAAGAGCCGGTTGGTCCAGTAGTAGGGGGTGAAGTCCGCAGTGCGGGCCTTCCGCATGGCCGCCAGGCTGTTGCGGAAGTCGATGTGCGTCCAGTCGTCCGCCGGGCGCTCCAGCCCTGCTTGGGCGAAGGCGGTGGTGTTGTAATACATGTTGGCGGCGTTCCAGTCCAGCGGGAGCTGGTAGAGGCTGCCCTTGTACATGAAGGCCTCCACCAGGCTGGGGTGGACGTCATTAAAGAACTCGACCATATCCGACGCGTCGCGACGCACGTACTCGTCCAGCGGGTGGGCGAGCTTTTCGGCGAACAGCTGGGCTCCCTCAGTGGCGACGTACACCACGTCCGGTGGCGTCCCCGCGGCCACCATGGTGAGGATCTTGGTAAAGAAGTCCTTCCAGTCCACGGCCTGGATGGCCTGGACCTTGACCCTGATCTCCGGGTGGAGTCGGGTGAAGGCGTCGATGGCGCGCTGGCGGGCGGCGGCGTCCGCGGCGGTGCCCATAATGGCGATGCTGAGGCTGTTGTCCCCGCGGCCCGGAATGTCGGTTCCGGAGAGCCGCGGCCACGATGCCACGGTCGCTCCGATGATTCCCGCCCCGAGGGCGCCCAGGGCGGTTCGGCGGCTGAATTCCCGCAGAGGCCCATTAAAGGCTCCGGTCATGTCAAATTTCCTCCCTAACACGTGTTAGGAACACTAGATGGTGAACCTAACACGTGTCAAGCATCACACCGCCGCAACTGCACCCGCTTCATCTGACGGCAAGGCCCCTTCTTGGGTACCCGGCTGTCTGATGGAGTTGGGCGACGCGGGCCAAGATCTGGTCTTCCAGCACTCTGTGTTTTCCGGCTTGGGCGTTGGGGCCTCCACACCGTCCGACTGAGGGTCTTGATTGCTCCGCTACGAATACTGATTTCCTTGCCGACACTTTAATAAGCATGCTTATTATGGGTGCAGGCGGATGGGGATCCGATGTAAGGGGTAATCGAGAAGGGTGCGCTCAGCGAACGGCGGCGCACCTTGTTCGTGCTTTCCAGCTTGCCCGCCGGTGCCTGGTCCCTGCTTGTGCAAATTCCGGCTCTGATGCTGCGGAGTTGCGTCCGAGAATAAAAGCGCCATGGTCCTAGACTTTCGGCATGCACCCCTTAGTGGCAATCGGCCTGGTGTTCCTCGCCGCGGTTGCCTGGACGGTCACCATCCTGACCATGCTGATTGTTCTGGTCAAAGCCCGGCGCCGGCGGCCAGCCGATGTCGGACGCGCAGTCCTAAGCGTGGAGATCCAAAGCTCCGATGAAAAGGCTGCTTAGACATATCCCGGTGTCGGCGGCGCCGCGCCTGAGTCCCTAATCGCCTCGCGTAGCCTGGGGGCAACGACTATTTGGGGGTAGTAATGACTCTGACGCCAGCCTTTGGCATCATCGGCATCCTGTACGCAGCATTCATGATCGTGCTGGCCGGTTTGGCGGTGTACGCCCTGGTGTTGATCATCGTCTTCCTTCGGCTGCGCATCGCGGAGCTGAAGCGGGACGTGCCACCGAAGAGCGGTCCACTGAACTGACGGAAACAGACAAAGTTGAAGTAGGTCGGCCGGAGCGGCTCACATTCGGCGACGTACAACGCGGCCCGGACGGCGTAGCGCTCAGCATGGTTTTGTGACCGTGGAACTGCATGGCCTCACGGCTCAACGTGGGGTGGTTTCCCACTACAGGAACGGGCTCGCAGATCTGACCGACATTTTCGCCGACCGATCCTTCATTTCACGACTCCTGGTCCGTGCGTGCCAAGCTGACGCTCGATCCGGGCGAAGAGCTCACGCGCGTCAACGAGAACCTCATTGACCTGTTCGAGCCCCCCGGAGCGGCCGACTCCATGAACCAGGTCAAACGCCGTGCACCAAACCCGGAGTGGGGCTGATGTATCGCAAGGGCATCGGCCGGCCCCGCGGGGCAGGGCTACCGCAACGCCAGGCGCAGCCGCTCCGAGAGGTCGTCAAGAGATTCTCGCCATTCGGGTTCGTCAAGGTCGTCCCACAGCTCGGCCAGCTCAGACTTCTCGCCCGCGATCCGTTGGACGGCCACCAGTGCCATCTCCACGTCTTCGGCGGTGAGCTCGGCACCGTGGGCGGTTACCCAGTCGGCTACGTTTTCCGGCAAGTCCCCTGACAGGTTGCCCTGGCAGGCTGCAGTTATGTCTGCGGCGGCGATGGCAATGCTGCCCTCCGGAGCCTCGATGTAGCCATTTCCCGGCGCGGCAAGTGCCCCACGGATGGCTTCCGCTCCTCCCGCTTCAAGTGCATCCAGCCAGTCCAGCGCGTCGTCATTCTCGAACGGCAAGTAGCCCCATGCGCCCATTGATCATGACCCTTTCGGTTGCCGGTGTTGTGGCACTGATATGACAGACCCTGCTGGGATTCTTGGGTACCCACACGGAGGCCGCGGTCCTATCATGACCGTATGGACACGCCGACCGGTCCGCATGTTGTCCGCGCGGGTGAAGGTGACGCCACCGGCGAGCCCGGGCTGCTCGACCGGTACCTCATTGAGAGCGCGGCTTCGTCCGGCTTGGTTGCGCTGGTCGAGCATGTGCTGGGACCGAAGGCGCTGGCCGCCCCGATGCACCGGCACAGCCGTGAAGACGAATACACGTTCGTGCTGGCCGGCACGCTTGGAGTGATCGAGGAGGGCATCGAGATCACCGCAACGGCAGGTGACCTGGTCGCTAAGCCGCGCGGGCGCTGGCACACCTTCTGGAACGCCGGCGGGAACGAACTCCGCGTGCTGGAAATCATCGTGCCCGGCGGCATCGAGGGGCTGTTCCGCCGGCTGGCCGAGCCTGGCGGCGAGTACTCCCCGGAGACGCTTCCGGCCCTCGCAGCCGAGTACGGCGCCGAGGTGGACTTCGAGGCAACCATGCCGCTGGTCGAGCGGCACGGGCTGGTGGTTTAGGGGCGGCACCCCCTCAGCAGCTCTCCGGCCCGGCCTGAGCACTGCAGTTCATCGTCCACGGGCAGAAAGCGGCCCTGCGGAGCGAAAACTCGAGATCGTCACAATAAGTTCCCCAAGGATGGATAAGGGCCCTTCCGCTTTGCCTCCCGGGCTTCTTAGAGTGACTTGCAGACAGCAGACATGACTACGTCAAGGGGCGTATCGGCATGAGCAGCACACCGTTGGCAGATAAAGCACGTGAAGGGCAGGTGCCGGTTCCTGCCCCACCCAAGAATCCCCTTGTTCGGCCACTGCCAGGACAGCAAACTTGGCGATCTGCTGGCCGGGAGCATGAGGTGCGGCGGCTGATCCGCGACCTCGCTGCACTTGCCGCCACCCGCCGCTGAATAAGTCGTGACGGCCGAGGTTGAAAAGTCCCCGGACAAGAAGACCCGACCTTGCGGGTAAGGGAACGCAACGGCAGCCATCGCGCTGTTACCGGGCATAACGACGGGGTTCAGAAAGGGCACCAAAACGATAAATTTGGGCGTCAAGAAGCCCCCGGATTTACTGGCACGTGACCCGAATACGGTGTTCTTTACGGTTCCACCCCGAAGCGGCAACAACCCTCGTTTCGAGCATCTGGGATCCCTAATCTTGAGCTATCCACCCCGCACCCACTTCCCCTGGATGGCACCAATGAAAAAACTCCTACTATGGCTCACGGCGCTCCTCGCGGCCGTCGGGCTGGGCATTCTGGCGCCGGGGCCCGCCTCGGCAGCATCGTATTGCAGTCTCGAATGGGGATCCCTGGCGAAAACCTCGCCCGGGATGAGCACCGCCTCCGTCACCAACGTCCGGACAGGGCAGCAACCCTGCTTCGACCGGTTGGTAGTTGACCTCAACGGACCCGCAACGGGCTACACGGTCCGGTACGTCCCGGAGATCATCCAGGATCCCACCGGCTTCACGATCCCGGTGTATGGCAAAGCGCGACTGCAGGTCGTCGTGAACGCACCCTCCTATGACCAGAACGGCAACGTCACCTACAACCCGGCCGCAAAGGCCGAGCTGTCCAACGTCGCCGGCTACCAGACCTTCCGCCAAGTCGTTTACGCCGGAAGCTTCGAGGGTGCCACCAGTATTGGCCTGGGCGTTCGGGCCCGGCTGCCCTTCCGGGCCTTCACCATCGACGGGCCGGGGTCCGGCTCCCGCCTGATCGTGGACGTCGCCCACTCCTGGTGACGGAATCGAAGACGTGCCGCACGCCTGACCCGGCGCGCGGCACCTTTTCTCTGTGCTCATCTAAAAGGCACCACTGGCCTCGAGCCACCAAGGATGTAGAGCGCACCCACCCGGGCCTTCTCTTCCATGGCGGGTTCAGGGGCGTAGATGAAGAACGTGGTCCGCCACAGGCCCATGACAATGAGAACGATCGATGCGGTGAGAAGCAACGCCCAGAGCGCTGTCCCCCCGCCAGCGTCGCAATCCCCCGGGTCCTGACTTACTGCGCATCAAAGCCCTTCATTCCTCATCTGACGAACTTCAAACAATGCTTGGTCCCGAGAAAGCAGCATGTTCAAGGCTTTCAGATCGCCTCAAGTTCAGTCGCGGACATTCTCCGTCAGGTAGCCGGCGACCCATTCCCGGAGTCTGGTGATGCTCCAGGACGCTGTCGCTACGAGGAGCACCTCGCGGTCCTCGCGGATGACCCTGGTGATGCCGTCTTCCTGTTTGAGGGCCTTGATCATGCGGCCGACGACCCGGTTGTGCTCAAAGACGATGTCCTCCCGCAATGACACTTCAAGCTCGCGGCTGCGGAGCTCGTCATCGCCCAGGTCCTCGACCTCCACGAGCGGCTCGTCTTCGGCCATCTCCTCGTCCTCATCAGGCCGGTCGCCGGGGTTCAGCTGCTCGATGAGTCTGAGGGCGTACTCGGCCATATCGTCATTCAGTGATTCGCGAAAGCCGGTGAGGTTGCCGTGAGCGCGGGCGCTCAGCAAATCGGGGAGAAAGTGGTGGCCCTCACCAATGCCGCTGACCAGGGTGCTTAGTGAGGTGGTACCGCTTGATGCGGTGGTGGGCGATCTCCCACTGCGCCTCCGGCGCTTGTTGCTGCACGACGTCACCCAGGTAGGACACCAGTCCGTCCAGCAGGAACAGTGACTCCAGCGAGAGTTTACCCACTGTCTCGCCGCCCGACCGTGCCCAGGAGGGCCATTGCTCCCGCGGCACCCTGGTGGTGTCTGTGGAGCCAGGATCGTCTGCGCGGGTGAGGTGGGCCAGGATCCACCGCCACAAGGGAACCGGGCTTTCGACCGTCCCGTTCAGGAGCGCATCCGAGTCCTGGCCATCGGCAGCCAGGGCTTCACGCAGCCGATCCAATGCCGGTCCGCGCTCATCCAGATACTCCCGGAATGCACGCTCGGACTGCTTCTTAGTCATGTTGATGTAGTCCAGATACTGCTGCGTCGTGGCATCTCCCCTGTTTATGGCCACAGCATCTCGACTCCCTAGGGCCACGCGGTGGGATCTGAAATGTGTCGCGCGCTGGTCCAGATTGCACAGCTACATAGTTAGTGACACTATCTGTGCGTGAGTGAAATTGACTTCGACCAGGAGCTGACCCGCGCAGCGCTTCCCCAAGCAGTGCTTGCGGTGCTCAGCCACGGCGAAAGTCACGGCTACGCCATCGCCGAAGTCCTTCGGCGGCACGGCTTCACGCGCATCAAAGGCGGGACGCTGTACCCGCTCCTGAAGAGACTCGAAGATCACAGTCTTGTCGAGCACACATGGCAGCACGACCAGGCCGGCCCGGGCCGCAAGCAGTTCAGGCTCACTGAGCTGGGCCGCCAGGAACTGGAGCGCGCAGCGACAGCCTGGCGCCGAATGAGCCAAGCTCTTACCGAGATCCAGACGACCCGACAGGAACAACCATGAGTTACGAGCGAAGACTGACTTTCAACCTCCGGGTCCGGGGGCTCTCTGAAGCTGAAATAGCCGAAGCCCTGGACGAAGTCCGGGCCCACGAGGCAGTCACCGGGACTCCTGCGGTAGCCGAATTCGGCACCGCCGAGGAGTACGCTAAGCAGTTCCCCAAGCAGAAGCGGCGGACACGGGGAAAGACGATCAATACGGTCGTAACAGTATTGGCTGTGGCTTATGTTTTGCTCGTGGTCGTCCTGATGCTCGTCTTCAGAGTGGACATCCGCGATTTCGTCGGCCCCGTCACGCTGCTGCCGGCCACAGGGTTTGTTCTGGCTGGCCTGCTGGCTGGCTTCCTCACTGATTACTTTCGGCCGGCGCAGCGCTCCACCACTGCCCGCTCAGCAGTCCTGTGAAGCAGACAGACCGCTCGGGTTCCATGGGAAAGCCTTCGGGCATACCTCGAAACAACGACCCGAATCATCGACCCAGCAACAGAGCCCTTCAGTTCCGGGCGGGATTCTGGACAGTGTTCTGGACTCTCCTGGCGGGCGTGAGCTTTGCGGTTGGATACGTGCTCCTGAGCAACCTGATCTTCGGGCGACCTTACGGAATCCTGTCGATCCTGTTCTTCGTGCTCGGGTGCGCCGTTGGACTGGGTTGGTACCTGCCCGAGCACTTCAGAGCTGCCCGCAAGCAGCGGGAGCATTTCGTGAAGGCCGGTGGTGATCCGACGGGAATCACTCCCTGGATGTTCGGTGCGATGGGAGGCCGTATCAACGAGGACGGAGTGTGGGCCTGGTACACCTCGTCAGGCTCAAGCGGAGAGTCCAGCGCTATCTAGCCTCGAACAGTGGCGGGGTATTCCATGGCTGGGGTACAGCACCATGAAGTGCTTTGGCATGCTTGCCGTGGAGGGGATCAGGCGTTCCCTCTGCCCCGGTTTTGGAGCCAGCGCCATAGATGCTCTGGCGCTCAACCAGTAGCTTGGAGACCCGCAGCATGAGGGCCCCACCAGCGACGGCCAGACCGCCAGCATCGCCGTGATTGGAATGACATCAGGGGCCATGCCTCTTGGGGCCAAGAAGTTATGCCAGAACGATGACCGGCATGAGGACATTCGCGACGATCACGAAAAGCTCCGTGGCTCACATTGCCGAAAAACGGACACCATCTCCGGCGGACACGCCGCTACGCAGGCATTCTTAGATGACTCTTCGGATAACGCCAAGCGGGCATCTCTGATGAGTCAACGCGGGTACTTGACACCGGCCAACCTGCAAGCTGTAATTGTGGCCTCTACTCAGCAGCCCTCTTGGGATGGGATCTGCCATGGACGAGTGACCAACACTGAATTGCGCTGCCGACTCGGGCGATGCCTCGAAATCCACTGTCGCCTTGGCCCAGACTTGGTCTCACCCCTTTTGGGCCCGGGCACGCGACGTTTCCGTAGTAGGGAGAATCTGATGTTAGGCACCAAAACGCGTCTCGCTGCAGTATCTTTAGCCGTCCTCGGAATGACGGCCGTCACCCCACCCGCCAACGCAGCCCCCGCCACACTCGTGAGCGTTGGGCCCGGAGCCCTGGTCGCCGATGGAGCCTCGGTCGATGTTCCGGTGACGTTTATCTGCGACACGGACCCGACCCGTCTCATCGCTGTTCCAATCGTCGAGGTCAATCAACGAGTCAGTGACGGACGCATAGCAAACGGCTTTGGAAGCCAAGACGCCAGCTGCACTAGACAGGAACAGACGGTCACCGTGAGGGTGATCCCTCGCGTGATGGCCTACAACCCGGGAACAGCGGTCGTCACGGTCATGCTGCAAACCTGTGACGTCCAGTTCCAGTGCGCCGGCGCTACCTTCACTACCGAAATCCAGCTCGAAGAATCGGGAGGCGCCCAGATTCCTCCGGTAGCCCCCGAGTAACAGGTAATTCCGGAAAGGCGGTCCATAGCGGCCGAATTCGGTTCAGAACGCACACCGTCGTCCTCCTCTTCAACTGCCCTGGGCAGGAATTGAACCTCGACCTTCCCCTTAGGAGGGGGACGCGGTGTGGACAATGTCCACACCGCCTTTCTGCCAGATTTTGAGCGAGTCCAAGCGATTGCCGTGCCCTCCCTTTGGGGGGCGCGGCAGTTCTCGTCGTACTGAACGCGCTTCCGGTCAGCGCTCCTAGCCGGTGCGGTCGGCAGGGCGGCGCAGCCGAACACAACGTCGCGTCCCTTAGACCGCGCGTATTGAAATGAGCTCGTAAACCATGGCCGAGCTCATCGCCGGTCCGCGGCAGGTTAGCCGGGATCGCGGGCCGCGGTGAGCACGTAGTTCGATGTCGATGCGCGCGGGGTGAGGAGGGGATCCGGTAATACGGATCCGCCAGTGATCACCGTTGCGGGAGGTCTCGACCACCTTGTAGTCATTCCGGCCGGCCGGGCCGAAACGACTGAGCGTGGCCGCCACGGCGGTCTGCTGTGCTGGGACGAGATCTGTGTACCCGCGTAAATGCTCCGCGTGGATACGGCCCGCAAGGTGTTCTTCGATCGTGGCGACGGATGAGTCCACGTCCAGATTTCCGTAGTAGACACCGTCGGGTGCGACCACTACGTTGGCTGCGAACCTGTCACCTCCCACATGCGAACATTCCCAAACTAGCTCCGGCCACCGCTCACTCAGCACACGTCCAACGGGCCGTCCCCACACTGCACAGCATTGGTCATGTTGACTGTGAGTGCAGACCAGGATGACAGGCGGATAGCCGAGCGTCCCGGGAAGGCTGAGAGCTCTGGCAATCTCCGCCAGATCGCCATCCTTGCCCCACGTTCCCCAGTGCTGACGATAGGCGCCCGAATCCTCATGCTGCAGTACTGCCCAATGGCTCTGACCCTCACGGCGGCGAGGGCCGGGCCGTCTCACCAGCAGCACCCGCGCCCGCGCCGCTTTCGCGGCGGAGAGCACGAGTGCTTTGATCTCAGGGTCTAGATCAAGCCCTTCGAAGCCGTTGAGAGGCCACCCGCCCCGGTACTCGATGAGGACCCAGACAAGACCATGCGACCCTGTGCCTGCAATCGGATCACCGCGCAAGCGGGCGCCTTCAGAGCAGAAAAAGCGCTCTGTGGCCGCCACTGTGGCGAACTCACTGTCTGGATCATTGTTCAACGGGAACGAGGACCCCCGCGCGCAACAGTCTTTTAACAAGTTCGACGCCGAGATCACCCGCGGTGTGAACCTCCCCGTCCAGCGCGCGCATCACAGATGGCAGATCGGCCTCCGGGAAGTCCAGCCAACCCACGCGTGTGGACAGGCGCGGTCCCTCGAGCCGTGCTTCCAGTGCATCGCGAAGCCGCACCACGGACTGGGGGCTTAGGCTTTCGACAGCCGCGAGCTGGGCCAGCGGTCCCAGCGGCGCGGGACGTCCCTGTCCTCGCCGGGTGCGGTGGAACAAAGAACTGGTTTCAGCCTCGACAACAGCAGCGGCGAGGCGCTCACGGACTACGTCGATCTCCCCGTCTGGTCCGTCGACGCCCAACGGCAATGACCGGCGCATCTCGGGATCGTCGCACAGCGCAGCGAGTGCGGCCTGGGCGAGTTGTTCGGCCAATGCGTAGCGGGTCCAGCTGTGGATTCCAAGGGTGAGGTGGATGGAGATTTCGCCCTGCGCCTGCGCGGCATGCAACCAGCCACGCGGCAGGTAAAGGACATCCCCTGGCTCAAGCACCGTGTTGATATAGGCCTCGCCTTTCGCGGCCTCAGCCACGGCGGAGCGGCGATCGGTCCAGGGTTGATCACGCAACGGGTCCGCGTGAACCGGTTCATGGATGATCCAGCGCTTTGTCCCCTCGATCTGCATGACGAAAACGTCGTGCACGTCGTAGTGATCGTCGAACCCACGGTTCTGAGGTGGCGTGATGTAGGCATTGGCCTGCACCGGATGTCCGAGCTCGGTGCTTAGCCTGCTGCTGAAGTCCGCGACAGGCTCCCATGTGCGGTGCAGTGCCTGCAGCACAAGCGTGGCACCGTCGGCGAATTTGCGCCACAGCGCTGTGTCGTCGAGCTGGTCAGAGATGGTGGCGCCGACGCCGGCTGGGGAGGTAAATGACGAGTCGGGAGATGTAGAGCCGCCCTTGGCAACGCGGAGAAAAGGAGTGCGCAGTCCACGGCGAGAGATCAGTTCATCAACGGCCGCGGCCGAGAACAGATCAGAGAAGTCGCCTGCGCCACGCGTGAGCAACGCTGTGCGCCCCCAGACGTCGTCAGCGAACCTCTCACGGCCCATCCTAATCAAGCGCGACTCTAGGACCCCGCCGCTTTCCAAGGCGTCGGGGTCCTGAAAGTCCGTGCGGGTGGTGCTCAAAACTTAGAGGCCCCGTTCCGCGGCTCCCCCATCGGCACCGCCGTCGGCGCCACTGTCAGCACCACCGTCGGCACCGCTGTCAGCGCCTCCATCGGCCCCGCTGTCAGCACCACCATCGGCACCGCTGTCAGCACCACCGTCGGCACCGCTGTCAGCACCACCGTCGGCACCGCTGTCAGCACCACCATCGGCACCGCCGTCGTGCATGCCGGGGACGCCGTCCGCGCCACCGTCCGCGGGGCCTTCCTGCTGGCTTGGATCCTGCTCTGGACTGGTCATGCTTCCTCCCAAGAATCGAATCACTAGAATCAGCTCCATTACTGGCACCTGATTTCCCACCCGGGCGACCCCTCATCGGCACCACCCGTGATCACCCTAACCGCACGGGACAGCCCTGGGAACAACCCTTTTCTCCAACTCAGGTCCCGGCACCCTGGTACAACGATGGAATCGCCTTGCCGGGCTCGTCATGGTCAATGCTGGCCCAGGTCATGTCAATATCCCCGGACGGATGCAACAGGCGCGCGCAAACTGGCTGGTGGCTGACCTTTCAGGTCAATACATCTAGCTAGCAGCCCGCCGCCCCCGACCGTAAACTGGGTGAAAGCAAAGGAGCGGCAGCGATGGACGCTGAAGTTCGTCATGCAGAGCTTGAATCCCCTGCGCTGGAATCCAGGGGCTGGTAGCCGTGGCCCTGAGGCGGGACACATGCAGTTGCCCGCTGGGAGCATCCGAAGGCGGGCGGCCAGCATGATCCGGGCATTGGGGATGCGGGCCCTTACGGCCGTGCTCGCGTTCCTCGCACTCCTCCTGGGTTTCGTCCCCGGCGCGCCTTCCGCCCAGGCTGTGTCCCTGAGGGGCCACGATATCTCATGGCCGCAATGCTCGACGGCGGCTGACGGCTTTGGTCTGCCCCTGCCGCCCGCATCGTCCCAGTTCGTCATCATCGGGCTGACGAAGGGGCTGCCCTTCACCGAGAACCCGTGCCTGGCAAGCCAGGTAGGCTGGGCCAGGACCAACAACAAGCCCGCGCAGGCGTACGCCATGGCGGCTTTCCCCACGCCCGGACAGCTCTCCGCCTACCGGACGCAGGGGCCCTGGTCCTCCACCACCCGCGCAGGCCAGCTGTCCAACGTGGGGTACGCCGAAGCGCGGTTCGCCATCGCCAGCCTGGCCCGGGTGGGCTTTGCGCCGCGGGTGGTGTGGATCGACGTTGAGCCCCGGCCGGCCCAGCCCTGGCCCACGGCTACCGCAGCCCAGCAGCGCGAAAACCGGTACATCATCGAGGGCATCATGCGCGCCCTGCGGGATGCGAAATTCTCGTACGGCCTCTACTCGTTTGCGTCAGGGTGGGCCAGCATCACTGGCTCGTGGCGGCTGCCAGGCGTCCCGGTGTGGGCAACGGCCGGCAGGCTGGACTATCCCGGCGAGGCACTGGACCGCTGCCGTCAGCCGAGTTTCTCGGGTGGACGTGTCTACATTTCGCAGTGGTACGACGACACCCGGGACTACGACCTGACCTGCGATCCCTATGCGTTCACGCCTTTGCCCATTCCGGCATCGAGCCTCTCCGGGTCGACCGCGGACTTCAACAGCGACTGGAACAGTGACATCCTCGCCCGCCTGCCAGCCACCGGCGAGTTGCGGATGTACCCCGGGAACGGCCGCGGAGGCCGGCTCCCCAGCATGTCCATCGGCAATGGCTGGAACATCTTCAACTCTCTCGAGACGCCGGGCGACTTCAACGGGGACGGCGCGCTGGACGTCCTTGCCCGGGAAACTGCCACCGGCTACCTGTGGCTCTACCGTGGCAACGGCACCGGCGGCTTCCTGTCCCGGGTCCGCATCGGCAACGGCTGGAACATCTTCAGCGCCATCGTCGGCCCCGGCGATTTCAATGGCGACCAGCGGGTCGATGTCCTGGCGAGGGAAACCCGCAACGGGAATCTATGGCTGTACCGCGGCAACGGCAGCGGCGGTTTCCTGCCCCGGGTTCTCCTCGGCGGCGGCTGGAACATCTTCAGCGCCATCGTCGGCCCAGGGGACATGAACAGCGACGGGGCAGCCGACGTCCTGGCGCGGGAGAGCGCAACGGGAGTCCTGTGGCTGTACCGCGGGAACGGAGCGGGCGGCTGGCTGCCCCGGAGCAGGGTGGGCAGCGGATGGAATGTGATGACCGCCGCCGTAAGCCCTGGCGACTTCAACGGCGACCGCCGTCCCGACCTGCTGGCCCGCGACGGTGCCGGCGTGCTGTGGCTCTACCCCGGCAACGGCACCGGCGGCTTCCTTTCGCGGGTCCAGGTGGGTCCGGGCTGGAACGGGCTCTCACCGCTCTTCTGACAGCGCCCGGTTTGATGCGGCTTCGCGGCCGCCTTCCGGGCCGGCGCAAACGTGTCCTTCAACGCGGCCGCGTCACCGTCCGCCGGGTCCTGACCGACAACGGCTCCTGCTACCGCCCCCAAACGTCAGAGGGACGCAACCACAAGCCATGTCAACACGCTAAAGCAAGAAAAGGATCACGATCGTAGCGGCGCTGCCGTTCATCGTCGTTATGTTCCTGCTCTGCTTTGCCCTGGCAAAGGACCTGCGCCACGATCCTCTGTCATTGCGCAGACGCTTGGCGACACCGGTGGTAGAACGGACCATCCAGGCCGGAACAGCACGGCGGCATTCAATTCGATCTGGTCATGAAGCATGACTGCGCTGAATCATGCCCGGACCCAGATTCCCACAACGGCGGCACACATACCGCAAGCATTCCCACCGTCGCACCCCGGCATGTAGACCGGGACAGTAAGTAGCCGTTTACCGTCGGTAGCAACCCGCACCGGTGGCTCGCACCTTCTTGGGCATATCCACTCTCCCTGCATCAGCAGGTAATCGCATGAGCTGTAGCGACGACCAAGAAACGATTCTGCACCTTAGCAGCAAGGGAAAAAACATGTTGACATCCGGCTCGAAGTGTCGAGTCCGGTGACCGTTCGGCTGCAGCTGGATACTGGCTGCAATTGCCAGCACGGTACCGAAAAACGCCCGGGTTCGCACGTTGACAGCGATCTCGGCGTCCGCTGACCGCGGCCACACCCGCCGCCCGGCATCGCCCTAGGCGGTGATTACATTCAGGCAGGCATCCCAGCAACCTTCGCTGCCCATACTGCAGGCCGCAGACGGCCTGCAGTATGGGCAGGATCAGCGCCTGCGGGAGGGCGCCCCGCCCGACGCATTAGAGTACGACGGCGGAAAGCGGCAGGTGACCAAGCGTCCCGAACTGTTCCGGGAACTAAGAATCACCGCCTTAGAAAGGGAACCTTTCCGTTGGGATACATCAACGGTATATTTATTTCTCTGAACTGATATATAAGTTCTATAACGGTTTGGATCCGCTGAAGGATCGATCGTCCACTCGATGAGGAGTAGAACAGCATGAAGCAACTCGCGCACCGGCTCGAACGGCTGGGCACTGAAACCGCCTTCAGCGTCGCCCAAGCGGCCGCCGCCTGGAAAGCGAGGGGGAACCGCGTTTACCCCTTCCATCTGGGCGACATCAACATCCCTACCGCCCCGCATATCGTCGAAGCCATGAACCGGGCGATCGCCGACGGCTATACCGGCTATTGCCCCGGCCCGGGCATCCCGCAGTTGCGGGAGGCCCTTGCAGAAGATATCGGAGCCCGCCGAGGGATCCAGTTTTCACCGGACAACGTGGTGGTGATGACGGGCGGCAAACCCGTTATCACCAAGTTCCTGCAGGCGGTCATGAACCCTGGCCAGGAAGTGCTCTACCCGAACCCCGGCTTCCCGATCTACGAATCACAGATCGAGTACCTCGGTGGCAAGGCCGTGCCTTACCGTTACCTGCCCACGCCCCAGGGCTTCGCGATCGATCTCGACCAGGTCCGCGCATCAATCACACCCAATACTGTCGCAATCATCTACAACGACCTGCAGAACCCCATCTCGGCCGAGTCGACCGCTGCTGAGCGGGAGTCAATCGCTCAGCTCGCGCAGGAGCACGACCTCTGGGTGCTCTCCGATGAGGCGTACTTCGAGACGCGCTACGAGGGTCTCTCGAGCTCGATCGCGTCGCTTCCCGGCATGGCTGAGCGCACCGTGATCCTGTACACCTTCAGCAAGAAGTTCGCCATGACCGGATCCCGCCTGGGCTGTGCCGTCGCCCCAATCGAGATCGCCAAAATCCTCAGCACACTTAACACCAACGATGAGTCGTGCACGACGCACTACGTGCAGTGGGCCGGCATCGAAGCGCTGCGCGGTAGCCAGGAACCCGTGCAGCAGATGCTCGACATTCTGCGTGGGCGCCGGGATGCCGCATGTGAACTCGTCAACGACATCTCCGGCGTACATGTCGCGGTGCCGCAGTCGACGTTCTACCTGTTCCCCGATGTCACCGAGGCCATGAAGCGCATGGGTTATACGGCAGTCGGCGATTTCGCCTCCGCAGCGCTGCACGAAACCGGCGTCTCCTTCTGCACGCGTGAGCATTTCGGCCGCCGCCAGCCCGGCGAAGAGCGGCAGTATATCCGGCTCGCCTACTCGGGCATCGACGTCACCGATATCCACGATGGCCTCGGCCGCCTGCGCAAGTGGATCGAGACGGCATGAGCCGGGTCGTCGTCACGGGACGGGTACCCGAAGCCGCACTTGAGAAGCTGCGTACCGAGCACGAAGTCGATGCCTGGGAGGCTCCGGAGTCGATCGGCCGCGAGGAGCTGCTGCGCCGGGTAGAGGGTGCCGATGCCGTGGTGAGCCTGCTGACCGAACGCATTGACGCCGAACTGCTCGACGCCGCCGGCCCACAACTCAAGGTCGTCGCGAACGTTGCCGTGGGTTACGACAACATCGACGTGCCCGCCTGCACCGAGCGGGGCGTCCTAGCCACCAACACACCGGGTGTGCTCACAGAGGCCACGGCCGACATCGCGTTCGGCCTCATCCTTTCGACGACCCGCCGACTCGCCGAGGGGGAACGGCTCATCCGCTCCGGCCAAGCCTGGAAGTGGGGCATGTTCTTCCTGCTCGGCAGCAGCCTGCAAGGCAAGACCCTCGGCGTCGTCGGTATGGGCGGCATCGGCCGGGCGACCGCCCGCCGGGCCAAAGCCTTCGGAATGGAAATCGTCTATCAGTCCCGCAGTGAGATCGACCCCGCGACCGCAGCCAACCTGGGTGCCCGGCGGGTCGATCTCGCTGAGTTGCTGGCCATCTCCGACGTCGTCTCCCTGCACTGCCCCTACGGGCAGGCCACCCATCACCTGATCGGTGCCGGGCAACTCGCGGCGATGAAGGATTCGGCGTACCTCATCAACACCGCGCGAGGGCCGATCATCGACGAAGCAGCCCTCGCTTCCGCCCTCCGCGAGGGCCAAATCGCGGGCGCGGGTCTCGACGTTTTCGAGAAAGAGCCCGACGTTCATCCCGGATTGCTCGAGCTCGAAAACGTCGTGCTCGTGCCCCACCTCGGCTCCGCCACTGTCGAAACCCGCACCGCTATGGCGATGCTCGCCGCAGACAACGTGCTCGCCCTTCTCAGCGGCGAACAACCGGCCACGCCGATCAATTAGCGGCAACCGGGCGGACTGACAAAGGCACAACGTCTCAGCCGTTTGCACTGCCCTTGCCCTAGTGGAGCAACTGCTGTCCCGGCGGCGCACCTTCCGGGCAACACAACCTAGAGAGAGAAAATATTGACGCGTATAGGCATCGTGGCCGAGTTGGGTGGCGAAACGAGGGTGGCAGCAACTCCTGTCACCGTGAAACAGTTGTTGGGTTTGGGCTACGACGTTGTAGTCGAGAAGGGTGCGGGTGAGTTGGCGTCGTTCCCGGACGATGCTTATGTCGATGCTGGTGCCTTGCTTGTCGGGGCTGATGAGGCGTGGGGCAGCGACGTTGTGCTGCGGGTCAATCCGCCCACCGAGGATGAGATTGGCCGCCTCGCTGACGGTGCCACTCTTATCGGGATGCTTAGCCCGGGGTTGCGGCCGGAATTGGTGGAGGCGTTGGCGGCGCGTCCGATCACCGCTTTAGCTTTGGATGCGGTGCCGCGGATCTCGCGGGCTCAGTCGATGGATGTACTCAGTTCGATGGCGAACATCGCCGGGTATCGTGCCGTGATTGAGGCCGCGCATGAGTTTGGCCGGTTTTTCACCGGGCAGGTCACGGCAGCGGGCAAGGTCCCACCGGCGAAGGTCCTCGTCGCCGGAGCCGGTGTCGCCGGCTTGGCGGCAATTGGTGCTGCTAGCAGCCTGGGCGCCATCGTTCGCGCTACTGATCCGCGGCCAGAGGTGGCGGATCAGGTGAAGTCGATTGGTGGTACCTACCTCAAGGTTGAGGTAGAGGAGGAGATGAAGTCCTCTGACGGGTATGCAAAAGCAACGTCCGAGGCGTACAACAGGCGCGCAGCCGAAATCTACACCGAGCAGGCGGCCGATGTCGACATCGTCATCACCACGGCCCTGATCCCGGGCCGGCCCGCTCCGAAGCTGCTCACGGCGGACGATGTAGCAGCGATGAAATCCGGCAGTGTCATCGTGGATATGGCTGCCGGACAGGGCGGGAATGTGGAAGGTTCCGTCGCTGGGGAACGGGTGGTCACGGAGAACGGTGTGGTGATTCTGGGGTATACGGATCTTCCGGCGCGTCTTCCGGCGCAGGCGTCCCAGCTGTACGGAACGAATCTGGTGAACCTGCTAAAGCTCCTGACCCCGGACAAAGACGGTCAGCTGCGGCTTGACTTCGCAGATGTGGTGCAGCGGTCGGTGACGGTGGTCCGCGAGGGAGAGAAGACATGGCCGCCACCGCCGGTCCAGGTTTCGGCCGCACCGGCGGCCAAGACCCAGGCTGAAGTTGCCGAAAGTCCTGCGCCGAAGAAGAAGCAGGGCCTCAGCGCCGCCGGTAAGGCCGGGTTGTTCGCCGCGGGCATCGCCGCGTTGTTCAGCATCAACGCGGTTGCTCCGGCGCCGCTGCCTCAGCACTTCACGGTACTGATGCTCTCGGTTGTTGTCGGTTTCTATGTGATCGGGAAAGTTCACCATGCCCTGCACACCCCGCTGATGTCTGTTACGAACGCGATCTCGGGGATCATCGTCGTTGGCGCGCTGCTGCAGGTCACCTCCGACAACATCGTGATGCAGGTGCTCGCCGCCGTCGCGGTGCTGCTGGCCAGCATAAACATTTTCGGTGGCTTCGCCGTCACCCGGCGGATGCTCGCCATGTTCTCGGCCGGGAAGGCACGTTCATGAGCGCCCTTCCCGAAACAGCAGCAGCAACAATTACGAGGAGCTTTACTGTGACCGACGCCGTCTCCGGTCCGCTGACCGCCGACTCCATCGCGGGGGCGGCCTACATCGTCGCGGCCCTGCTGTTCATCCTCAGCCTCGCCGGGCTGAGCAAGCACGAGAAAGCCCGCGCCGGGGTCGCTTACGGCATCACGGGCATGGTCATCGCCCTTGCGGCCACGATCTGGCTAACCCTGCAGGACGCATGGGGAACCGGCCACGCCCTGACCGGTCTGGGCCTGCTGGTCGCCGCGGTTCTGGTCGGCGGGGCCATCGGACTCTGGCGCGCCCGGGTGGTCGAAATGACCGGCATGCCCGAACTCATCGCACTGCTGCACAGCTTCGTCGGCCTCGCCGCGGTCCTGGTGGGCTGGAACGGGCACCTCGAAGCTCCCGCGTTGTCTTCCGACCTGATGGCGATCCACCACGCCGAGGTGTTCATCGGGGTGTTCATCGGAGCGGTGACGTTCACCGGCTCGATCGTGGCGTTCCTGAAACTCTCGGCCCGGATGAAGTCCTCGCCCCTGATGCTGCCAGGCAAGAACGCGATCAACCTTGGCGCCCTCGTTGTGTTCGTCGCCCTGACCGTCTGGTACGTCAACGACTCCCAGCTGTGGCTCCTTATCGTTGTCACCGTCCTTGCCCTGGGGCTGGGCTGGCACCTGGTCGCCTCCATAGGCGGCGGTGACATGCCAGTGGTGGTGTCCATGCTCAACAGCTACTCGGGCTGGGCCGCAGCGGCGGCGGGCTTCCTCCTGAACAACGACCTGTTGATCATCACCGGCGCCCTGGTCGGCTCCTCGGGTGCGTACCTTTCCTACATCATGTGCAAGGCCATGAACCGGTCCTTTATCTCCGTGATCGCCGGCGGCTTCGGCATCGCCGCCCCCGCCAGTACTGGGGACACGGACCAAGGCGAGCACCGCGAGATCACTGCAGAGGCGACAGCGGAAATGCTGACCAACGCCTCCAGCGTGGTCATCACCCCCGGCTATGGCATGGCGGTGGCCCAGGCCCAGTACCCCGTCGCTGAACTGGCACACCAGTTGCGCGAACGCGGCGTGAACGTCAAGTTCGGCATCCATCCGGTCGCCGGGCGCCTGCCAGGACACATGAACGTTCTCCTGGCCGAAGCCAAAGTCCCGTACGACATTGTCCTGGAAATGGACGAAATCAACGACGACCTCGGCGAAACCTCCGTGGTCCTGGTCATCGGCGCGAACGACACCGTTAATCCCGCCGCCGCCGAGGACCCGGGAAGCCCCATCGCGGGCATGCCCGTCCTCAAAGTCTGGGAAGCCGAGAACGTCATCGTGTTTAAACGCTCCATGGCCGCAGGCTACGCCGGCGTCCAGAACCCCCTGTTCTTCCGCGACAACTCCCAAATGCTCTTCGGCGACGCCAAACAACGCGTCGAAGACATCCTCCGCGCCTTCTGACCCAACGCACCTTCGAAGATGAGAAGAGAGACCATGCCCAGACGACGATCAGCAGTCCATAGCGGGGCTCAGACAGCACTAGCACCAGGTAGGCCCAATCAGGGCCTTGGCGCTGAAGACGCACTTTTTGCGCAGGCTTTTGGCATTGACGACTATGCAGCATCTCCTTGGATAGGCCTTCACTACAGACACGAGTTGTTGCTGCACTGCAATCACGAATTATTGGAGCATCAGCAGCGGAAGGACTAGGCCGGAACTGAGCCCATAGCCACTCCGCACGGGCGGCCGCGTCCGTGGGCAATACCTCCGCGCCCTCCGCAGCTTGTGTGACGACGCCGGCTGGGCGCTTTAGCCTTTGACGTCGAGTCCGGCCTGCGAAATAAGCTCGGTCAGCCACGGCCGGTGTTCACGGTGGAATGTGATGCCCTCCGGCATGCCCTGCACCGACGGCGCCGAGTGGGTGATGTCAATGGTGATCCGGCCGCCGGCCAGTGGTGCGTTGGTAATGTGCAGGTCCCCGTAGGACTCCGGCAGGGCCGGATCCATCCAGAAGCCGCCCCGCGAAACGTGGGCGTCGTACCGCATCAGGCTGGTGATCAGCATGATGGGGGTAGTTGCCGCCCACGCCTGGGGTGAGCAGGCGGTGGGGTACGGCACCGGTTCAGCCACCTGTTCCCGGCTGAAACCGCAGAACAGTTCCGGGAGCCGCCCGTCGGAGTAGTCCGCCGCTTCAAGCAGGGCCGTAGCGATCCGTTGCGCCTCCTCCACGAATCCGTAGCGCATGAGGCCCGCCGCGGTGATCGCGTTGTCATGCGGCCAGACAGACCCGTTGTGGTAGCTTGCCGGGTTGTAGGCACCCATATCCGTGGCAAGGGTCCGGACGCCCCATCCGCTGAACATCTCCGGTGACATCAGCCGCTCGGCCACCAGCGGCACCTTGTCATCGTCAACTATGCCGTGCCACAGGCACTGGCCCATGTTTGAGGCACAGGCATCCACCTGGCGCTTCCTGCCGTCCAGCGCTACAGCGAAGTAGCCGCGTTCCGGCAGCCAGAACGCTTCGTTAAACTTCTTCTTCAGCGCCGCCGCCTCTTCCGTGAGCTGCGCCGCCAAAGGCGCGTCGCCGCCGTCGTACGCCATCCACGCCCGTGACAGCAGCGCGGAGTACACCATCGCCTGCACCTCACAAAGTGCTATGGGCGGCTCCGCCAGGGTGCCGTCGGCGAAGTTGATGCCGTCCCACGAGTCCTTCCAACCCTGGTTGAGCAGGCCCTGGTCATTGAGGCGGGAGTACTCGACGAAGCCGTCTCCGTCCTTGTCGCCGTAGTTCCGGACCCAGTCCAGCGCGCGGTCCGCGTTGGGCAGGAGGGCGGTGATGGTGTCCTTCGCGAAGCCCCACCGGCTGACGGAGGCCAAGGTCATCACAAACTGGGGAGTGGCGTCCACGCTGCCGTAATAGACCGACTTGCCGCCCAGAGCCAGCCCGGAGGACACCCCCAGCCGTACCTCGTGAAGGATCTTCCCGGGTTCCTCCTCATTTACCGGGTCCACCACCTTGCCCTGGCGGTCAGCCAGGGTCTGCAAGGTGCCAAGAGCCAGTGACGGGTCCACAGGAAGGGCCATTTCGGAAGCCCACAGCGAGTCACGCCCAAACAACGTCATGAACCACGGTGCTCCCGCGGCCACCACAATCCGCTCCGGATGCGCAGGGTCCTCGATGCGAAGTGCTCCGAGGTCGTCGTAACTGCGACGCAGCGTCCGCTCTATGGACCGGTTGGTCATCTGCAGCCTGGGAATCTTCGTGACCCACTCCTGGTGCCGCCGGTCGCTCGGTGAGGTGCCATGCCGGACAGGGCGCGAAACGTTGTGCTGCCCGGCCGGTGCGACGCTCAGCCGCGTGCCCCAGTGGCCGTAACCGGGTACCGTCGCTTGGTACGTGAGCGCACCGGCGGTGGCTACGGCCCCGCGTCCCCGCACCAGAACAGCCTTCCGCAGGTCCTGCCAGGCAGCGCTGATAATCAGGGAATCTCCGTCGGCTCCACGGACGACCTCCCAGCGCCGCTGGACCCTCGCCTCCTTTACCTCGAACAGGTCCGCGAAGTCCGAATCGACGCCGACGGAGATGCTGCACTCCACCGGCTCTGCGGAGTAGTTGCGAATGGTGATTTCCTCAACCACTCCGGCAGCCACTTCCCGCAGGCGCTCCACGATCAGAGGGCTGTCCGCGTATCCGTCCCCGCGCGGAACGCGGCCGATGAACAGTGCCCGGTAGGGTTCCTTCGTTTCGGCGGCCAGCGGCTCGAGCGACTGGCCGTTCACCGTCATGCTCCACCCGCACAGGATCCGGGTGTCCTCGTGGAACACACCGTGGGGAAGTTCCGGGTGGATGTCGCCATTGGCGGCGGAGATGCAGAAAGATGAGCCTTCCACCAGCGTTACGGTTCCCTCCCCCACAGGCCCCGCCGCTGTGTCTGCATTCCATCCAGCCATGTCCGCTCCTTTGACGGCTGCAACCGTTCCCGGCGGAATAGACGCTACGCCTCAGGCAGGGCTGATGAAAGGGGAGGTGCGCAGCAGCGGCAGGACGTCGTCGAGCACATCCTGGTCAACAGCCCTGGTACGCCGCCGACAATCTCCAGCAGGTGGGGGTCGTACAGCAGCCGCGCGTCGTCGACCGAGCATCGCAATGGCTCGAACACGTCGTTGGAACAGGCCGGAAGCATCCGTCGGCGTTCGAGCGTTCAGAAACGGCCACGCACCCAAACCGGGAAAGCAGCATAGCCTCTTGACTCTCCCGACATGATTGTGTCCCCGCCACACCCCGACTTGGCGCCGTGTCAAGCTTTGGACACACTAAATGCCGAAGAAGCCTCTGACCTGCGGAAACACTGTGCCCGAGGTGGGACTCGAACCCACACACCTTTCGATACCGCATTTTGAGTGCGGCGCGTCTGCCAATTCCGCCACTCGGGCGCGGAATACATGAACCAAAACCGTACGCCCACAGCTGATTGTGAGCAACGCGATCGCTTCACGTACGCGGAATTACTCTACATGCAGATAGGCTGAATTCCAGAATCGCGCCGCCGTCGCCGCAACTGACCATGCAGATCAAGTACAGGACCGGGCGCACCTAAGATAGTGATGTCCCCGCCGTACCTTTCCAAGGAGATCCCGTGACTGAACAGACGGAGTCAAAACCCACGTCCCAGCCGGCGCGCCGCGTCGTTGTGGCCGAGGATGAAACCCTCATCCGCCTCGACATCATCGAAATCCTGCGCGGCGAAGGCTACGACGTCATCGGCGAAGCGGACAACGGTGAGAAGGCCGTCCAGCTTGCTGAGGAACTGAAGCCGGACCTGGTCCTGATGGACGTCAAGATGCCCGTCATGGACGGCATCTCCGCAGCAGAAAAGATCGTTAAAGCCCGCATCGCCCCCGTGGTGCTGCTGACCGCGTTCAGCCAGAAGGAACTCGTGGAGCGTGCCCGCGACGCCGGCGCCATGGCCTACGTGGTGAAGCCCTTCACGCCCGCCGACCTCATCCCGGCGCTGGAAATCGCCCTCTCCCGCCACGAGGAGATCAAGGCGCTCGAAAGCGAAGTCTCCGACCTCCAGGAGCAGTTCGCCACCCGCAAGCTCGTAGAACGCGCCAAGAGCCTCCTCACCACCAAGATGGGCCTCACGGAACCCGAAGCCTTCCGCTGGATCCAGAAGACCTCCATGGACCGCCGACTCAGCATGCGCGAAGTCGCCGAGACCATCATCAACCAGGTCAACTAGCGTCGCCCCATTGGGCCTGCTGATTGAAACAGGCTCAATCACCGCAGCACAACGAAAAGGACCCCTGCCAACCGGCAGGGGTCCTTTTTGTTACTCGAAGACCTAGGCCTTCTTCTTCTTTTCCGGCCAGGGGCCGAGCTTTTCCTTGTTGCTGGAGGCTTCTCCCGCATACGTGGAGTCGGCGAGGTCCCCCACCTTGTGCACCTTCAGCGAGTTGGTGGACCCTGCCTTTCCCGGAGGGGAACCGGCGGCAATGACCACAAGGTCACCGTCCTCCACGAGCCCCATTTCCGTAAGGCTGCTGTCCACCTGCGCGGTCATCGCGTCGGTGTGGTCCACCATCTGGACCAGCACCGGCTGGATACCCCAGGTCAGCGCCAGCTGGTTCCAGACCTGCTCCACCGGAGTGAAGGCGAAGACCGGCTTGATGGGCCGCAGGCGGGAAAGACGGCGGGCGGAATCACCGGACTGGGTAAACGCACAGATGTACTTGGCGTCCAGCTGGTCGGCGATTTCGACGGCGGCACGGGTGATGGCGCCGCCACGGGTCTTGGGCTTGGTGCCCAGCGGGGGGACGCGCTCCAGGCCGTGGACCTCGGTGGATTCGATGATCCGGGCCATAACCTTGACGGTCTCGATGGGGTACTGTCCCACGCTGGTCTCGCCGGACAGCATGACCGCGTCCGCGCCGTCCAGGACAGCGTTGGCGCAGTCTGATGCCTCTGCACGGGTGGGCCGCGGGTTGTCGATCATGGATTCGAGAACCTGGGTGGCCACGATGACGGGCTTGGCCCAGCGGCGGGCCAATTCGATGGCGCGCTTCTGCACGATGGGCACTTCCTCCAACGGAAGCTCAACGCCCAGGTCGCCACGCGCCACCATGATCGCATCGAAAGCATCCACAATCTCGTGGAGCTGCTCAACTGCCTGCGGCTTCTCGATCTTGGCGATGACCGGCACGCGGCGGCCTTCTTCGTCCATGATCTCGTGGACGCGGACGATGTCCGAGGCGTCGCGGACGAATGAGAGCGCCACCAGGTCAACCCCGCGGCGCATGGCCCAGCGGAGGTCGTCCTCGTCCTTTTCACTCAGAGCCGGCACGTTGACGGCCACGCCGGGAAGGTTGATGCCCTTGTTGTTGGACACCATGCCGCCCACGGTCACCTCGGTGACAACCTTGACGTCATCAACAGCAGTGGCGCGCAGCGCCACCTTACCGTCGTCGATCAGCAGGGCGTCCCCCACGTTGACGTCCTCGGTGAGGCTCTTCAGCGTGGTGGAGCAGATGTCCTTGGTACCGGGAACGTCCTCGGTGGTGATGGTGAACGTGTCACCCACGGCGAGGGCGTGCGGGCCATCCACAAAACGGCCCAGGCGGATCTTCGGGCCCTGCAGGTCGGCCATGATTGCAACAGGCTTGCCGAGGTCGGTGGCTGCCTTGCGGACGTTCTCATACGTGTTGTCGTGCACGGAGTAGTCGCCGTGGCTCATGTTCATGCGGGCGACGTCAACGCCGGCCTCCAGCACCGCGAGGGTGTTTTCGTAGCTGGCGATTGCCGGGCCGAAAGTGGCCACAATTTTAGCGCGTCTCATATACCTACCCTAGTAGTTTGCTGCATTGGTTAAGTTTTAGTGGAGCTGAACCCTCGATGCTGCCCTAGAGGACGGCGATGGCCCGGTCGGTCGGTGCTACGGGTGCGGGCAGGATGGTGCTTCCCATCAGGTACTTGTCCACCGCGGCTGCGGCGGCGCGTCCTTCGGCGATGGCCCAGACGATGAGGGACTGCCCGCGGCCGGCGTCACCGGCAACAAAAACACCCTCAGTGTTGGTCATGTAGTAGCCGTCGCGGGACACGTTGCCGCGGCCATCGAATTCGGCATTCACCTGTTCGGTGATGCCCGCCGGTTCAGCCCCGGTGAAGCCCAGGGACAGGAAGACCAGGTCCGCGGGGATGATCCGCTCGGTGCCGGCCTTGGGCAGGCGCTTGCCGTCAACGAACTCCGTCTCGGCAACCTTCACGCCGGTCAGCTGGCCGTTCTCGCCAACAAACTCAACGGTGGACGCAAGGTAGGTCCGCTCGCCGCCTTCTTCGTGCGCGCTGGCCATCTCAAACAGCGTGGGGAACGTCGGCCACGGCTGGTGGCCCGCCCGCTCGGCCGGGGGCTGCTTGCCGATGGCAAGGGTGGTCACTGATGCAGCACCGTGGCGGTGGGCGGTGCCGAGGCAGTCGGCTCCGGTATCGCCGCCGCCTAGGATCACCACGTGCTTGCCCTGGGCGTGGATCTGGTTTTCCACGGTCTCGCCCGCCACCACGCGGTTTGCCGGGACCAGGTAGTCCATCGCGAAGTGGACACCTTCCAGGTCGCGGCCCGGGATGGGCAGGTCACGCGGAACAGTAGCGCCCGTGCAGACCACGACGGCGTCGTAGCGCCTCCGCAGCTGCTCCCAGGTAACGTCCGTACCTACCGATACTCCGGTGCGGAAACGGGTTCCCTCCGCCTTCATCTGCTCGACGCGGCGGTCAACCTGCTCTTTTTCCATCTTGAAGTCGGGGATGCCGTACCGCAGCAGGCCGCCGATCTTCTCGTCCCGCTCGTACACGGCAACGGTGTGGCCCACCCGCGTCAGCTGCTGCGCGACGGCCAGGCCGGCAGGTCCGGAGCCGACGACGGCAACCGTCTTACCGGTCAGGCGTGCCGGAGGCAGCGGGGTGACCCAGCCGTTGTCCCAGGCTTCGTCGATGATGGAGACTTCCACCTGCTTGATGGTCACGGCAGGCTGGTTGATCCCCAGCACGCAGGACGCCTCGCACGGCGCCGGGCACAGCCGGCCGGTGAACTCCGGGAAGTTGTTCGTGGCGTGGAGCCGCTCGATGGCTTCCTCGCCCTTATCCCGCCACATGAGGTCGTTCCACTCGGGAATGAGGTTGCCCAGCGGGCAGCCCTGGTGGCAGAACGGCACGCCGCAGTCCATGCAGCGGCCCGCCTGGGCCTTCAGGGTGCCCTTCTCCTGCGCCTCGTACACTTCCTTCCAGTCCATGATGCGGACGGGAACGGGACGCCGCGGCTGGGTTTCACGCTGGCGTACTTTCAAAAATCCGCGTGGATCAGCCACCGGTTACCTCCAGGATTCGGGACCACACTTCTTCGCCGTCGGGGTCCAGGCCCTCTTCGATGGCGTCGAGACGGGTTTGCAGCACCGCCGCGTAGTCGCGCGGCAGCACCTTGGTAATGCGGGCAGCTGTGTCATCGAAGTTCTCGAGGAGCCGCGCGGCCAGCTGGGAGTCAGTTTCTTCAACGTGCTTGACCAGGAGTCCGTGCACGATGTCGCGGTCCTCGGCGTCCAACTCGCGGAGTTGGAGTTCACCGGACTGCAGGGCATCCTTATTGACCTTGGCAGCGTCCAGGTCAAGGACGTAGGCGGTACCGCCGGACATGCCGGCACCGAAGTTGCGTCCGGTGCGCCCGATGATCACGGTCTGGCCGCCGGTCATGTACTCGCAGCCATGGTCGCCGATGCCTTCGACGACGGCGGTGGCACCTGAGTTGCGGACCAGGAAGCGTTCGCCCACCTGGCCGCGCAGGAACATTTCGCCGCTCGTGGCGCCGTACCCGATCACGTTGCCGGCGATGACGTTGGTCTCCGCCGTGAACACGTTGGTGCGGTCCGGCCGGACGATGATGCGTCCACCCGACAGGCCCTTGCCCACGTAGTCGTTGGAGTCGCCGAACAGCCGCAGGGTGATGCCCGCGGGCAGGAAGGCGCCCAGGGACTGGCCGGCGGTGCCGCTGAGGGTGACGTCGATGGTGTCCGTGGCGAGAACGTCCGTGCTGAACGTTTTGGTAACCACATGGCCCAGCATGGTGCCCACGGAGCGGTCAGTATTGATCACGTCAACGGAGATCTTCACCGGGCTGCGGTCAGTCAGGGCCTCTGTAGCCATGGTGATCAGCCGCTGGTCGAAGTGCTTGTCCAGCTCGTGGTTCTGGCCGGTCATGTTCCGCAGCGGGGCATCGTCGTCGAACTCCAGCCCGTGCAGGATCGGATCCAGGTCCAGGCCGTCGGCCTTCCAGTGGTTGACGGCTTCGCGGGTGTCCAGGACCTCAGCGTGGCCGATGGCCTCTTCGAGGCTGCGGAAGCCCAGCTCGGCAAGGATTTCGCGGACTTCCTCGGCCAGGAACTCGAAGAAGTTGACCACGAATTCCGGCTTGCCGGTGAAGCGTGCCCGCAGTTCCGGGTTCTGCGTGGCGACGCCCACGGGGCAGGTGTCCAGGTGGCAGACGCGCATCATGATGCAGCCTTCCACCACCAACGGGGCGGTGGCGAAGCCGAACTCCTCGCCGCCCAGCAACGCGGCAATGACCACGTCGCGGCCGGTCTTGAGCTGGCCGTCCACCTGCACCACCACGCGGTCGCGCAGGCCGTTGAGCATCAGCGTCTGCTGTGTCTCGGCGAGGCCGAGCTCCCACGGGACACCGGCGTGCTTGAGCGAGTTCAGCGGCGAGGCGCCGGTTCCACCGTCGTGGCCGGAGACGAGTACGACGTCGGCCTTCGCCTTGGTCACGCCCGACGCCACGGTGCCGATCCCGACTTCCGACACCAGCTTGACGTGTACCCGGGCCGAGGGGTTGGCGCGCTTGGCATCATAGATGAGCTGCGCGAGGTCCTCGATGGAGTAGATGTCGTGGTGCGGGGGCGGGGAGATCAGTCCGACGCCGGGGGTCGAGTGGCGGGTGCGGGCCACCCACGGGTAAACCTTCTGCGCCATGAGCTGGCCGCCCTCGCCGGGCTTTGCGCCCTGCGCCATCTTGATCTGGATGTCGTCGGCGTTGGTCAGGTAGAGGCTCGTGACGCCGAAGCGGCCTGAGGCGATCTGCTTGACTGCGGACCGGCGCTTCGGATCGAGAAGACGGTCCACGTCCTCGCCGCCTTCACCGGTGTTGGACTTGCCGCCCAACTGGTTCATGGCGATGGCCAGCGTCTCGTGGGCCTCCTGCGAGATGGAGCCGTAGCTCATCGCGCCGGTGGAGAACCGCTTGACGATGCTGGAGACCGGCTCCACTTCCTCGAGCGGAACAGCCGGGCGCTCGTTCTTGAACCTGAGCAGGCCGCGGAGGGTCATCAGGTTCTGGGACTGGTCGTCCACTCCCCTGGTGTAGGCCTTGAAGATGTCATAGCGGCGCTCACGCGTGGCGTGCTGCAGCCGGAAGACGGTCTCCGGGTTGAACAGGTGGGGCTCGCCGTCGCGGCGCCATTGGTACTCGCCGCCACCAAGGAGCGGGCGGTGCGGCTGCTCGATGCCGCCCTCCGGGTACGCCATCTGGTGGCGCGCCGATACCTCGGCCGCGATGACGTCCAGACCCACGCCGCCGAGCTGGGAGTGGGTGCCGGCGAAGAACTCATCCACCAGCTCCTGCCCGAGGCCAAGCGCTTCGAACGTCTGGGCGCCTGTGTAGGACGCAACGGTGGAGATGCCCATCTTGGACATGATCTTCAGGACGCCCTTGCCGAGGCCCTTGATCAGGTTGTAGACGCCGTCCTGCGGTGTTACGCCGGTGACGTCGCCGGCAGCAATCAGCTGCTCCACCGATTCCATGGCCAGGTACGGGTTGACGGCGGAGGCGCCGTAGCCGATCAGAACCGCGACGTGGTGCGTCTCGCGGACGTCGCCGGCCTCGACCACCAGGGCGGTCTTGGTGCGGTTGGCGCTGCGCAGCAGGTGGTGGTGGACGGCGCTGACCAGCAGCAGGGACGGGATGGGCGCCCACTGCGCGTTGGAGTCACGGTCGGAAAGCACGATGTACTGGACGCCGCGGTTGATGGCGCCGGAGACCTGCTCGCAGATTTCGGTGAGCCTGGCGCGGAGCGCGTTCTCGCCGCCTTCCGGGCGGTAGAGCCCGCGGACCTTCATGGCCACGCGGAAGCCGTCTGCGTCTTCCATGTTGGCGATCTTGGCGAGCTGGTCGTTGTTGATCACCGGGAACGGCAGCTGGACCTGGGGCTGGCGGACCTGCTTGGTGTCCAGGAGGTTGCCGTTGGGGCCGATGGCACAGGTCAGCGACGTGACCAGCTCTTCACGGATGGCATCCAGCGGCGGGTTGGTCACCTGCGCGAAGGACTGCACGAAGTAATCGAAGAGCAGGCGGGGGCGCTTGGACAGCACGGCCACTGGGGTGTCCGAGCCCATTGCGCCCAGCGGCTCTGCGCCGGTGCGTGCCATCGGGCCGAGCAGGATCTTCAGTTCCTCGGTGGTGTAGCCGAAGGTGCGCTGGCGGATGTTCACCGAAGCGGCCGTGTGGACCACGTGCTCGCGCTCGGGAAGGTTCTTGAGGTCAATCAGGTTGTCCTTGACCCACTCCGCCCACGGGTTGGCGGCGGCTACTTCGGCCTTGACCTCTTCATCGTCGATGATGCGGCCGGACTCGGTGTCCACGAGGAACATCTTCCCCGGGGACACGCGGCCCTTCTTGACCACCTTGGAGGGTTCGACGTCGATGACGCCCACCTCGGAGGCGAAGACGATCAGGCCGTCCTCGGTGATCCAGTAGCGTCCCGGGCGCAGGCCGTTGCGGTCCAGGGTGGCGCCCACGAGGTTTCCGTCGGTGAAGGAAACGGCTGCCGGGCCGTCCCACGGTTCCATCAGCAGGGAGTGGTATTCATAAAACGCACGCCGGGCCGGATCCATGGTGGCGTGGTTTTCCCAGGCCTCGGGGATCATCATCATGATCGAGTGCGTGATGGGGCGGCCGGAGAGCCAGAGCAACTCGGCTACCTCATCGAAGGACGCGGAGTCCGAGGCGCCGGGGGTGCAGATGGGGTACAGCTCTTCCGGGGAGTCACCCAGCAGCGGGTTGGCGAGCTGGGACTGGCGGGCGCGCATCCAGTTCCGGTTGCCCTTGACGGTGTTGATCTCACCGTTGTGCGCGATGGTGCGGAAGGGCTGGGCCAGCGGCCAGGACGGGAACGTGTTGGTGGAGAAGCGGGAGTGGACGATCGCCAGCTTGGTCTTGAAGCGCTTGTCGGAGAGGTCCGGGTAGAACGGCTCGAGCTGGGCCGTGGTGAGCATGCCCTTGTACACGATGGTCCGGGAGGACAGCGAGGGGAAGTAGACGCCGAACTTGTTCTGGGCACGCTTGCGGATCCGCCAGGCGCGGGAGTCCAGTTCGTTGCGGTCCAGTTCCTCGCCGGTGGCGGACGCCAGGAAGGGCTGGGAGAAGTACGGCATGCAGGCGCGGGCCATGGCACCGACGAGGTCGGCGACGATGGGCACCTCACGCCAGCCGAGGACCGTCAGGCCCTCGTCAGCCGCGAGGCCCTCGATCCCTGCCTTGGCGGCGTCGGCCTCCCGCTGTTCGGCGGGGAGGAAGGCGGTGCCTGCCACGTACTGGCCGGGGGCGGTGAAGTTCGAACTCGGTGACCGCGCGGAAGAACTCGTCCGGGATCTGCATCAGGAGGCCCGCACCGTCACCCGTACCTTCGTCCGCGCCCACGGCACCGCGGTGCTCGAGGTTGCGCAGGGCGGTGAGGGCGGCGTCCACAATGTCGTAGCCGGGCTCGCCGCGGAGCGTGGCGATGATCGCAAGACCGCAGGCGTCCTTCTCCTGCTCCGGGTTGTACAGCCCGCTCGCCTCCGGGAGAGCCGCGAAGCGCTTGAATGGCGACATGGCAGTCTCAGGCTGATCCGGTTCGGACCAGCTGGGAGTGTGAAGAGTTTGGGTCATGGGAGACGTCCTTCCTCCTGATCGTGCGTATGGAAGGGACAACGTTGGCCCCACTCGTGCGGCGCCGCGGTTATGGGCACAACAAAGTGTTGATTACTGGAAATTGTAGGTCAGCGCGGCCTGCTGAACTAACAGTTACGCAGGCCCCTGCCCCGGGCAACACCGGACAGCAGCTCTGCGCTGTCCGGGGTGGCCCCGATGCCACGACATTGTGGTGATTGGGAGCTTCGAGCGGTGGCTCTGCTGCCCTGCCTGGCCCGCGCGCTACTTGGTAGCGCCGGCTTCCGGCGCGGTTCCTGTGGCCGTGCTGCCGGAACTTCCAGCAGCGGTTGCGTCCGGCCCGGGCTTGGGGCCCGCCGGCGCAGCCTCGGCTTGTTCCGTGGGGACGGAGGCATGCCGGGAACCGCTTTGGTTATCAGGGAGATTATCACGCGATTCACTATCTGAGACAACGGGGTCCGTATCACGGACTGGATCACCGGCCGCCGCCACTGCGTTTGCAGCCGGCTTTTCCGCCGGCTCCCGGCCCGGCAGGTAGACAGTGTCCGGCTCCGTGCGCTTCTTTCTTCCCAGCAGGATGAACGCCGCAAGGGCGGCCAGGAACACGAAGATGCTGGTCCAGACGTTCAGCCGGGTGGTGATGCCGAGCAGGGAAATCTGTTCCGCATCGTCAATGCGCATGGCTTCGATCCAGACCCGGCCAAGGGTGTAATACATGGCGTAGAGCCAGAACAGCCTGCTGCGGCGGAAGTTGAACTTCCGGTCCAGGGCGAGCAGGATCAGGACGCCGGCCAGGTTCCACAGTGATTCGTAGAGGAACGTGGGGTGGAACAGGGTGTCGGCGGGGGCTCCCGCGGGGAAGTTGGCGTTGTCGGCGTCGATCTGCAGCCCCCACGGCAGGGTGGTGGGTCCGCCGAACAGCTCCTGGTTGAAGTAGTTGCCCCAGCGCCCCACGGCCTGGGCCAGCAGCAGCCCGGGTGCGGCGGCGTCCAGGAAAGCACTGAGCTTGACGCCGCTGCGGCGGCAGCCGATCCACGCACCCACGACACCCAGGACCACGGCGCCCCAAATTCCCAGGCCGCCGCGCTGGATCTGTGCGATCAGGGAGAGGTCGCCGGTGCCGTCGAAGCCGGGACCGAAGTACGCGTCGGGCGAGGAGACCACGTGGTACAGGCGGCCGCCTATGATGCCGAAGGGAATCGCCCAAACAACGATGTCCCAGACGCTGCCTTCAGGTGCACCGCGCTTGGCCCAGCGGGCGGAAGTCAGCCACAGGCCCACCACGATGCCCGCCAGGATGCACAGTGCGTAGGCGTGGATGCGCAGCGTCCCCCAGGGCAGGGGAATGTCGAAGCCGGACCAGTCCGGGCTGGGGATGCTGGCCGGCACCATGGCGGCCGCCGAAAGGAGCGTCTGCATTGATTAGGCTTCTTCCCTGGACAGGCCGGTGCTGAGGTCCTTGGTGAGGGCAGCGACGGCGTCCACTCCGCCGTCGCGGATGGCTGCCACCAGCGCGGTGCCCACGATGACGCCTTCGGCGTACGCGGCGATCTCACGGACCTGCCCGGCGTTGGAAACGCCCAGGCCGACGCACACGCGCTCGGCGCCGGCCGCGTGGGCCGCGGCAACCACGTCCTTGGCTGCGGTGCTGACGGAGGTCCTGGCACCGGTGACGCCCATGATGGACACGGCGTAGACGAAGCCGCGGCTTGCGTCCACCGTCCGCTGCATGCGCTCCGTGGTGGAGGACGGGGCCACCAGGAACACCCGGTCCAGCCCGTACTTGTCCGAGGCTTCCATCCACTCGGCCGCCTCGTCAGGAATGAGGTCCGGGGTGATAAGCCCGGCTCCCCCGGCCTCGGCCAGGCGCCGCGAAAACTCGTCCACGCCCATCCGGACTACCGGGTTCCAGTAGGTCATCACCAGGACGGCAGCATCGGTTTTGCTGGTGATGCCTTGCACCACATCAAAGACCTGGCGGACGGAGAAGCCCTTGGCCAGCGCCTCCGTGGTGGCAGCCTGGATGACCTGGCCGTCCATCACGGGATCCGAGTACGGGATGCCGATTTCGATGAGGTCGGCGCCGTTCTCGGCAAGGGCGATGCCCGCGGCGATGGTCTCCTCAACGCTGGGGTAGCCGGCGGGGAGGTAGCCGATGAGGGCTGCCCGGCCTTCGGCGCGGGCCTTGTCGATGGCCGCCGCCGACTTGCTGATGGTCTGTGCAGTGGTCACAGCTGCTCCCCTTCTTTGCCAATTTCCGCCTCGGCGGAGTCCTCGTCCAACAGATCGAACCATTCGGCTGCGGTGGCCACGTCCTTATCGCCACGGCCCGAAAGGTTCACCACCACGATCTTGTCCTCTGCCGTCCCGCCGCCTGTTGCGGCGTCGGCAGCAAGCCGTTGCCCCACCTTGATGGCGCCGGCCAGTGCATGGGAGGACTCGATGGCGGGAATGATGCCCTCGGTGCGGCACAGGAGCTTGAAGGCATCCATGGCCTCGCTGTCCGTGATGGGCTCGTAGCTGACGCGTCCGATGTCGGCGAGGTAGGAGTGCTCCGGGCCAACGCCGGGGTAGTCGAGGCCGGCGGAGATCGAGTGGGACTCGATGGTCTGGCCGTCGTCGTCCTGCATGAGGTAGGAGCGCGCGCCGTGCAGGACGCCGGGCTTGCCGAGTGTGATGGTGGCCGCGTGGCGGCCCGTCTCCACACCGTCGCCGCCTGCTTCGAAGCCGTAAATCTTCACGGAGGGATCGTCAAGGAAGCCGTGGAAGATGCCGATGGCATTGGAGCCGCCGCCGATGCAGGCGCAGACGGCGTCAGGAAGACGGCCGGCCTGGTCCAGGATCTGGGCGCGGGCTTCCTCGCCGATCACTTCGTGGAAGTAGCGGACCATGGCCGGGAAGGGGTGGGCGCCGGCGGCCGTGCCCAGGAGGTAGTGGGTGTTGTCCACGTTGGCCACCCAGTCCCGGAGAGCGTCATTGATGGCGTCCTTGAGGGTCTGCGAGCCGCTGGTGACGGGGATCACGGTGGCGCCTAGGAGCTCCATTCGGGCAACGTTCAGCGCCTGGCGCCGGCAGTCCTCCGCACCCATGTACACCACGCACTCCAGGCCCATCAGGGCGGCGGCGGTGGCACTGGCCACGCCGTGCTGGCCTGCGCCGGTTTCGGCGATGACGCGGGTTTTACCCATGCGCTTGGCGAGCAGTGCCTGGCCCAGGACGTTGTTGATCTTGTGCGAACCGGTGTGGTTCAGGTCCTCGCGCTTGAGGAAGATCCGGACTCCCCCGGCGTGCTCGGAGAAGCGCTTGGCTTCGGTGAGCAACGAGGGACGGCCGGAATAGTTCTTGTTCAGGTCCGCGATCTGGGCCCGGAACTCGGGATCGTCCTTGGCCTTGTTGAACGTTTCCTCAAGTTCGTCCAGAGCGGCGATCAGGGACTCCGGCATCCAGCGTCCCCCGTAACTGCCGAAGTAGGGTCCCGGAGCGTGCTTGAGGGAGCCGCCCTGCAGGAATGCTTCTGCGGCGTTGTTGTCAGCGTTCGCTGAGGGTGCGTCGGCCATCAGTCCCGTCCTGTTCCAGTTGATCGTTCAGTAAGTGTGATGTTCCGGCAGCGTTGCCGGGACAGAATCCGCAGGGCGGCAATCAGCCCCTGACCACAGCGTGTGCAGGGGCGTTACGGTCAGCCGCGGGCAGCAATGGCGGCGGCGCCTGCCGCCGTGAATTCGCCAATCCGCTCACGCGGGGTTGAGTGGCTGACCAAAGCTTCGCCCACCAGGACTGCGTTGGCGCCGCTGGCGGCATAGTGCGTGACGTCGTCCACGTCGCGGACGCCGGATTCGGCAACCACGAGGGCCCCAGCCGGAATCCGGCCCGCCAGGGACGCGAAAACGGAACGGTCGACGTCGAGCGTCTTCAGGTTCCGCACGTTGACTCCGATGATGCGCGCCCGGGCGGCGACTGCCCGCTCAATCTCCTCTTCGGTATGCGTTTCCACGAGGACGTTCATACCGAGCTCCCGGCTGAGCGCCGAGAACTCCATGAGCTGGGCATCGGACAGCGCCGCCACGATCAGCAGGATCAGGTCCGCCCCATGCGCACGGGCTTCCCAAATCTGGTACTCGTCAAGCGTGAAATCCTTGCGCAGCAGCGGAACGTCCACTGCGGCACGCACGGCATCCAGGTCCGCGAGCGAACCGTTGAAGCGGCGCTGCTCGGTGAGGACGCTGATAACGGAGGCACCGCCGTCGGCATACTGCCTGGCGAGCGAAGCAGGATCACCGATGGACGCGAGGTCACCCTTGGACGGGCTGCGGCGTTTGATTTCCGCGATGACTTTCAGCTGCTCCCGGGACGGTGAGGGGCCGCCGAGGGCTGCCCAGGCATCGCGGGCGGGTGCCGCGGCCTGGGCCAGGTCCTTCAGTTCAGCGAGGGAAACAAGGCGTTTCCGCGCGTCCATATCCTCCCTGACACCGGCGTTGATGTCATCGAGAACAGTTGCCATCAGTGGCCGGAGTTCTTCAGCTTGCTGCCTTCGACGCCGTAGCCTGCCTTGCGCATGATCCAGCCGAGGATCAGGCCGATCACCATAACGCCGATGCCGGCAATGAAGATGGGGGTGCTGGCGATGACGAAAGCGATTGACGCGATGAGGGCGCCCACCAGCATCACAATGACGCAGGTCCAAGCCGCGGGGCTGTTGCCGTGGCCGAGTTCCTGGCTGTGGTCAATGGTGCCGGGGGCTACCGTGCGGGTGCCTGACTTGGAAACGGACGCAGGTGCTTTGCTCATGGAAAATCTCCTCAGGGTGGATACTGCTTACATTCTGCCATTTATTGGCCGCTGGCCGCGTATCGGCAGCCTGCCCGCGTGGACCGCTGCCGGGCCGGTGACGGCTCAGGTCGGGTCGTCGCCGCGGGAGAGCCGGTCCCAGCTGTCGATCTCGTCCACCGGACCAGCCGCTGCGGCAGCGCTTCCGGCGGCCGGTGCATCATATTTGGTCCTGGTTTTCCAGTGCCGCCCTGCGGGAATGATGAGCAGGGCCGCCAGGGCCAGTAAACAGCCGGCGACGACGGCGAGCACCGGGAAGGCGGTGACCGCCACTTGCGCCTGGCTGCCGGTGATCCCGGTGGCGGCCGCGATGGCCCCCTGGGCTGCGGCCAGCGGATTGGCCAGGACGGTGGCGGCGGCGGCAACGATCCCTGCCGAGGCGAGGACGATGATGGCGGTGATGATCCACCTCGCGATCCTCCCCGCGATCGCAGCGGCCAGTCCGCCGGCGAGAGCCACCAGGGCCAGCGCCGTCACGGCAGTGGCAGCTTTGCTGCCCTGGACCTCAAGTGCCGTCTGCGCGGCGCCAGCCTGGCCCACCTGGTTCGGGTCCAGTGTGACGGTCATCCACGTTTGGGTGGTGGTGCCGAATACGGCCAGCGCCAGGACCGCGACGAGCAGCACCAACGTGGACTTCCGGGCCCAGGCAGGGGTGCCGGAAGTCTTTTGTGTGGCCGCCGTCTGCCCCGCTTCCGGCCCCTGGGCCGGCATCAGGATCCCGTCCCGCCTGACAACGTCTCCGCCGAGATGTTCTGCAGCGAACCTGCCGTGTGCACCGCGCGGAGCGGGGCTGCGGCCTTGTTCACGGTCTCGAGGGCTTCTGTCGGGTTGACCGAGTCTGCCACGATGCCGCCGCCGGCCTGGACATATGCCCGGCCCTCGCGCAGCAGGGCGGAACGGATAGCGATGGCCATGTCCATGTCGCCGGCAAAATCGAGATAGCCCACAACGCCCCCGTAGATTCCGCGGCGGTGCGGTTCGAGCTCGTCGAGGAGCCGCAGGGCGCGGGGTTTCGGCGCCCCCGAGAGGGTTCCGGCCGGGAACGTTGCCTTCAGCACGTCATAGGCCTTCGCCTGCGGCGAGAGCTGGCCCACCACAGTGGAGACGAGGTGCATGATGTGGCTGAAGCGCTCCACCTCCATAAACTGCGTGACATCCACAGTCCCGGCCACGCACACCTTGGAAAGGTCATTACGGGAAAGGTCCACGAGCATTAGGTGTTCGGCGCGTTCCTTCTGGTCCGCCAGGAGCTCCTCGGCGAGGGCTTTGTCCCCCTCTACCGTCTTACCCCGCGGGCGCGATCCGGCGATGGGATGGGTGATGACTTCTTCACCGGTGACCGTTACGAGGGCCTCCGGCGAGGACCCGACGATGGAGTACTCCCGGCCCTCGGCGTCCTCGAGGCTGAAGATGTACATGTAGGGGCTCGGGTTGGTGTTCCGAAGGACCCGGTAGACGTCCAGGGCCGAGGCCGTGCACTCCATTTCGAAGCGGCGGGAAATCACCACCTGGAACACCTCGCCGTCCACAATGGCTTCCTTGCCCCGGTCCAGCGCAGCCAGGTACTCGGCTTCGTCCCAGCGTTCCTGCACGCTTGAGGCAAAGTCCAGTGCGGCGGGGGCCAGGACGGAAACGGGCTGCGCCACCGGCGTACTGACCTTGGCCAGGAGCGCCTTGACCCGGGCCACGGCGTCATGCCAGGCCTCGTCCACGCGCTCGGAGCTGTCATCGAAGTTGATGGCGTTGGCGATCAACAGCACTGTGCCGTCAACGTTGTCGTGCACGGCCATGTCGGTGACCAGGTTCAGCGCCATCTCCGGCAGCTGCAGGTCATCCTCCGGTGGGCTCACCAGGCGTTCCCAGTGCCGCACAGTTTCCCAGCCGAGGAAACCCACCAGGCCGGAGGTGAAGGGCGGCAGGCCATCGAACCTGTCCGTGCGGAGGGCTTCGATGGTGTCGCGGACGGCGTCCACGGGGCTGCCATCCACCGGGACACCTGCGGGCGGCTCACCCAGCCAGTGCGCGTTGCCGTCCTTGGTGGTGAGGGTTGCGCGGGACCTGGCGCCGATAAAGGAGTAGCGGGACCATGCCCCGCCCACCGCAGCGGACTCCATCAGGAACGTTCCGGGCTGTCCCTGCGCGAGCTTCCGGTACAAACCAATGGGGGTCTCCGCGTCGGCAAGTACCTTGAGCCGGACGGGGATGACGCGGCTGTGGCCGGCCAGTTCCCGGAACTCCTCAAGGCCCGGGCTGATGATTCCAAGGTCCTGCATCGCTATGCTGTTCCGCCTGTTCTAGTAGGGGCCGGCCGGGCCGGCGCCTGTCGGTGTGCTTGCAGGGGTGGCCAGCCCTTCCCTGCTTTCCGCAGCAGCCTGCGGATGAAAGTCAGTCTGCCGGGCCGGTGGTGACGATAAGGTTCCTGCCGTCGAAGCAGGTGCGGGTGCCGGTGTGGCATGCGGCGCCTACCTGGTCCACGCGGACCAGCAGCGCGTCGCCGTCGCAATCCATGGCCACGGACTTCACCCACTGCACGTGCCCGGACGTGTCTCCCTTGCGCCAGTACTCCTGGCGGGAGCGGGAGTAGAAGGTCACCCGGCCGCTGGTCATGGTGCGGTGCAGCGCCTCGTCATCCATCCAGCCCAGCATGAGCACCTCATTGGTGTCGTACTGCTGCACGACGGCGGCAACCAGGCCTGCGCTGTCACGCTTAAGGGCCGCAGCCAGCTCCGACGGAAGCGGGCCCGCCGGCGATGCAGCGGAGGGGGTTCCGGCCAGGGCTGTCGACGGCGCTGCGGGCAGGGCGGAACCAGGGGTCGCGGTGGGGGTGGGCTGCTCAGACATCAGGTCAAGTCTAGTGCCTTGGCCATGCCCCGATTCCTGTGTGAACAACGGCACGCCTGCGCGGGTGGACGCGCTGCCCAACTGCGCGGCTCTCGTGCTAGTTTCACAAGTGATGCATTTCGTCGATCCGTCCCGAGAAGTCCTTGCCGAAACCCTCCTTGCGGCCGGCCCTGACGCGCCCACACTCTGCAAGGGCTGGCGCACCAGGGACCTCGCCGCGCACCTTTACCTGCGCGAACGCAAAGCCGCCGTGGGACTGGGGCTGATCATCAAGCGGCTGGCGAAGGCGTCAGACCAGGCCACCGCAAAGCTGGCAGCAAAGCTGACCACCGCCGATGCGTACGCCCGGCTGGTAAACACTTTCCGGAGCGGGCCGCCGGCCCTCTCCCCCATGAAGATCAAGGGTCTGGACGAAAGCGCCAACCTCATCGAGTACTTTGTCCACACCGAAGACGTGAGGCGCGCAGTGGACCGTTGGGCCCCACGCGCCTTGGACGAAGCCTATTCAGACGCCCTCTGGGATGAACTCGTCAAGCGCGCGGCCATCCTGTACCGGGGCGTGGACCTGGGCATCGTACTGGTGCGGCCTTCCGGACCGCGTCATGTTGCGAAACGTGCTCCCGTTTCAGTGGCCATCGTCGGCGAGCCGGGCGAGCTGCTGATGCACGCCCACGGCCGCACGCGCCACGCCCTGGTCACGTTCGAAGGCCAGCCGGACGCCGTCGCGCTGCTGCAGTCAGCCGAAGTAGGGCTCTAGAACCAGCAACGCGGGGTCACTCAACGCCCAATAACCGAGGCTTTTGGGCAGCGAGTGACCCCGCGTTGGCGGCGGGTGGGGACTAGCGGACTTCGAAGCCAGCTTCCCGGATGGCGGTCTTGACCTGCGCCATCATGTCGTCCGGGCCCCAGTGGAAGATCGATGCGGCCAGCACGGCGTCAGCGCCGGCCGCGACGGCGGGCGGAAAGTGTGCCGGCTCCCCCGCGCCGCCGGAAGCAATGATGGGCACCTTGACGGCAGCCCGGACCAGGCTGATGAGTTCCAGGTCGAAGCCATCCTTGGTGCCGTCTGCGTCAATGGAATTAAGCAGAATCTCCCCCACGCCACGGTCGGCGGCTTCCTTGGCCCACGCGACAGCGTCTATGCCCGTGCCCGTGCGTCCGCCGTGGGTGGTCACTTCAAATCCCGACGACGTGGGGTGGGAGCCCGGGCGGGTCCGGCGGGCGTCGACGGACAGGACAAGGACCTGGGAGCCGAAGTGCCGGGTGATCTCGTCGATGACGTCGGGGCGGGCAACGGCTGCGGTGTTGATGGAGGCCTTATCCGCGCCGAAGCGGAGCAGCTTGTCCACCTCTGCCACGCCGCGGACGCCGCCGCCGACGCACAACGGAATAAAGACTTCCTCGGCGGTCCGGCGGACCACGTCGAACGTGGTTTCGCGGTTGCCCGAGGACGCAGTGACGTCCAGGAAGGTCAGCTCGTCGGCGCCGGCGTTGTCGTAGCGGTGCGCCAGTTCCACGGGGTCGCCGGCGTCGCGGAGGCCCTCGAAGTTAACGCCCTTGACGACGCGCCCGGCGTCGACGTCAAGGCAGGGAATGACGCGTACGGCTACTGCCATGGGAACTCCTGGAATTCTGTTGTGCGGGAGTAATGCGTGCGGGTCGAATCAGATGCGGCAGGCGTGGATGCTGCTGACCAGGATGGCGCGGGCGCCGAGGTCGTACAGCTCATCCATGATCCGGTTGGTTTCCCGCTTGGGCACCATGGAGCGGACGGCAACCCAGTCCGAGTCCCGCAGGGGCGAGACCGTGGGTGATTCCAGGCCCGGCGTCAGCGCAGCAGCCTGTTCCACGAGTTCCTTGCGGATGTCGTAGTCCATGAGCACGTACTGGCGCGCCACGAGAACACCCTGCAGCCGCCGGATCAGGACCTCGATTTCCTTGGCCGTGCCGTTGGCGGCGCCGCCATTGCCGCTCCGCCGGATCAGGACGGCCTCGGACTTCAGGATCGGTTCGCCGAAAATTTCCATCCCTGCGGCCTTGAGCGTGTTTCCGGTTTCGACGACGTCGGCAATGGCGTCCGCGACGCCCAGCCGGACCGACGATTCCACGGCGCCGTCCAGGCGGACCACCTTGGCGTTGACGCCGCGTTCTGCAAGGTAGCCGCGCAGCAGGCCGTCGTAGCTGGTAGCCAGCCGCTTACCCTCAAGCTCTTCAACCTTGGCAAAATCCCCTACCGGACCGGCAAAGCGGAACGTGGAGGCGGCAAAGCCCAACGGAAGCAGCTCCTCAGCTTCCACCTCCGCATCCAGCAGCAGGTCGCGTCCGGTGATGCCGACGTCGAGCGTTCCCTGGCCGACATAAACGGCGATGTCGCGGGGACGGAGGAAGAAGAATTCGATGTCGTTGTCCGGGTCCACCATCACCAGCTCGCGGGTATCGCGGCGCTGGCGGTAGCCGGCTTCGGACAGCATCGCGGAGGCGGCTTCGGACAGAGAACCCTTGTTGGGGACGGCAACTCGCAGCATGGGAAATCTTTCTGGATTTGAAAATGTCTAGGTGTTCAGGCAATGCAGGCCACGGCGGGCACCGGCGGCACTGGGCGCGCCGGACCGGTGGCTACAGATGCTTGTAGACGTCTTCCAGGGTCAGGCCTTTGGCGAGCATCAGAACCTGCAGGTGGTACAGCAGCTGGGAGATTTCCTCGGCCGCCGCTTCATCGGATTCATATTCGGCAGCCATCCATACTTCGGCTGCTTCCTCAACGACTTTCTTGCCGATGCCGTGGACACCGGAGTCCAATTCAGCGACGGTGCGGGAGCCTTCCGGGCGGGTGGCTGCCTTCTCGCTGAGTTCAGCGAACAGCGTCTCGAAATTCTTCACGCCCTCCAGCCTACTTGCTGCGGCACAAAGGGTGCCTGTCAGGCCGCTGCATGACGGGCGCGATGTGAGCGAACACACACCGCGCCCGCCATCCCGTGATTGCTAGCTGTTGTACTGCTTCAGGACGACGGCGGTGGCCAGTGCCGCGGTAACTGCTTCGTGGCCCTTGTCTTCCTTCGAGCCGGGAAGGCCCGCGCGGTCCAGGCCCTGCTGTTCGGTGTCGCATGTCAGGACGCCGAAGCCCACCGGAACGCCGGTGCGCACGCTCACGTCCGTGAGGCCCGACGTCGCCGCCTGGCAGACGTACTCGAAGTGCGGCGTGCCGCCGCGGATCACGACGCCGAGGGCAACGACGGCGTCGAAGTGCGGTGCCAGCCGGGCGGCGGCGACAGGCAATTCGAAGCTTCCGGGGACCCGCAGGACGGTGGGCTCGGCAATACCGGCGTCCTTGGCGGCGCGAAGGGCACCGTCCAAAAGCCCGTCCATGATCTGGGTATGCCAGCTGGCCGCCACGATGGCCAGCCGTAGCTGGCACGTCCCGGCCGGGTTAAGGGTGGTGAGGTCGATATCGGGGGCGCCGTGTCCGCTCATAAGTCAGTGCTGTTCCGTTCAGTCTTGGGGTTGGTCAGTCGTTGTGGTGGGTCAGTCTTGCGCGCTGGTCAGTCCTGCGCGATGGTCAGTCTTGTTCGTGGCCAAAGGAGGTATCGGGGGTGGTGACGGGCACTGCGCCGCCCACGTGGGAGTCCAGCACCAGGCGGTGCTCCATGCGGTCCTTTTTGGTCTGCAGGTACCGGATGTTCTGGTCGCGGGACGGAACCTCGGTGGGGACCATCTCCACAACCTTGACACCGGCGTTGGCAAGCCTGTTCTGCTTGTCCGGGTTGTTGCTCAGGAGCCGCACTTCATGCAGTCCCATCTCCGCCAATACCTGGGCGGCCGCCTTGTAGCAGCGGGCGTCCACCGGCAGGCCCAGCTGTTCGTTGGCCTCCACAGTATCGAAGCCGGCCTCCTGCAGCGCATAGGCCTTGATCTTGTTGGCGAGCCCGATCCCCCGGCCTTCCTGGCCGCGCAGGTACAGTAAGGTTCCGCCTTCCTGGCGGATCATTTCCAGCGCATAAGCCAACTGCTCCCCGCAGTCGCAGCGGTAGGAACCGAAGACATCTCCCGTGAGGCACTCGGAGTGCAGCCGGACCAGAGGGGCTTTGCCGTCCTTGGGCGGGTTGGGGGAACTGACGGCCAGGTGCTCAGCACCGGTCACCAGGTCGATCCACGCCTGGGCGATAAAGTCGCCAAAAGCCGTGGGCAGCTGCACGATCGGACCGCCGCTGACGGGATGGGGCACCCGGCCGTTGCCCGATTCTGCCTGGTGGTGGCCGTTGGCAGACGCTGTTGCGTGGTGGCCGTTTCCTGGATCGGGCAGGTGGTGGCCGTTCCCCGAAGCTCCGGAAGCCGTCATCGTATCTCCTCTTCTCCGCCCTGGCGTCCTGCCCGGGCGTTGCCGTCGGCCGATGTGCCCGCTGCCTCGAGGTAGGCCACAAGGTCTGCAATGGAGATCAGGGGGCATCCGTGTTCAGCAGCGAAGGCACGGAGCCCGTCCAACCGCATCATTTCACCGTCGTCGTAGACGACTTCGGCAATGACAGCCGCAGCTTCCAGGCCGGCCAGGCGGCACAGGTCGACTGCGGCCTCGGTGTGGCCAGGACGTTCCCGCACACCACCATCAACCGCACGCAGCGGAAAAATATGCCCGGGACGGGTCACGGAGGACGGTCCGGACTGCGGATCCGCCAAGACCCTGGCCGTGAGGGCCCGGTCGGTCGCGGAAATTCCGGTGCTGACGCCGGTTGCGGCGTCACAGGACACCGTATAGGCCGTGCCTTTGGCATCCTCATTGACTTCAACCATGGGAGGAAGCGCCATCGCGTCGGCGCGGTCGCCGGACAGCGGGACGCAGATGACGCCGGAACTGTACCGGATGGTCCAGCCCATCAACGCCGGGGTGGCGTGCTGGGCGGCGAAGATGATGTCGCCCTCATTCTCCCGGTCCTCGTTGTCCACCACCAGGACAGGCCTGCCGGCCGCCATGGCCCGGACTGCTTCCTCGATGGTGTCCAAACCGGCGTCAATCCCGGTCTGGCTGCTGGAGACGGCAGCGGGAGCCACCTCAGGCTCGATTCGGACTGCGGCGTTCATGGTGTTCCTCCGTCAACAGCTGCGGGAGCCAGGGTGCTGAACGCCAGCAGGCGCTCGGTGTACTTGGCCAGGACGTCCACTTCCAGGTTCACCCGGCTGCCGGTGCTTTTGGCGCCAAGGCCGGTCTCGGCAAGCGTGGTGGGGATGAGCCCCACCTCGAACCAGGGGCTCTGTTCAGCCGCAGCGCTGACGGCCGTGACCGTGAGAGAGACGCCGTCGATGGCGATGGATCCCTTTTCCGCGATGTAGCGGGCCAGGTTGGCAGGGACGCCGAAGCGGAGCCTCTCCCAGTTGCCAAGGGGCTCGCGTTCCAGCAGTACGCCCACGCCGTCCACGTGGCCCTGCACAACGTGCCCGTCCAGCCTTCCGCCCGCCGGGACGCAACGCTCAAGGTTGACGGCGTCGCCGGCAGCCAGCTCGCCGATGGTGCTGCGGACGAGGGTCTCCCCCATCACGTCCACGCTGAAGTCCTTGCCGTCTATTTCAGTGGCGGTAAGGCAAACGCCGTTGACGGCGATGGAGCCGCCCAGGGCGAGGCCTTCGGTGCTGCGGGGGGCGTGCAGCCGCACCGTGGCGCTGGCATCCCCGTCCCGCTCGACGGACAAAACGTGCCCTTGCTCGGCAATAATTCCGGTAAACATCAGTAGCCTCCCTGGGCTTGCTCCGCGGTGGCGCGGGACGGTTGTTGGTCTAGGGCAACGGTGCGTTGCGGTCGGAGGTGGAGCCGGAGGTCCCGGCCCAGCGTTCGGACTGAGCCGCCGTCGGACGGGTCCCACTCCCAGTGCTGCGCATCAGCGAGGGTGGCGATTCCCAGGCCGGTGAGGGCGGGGGTTCCGGAGCCAAGCAGCGTGGGAGCCAGGTAGACAATGAGTTCGTCAACGAGCCCGGCCGCGAGGAACGCGCTGAGTATGCTGGAGCCGCCCTCAACCATCAGGTGGCGAATGCCGGAACCGTAGAGGGTGGACAGCGCCTCCTGGGGGTCGCGGGTCTTCAGGTGCATTGCCAGTCCGTCGCTCCCGTGGATGGCGGCGTCTGCCGGGATGTCCCGCAGTCCCATCACGGCCCGCAGGGGCTGCTTCGGGGCCGGCGTTCCTGCGGCGTCGCGGGCCGTAAGGCGTGGGTTGTCCACCAGTACCGTCTGGGTTCCCACGAGGATGGCATCGATGCGTCCGCGGATTGCGTGGTTGTCTGCCAGGGACTCGGGGCTGGAAATCCACTGGCTGGTGCCGTCCTCCGCCGCGATCCGGCTGTCCAGTGTCTGTGCGATGTGCAGGGTGACGAAGGGGCGTTTTGCGGCAACTGCCTCGAACCAGTGGCGGTTCAGGTCCAGCGCTTCGCCCGCGCCCAGCCCGCTGCGTACGCGTACGCCGGCTTCCCGAAGGGTGGCGGCACCGCCCGCGGCCGGGTCATGGGGATCGTCCACCGCGTAGACCACGTCCGTTATGCCGGCGGCGATGATCGCCCGGGCGCAGGGACCGGTGCGGCCCACATGGTTGCAGGGCTCCAAGGTCACCAGCATGGTGCATCCGGAAAGATCGATCCCTGCGGCAGCGGCCTGCGCAATGGCGTCTGCCTCGGCGTGGGCGGTTCCTGCGCCGCGGTGGAAACCAGTCACGAGTTCGCGGCCTTCGGAATCGACGACGACGGCGCCCACCAGGGGATTCGCACCACGGGGACCGTTGAGGGCAGCCTCGAGGGCGATGTCCATCGCGGCGGTCTCGGCGGCGGTAAAGGCTGTGACAACTTCCGCCGTCATGCTGGAGCCTCGATGGTTGTGCTGCCGGACATGGCGGCAGCAGGACTTATGGCGTTTAAGAGCCATCGCAGCAGGTTCATAGTGCTTGTGTCGTTCCTTCCCTCTAGAACCGCGATGGCTCCGGGGGTATACGACAGCAGAAGGCCGCGGCGTCGGGTGACGCCGCAGAAACAGCTGTACGTGCTTCTCTCATCCAGACTTTAACTGTCGGTACCGGAATTTCACCGGTTCAACCGTCCGCCGGGATTTCCCAAAGGAAAACCACCGGCTCGCGGGTCGCGGACTGTCACCGCCGGTTCGGACTTACACCGACCCCGGAGCACGTATGTGTCTTGCTATTGTGCCATAACGGCGTAAGGCTCCCGGCTATTCCGCCGCGGAACGTAACTTTTGGCTGCCTGCCTCGCGCAGCCGGTCGATGGCCGCTGCGGGATCCTCCGCACCGTACACGGCCGAGCCCGCGACGAAGACGTTGGCGCCCGCCTCCGCAGCACGGGTGATGGTGTCTTCGGTGATGCCGCCGTCGACCTGGATGGCCACGCCGATCCCCGAGCCGTCGATCGCTTTCCTGGCACGGCGGATTTTTGGCAGGGTCACGTCCAGGAACGCCTGGCCGCCGAATCCAGGCTCCACCGTCATGATGAGCAGCATGTCCAGCTCGGAGAGCATGTCCAGGTACGGCTCCACGGGAGTTCCGGGACGGAGGGCCATACCGGCCTTCGCACCCCTGGCGCGGAGCTCGCGGGCCAGCTTGATGGGCGCAATGGCAGCCTCGGCGTGGAAGGTGACCGATGCCAGGCCCGCGTCAGCAAAACCGGGTGCCCAACGGTCGGCGTCGGCAATCATCAGATGCGCGTCAAGGGGAACCGGGCTCACGGCCTGGATCCGCTGCACCACCGGCAGCCCGAGGGTGAGGTTGGGCACGAAGTGATTGTCCATCACGTCCACGTGCACTGCGTCCGCATTGCTGATGCGCTGCAGCTCAGCTTCGAGGTTGACGAAATCGGCAGACAGGATGCTCGGGTTGATGCAGCATTGCGTCACAGGGGGAACCTTTCACGGGTCACGGGCTGTTTTACAGGTCAGGGCTTCTTACGGATCAGGGCAAGGAACATAGCGTCAGTGCCGTGGACGTGGGGCCACAGTTGGGCGGTCGACTCATGCCCGGCACCAAGGCTTCCCGTGAGGCTTACGCTGTCCAGTGCCTGGCCGGCCTCGAGCAGTTCAAGGTCGTCCCGTTTGCGGAGCGCATCAGTGACCACGGCCGTGGTTTCGGCCGGGTGGGGTGAGCAGGTCACGTAGGCAACCACTCCCCCCGGCCGTACTGCTGCCAGGGCGGACTTGAGGAGGTCGCGCTGAAGCTGCCCGAGATCTGCGAGGTCTTTGGGCGTGCGGCGCCAGCGGGACTCCGGGCGCCGACGGAGCGCGCCCAGCCCGCTGCAGGGAACGTCTACGAGAACACGGTCGAAGAATTCAGGCTTCTCCGTGCCTACCTCGCGGCCGTCCCCGGTGCGGACCTGCCAGGTTTCCCGCGGCACAGCCGAAAGTGCCTGGCTCACCAGTTTGGCCCGGTGCGGCGCAGGTTCATTGGCCAGCAGTGTCGCGCCCCTCTGGCTGGCCAGCGCACCCAGCAGTGCCGCCTTTCCGCCCGGCCCCGCGCACAGGTCAAGCCAGGCCTCGGCAGCGCTTCCGGCGGAACCTGCCCTCTCAGCGCCTTCGGCTCCCGCTCCGGCTTGAGGTCCGCCGAGGTCTACCGCGGCCATGGCGCGTGCCACGAGCTGCGAGCCGACGTCCTGCACCCGGGTGCTGCCCTCCCGTACCGAGGCAAGCCGGCCCAGGTCCCCGCCGCTGGACAGCGCCGAGCCTTCCACCAGCTCACCGGGGGTGGCCCCGTTTTCCAAGGCCTCGTCCAGGCTTCCGATACCGGGCAGGGCCACCAGGTTGACCACGGGCGCGGCGTTGTCCGCTTCCAGGAGATCGAGAATTTCTGACGCTGGGCGGCCATGTGCCACGAGGGACTGGCGCATGGCGCGGACAATCCACTCGGGATGGGCGTAGCGGAGGGAGGCCACCTTGGTCTCGTCCGTTTCCCCGGCGACCAGCTCCTCCAGCCACTCCTCGAGGGTGTGCGCGGCGACCTTCCGGAGGACAGCGTTGATGAGGGCAGACGGTCCTGCTCCGATCACTGCTCGGGCCAAGCCAACGGTCTGGTCCAGTGCGGCATGTGCCGGGACCCGCATGGCCAGCAGTTGATGCGCTCCGATCCGAAGGGCGTCGAGGATGGCCGGGTCCAGTTGGTCCAGGGGCCGGTCGACGCAGCGGACCAGGATGGCGTCGTAGGTGCCCTGGCCGCGGAGGGCGCCGTAGCTGAGCTCAGTGGCAAAACCGGCGTCCCGCTTGTCCAGGCCGTGGTGCCTGATCCGTGCCGGCAGCACCAGGTTGGCGTAGGCGTCCTCGGCAGCGACAGCCCGAAGGACTTCGAACGCGACCAGCCGGGCGGGATCCGCCCTGCGCGTGCGCTGGGAAGGGGCGTTATCGGTGAAGCTGCGCTGGGGGCCGCGGTTCCGTTCCCTGCCCTTGGCGTTTCGGGTGCTGGAATCGCGGGGTCCGCCGTTCCCGCGGCCGCCGCCGGTTCCGCCACCTCTTCCGCGCTGACCGCCTCCTGAGCTTCCGCTCCCGCTCCCAGCACTGCCGCGACCGCCTTGATTGCCGCCGGAACCGCTCATTCGAAAACCACGCTTTCAAGGGAAGCCATGCCGCGTGCCCAATCAGCAGCGGCCATCATCTTTTTGCCCGCAGGCTGAATCCGGGTCAGCTCCACGCCGTGCGAGCCGGTTCCCACGAGCACACTTTTGCCTTGCACGCAGAGGGACCCGGGCGCCAATCCGGAAACATCGGGCCGCAGCCGGACGGGCTCCAGCTTGATGCGCTGGCCGTCCAACACTGTCCACGCTCCAGGTTCGGGAGTGACGCCCCGGGCCTGCCGGCCGATAGCCAGGGCCGGATGTTTCCAGTCGAGGCGGCCGTCGTCCAGGGTCAGCTTGGCGGCGTGGGAAACCTCGCCCGTCTGCGGGAGCGCGGCCGCCTTGCCGGCGTCAATGGCCGAAAGTGTCTGGGCCAGGAGCACCGCTCCGCTGTGGGACAGCCGTTCCAGCAGTTCGCCTGCAGTATCGTCCGGCCCCACCGATTCGGTCAGGGTTCCGAAGACGGGACCGGTGTCCAGGCCTTCCTCCAGCTGGAACGTGACGGCCCCGGTGACGTCGTCGCCGGCCATCACTGCCCGCTGCACCGGCGCTGCGCCGCGCCATGCCGGAAGGAGGGAAAAGTGCAGGTTGATCCAACCGTGCCGCGGAATCCTGAGGGCGGGCGGGGGCACCAGCCCGCCGTAAGCAACAATTGCGGCCACGTCCGGGTTAGCCGCTGAGATCCTGCCGATGGCCTCCGCATCGATGCGGGACGCGTGAATGACTTCGATCCCCAGCTCGGCTGCCCGAGCGGCAACCGGAGAGGGAGTGAGAACGTGCTTCCGGCCGATGGGCGCGTCAGGCCTCGTCAGCACCGCAACTACATCGAATCCTGCTTCAACGAGCGCACTGAGTGACGGGACGGCGACGGCGGGAGTGCCCGCGAACAGGACCCTCACCCGTGGGCACCCGACGCGCCGGCACCGAAGCTCCCGCCGGAAGTGGCACCGCCGAAACTTGAGCCGCCAAAACTTGAGCCGACTGTCTTGGCACGCTTCGCCGTCGTCCGTTCCGTGACGGAGTCATAGTTGGCGTTGCGGATGGAACGCAGGGCAGCCTTGCGGTCCTCCCCCTCCAGCCGGTCCGTGTAGAGGATTCCGTCCAGGTGGTCATTCTCGTGCTGGAAGCAGCGCGCCAGCATCCCCTCGCCCTCGACGGTGACCGGGTTGCCGTGCATGTCTACGCCGGAAACGCGGGTGGCACGGAAACGCCGCACCGGGAAACCGAGACCGGGAATGGACAGGCAGCCTTCCACGTGGTCTGGCTGGAAATCCTCGCTGTTCTCCAGCACGGGGTTGATGATGTGCCCTTCCACACCGCCGATGCGGTAGGTAAAGACACGCTTGCTCACGCCGATCTGGGGCGCGGCGAGGCCGGCACCGTCCACGTCTTCCATGGTCTCGGTCATATCCGCCACCAGCTTGGCCAGCTCAGGCCCGAATTCCGTCACAGGATCGGCAACTGTGCGGAGCACAGGATCGCCGATGATGCGGATATTCAGAATAGCCATGCGCTGTTTTTCCTTACGATTAGGCGGCAAAGGGAACCAATCCAGTTTAGGCGCAGACGAAACGCCAGGCAGTTTCGTTCCTCCGCACTCACGCGGGCTGTACCTGCGCGAGCGGCGGCGGGGCAATGGGCAACAGTGCGGTCCCTGCGGAAATGGTGTCCGCTGACAGCTCCCACACGCGCCGCAAGGCGCAGAACTTCCACCAGTGGTGCTTGAGGACTTCAGGGTTGGCACGGACCGGACGGACCTCGGTTTCCCCAATGGCCACAGCCAACAGGACAGGGTTTTCGCCGTACTTCCACGGTTCCCAGGTCCCCGCTTCGTGGTCCACCAGGCTTTCTTCCGCCTTCATGCCGGCCACCAGCTGCATCACCACTTTGTCGTCCAGCGGCTTGACCAGGCCGTCGCGGGTGGTGCCCTTGGTCTTGTAGTCGATCAGGCAAACCCGCCCGTTGATCCGGGCTACCAGGTCAAGTGTGCCCGCGTACCCCACCGCGTTATTCCAGACGGTGATCTCAGGGGCAATGGGTTCCACCCGGAAGAGCTCCCACCATTCATCGAAGCGGACGGCAAATGCTTCCTCGCCGTTGGAAGCGAGGGCCCCGCGGGCTGCCTTCATGGCGTGCGGCCGGCCGAGGGCGCGCAGGGCCACCTGCTCGCAGTAATAGTGGACGCGGTCCCCCCGCTTGGCGGCCTCGTCCCGGTATGTCTCCGCAGCCTTGGCTGCGCGGTTGACGGCCTGCTTGATTTTGGCCGGGCTGCCCAGGCAGTCCGCGAGCATCGGATCTTTTGCCAGGCTGCTGGCCCCCATATATCCGAACCAGCCGTCAAGCCCGTGCGGCTGCTGGCCGATCACCGTGGTGATGGACGGCACGGAGAAATGCTCAGAGGTGGACCGGGCGTACATCCGCCCGTATTCCGTGGCGTGGGCAAGAAGTGGAGCAGTCATAACAAAGACTCTTTCACAAGGGGCTGACAGAATGTCCGGGCGCACAAAAAAGGTCCGTTTCCGCTGCGGATGAGCGGAAACGGACCAATATGCGGTGGGCGATACTGGGTTCGAACCAGTGACCTCTTCGGTGTGAACGAAGCGCGCTACCACTGCGCCAATCGCCCTGATGCATTTGAATGTTAGCCGACCTTGGAGCCATTTCGGAAATCGGCGTCAGCCGGCAGCAAAGGGGTCAGCAAACATGCACCGGGACACGGCAACGGGAGCAGACGCGGCCAGGGTGTCCCTGTCACGGCCCCCACGCAAACCAGGACCATTGGACCGAAAGCAGCCTGACGCCGTCGGAAATTACACGCGTGTAACTCCCGCTAATCCGCGCCATTGCAGGGAAGCAGCGCCACTGCGCATTCACAATCGCTGGCCGATTTGGAGAATCCCGGAACCTCCTATATTGTTTTTACTCGTTGGAAAGCGAGGAAATGCCGGGAACGGCAGCGAATCAGCCCTCCAAGATGCGGACGTAGCTCAGCTGGTAGAGCACCACCTTGCCAAGGTGGATGTCGCGAGTTCGAATCTCGTCGTCCGCTCGCAGGACACTGTCACGGCAAAGGTTCATAAGAATCGGCGCTTACACGGTGGGTTGGCCGAGAGGCGAGGCAGCGGCCTGCAAAGCCGTATACACGGGTTCGAATCCCGTACCCACCTCGGTGAAAACCATGGTTTCCGGTTTGTTCCGGATAAACATGGGCGATTGGCGCAGCGGTAGCGCGCTTCCCTGACACGGAAGAGGTCACTGGTTCGATCCCAGTATCGCCCACCAAGCAAGGACACTTGCTTCATGCAGTACTGTTGGCCCCGGCCGGAACGTACTTCATATGCGGACGTAGCTCAGCTGGTAGAGCACCACCTTGCCAAGGTGGATGTCGCGAGTTCGAATCTCGTCGTCCGCTCTCTTACTTCTTACAATCCCATAAGCCGGTCTTCCGGTTGCGGGCGATTGGCGCAGCGGTAGCGCGCTTCCCTGACACGGAAGAGGTCACTGGTTCGATCCCAGTATCGCCCACATGCAGCAGCTCCCCGGAGCTGCTTTTTTCTTGCCCGTTTCCGGCCTCTGCTCCAGCATCCGCTGCAGGCGAACGCCCAAAGCCCCTCATTTCCTTGGCACGTGTCGCCGGCAGGGCTAGGATCTTAGGCGGAGGAGCGACCTGGCTCCGCGATTGAAGGGAGGTGCTCGTGGGACTGATTGGCGACCTAAAGGGCAAGGCTCAGGGTCTTATCCGCGGCAACGAGCAGGCCATCAAGAACGGCATCAGCAAGGCCGGCGATTTCGTTGACACCAAGACCGGTGGCAAGTACTCCGGCCACGTCGACAAGATCCAGCATGGCGCTTCCAAGCTCATTGACCAGAACGGAACTCCGGGCCAGGCACCTGCCCCCGGGCAGGTTCCGCCGGTCAACCCGGTTCCGCCGGTTGACAAGGCTCCGTAACAGGATTTGGCCAGGGTTTCGCCCTAGTACGTCAACGGGGTGCGGGTCCCGCCGTGAGGCGGCGCCCGCACCTTTGGCGTTTAAGACGCCGCCGCGCGCCCTTTAGCAACGGACGACGACGGGGCGCCCCGCTTCGAGGTCGGGCTAGGACGGCTCGTGGTTCTGTCCCTCGCGCGCAAGGGCCGTGAGGCGGGAGACAGCGCGGAAGTACTTCTTCATGTAGCCGCCCGTCATCATTTCCTCCGTGAACAACTTGTCGAAGGGAACTCCGCTCGCAAGGATCGGCACGTCCTTGTCGTAGAGCCGGTCAGCCAGCACCACGAACCGAAGTGCCACCGCCTGTTCGGTGATGGTGTCCACGTTGCGCCACACCACACCGTCAATGCCGTCGATCAGTTGCCGGTAGCGGCTGGGGTGCACGCCTGCGAGGTGGTGGATCAGGGTGGCGAACTCGTCCTGGGCGACGGTCTTGCCGTCAAACTCCGCTTTCATGTGGGACGACAGTTCGCTGTTCTTCAAGGGCGATGGTGCGGCCGGCAGTCCGCGGTGGCGGAAGTCCTCGCCGTCGATCCGTATAACGTCGAACTGGTCTGCAAGGACCTGGATCTCGCGCTGGAAATCCACCGCGGCGAACCTGCCGTCACCCAGTGAGCCCGGCAGGGTATTTGAGGTGGCAGCCAGCTTTACGCCGGCATCAGCCAGTTCGCGCATCAAGCGCGACATCAGCACCGTGTCGCCCGGATCATCCAGCTCGAATTCGTCAATGCACACGAGCTTGTAATGGCTCAGTGCATCCACCGTTTTCCGGAAGGACAGTGCGCCCACCAAGTTTGTGTACTCCACAAAAGTGCCGAAGGCCTTGGGCCCGGGCGCCGCGTGCCACAGCGAGGCCAGCAGGTGGGTTTTGCCGACGCCGAACCCGCCGTCCAGGTAGATGCCCGCGCGGGAGGTGTCCTTCTTCCCGAACAGTTTCTTGAACAGGCCTCCGCCGTCCCCGGCTCCGACGCCTGCGGCAAATCCCTCCAGTGCCCGGACGGCGTGGGCCTGGCTGGGCTGCTTGGGATCCGGGCGGTAACTCGCAAAGGAGACCTTGCCAAAGCGCGGCGAGGGAAAGAAACCCTTGAGGAGCTCATCCACCGATACTGACGGAGTTCGGGCGGCAAGCTGTTCGATCTGTACCAAGGTGGTCCGTTCTGCTGGTGGTTGGTCCCCAGAAAGGATACCGGCTACGAACCCCCGCCCCGGGTGGCGCGGACGCCAGGCCGCGGCGGGTGATGAAGACCACATTTCGTCCTGTTAACGGAAACCGGACATCATCCATGGCGGTGGCTAGGGTGGAAGGAGGTCCCCATGCCGGTCCCGCGGATCAGCCGTGTTCTCGATGAAAGGCAAAGATATGTCCTACCCAGTTGAACAAAACGAGAAGTTCGCCGCCTACGCCCACCCGGAGCGCCTGGTTTCCACCGAGTGGCTTGCTGCAGCCATTAACAACGGCGCAGTGGCCAGCGGCCAGCTGATAGTGGTGGAGTCTGACGAAGACGTCCTCCTGTATGAAACCGGACACATCCCCGGCGCGGTAAAAATCGACTGGCACACCGATCTGAACGACGAAGTCACCCGCGACTACGTGGATGGCGCTGCGTTCGCCGAACTGGCAGCGTCGAAGGGCATCTCCCGGGCCAGCACGGTGGTCATCTACGGGGACAAGTCCAACTGGTGGGCTGCCTACGCGCTGTGGGTCTTCACCCTCTTCGGCCACCAGGACGTGCGGCTGCTCGACGGCGGCCGGGACAAGTGGATTGCCGAGGGCAGGGAGCTCACCACGGACAAGCCGGCACCGGCCAGGGGTGACTACCCCGTCGTCGAGCGCGACGATGCTCCGATCCGTGCCTTCAAGGAAGACGTCCTGGCCCACCTGGGCAAGCCGCTCATCGATGTCCGCTCCCCCGAGGAATACACCGGCCAGCGCACCCACATGCCCGCCTACCCCGAGGAAGGTGCGCTGCGCGGCGGCCACATCCCCACTGCTGCATCAATCCCCTGGGCGCGGGCCGCCGCGCCCGATGGAACCTACCGGAGCCGCGAGGAACTCGAAGCCCTCTACCTCGGTGAGGCGGGCCTGAGCGAAGGCGACGACGTTGTGGCGTACTGCCGCATCGGTGAGCGTTCCAGCCACACCTGGTTCGCCCTGAAGTACCTCCTCGGCTTCGATTCCGTCCGCAACTACGACGGATCGTGGACGGAATGGGGCAACGCCGTGCGGGTTCCCATCGTCAAGGGCGCGGAACGCGGTTCCTTTCCCGTTGCCGTCGGAGTCTGACGAGGCCTGACCAGCAGTACCTGCGTAGACTTGGAATGATGACTACTCAAGCATTGCCTTCGGCCCTTGCGGCCATCGTGGACGACTTCCAGGCCCTGACGGAGCCCGAGCGGCTCCAGCTGCTGCTCGAGTTCTCGCAGGGGCTCCCTGACCTGCCCGAACGGCTCAAGGACCACCCCGAGCTGCTCGAACAGGTGGTGGAGTGCCAGTCCCCGCTGTTCCTCACCATCGAAACGGACAAGGGCGACAGCCCGGCCGGCGCAGTTCGGCTCTTCTTCAAGGCACCCCCGGAGGCCCCCACCACGCGCGGTTTCGCCGGCGTGCTGCATGAGGGCCTGGACGGGCTGTCCGCTGAGGAGATCCTTTCGGTGCCCGACGACATGCCTGAACTGCTGGGCCTTACCCGCGCCATCACGCCACTGCGGATGAGGGGAATGACGGCCATGCTGGGGAGGATCAAGCGCAAGGTTGCGGCCTCGTCCGCCGTGCGCTCCTAGCCACGCAAAGCGTCAATGGCACGCAACAACGCATCACAGGGAACTCCGGCCACTGCCGTACTGGCGGCGGCCGGAGTTCCCTTTGTGCTGCACCCCTACAATCACGATCCCTCGGCGGCCAGCTACGGCGCGGAGGCTGCCGAGGTCCTGGGTATCCATCCCTCGAAGGTCTTCAAGACGCTGATGGTCGAGGTGGAAGGCAGGCTGGCGGTGGGCATCGTACCCGTCAGCGGAACGCTGGACCTTAAGGCCTTCGCGGCAGCACTGGGAGCCAAAAAAGCGTCGATGGCAGATCCTGCTGCTGCCCAGAGGCGTACCGGATACGTGCTGGGCGGCATCTCCCCGCTGGGCCAGCGGCTCCCTTCCCCCACTGTGCTGGACCGCAGCGCACTGTCGTTGGAGACGCTGCTGGTTTCGGGAGGCAAGCGCGGCCTGGACATAGAACTCGCCCCTGCCGACCTCATCCGCCTCACCGACGCCCTCACCGCTCCCATCAGCTCGCTGTCCGCCTCGTAGGACCGCACCGAAGGGCACGGGCCGGCACAGACAGCCTTCCCGCAGCAGGCCTATAATCGTTGCACCGGCGGTTCACTGCAGAAGCAGCGACGGCACTGGAAGGTCGCGGTCACCGTGGTCAGAAATCCATTCAAACACTCCCCGCAGGAAGCCGGCGGGGACACCAAAAACAGCCATCATCACTCTTCCTGGCTCCGGCGCGAAGATGCCGCGATTAGCCACGGAAAGAGCAGCCTCTTTTTCATCGCCCACGAAAATCCGTCACCGCCCTCGGTGACGTGCCTTCAAGGACACGAGATCCTGCCGGGAGAAAGCACCTGCAGCCAGGGTCACCCGATCGGCTGACACCACGTCACTGCCTGGTCCAGCCCGTCAGCAGGCCCGCGGCGCGTGCAGCCGCACCTTCATTCCCCCGGACGGTCCTGGGAACTACTGAGCCGATCCTCCGGCGCTGCAGCGTCGGTTCCCTGCCGGATCCCGCCGGGATTCAGCCGGGGCGCCAGCTGCTGCCGCAACCACGCCTTCACCACGCTCTCCCACCGTTCGGGATCAACATTCCATTCCTTGGTGTGCCGGGCATGGTTGAAGGCCTCGAAGGTGACTATTTCCGGGTTCCGCTCGGCCAGGAGCGCTGAGGGCTTGTACGGCACGTACTCGTCGTCCACGCTGTGGATGATCAGGGTGGGAGTCCGCAGTTCCACGGCACGGGCCACCCAGTCCATCACCTTGAGGTCCACGGGAGCGGACAGTCCCGTGAGCCGCCGCCCCAGCGGGTGTCCCAGCATGAGCTGCGCGTAGCGCCCCACCAGCGACGGGATCCTGTTCAACTGGGCATGGTGGGCGAGGACCGTCACCCAGTCGATGACCGGCGCATCCAGCACCATGGCCCGGATGAGGTTCCGGTAGCGCGACAAGTCGGCAGCCTGCAAGGATATGGCACCGCCCATTGACCAGCCGAACAGCACGATTTCCTCGGCTCCGTTGGCCAAGGCGTATTCAATGGCTGCTTCGATGTCGCGCCACTCGGTAGAGCCCAGGCCGTACCGCCCGTCATCTGCCGACGGCGCAAGTCCGTCGTTGCGGTAGGACACCAGGAGACTGGTCAGTCCAAGTTCAAGGGCAGGTCCGACGGCGCGCAGGGCCTCCTGCCTGCTGGCTCCGCGTCCGTGCACCATCACCGCCCAGGTCCGTGCCGTGCCGCCGGCGCGGACCAGCCAGGCGGGCGCCTGGCCCCGGTCCACGTCGATCAACACGTCCTCTGCAGGGATTCCGGCGGCGGCCGGGTCCGGGTAGACGGCGCCGCTCCACCAGCCCCAGCGCGCTTGGCTAAGGTCCCCCGAGTAAACAGCTTCGACCTCCCGCGCCACCGTCCGTTCAGCGGGAGAATAGGAGACGATGCGGCCGATCCGCGCGTGCCCCTTTCCGCCGTCGAAAAAGAATCCGTACACCCCGTCCACGGTGGTGTCGTCATTGGCCGCAAGGATCACCTGTTGCCGGTGGCCGTCCCGGATCACAGCCAGGACTTCCTGGTCAGCCGTGCGATGCCGGGCGGGGGTGATAACGCGGCGGGCAAAATAGACAGCCAGCGCCGACGACCCGGTGGCCAGCAGCCCGGTCAGGGCGCCGCCGCCGATGGCCCCGCCGATGGCCCATTTCGCGCGAAGGGACAACCCGGCACCCGGATCCTGGATCGGCGGGACTGAAGCAGGGCGGGTGCGCTGGAAAAGTGCCATGGAACTATTCTTACCGCCCAGGCACCGCGAGGCCGTATTTCCCGCGGCCGGGTGGGGAATGCCCTTGCACTCGAAGGAGTGCAGCGCACCCAACGCCGGACTAGGCTAAGGCCATGAGTGATCCCATCGTCATCCTGACCGAAGAACCTTTGGGGGCGGACGACCGCCTGAACATCGAGCGCCTGGTGGACGGAGCAGATACCCGGCTCGTGGTGCTGGTCCCGGCGAACACAGAGCGGCATCTGCTGGTGGACTTCCTTGAGAACCTTTCCTTACTGGACATCGCGAAGGCGTTCCGGGAGCTGACAACCCATGCTCCGGATCCGGCGACAGAGCGGGCGCAGGCGGCGGAAACCCTTGCGGTCTCGCTGGCGGCGCTGGCCGGACTCGGTGCGGGCGTCAGCGGAGAGGTGGTGGACGGCGGGGCGGTGCAGGGCCTGGTGTCCAAGGTCAAGGAGACCGGCGCTTCGCAGGCCGTGGTGATCACTAGGCCGCACGCAGTGGCAGACACCTTCCACACCGATTGGGCCAACAAGGCCCAGGACCAATTGGGTCTCCCCGTCCTGCACCTGTACGCAGGTTCGGGATTTATCGGCGACTCCTGAGCGTTGTCAAGGCTATGAGCATCTTCGGAAACAACATCCTGGGTAACAGTATTTTCGGAAACAAGGCTGCGGATCCTGCCCCTGAGGCGCCCGAGGCCGAACCGGCCGTCCAAAAAACCGACGCCGAGTGGCGGGAGGAGCTGACGCCGGAGGAATACCACGTGCTCCGGCAGTCCGGGACCGAGCGGCCCTACACGGGCGAATACTGGGACACCCACACAGCGGGGGTCTATCATTGCCGGGCCTGCGGCACGGAACTGTTCACCAGCAACGAGAAGTTCGATTCGCACTGCGGCTGGCCCTCTTTCTGGGCCCCGCTCGCTGACGGTACCGTGCGGTACATCCACGACCGGACGCTGGGAATGGAGCGGGTGGAGGTCCGGTGCGCCACCTGTGATTCCCACCTGGGACACGTGTTCGGCGGCGAGGGGTACGGAACGCCCACTGACCAGCGCTACTGCATCAACTCCGTATCCCTCAAGCTCGTTCCGCGCCAGGACCCGCAGGCCAGTGCGCCGGATGCTGACGCCTGAGAGTCCGGGAACGCTGGAGCTACCAGCAGTTCAAGGCACGTGGAGCATTAGTCTTTCTTAGGCTAAAGCTCTTTTGAGATTAGTCGTGCTGGTTGCTTGCTACGCTCGCGGTAGATGGCAAGCACCCAGAAAGGCAGCCGACGATGACCGAAACATTGATCACCGCTCCGACCGGAATAACCGCGGACAACCAGGACTGGCTCCGGCTCAAAGCTGCGGCCTCCTCCATCCAGTCCTTGCAGGTGAAAGACGGCTCTATTCCCGACGCCGGCGCCCACGACGAAGCATCCCGGTACGTGGCCGAAATTGTCGAAGCCGTCCGCGCCCTCGTCCCGGCCTTTCCGCATGACGGCCCCTACCTGGACGCCGTCTGTGCAGACCTCGCCGCCTGGGAAACCAACGGCTTCACCGTCCCCGACTTCCTGTCGTCGCTCCTGGCCTTCCAGCCGCAGGAACTGCGCCGGGACGGCCTCCAGCACCTGGTGGTCTTTCCGATGTACACGCAGAACGGCAGCAGCAACCGGCTGGTCGAGGCAGTCCTGATCGAGGTGATCTGGCCGGAGTTCATCGCCGGGCTGGAGGCCGGGGAATATTCAAACAAGCTGTTCGTCCCCATCCGCTTCCTGGACTTCACCGCCGGCTACGACACCAACTCCGCCGTGCTGTTCCCCGAGACGGTTGCCGTCAGGGAAACCCCCACCTTCACGTGGGGAGCCATCTTCGCTGACCGCGAGGCCGCCCGGTTCCGCCGCGTGCTGAAGGCAGCTGCCGAAACCACCCGCCTGGAACTTCCCGAAGGCGCGGCGGAACTCCTCGCGGACCAGGACCTGACGGAGGCCACGTTTGTGATGTGGGACCTCATCCACGACCGGACGCACATGCGCGGCGACCTGCCGTTCGATCCGTTTATGATCAAGCAGCGGATGCCCTTCTTCCTGTACTCCCTCGAAGAGCTGCGCTGCGACCTGACAGCCTTCCGCGAGTCCGTACGCATCGAAAAGGACGAGGACGCCGACCCGGAAGCCCGCCGCCACGCCAAGCTGGTGCAGTACGCCATCATCTTCGACCGGATTTTCCGCTTCGCCATCACGGGCAGCCGGGTCCGCAACTATGACGGACTGGGCGGCCAGCTCCTGTTCGCCTGGCTGCACCAGCAGCACGTCCTCCACTGGACCGATACCCGGCTCACCATCGACTGGGACGAAGTAGCTGACGCCGTTATCGCCCTGGGTGCAAGCATTGATGACCTGTACTGGCGGTCCATCGACCGGCCGAAAACCGCGCACTGGCTGGCCGCTTACCAGCTGATCTCCGCTACCCTTACTCCCAACCCGGCTTCTACCTGGGCCAAGGGTCCCGACGCGCTGGCCCTGGCTGGTCCCCCGCGCGGCCTGACGGACCAGGTGCTGGATGACGAATTCCCGCTGTCAATGTTCTACGAAGCACTGGAGAAGAAGATGCGTCCTGTCATTGAGTCAACTGCTGGAATCACCGGAGCATCTGCCCTGTGACCGAAGAACCGGTGACCGAGGAATCAGTGCCTGGGGCAGCGGGGACTTCGGCGTCAAGGCTGAACATCCTGGTGACCGGCGGCAGCGGAGCCTCAGGCATCGCTGTCGCCCGGGCCCTCCGTGGGGCCGGGCATCGGGTATTCACCGTCGGGTCGGACCAGGCACGGATCGAAGCCGCGGCTAAAGAAGCCGGCGACGGCGTCACGGGCCTTGCGTGCGACCTGGCCCAACTGGAGGACGTGCGGCAGCTGCGGGCGGACGTGTCTGCGGCTGCCGGGGACCATCGACGGCGTCATCCACCTGGTGGGGGGCTGGCGCGGCGCCAAAGGCATCGCCGACCAGACCGACGAGGACTGGGACTTCCTGGAACGCGGCGCCATCACCACGCTGCGGAACGTGTCCCGCACCTTCTTCGACGATATTGCCGGATCGCGCTGCGGCCGGTTTGCGATGGTTTCCTCAACTGCCGTGGACAAGCCAACGGCCGCCACGGCCAGCTACGTTGCCGCCAAGGCAGCGGCCGAAGCGTGGACCATGGCGATGGCGGACGGCTTCCACCGGGGCAACAACGGCGGGACCAACAGCGCAGGGGAGGCGGCCGCCGTCGTGCTGGTGGTCAAGGCCCTCGTGGACGATGCGATGCGACGGGACCATCCGGAACGGAAATTCCCCGGCGCAACTGACGTCGAAGACCTGGCTCGCGCCGTCGTGGGACTTTTTGATACCGAGGCCAGCGGGCTGAACGGCAGCCGGCTCCTGCTGGCGCCCTGACTGTCCCGTTCGTGACTGTCCGGTGTCCGGACAGTATCTAGACTGAAAGCGTGAGCAAAGCCATGACAACAACATCAGAGACTGCCGCCGGAACCCGGCTGCACGATCCCACTATCCGTGGATTCGCCTCGGACAATTACTCGGGCGTCCACCCGGAGGTCCTCGCGGCCTTGGCTGCGGCCAACGATGGCCACCAGGTCTCCTACGGCGAGGATGACTACACCGCCCGGCTGCAGGAACTGATGGAGGAACATTTCGGGACGGGCATCGAGTGCTTTCCCGTGTTCAACGGCACCGGTGCCAACGTCCTGTCGCTGCAGTCGCTGCTCCCCCGCTGGGGCGCCGTGGTGTGCGCCTCCACTGCCCACATCAACATGGACGAAAACGGCGCGCCGGAACGCATCGGCGGCATCAAGCTCCTGCACGTCCCCACACCGGACGGCAAGCTTACGCCCCAACTGATCGACCGGGAGGCCTGGGGCTGGGGCGACGAACACCGCGCCCAGCCGCTCGCCGTCTCCATTACCCAGACCACCGAGCTCGGAACCTGCTACACGCCTGAGGAGGTGCGGGCCATCGCGGACCACGCACACGCCAAAGGCATGAAGCTCCACATGGACGGGGCCCGGCTGGCCAATGCCGCAGCACATCTCCAGGTCCCGCTGCGGGCGTTTACCCGCGACGCCGGCGTGGACATCCTTTCCTTCGGCGGCACCAAGAACGGGCTGCTGTTCGGCGAAGTGGTGGTGGCGCTGAACCCGGAGGCGGCGCACGGGCTGGTGTACCTGCGGAAGATGAACATGCAGCTCGCGTCCAAGATGCGTTTTATGTCGGCCCAGTTCATCGCCCTCCTCGAAGGCGACCTCTGGCTGCGGTCCGCCTCCCACGCCAACGCCATGGCCACCCGGCTCCGCACCGCCGTCGACACCATTGACGGTGTGCAGCCGACGCAGAAAACAGAGTCCAACGGCGTCTTTGCCATCCTGCCCGCGGGGGTGGCGGACAGGCTGCGGAACTCCTTCCGCTTCTACGACTGGAACGAGGCCGCCGGGGAAGTCCGGTGGATGTGTTCCTTCGACACCACCGAGGAGGACATCGATGCCTTTGTGGCAGCAATCCGCCATGAGCTTCGTACATTTGGAAGCGGACAGTCCAGCTAGACGGTGCCTGATGACGGCGAGCCTTCCCGCTGTCACCGGCCCGGTTGCGTAACCTGCGAAGGTGAACGCACTTGACAAGGTTCCCCCGGAATTTCTCCACGCCTTGGGAACCCTCAGGAAAGCCCAGTGCCGCGCGGAACTCCACCTCGCGGAGATTCCCGCGCCGGCCCGCCTCGCGCCGTTCGCCGTAGCGCTGGGCGCGGAGGTTCTGGCACCGGGGCCCGGCACCGCCATTACTCCCCTGCACGGCCCCGCCGCTATGGCGTTGGCTGCCGCGTCAGGAACAGCGGACGACGACGAAACCGAGTTGGCAACGGGCCGCTTCATCCTGCTCCACGACCCTGAGGGCTCCGCGGTGTGGGACGGGGAGTTCCGCATCGTCACCTACATCCGTGCCCAGCTGGAGCCGGAGATGGGCAACGACGAGATGCTGGGAACAGTGGCGTGGACCTGGCTCGTGGAGGCGCTCGAGAACCACAAAGCCCCTTACCGCGCAGCCGGCGGCACGGCCACCCGGGTCCTTTCGGAAAGCTTCGGGACGCTTGCGGAACGGCCCGGCTCCATCGACATCGAGCTCCGCGCGTCCTGGACTCCGGCAACCTCAGACGTGACCGCCCACCTTGAAGCCTGGTCCGACATGGTGTGCACCTTCGCAGGCCTGCCGCCCCTCCCCGACGGCGTCACCCCGCTCCCGAACCGGCGCCGGAGCTAGCAGCATGGCTAGCAGCGTGGCTGGCGGCCGGCCCGGCGCGGCCCGGAAGGCAGTCCGTTACCGGCCGGCCGGTAAACTAAGGGCATCATGACCCCTAACATTCCGGAAAACACCACGGCCGGCGTTCCGGCTGCTGATACCGCACCCCACATCACGGTGGAAGGCTTTGACAGCCCCATCCCCGAAATCATTGAGCTCGATTCGCCCCGCGAAGGCGTTCCGCTGGTCATCGAAACGCAGGCCGGGTTGGAGCGGTGCGCGGCTGCAATCGCCGCAGGCACCGGGCCGGCCGGAGTGGACGCTGAACGGGCCTCCGGCTTCCGCTACGGACAGCGTGCCTTCCTGGTCCAGATCCGCCGGGAAGGGGCGGGGACGTGGCTGATCGATCCTGAGCCCTTCGAGAACCTGGACATCATCAACGATGCCCTGCGCGGCGTCGAGTGGATCCTGCATGCGGCCAGCCAGGACCTGCCCTGCCTGTCCGAACTGGGCATGTGGCCGGACAGGCTTTTTGACACTGAGCTGGCAGCCCGCCTGGCAGGCCTGCCGAGGGTTGGCCTGGCTGCCGTTATTGAGCAGCTCCTGGGGTTCGGGCTGGCCAAGGAACACTCGGCCGCTGACTGGTCCACCCGGCCCCTTCCCGAGCCGTGGCTGCGCTACGCCGCCCTGGATGTTGAGGTCCTGACGGAGCTGCGGGAAGAACTCATTGAACTCCTGGAAGCTGACGGCAAGCTCGAGTACGCGGAGCAGGAGTTCGCGGCCATCCTGGACGCCGGGCTCGCCCCGCCGCGGGTTGACCCGTGGCGGAAAACGTCCGGCCTTCACCAGATCCGCGACCGTCGGCAACTGGCGGCTGTCCGGGAGCTGTGGCTCGAACGGGATTCCCTGGCACAGAAGCGGGATGTTGCCCCGGGAAGGCTGATTCCGGATTCGGCTTTGGTGGCGGCGGCGAAGGCAATGCCGTCCACCGTTCCGCAACTGCTCGGCACCAAGGGCTTTCACGGGCGGGCTGCGCAGCGCGAGGCTCCCCGGTGGCTGCGCTGCATCGCGGCCGCCCGGGACCTGGAGGATCTTCCGCCGCTGCACCTGGCCACCAACGCCCCGCCCCCTCCGCGCGTGTGGGCCGACCGTGACCCGGAGGCCGCGGCCCGGCTGGCCACCGCCCGACCGCTGCTGCAGGAAAAGGCCGATCAGCTGAACCTCCCGCTGGAGAACCTGCTGACCCCCGACTACCTGCGGCGTGTGGCGTGGCGGCCACCTGCTGAAATCAGCGAATCAGCAGTGGGTGCGGAACTTCGTATGCTCGGCGCACGGCAATGGCAGGTGGAACTAGCGGCGCCCCTCATCACGGACGCGTTCCTCAACCCACAGCCGCTGCCGCCAAAGGAACCCAAGCCTGACGCAGCAGCATCCGGACAGTAAGGCCACGGGCGATCACAGGTTCGCAGAACGGAATCCCTGACGCTCTCTCATCTGATGCATGGTTATTGACAACGCTCGCTCACCTTCTTCTGGCAAGTGCGAGAGCGTTTTCCCAAAAGGTGCAGTATGTGAGAGAGCGTCCCCCTTATCCCGGCCTTGCCACCTAAGTTACTCGCGAGTAACATCGGAAGTATTGCCGTTCAGCTGCCTGCCCGCCCTGCGGCAGGTGCTGACGCCTACGTCTCGATGAGGAGTTATACGTGAGCCACAACGGAAGCAGCGCGTCCAACCGCACTGTCCGGGACGTCGTTTTTGTCGACGGCCTCCGCACACCCTTCGGCCGGGCAGGAGAAAAAGGCATCTACGCCGGCACCCGGGCCGACGACCTGATAGTTAAATGCCTCCGTGAGTTGTTGCGGCGCAACCCATCGCTGCCGCCCGAACGCATCGACGAAGTGGCCATCGCGGCCACGACCCAAAGCGGCGACCAGGGCCTGACGCTAGGACGGACAGCAGCCCTCCTTGCCGGACTCCCCAGGACCGTTCCCGGCTTCGCCATCGACCGCATGTGCGCCGGAGCCATGACCGCTGTTACCACCACCGCCGGCGGAATCGGTTTCGGCGCCTACGATGTGGTGATTGCCGGCGGCGTTGAACACATGGGCAACCACCCGATGGGCTCGGGAGCGGACCCCAACCCGCGGTTTATGTCTGAGCGGCTCGTGGATCCGGCAGCGCTGAACATGGGCAACACCGCCGAGAACCTGCATGACCGCTTTCCCTCCATCACCAAGGAGCGGACCGACGCCTACGCAGTGGCGTCGCAGAAGAAGTTTGATGAAGCGCGCCGCGACGGCCGGATCCAGCAGGACCTGGTGCCCGTAGCGACCCTGAAGGCGGGCCAGGGCTGGACCCTGAACACCGTGGACGAGCCACCCCGGCCGGGCACCACCATGGCTGACCTGGCCACCCTCCGCACGCCGTTCCGTGCCCACGGCCGTGTCACCGCAGGAAACGCCGCCGGCCTGAACGACGGCGCCACCGCTGCGATCCTGGCATCGGCCGAAACCGCCGCTGAGCTGCGGCTGCCGGTCCGTATGCGCCTGGTCAGCTACGCCTACGCCGGGGTGGAGCCTGAAGTTATGGGTATCGGCCCCGTTCCCGCCACCGAGAAGGCCCTGGCAAACGCAGCGCTGTCCATCGGGGACATCGGCCTGTTCGAAATCAACGAAGCCTTTGCCGTCCAGGTGCTGAGCTTCCTGGAACATTTCGGCATTGCCGACGACGATCCCCGGGTCAACCGCTACGGAGGAGCCATTGCGGTGGGCCACCCGCTCGCTTCCTCTGGAGTGCGGCTGATGAACCAGCTCGCCCGGCAGTTCGAGGAGGATCCCTCCGTGCGGTACGGCATCACCACCATGTGCGTGGGACTGGGAATGGGTGCCACCGTCATCTGGGAGAACCCGCACCACGCCGACTACAGCGGGGCCCGGCAAGAAGGTCCGGCCGCAACAACCGAAACCGTTTCCGAAGGAGCAGCATGAGCGCCGCAGATTTTACCCAGCTTGCCGACCTCTTTCCCCACGAAACCGTGACGCACTCCTACGTCCAGGACATTGACCTGCCGGCGCCGGCGGGCAAGCCCAGCCCCGGCACGTTTGCCCTCATTACGCTGGACAACGGCTTGGACCACTCGAAGCCCACCACGCTGGGGCCGAACACGCTGGTGGAACTTGGCACCGTGCTCGAGGAACTCCGGGAACGGGCGCGCCGCGGCGAAATCGTAGGCGTCGGCGTCACCGGCAAGCCCTACTACCTGGTGGCCGGCGCAGACCTTTCCACGGTCAAAACCCTGGACAAGCGCGAGCACGGATTGTGGATGGCCCAGCTCGGCCATGACGTTTACAGCACTCTGGCCAACCTGGGTGTACCCAGCTTCGCCTTTATCAACGGCGCAGCACTGGGCGGCGGCCTGGAGATTGCCTTGCAGTCCACGTACCGCACAGTGTCGACAGGAGCCGGCGCGCTGGCGCTGCCGGAAGCGTTTATCGGCCTGGTTCCCGGCTGGGGCGGCGTGTATATCCTCCCGCGCCTTATTGGCCCGGAAAACGCAGTGAAGGTCATGATCGAAAACCCCTTGAGCAACAACCGGACGCTGACGGGTCCCCAGGCCTTCGAGCTGGGCATCGCCGACGCCATGTTCGAGCCGGCGGATTTCCTGGAGCAGTCCCTTGCCTGGGCCGCGAGTGTCATCACAGGTGAGGCAACCGCGGAACGTGCCAACGCCGTCGACCCCGCCGATCCGGACACGGCAGCACGGTGGGCAGCCGCCGTATCAGCCGGGCGTGTGCTGGTGGAAGCCAAAACGTCCAATGCGGCACCCGCTCCGGCCAAGGTCCTGGACATCCTCGAGGCCAACCGCACCATGACCCAGCCGGAGTCCGCTGCGTTGGAGTGCGAAACCCTCGCCGAACTGATGCAGACCGACGAATTCCGTGCCACCGTGTACGCCTTCCTGGACCTGGTGCAGAAGCGGTCCAAGCGCCCCGCCGGCGCTCCTGACCGCAAGCTGGCCCGTCCGGTCACCAAAGTAGGGGTGGTGGGCGCGGGCCTTATGGCCAGTCAACTGGCTCTGCTCTTCGCCCGGCAGTTGAAGGTGCCCGTGGTGATGACAGACATTGACCAGGCCCGGGTGGACAAGGGCGTGGGCTACGTCCACGCTGAAGTGGACAAGCTCCTGGGCAAAAAGCGCATCAGCCAGGAAGGCGCCAACCGCACCAAGGCGCTGGTGACGGGCTCCGTTTCCAAGGACGTTTTCGCCGACGCCGACTTCGTCATCGAAGCCGTCTTTGAGGAGCTGAACGTCAAGAAGCAGGTGTTCGCCGAGCTGGAGGCGATCGTTACCCCGGAATGCATCCTGGCCACCAATACGTCCTCGCTGTCCGTGACTGCCATGGCGGAAGACCTGCAGCACCCGGAACGGCTGGTGGGCTTCCACTTCTTCAACCCGGTAGCTGTGATGCCGCTGCTGGAGATCGTCCGCGCCCCGAAAACCGACGACGCGGTATTGGCCACGGCCTTTGAGCTGGCCAAGGCCCTGAGAAAGACCGGTGTACTGGTCAAGGATGCCGCTGCGTTCGTGGTCAACCGGATCCTGCTGCGGTTGATGGGTGAAGTCACGGCAGCCTTTGATGAAGGTACTCCCGCCGAGGGTGGCGGACAACGCCCTGCGCCCCATGGGCCTGCCGATGACCCCCTTCACCCTCGGCGCCATGGTGGGACTCCCCGTGGCCCAGCACGTCCAGGAGTCGCTGCATGCGGCCTTCGGTGAACGGTTCACGGTATCCGCGAATCTGCAGAAACTGATCGACAACGGCGTGAAAAGTCTGTGGGCTCCCGGCCAGGACGGCTCGCAGGAAATCCCCCAGTCCACGTTGTCCCTGATGTCCTTCGGGACCAACCCCTCCAGCTCGGAGGAAGTCCTGCGGCGCACGCAGGATGCCCTCGCCGGGGAAATTGGCCTGATGCTGGAGGAAGGGGTGGTGGCCGGACCGGAAGATATTGACCTCTGCATGATCCTCGGCGCCGGCTGGCCGATGTTCCTGGGCGGCATCACCCCCTACCTCGACCGGGTTGGCGCCTCGGAACGGGTCAACGGCAGGCGGTTCCTCCCGCCGGGGGTTGCCTCACGGCCGGCAGGCCACCCCGCGGACGTATAGTACAGCGGGCCCTTCACAGGCACACGCAGCGGGCTCCGTCCGGTACGCCGGACGGAGCCTTTCGCGCGCAGGCGCCGGTACTAGCTGCCCAGCAGCCGCCCGCCGTCGAGCATTAGCAGGCGGTCCGCCACCGAACGTGCATAGGGCACGTCATGGGTGACCAGGACGACGGCGGCACCGGCCGCTGCTGCGGAACGGACCGCGGCATCCAGAACAGCAAGGCCATTTCCGTCCAGGGCAACCGTGGGCTCGTCCAGGGCTATGACGGACGGGCTGCGGGCAAGGACCGTTGCCAGTGCCAGCAGCCGTTGTGATGAAGCAGGCAGCTCGGCCGGATGGTCGTGCGCGGAACCGGACAGGCCCACGGACGCCAGGGCTGCGGCGGTTCTTTCCGTCGCCTCGTCGGCGCCGAACCGCCGGCCCAAACCGAACCGGACCTCCCGGGCAGCAGTCCGTTCGAAGAGCTGGTCACGCGGGTTCTGGAAGAGCAGTCCCACGGAAGCGGCCACCTCGCCGACGGACACGCAGGCAATGTCCTCCCCGTTGACGTAAACAGAGCCGGCCGTGGGCCGCAGCAATCCGTTGAAGTGTCGCAGGAGCGTGGATTTACCCGCGCCGTTGGCTCCGGTGACGGCAACGATCTCCCCTGGCAAGAGCACCAGGTCAACCCCCTGCAGCACCGTGATGGGTCCCTGCCCGCCGGCACCACGGGCGGCCGCCCTGGCCTTCCTGCCGCGGCCCGGGTTGCCGTGGTACCCGAAGCCCACACCCCGGAGTTCCAGGACGGGTCCGGCAGCAGCCTGCTGACCCAGTGCTGCGCTGCCCCGCGCCGGCATTTTCAAGCTCGGCTGCATGGCCGGGCGCCGGATCGCGGCCGGCAGGCGTCCAGGCGCCGCGTGCAAATCCTTGGGTGTGCCGCTGGCGGTCACCGTGCCGCCGTCGAGGACTATCCACCAGTCGGCCTCGAGCAGCACCTCGTCAATCGCCTGGCCGAGGACGACGACGGCGGTCCCGCCAGTCACGAGCCTGCGCAGCAGGTGTGCCAGTTCGTCCGTCCCGGCTGCGTCAAGGGAGGCAAAAGGCTCGTCCAGGACCAGGACGGCCGGCTCCGCGATGACAGCACAGCCGATGGCCAGGCGCCGCAACTGTCCACCGGAAAGCGTGCCAGGGTGGCGGTCCAGCAGCCCGTTCAGTCCGAGCAGGTCCGCGGTGCGCTTCACTGCTGCCTTCATTGCGGCCCGGTCCAGTGCTGCGTTTTCGAGACCGAAAGCCAGTTCTTCGGCCACGGTGGCACTGACCGTGGACAAAGCGCTGGAGGCGTCCTGCGGGACGAACCCCACCCGTGCACCCCATTGGGCAGGGTTGAGCCGGGGATCGTCGGCGCTCCCGATGTAGTGGAGCCTGGTCCCCGCAAGTTCAAGGTGCCCGTGCAGGTTTCCGCCTGCCCCGGGTGACAGCCAGCCCGCCAGGAGCCTGCCGAGCGTGGACTTTCCGCTTCCGGAAGCACCAAGGATCGCCGTAAGGGTCCCGGGTGCAAAGGAGAGGTCCACCTCGCGAAGGACGGGCGTGTCCTCCTCATGGTACGTAAAGCTCCTGATACCCGCGCTGAGGGCAGTGGTGGAATGCACCTAGCCTCCCGCCTGCCACAGCCGGGCCGCCACCGCAGCCACCGCGGCCAGTAGCAGAAGAATGCGCAGCAACCGCTCCAGGGACCGGTCCGGCACTTCCCGGTAGCTGGTGCGGGGGCCGGTGCTGCCGAAGCCGCGGGCTTCGAGCGCGGCGCCGCGGGTTCCCGCTTCCTCCACCAGCGCCGACACCAAGGGAACTGCCTGCAGCCGGAAAGCGGTAATCCGGTGCAGCAGGCCGTGGCGGATCACCAGCCCCCGCGCTTCCTGGGCCTGCCTGATGCGTTCCAGCCGGGACGCGGCGGCAGGCAGCAGGGTCAGGGTGGACGCCAGCACGAAGGCAATCCGGCCCTGGATGCCTTTCGCGGACAACGCCGCCACCAGGTCCGGAACGCTGACGCTGACGGAGAACACCAGGAGGGCCAGGACGGCTGCCGAGAGCTGCGCTGCCCGCTGGAGCGCGAAGGAAAGCCCTTCGGTGGTGACGCGCGCGGGGCCCCACGAGGCCAGCACGGTAAGCCCTTCCGGGAAAAACAGGCCGTGCAGGGCCAACAGCGACAAACACAGCGGCACCAGGACGGCAGCTGCCGCGGGCAGCAGCCGGCGGAGCGTACCGCACCAAGCCGAGAGACCCACCGCGGCCGCGATCACGGCGAGGGACAGCGGCCAGCTCGCCGCCGCCGTCGTAATGACTGCCGTACTGCCGGCAGCCGCGAGGGACGTCAGCGGATGCAGTCGCATGGCCAGGCGGTCAGGAGCCCTGTTCGGGCGCCTTGCCGGCCAGCACGGGGTGCCGCCGGACAAACGGGAACTGCAGGCTTGCGCGGCGGGGCAGGGCGTAGACCAACACAGCCACCACCGTGAACACGATGGCTTTGTCCATGGGGTCGGAAATAAGGGCCTGCTTGGTGATGGCGGCCAGGAGGGTGTCCCCCATGGAACGGAAGGCGCTGACAATGGCTCCGGTGGCCACACCGGACGTGCCGCCGAAGACGAAGGCCGCCACCGGGGCCGAAACCACTCCACCGATGATCCCGGTGAGGAACCCGGCGACGGGCGCGAAGTAGAAACGGCGGAAGAGTCCGTAACGCGCAGCAAGGCCTGCGAGGCACCCGATCAGTGCCGCACCGGCAGCGAATGGCAGCACGGTGGGATTGAAGAACGACCAGACGATGCTGCTCAAGGCACCCGTTGCTGCGCCGGCCGCCGGACCGGCGAGGACCGCAATCAGTACCGTACCGATCGCGTCGAGGTAGAACGGGACCAGGGTGCTGCCCACGAACTGGCCAAGCACGATATTCAGCACCAGGGCCACCGGGATCAGCACGATGGTTGAGGGCGGCAGGGTAGGCAGCACAGCGACGACGAGCAGGATGGCGCCCACCAGGAAACCGGACAAGGCGATCAGGGCGGAGGCGCTTCCCGGCCCGCCGGTGATGTCCGCGGGCTGGTTGAGGACGAGGTAGATGTAGGTGCCGGCGATGGCCACGGCGCCGAGGATTTCCAGTACGCGGCGTTTGCGGGCGGCGGCCGGTGCCGGGGATGGCAGCGTCAGGGAGGGCGATGACATGGAGTTCCTTCGGGGTGCGGACGGTCGGCCCGGGAATCCGGGGCCGGAATGGAACGCTGCTTATGTCACCTCGGCAGCTGCCGCCAGGCAGCTGCGCCTGTCCGGTCCGTCGACTATTCTACCGCGGCTGCCCGGGCGCCCTCGCGAGGGGTCCCTGCCCCGCTCATCCGAGCCGCCGGGCCAGGCTGCCGACGGCGGACACCAGCTCGCGGAAGGCAGCGTCAGGATAGTTGGCGCACACCACCCGGGCGTTTGGCGCCTGGCCCCAGAGCCCCCGGAAGTCAGCCACCGTGGTGCCGATCAGCATCGGCGAGCCAGTCTCGACGTCAACGGTGGCGGGACGCGCCTCGAAGTCGAGGGTGCCGGCTGCGACGCCGGCGGCGAAGTAGTCGTGGACGTGGGCAAGGTAGCCCTGGTCGTAGTGGCGGTGGAACTCGAAGTAGAACCGCAGCGCATCGGACAGGTGCCGTACCAGGATGTTGTCGGACGTGCTGCGCTGGCCCTCCGGCTGTTCCGGCAGCACCAGTTCGGGAACTTTCGCCCCGGACGCCTCTGCCAGCTGCCGGACATGTACGGGGTGCAGCTCCATCCGCTCGGTGGTGTCCAGGGAACACACAATCGGAAGCTTTTCCAGCGGCATGCCCTGAAAAGCGGCATAGACTTCCTTGGCCGCGTGCGGGTCCACGTGCGTGTTCCACTCTGCGGTGGGCGTTGTATTGCCCTGGTGGTAGAAGCTGCCGCCCATAATCACCACCTTGGCCAGCAGCTCCGGCAGTTGCGGTTCCTGCCGCAGAGCCAGCGCAAAGTTGGTCAGGGGTGCGGTGATGAGGGCGGTCAGCTCCCCCGGCCGGGCCCGGGCGTGTTCCACCCACAGGTCGACGGCGTTGCGCGCCGACACACTGCCGGCCGGTTCCGGCAGGACCGCGTGGCCGATGCCTTGGGGGCCGTGCGTTTCGGGAGTGGTCAGCAGCGGTATGGCCAGCGGTTCCCGCGCGCCGACGGCCACCTCCACCCCTTGGCGGCCGCACAGCTCCAGCAGCGCCAGGGTGTTGCGCGCCACCTGGTCCACGTCAACATTTCCCGGAGTGGCGGTGACAGAGACGAACTCCGTGTCCGGCAGGGCGGCAAGGTAGGCGAGGGCCAGGGCATCGTCAATCCCTGTGTCCACGTCCAGCAGGAAGGCGGTCATGGCGGTCCTAGAACAGGGCCACCTTTGGAGCGGCCGGGAAGATGCTGTCCAGCTCCGCCAAGTCCTTTTCCGAGGGCAGCCAGTCCGCTGATTCCGCGTTCTGGCGGACCTGTTCCGGCCTGGTGGCACCGGCAATGACGCTCGCCACGGACGGCTGGGCTGCGAGCCAGGAGAAAGCCACCTGGATCTCGTTCAGTCCGCGTTCCCTTGCAAAGCTGCTGAACCTGTCCAGCTGGTCCCAGTCGGCGTCGTGGACCAGGTGTTTGCGGGTGTGGCTGAGCCTGGAACCGTCCGGGGCGTGGCCGGGTGAGTACTTGCCGGTCAGCAGGCCATTGGCGAGGGGAAAGTATGGCAGGACGCCCAGGCCGAACTCCTCTGCGGCCGGCGTCACCTCAAGCTCGGCCCGGCGGTCCAGGAGGTTGTAATGGTTCTGGGTGGAGATGAAACGGGCACTGCCGAGTTCGCGGGCCACGTACTCCGCCTGCGCGATCTGCCAGCCGGCCCGGTTCGAATGTCCGATGTACCGGACCTTGCCGCTGGTAACGAGGGCATCCAGTGCCGACAGTGTTTCGTCAATGGGGGTCAGCGGATCAGGAGTGTGGAACTGGTAGAGGTCGATCCACTCGGTATCCAGCCTCCGCAGCGAGGCCTCCACGGCCTGCACGATGTAGCGGCGCGAGCCTCGGGCGCCGAAGTCTGCTCCGCTGGCGCCCTTCATGTCCATTCCGAACTTGGTGGCCACCACGACGTCGGCCCGCCTGTTGCCAAGGGCCTTGCCGAGCATCGTTTCGCTCAGTCCGGGTTCCCGGCCGTAGCTATCTGCGACATCGAACAGGGTGATTCCGGCATCCACCGCTGCATGGACGACGGCGTCGGTTGCCTCCTGCGACTCGGTGGCGGTATTGGCGCGTCCCAGGTTGTTGCAGCCGAGGCCGACAGTAGAGACGGTCAGGCCGGACTTTCCAACACGGCGGTACGTGGTCATTAACGCTCCTAAAGGCTGAAGGTGTTGGCAGGCTTGGCGGAGTGCTTGAGCTTGAAGTTCTGCGGATCGCTGTGGGGCGCTGCGCCGATACTGAGCTTGGTGAAGTCCAGGTCTTCGCCGCGGCTGCAGACCTTGATGGCGTTGACGGCCTTGTTGACGTCGGGGCAGAGGCAGAAGATGTTGAGCTTGTAGTCCGTGAACTCGGACCGTTCCACCGTTCCGAGTCCGCGCCAGGCGAGGTGGCTGATGAGGGCGTCCGTGGCCTTCTCTTCGAGGTAGCGGTCCCTGTCGGTGCCTTCCCTGGTTTTGAGCGCGAACTGGGCCACGACCCAAAATTGTTCCTCATCCGGGATCTCCGCGTAGCCGTCCTCAGCACATTGTGAAGCAAACGCGTCCAGGAGGCCCTCGGCCGCCTCGGCGTCCGGGACGTCGGTCTCCTCGGTTTTGCTCTGGTGCCCCACCGCTCCGTAATTCATGACGAACTGCTGGTAGTCCTCATCGAACCAGGCCTCCCGGAAGTGGAGGGTGCCCTCTTCGTCGCGTTTGTAGACCCTGACAATTCCGCTCATGACCGTCCCTTTGTAAACCATTCGACGTCGGTGCCGTCGAAGGGTGCCTGCTGCGCCTTGACGGCCTGGTAAAGCTGGTCCGCGCAGGCCTCAAGTGTTTCCACCAGGGCTGGCGGGTAGTCCATGGCCACGCGGTGTTCCGCGAACTCGTCCTCGTCGTCGATGAACACGCCGCGGTCTGCTGTTCTGACCACGTCCAGGTCCATGTCGATGACGTGGAATTCCGTCACTGCCGGCCGGATGGGCTGCCATTCGTGCGCCACGGCCAGGTCGATGTAGAGCTGTACACCGCCCGGGTGCGCGTCGTCATAAAACGTGGCTACCCAGTCGCCCTCGCGCGGAACCAGGAGGACGGCGTCAGACTTGGTGTAGAAGGCAGCGCCGGGCCGTGAGCAGAACTCGTTGGTTCCTTGGAAGATCCACCAGCCGTGGCGGTCTTCACCCAGGTACCGCCCGGGGACCACCCAGTGCGCCTTGCCGTTCCACTTGCGGTTCCGGGCGACGACCAGCTGGCCGGGCTCCAGGTGCCGTGGTTCGCGGCTTGCCCCGGGCTGGTCTTCAGCGTCCGGCTCCCCCACCGCGCCGGGATACTTCAGCAGATCCTCTCCCCTCACAGGATCGGAAGGCTGCCGGTGGTGGGATGCTGCTGGCCGGGCAGGGGGCGCGCGAACGGGACCTTTGTCCCGAGAACCTGGGCAACGACGTCGTGCGTTATCTGCTGGGCCGTGAGGCCAACGCGTTCCAGCACCTGCTTGCGTGTGCCGTGGTCCAGGAATTCGACCGGCAAGCCCACCTCGTTCAACGCGGTGTCCACTCCTGCGGCGCGCATTTCCTGGCGGATCCTGGAGCCCACGCCGCCGGCACGGACGCCGTCCTCGATGCAAATAACGAGGCGGTGGTGCGATGCCAGCGCGATGATGGAGCGCGGGACGGGCAGCACCCAGCGCGGGTCCACCACGGTGGTGCTGATGCCCTGCGCGCCGAGGCGGTTGGAGACGTCGAGGGCGAGTTCGGACATGGCACCCACGGAGATGATCAGGACGTCGTTCTCGGTGGCACCGCTGGGCCGGCGGGACAGGACGTCCACGCCGTCGCTGAGGCGCTCGAGGGCTTCCACTTCGGCGCCGACGGATCCCTTGGAAAAGCGGACCACGGTGGGCGCGTCGCTGATGGCCACGGCTTCGCGGAGTTCCTCCCGCAGCCTGCTGGCATCACGGGGAGCGGCCAGGTGGAGGCCCGGGACGATCTGGACCATTGACATGTCCCACATACCGTGGTGGCTGGCGCCGTCCGGTCCGGTGACGCCTGCCCGGTCCAGGACGATGGTGACACCGGCCTTGTGCAGGGCGACGTCCATCAGGAGCTGGTCGAAGGCCCGGTTCAGGAAGGTGGCGTAGACGGCAACCACAGGGTGCAGGCCGCCAAAGGCCATGCCGGCCGCGGAAGTCAGGGCGTGCTGTTCGGCGATTCCGACGTCGATGACCCGGTCCGGGTGCCGTGCCGCGAACTTGTGCAGGCCCACGGGAATAAGCATGGCGCCGGTGATGCCGACGACGTCCTTGCGCTCGTCGGCGATGGCGGCAATCTCGTCCGCGAAAACGGAGGTCCAGGACTGGGCGCCGGCGGTGCCGGTAGGTTCACCGGTTTCGGGGTCGATGATGCCCACGGCGTGGAACTGGTCAGCTTCGTGTGCCCGCGCGGGAGCATAGCCATGGCCCTTTTCGGTCATGGCATGGACGATCACGGGGCCGGCGTAGTGCTTCGCTGTGGACAAGGCGTGCTCCATGGCCTGGAGGTTGTGTCCGTCCACCGGCCCGATGTACTTCATGCCGAGGTCCTCGAACATGCCCTGCGGCGCCCACCAGTCCTTGATGCCCTTCTTCATGGCATGCAGGCTCTTGTAGGTGAACTGCCCCACCGGGCCGCCGTCCTGCAGCTTCTTCTTCCACCAGTCCAGCGCCACCTCGTAGGCAGGAGCCGTGCGGAAGGAATCGATGGTGGGACGCAAGGAGGCGAGGTAGTCGGCAAAGCCGCCCACCGTGGGGGCGTAGGACCGGCCATTGTCATTGACCACAATGACCACCCGGCGCCGCTTGTCCGCAGCGATGTTGTTGATGGCCTCCCAGGCCATGCCGCCCGTAAGGGCACCGTCCCCGACAACGGCGACGACGTGCCGGTCGCCTTTACCGGTCAGCTGCCGGGCGCGGGAGATACCGTCGGCCCAGGAGAGCGACGAGGAAGCGTGGGAGCTTTCCACGATGTCGTGCTCGGATTCGGCCCGGGACGGGTAGCCGGACATACCGCCCTCCTGGCGCAGGGTGCTGAAGTCCTGGCGGCCGGTCAGCAGTTTGTGGACGTACGACTGGTGGCCGGTGTCAAAAACGATGCTGTCGCGGGGCGAATCGAAGATGCGGTGCACGGCAAGCGTCAGTTCCACCACGCCAAGGTTGGGTCCGAGGTGCCCGCCCGTCTGGGAGACGTTCGTGATCAGGAAGTCCCTGACCTCCGAAGCCAGCTGCTTCAGCTGTTCTTCGGACAACTCGTTCAGGTCCTGCGGATTCCGGATGGTGTCCAAGATTCCCAACGACCCCTCCTTCGGGTGGTAGACGTGCCGTTTAACTCTAACGCCTTGGTCCGCAGGACCAGACTCACCAGCAAAGCCGAAGCCCCGGCTGGTCGGTGACCGGCCGGGGCTTCGGTAGGTGGCCCGTGCTGGGCAGAAACCGCTAGTTCGCGGAAATCTGGCGCAGTACGTACTGCAGGATGCCGCCGTTGCGGTAGTAGTCCGCTTCACCCGGGGTATCGATGCGCAGGACGGCGTCGAACGTCACCGAGCTGCCGTCCTCGGCAGTTGCGGTGACCTTGAGGATCTTCGGCGTGGTGCCCTCGTTCAGGGCGGTGACGCCCTCAACCGAGAACGTTTCCGTGCCGGACAGGCCCAGGGTCGAAGCGGATTCGCCGGCCGGGAACTGCAGCGGCAGGACGCCCATGCCGATGAGGTTGGAGCGGTGGATTCGCTCGTAGCTCTCGGCGATGACAGCCTTGACACCCAGCAGCGCGGTACCCTTGGCAGCCCAGTCACGGGAGGATCCGGAACCGTATTCCTTGCCCGCCAGGACAACCAGCGGAGTGCCGGCGGCCTGGTAGTTCTGCGCAGCGTCGTAGACGTAGGCCTGCGGGCCGCCTTCCTGGGTGAAGTCGCGGGTGAAGCCACCTTCGACACCGTCCAGGATCTGGTTCTTGATGCGGATGTTCGCGAACGTTCCGCGGATCATCACCTCGTGGTTGCCGCGGCGGGAGCCGTAGGAGTTGAAGTCCTTGCGCTCCACGCCGTTGGCCAGCAGGTACTGGCCGGCAGGGGTGTCGGACTTGAAGGAACCGGCCGGGGAGATGTGGTCGGTGGTGACCGAATCACCCAGCTTCAGGAGCACGCGGGCGCCCGTGATGTCCTGGACCGGCTCCGGCTGTGCCTGCATGCCCTCGAAGTACGGGGGCTTCCGGACGTACGTGGAGCTCGGATCCCAGGCGAAGGTGTCACCGGCGGGAGTGTCTAGCGCCTTCCAGCGGTCGTCACCCTCGAAGACGCCTTCGTAGCCCTTGGCGAACATGTCCTTGTCGATCGAGGAATCGATGACCTGCTGGACCTCAACCGGGTTGGGCCAGATGTCCTTCAGGAAGACGTCGTTGCCGGCCTGGTCCTGGCCCAGGGCGTCGGTTTCGAAGTCGAAGTCCATGGAACCGGCCAGGGCGTAGGCGATGACCAGCGGCGGGGAGGCCAGGTAGTTCATCTTGACGTCCGGGTTGATGCGGCCTTCGAAGTTGCGGTTGCCCGAGAGGACGGCCGCGACGGCGAGGTCGTTGGCCTGGATGGCTTCCGAGACTTCGGTTTCCAGCGGGCCCGAGTTACCGATGCAGGTGGCGCAGCCGTAGCCCACGATGTAGAAGCCGAGCTTCTCCAGGTACGGGGTCAGGCCGGACTTCTCGTAGTAGTCGGTGACAACCTTCGAGCCTGGTGCAACGGAAGTCTTGACCCACGGCTTGGACGTGAGGCCCTTGTCCACGGCGTTGCGGGCCAGGACCGCGGCGGCCAGCATGACCGACGGGTTGGACGTGTTGGTGCAGGACGTGATGGAAGCGATGGTGACCGCACCGTGGTCCAGCTCGAACTCGCGCCCGTCAGCCATCTTGACCGGAACGGGCTGCGAGATGCGTCCCGCTCCCCCGTGGGCTGCCGCGTACTTCTCCGGCTCGCGGTCCGTGTCGGAGATGTTGGTGGCTCCGGCGGTAAACGAGGGCGAGTCGGAGGCCGGGAAGGTCTCTTCGAGTGATTCGTCCAGGGTGCCGGCGTCTGCGTCGTGTGCGACGTAGTTCTTCAGGTCGTGCCGGAACTCGTCCTTAGCTTCGGTCAGTTCGATCCGGTCCTGCGGGCGCTTGGGGCCGGCGATGGACGGAACTACCGTGGACAGGTCCAGTTCCAGGTACTCGGAGAACTTGATCTCACGGGAAGGATCGTGCCAGAGGCCCTGTTCCTTTGCGTAGGCCTCCACGAGGGCCACGTTCTGGTCCGCACGGCCGGTGAGGCGGAGGTAGTCCAAGGTGACGTCGTCGATCGGGAACATGGCAGCCGTGGAACCGAATTCCGGGCTCATGTTGCCGATGGTGGCGCGGTTCGCGAGCGGCACAGCGGCCACGCCTTCGCCGTAGAACTCCACGAACTTGCCCACAACGCCGTGCTTGCGGAGCTGCTCGGTGATGGTGAGCACCACGTCGGTTGCGGTGGCGCCGGCGGGGATGGATCCGGTCAGCTTGAAGCCCACAACACGCGGGATCAGCATCGAGACGGGCTGTCCCAGCATGGCGGCCTCGGCTTCGATGCCGCCGACGCCCCAGCCGAGCACACCCATGCCGTTGACCATGGTGGTGTGCGAGTCGGTGCCCACGCAGGTGTCCGGGTAGGCACGCAGGACGCCGTCGACTTCACGGGTCATCACGGTGCGGGCCAGGTATTCGATGTTGACCTGGTGCACGATGCCGGTTCCCGGGGGAACCACCTTGAAGTCGTCGAATGCCGTCTGGCCCCAGCGCAGGAACTGGTAACGCTCCCCGTTGCGCTGGTATTCGATCTCCATGTTGCGCTCCAGTGCGCCGGAGTTGCCGAAGGCGTCGATCTGGACCGAGTGGTCGATAACCATCTCGGCAGGTGCCAGGGGGTTGACCCGCTTGGGGTCGCCGCCCAGTTCCTTGACCGCTTCACGCATCGTCGCCAGGTCAACCACGCAGGGAACGCCGGTGAAGTCCTGCATGATCACGCGTGCCGGTGTGAACTGGATTTCTGTATTGGGCTGGGCGTTGGGATCCCAGCCAGCCAAGGCGCGGACGTGATCGGCAGTGATGTTCGCGCCGTCCTCGGTCCTCAACAGGTTTTCAAGCAATACCTTGAGGCTGAACGGAAGGTTTTCTGCACCTTCAACGGAGTTCAACCGGAAAATTTCATAATCGGTTCCGGCTACATTAAGTTTGCCTTTTGAACCGAAGCTGTCCACAGTGCTCATCGCAGGACTCCTCTCGCAACAGTTTCATCTTTGTCGCGCGGTTGACCGCCTGCTAGTTAGGAGGCCCTAATTAGCACAGGGCCCGAAAATTGCACACGGCCGGCCGTGATTACGGAGCGCGACGTGGGACTACTACCGCCATAGTAGTCGATACCTGTTTCGGCATCAGGGACGTGGAGTCAGCAGCGCCGCCGTCTCCATGTGATGGGTGTGGGGGTAGAGGTCGAAGGCCCGGAGGCGCGCGAGCTCCCAGCCGGCCTGGCGGAAGTACCCCACGTCACGGGCGAACGACGCAGGATCGCACGATACGTAGGCGATGGCGCGCGGTCCCGCCGCAACAAGCTGGTTCACCACTGCCTTCCCGGCCCCGGCGCGCGGCGGATCAAGGATCAGGGCGTCGAAGTCCCGCGGTTTCTGGCGAAGGACGCGCTCAACGCGGCCCTGGACGATCTCCACCTGGGGCGCTGCGTGGAGGTTCTTGCGTGCGTCCCGGCTGGTTCCGGGAGCGCCTTCCACCGAAAGGACGGACCCCGTCTCCCCCACCGCGTCGGCCAGGACGGCGGTGAACAGCCCGGCTCCCGCGTACAGGTCAGCCACAACTGCGCCGGGGTGGAGGAAGCCGCCGCCCTGCAGGAATTCTGTGACGGCCCCCACAAGAGCCCCGGGCGCGTCGCGGTGGATCTGCCAGAACCCGGCACCGGTGACCCGGTACTCGTGCCCGGCGGCAGACTCCTGCACCCACAGCCTGCCCCGCAACTGTTGCACTTCCTCGGTGGTGGGGTCGAAGGCTGCAACGGAAACGTCAGCGGGAAGGTTCGCCGCGATGGCGCCAAGGCGCTTGGGCTTGGTCCCCTCCGCGGGAGCCAGCAGCACCAATGGCCGTGAACCGTTGGCCGGAGCAGCCACTTCAACGCGGCCTACACCCTGCAGGTCGATGTCCCAGAGGCGCAGGCTGTTGATGGCGTCGATGGCCAGCGGCATCTCATGGATGGGAATGATCTGTCCTGAGCGGTGCGCATGCATGCCGAGCTTGCCGGCGGGGGTGACCGAAAAACTGGCGCGCGTCCGCCAGCGGAGGCCGTCACCGCCGTCGTCCGTTACCGCGGCGCCTGCGTCGGGCGAGGGGCTGCCGCCTGCCGCTTCCACGGTGCCGGTCCAGCCGGCCGGGAGCTCCCCGACGCCGGCGAGCCGGTTGAGTTGCTCCATAAGCACATCCGCCTTGAGGCTGCGCTGGCGGGCAAGTGTAATGTGGCCGAACTCGGCGCCGCCTACGGGCGGGTGTCCGTGGCGCCAGGCGCGGAGCGAATCCGCGGGGTGCCAGAAGTGGTCCACCCGGTCCGGTGATGCCTCGATCACTTCGACCACGTCGGCACGCCAGAACTTGGCCTTGTCGTCAGCATCCGTCAGCCGCACCCGCACTTTCTCACCCGGGATGGCGTGCCGGACAAAGATGACGCGTCCTTCGTGCCGCGCGACGCAGTGGCCGCCGTGGGCGACGGGTCCGACGTCGAGCACTACTTCTGTGCCGGCTTCTCCGGTCAGTGCCGGCTGGGTCTGTGTCTTCGCGTTCATTGGATGTCCTGCAGGTTCTTTGCTTCTTCGGATGATTTGAGCTGCCACGGAACACTGGCCACCATGACGCCAGGCTCGAAGTGGAGCCGGGTCTTGATGCGCAGCGCGGTCTGGTTGTGGACCAGTTGCTCCCACCACTTGCCCACGACGTATTCGGGAATGTAGACGACGATCAGGTCCCGCGGCGAGTCGCGGCGCATCTGTTTGACGTACTCCATGATGGGGGTGACGGTCTCACGGTAGGGGCTGGCGAGCACCGTCAGCGGCACGGGAATGTCCAGCTTTTCCCAATCGGCTACCGTGCCGGCGGTTTCTTCGGCGTCGATGTCCACCGTGACCGCATCCAGCCTCGATGGCCGGGAGGCCCTGGCGTAGGCAAGAGCCCGAAGGACGGGCTTGCGCACATGGGACACCAGCAGCACGGCGTGCACCCGGGTGGGCAGGGCCCGCGGGGAGGAGTCCTCATCCACTGCAAGTTCCCTGGCCACGTTGTCGTAGTGAGCCCTGATGCTCCACATGATCAGGAAGAGGACGAACATGGCGAGCAGGGCAATCCATGCGCCCTGCTCGAACTTGGTGACCAGCACAATAACGAGTACCAGGGCGGTCATGCCGAAGCCGATGCTGTTGATGGCACGCGACTTGGCCATCCGGCGTCGGACGCCTTTGTCCCTGGCCAGCTTCAGCTGCCGGCCCCAGTGCCGGATCATCCCCAGCTGGCTGGCCGTGAAGGAGATAAAGACGCCCACGATGTAGAGCTGGATGAGCTTGGTGACGTCGGCATTAAAGGCGAGGATGAGCACCAGCGCTCCTGCGGCGAGGGCAAGGACACCGTTGCTGAAGGCCAGCCTGTCGCCCCTGGTGCGCAGCTGGCGCGGCAGGTAGCCGTCCTGGGCGAGGATGGAGCCAAGGACGGGAAAGCCGTTGAAGGCGGTGTTGGCGGCGAACACCAGGATGATGCCGGTGGCGGCCACCACAATGTAGAACAGTATGGATCCCGGACCAAAAATAGTCTGGGCAATCTGACTGATGGCGGGGGTCTGGATGTAGCCCTCCGGAAGCGGGCTGCCGTTCAGCAGGAACTCCGTGGCGGGGTCCAGGACGATATGGACCTTGGTGGCGTTGGCCAGGTACATGATCCCAGCAAGCATGGATGCACCGATCACGCCCAGGAGCAGCAGCGTGGTTGCCGCGTTTTTGCTTTTCGGCGGCCTGAAGTTGGGGACGCCGTTGCTGATGGCTTCAACGCCGGTGAGTGCCGCGGCGCCGGAGGAGAAGGCGCGCAGCAGGAGGAAGGCGCCGGCGAGCCCCACCAGCCCTTCGTCGAAGCCAGGGGCCGGCACGATGGTGAAAGCTGCGGAGGGCGCTTCGCCCAACTGGCCGGTGGCCGCCTGGAAGATGCCCACTGCCGTCATGCCCAGGATCGAGGCCATAAAGATGTAGGTGGGGACGGCGAACACGCTGCCGGCCTCTTTAACGCCGCGCAGGTTCACCAGCGCCAGGACCACCACGCCGATAGTGGCAATCATGGCCTGCTGGCCGTGGAGTGCCGGGATGGCGGTGGTGACATAGGCGGCGGCCGAGGACATCGACACCGCAACAGTCAGGACATAGTCCACCAGGAGGGCCGATGCCACGGTGAGGCCGGCGTACTTCCCCAGGTTCTCGCCGGCAATCTCATAGTCCCCGCCGCCGGAGGGGTAGGCGTGGACGTTCTGCCGGTAGGAGGCTACAACCGTGAGCAGGACCACCATGACGGCCAGGCCCACCCAGGGTGAAAACGCCACCGCACTGACGCCGGCCAAAGCGAGGGTGAGCAGGATCTCATCAGGGGCGTAGGCAATGGATGACAGGGCGTCGGAGGCGAACACCGGGAGTGCGATCCGCTTGGGAAGCAGCGTATGGGCCATCCGGTCGTTCCGGAACGGCCTGCCCACGAGCACGCGCTTCGCGGCGTTCAATATTGTCAGCACCCCACAAAGCTAGTCTGATTCCCGGGCTGTGTCATGACAGCCCGTGGACAGCCGGATGCGGGACGCTGACGGTAGAGTTCTAGCGGCAGGACCGTGGGGAAATATACAGAGGAGATACTGGTGGCGCATTTCGTGATCATGGGATGTGGCCGGGTGGGGGCGACGCTGGCGCACACGCTCGAGGACGCCGGGCACTCCGTAGCCATCATCGACCAGGACGACCGCGCTTTCCGGAGGCTCCGCCAGGGTTTCACTGGGCGCAAGGTCACCGGAGTCGGCTTTGACCGCGACACCCTGAAGCAGGCCGGGGTTGCCGACGCGTATGCCTTCGCCGCAGTGTCCAGCGGTGACAATTCCAACATCCTGGCCACCCGCGTGGCCAGGGAGACCTTCCATGTGCCCCATGTGGTGGCCCGGATCTACGATCCCGGCCGTGCCGAGATCTACCAGCGCCTTGGTATCCCCACGGTGGCGGCGGTCCGCTGGAGCGCTGACCAGGTGCTGCGCCGTATCCTTCCGGAACAGCACCTGGCCGGCGATTTCCGGGAGCCGTCCGGGCGCCTGGTGCTCGCCGAGCTGGATCTCGACGCCGGCTGGATCGGCCATCGGATCAGCAGCATCGAAAAGGCGGCGAACGTCCGCATTGCCTACCTCACCCGGTTCGGTGAAGGATTACTGCCCGACGCCGGAACCGCTTACCAGGACGGCGACACCGTGCACGCCATGCTGCAGGTTGACCGCAGCGCCCAGGTGGCCCAGATCCTGGCCAAAGCCCCCACCAAGGAGTTGCAGTGAAAGTCGTGATCGTGGGTGCCGGCAGCGTCGGTTCGTCCATCGCCAGGGAATTGCTGGCGCACAAGCACGAGATCCTGCTGATCGACCTCAAGCCGGAGGTCATTGGGCGGAGTGGACTCCGTGGCGCCCATTGGCTGGTAGGCGACGCGTGCGAGCTGAGCACGCTGCAGGGCGCCAAGGTGGAGGACGCGGACGTGGTGGTATCCGCCACCGGTGACGACAAGGTGAACCTTGTGGTTTCGTTGCTGGCCAAGACTGAGTTTGGCGTCGGCCGCACAGTGGGCCGCGTCAACAATCCCAAGAACGACTGGATGTTCAACGATTCGTGGGGCGTGGACGTGGCAGTCAACACCCCGCAGCTGATGACGGCGCTGGTGGAGGAAGCTGTCGAAATCGGCGACCTGGTCCGGCTCCTCACCCTTCAGACGGGTGTGTCCGCACTGGTGGAATTCACTGTTCCCCATGATTCCCATGTGATCGGCCGGACTGTAGGGGAAATCCGCTGGCCGGAGGACTCCACGCTGGTGGCCATCCTGCGGGACCACGCCCCGATTACACCCAGCCGGGACGACGTCATCGACGGCGGTGACGAGCTCTTCTTTGTCACCACCATCGCCGCGGAAGACGAGTTGCGGGCGCTGCTCTCCCCCGATACGGAGATGCCGCAGCCCCGGGCCGAAGAAGATGCGGGGCACCTGGAGCAGCAAGGTCCTGAGGACGACGGGTTCGACGGCTAGGTGCCTAGCCTTTAGCGGGGGCGCCGTCCGCCGTCCCGTCGTCAACCGGAGCCGGCTTGGTGACGAGCCAGGCGATCCAGACTCCCAGGATGTACAGCGGAGTACTCATGATGAGCCTGGTGGTTGCCAGCGCGGCGAGCCCGTCCGGCCCCAGCAGGTAGAGGGGTACCTGCACCACAAGCCTGAGCACCAATACGGCGACGATGATCCAGGTGCCAATCCGGTAGGCCTTGACCCGGGCAGGGTCCTTGCGCCAGTCGAGGCCTTCGTTGCGGATGAATCCAAAGAGCAGCCCGGCCACCGGCCATTTGACGGCGATCGAAATCACCATGGCAACGATGTAGGCGGCGTTGGTGAAGAAGCCCGGCAGGTAGAAGTCCTCGGCTTTCCCGGTGGTGTTGGCGACCCAGGCGGAGATGCCGACACCCACAACTCCCGCCAGTGCCTGCGTCAGCGGACGCCGCTGTACCAGCCGGACCACGGTGAACACCGCGGCAGATGCCAGTGCGGCTACAAGGGAAACCGTAAGGTCCCGGGTGATGGTGTAGGTCACGAGGAACAACAGTCCCGGGAGGATGCTTTCGGCAATGCCCTGGACGCCGCCGGCGCTGCGCAGCACATCCACCCGGCCGTCGTGGGTTCGGTGCAGCCCGGCTTTGGCGGCGTAGTCTGCAGCGAGACCTGCTGCCGGGGATGTGTCCCGGTTCGCGGCGTCCTGACCCGGGGCACCCGACTGCCCGTTGTTATTGGCATCGTCCGGGCCCGCGCCGGAGGGAGGGTTGGGCGTGGGCGCAGTCATTCGTTCTCCTGGCGGGACAGTATTTCGTAGCGGGGATTGAACATTGTGGGCAGGCCGTCAACCCGGGAGAGCATTCCTTTGAGCCGCACCTCGGTTCCGGCTTCGATGCCAGATACGCGCCGCCGTCCGAGCCACACGACACGAAGCCGCCCGCGGGGTCCGGCTGCGGCTCCAGCACTTGGTTCCCGGGGATCAGCGTCCGAGACCATGGCGCTGAAGGCCGCGGTCTGGTCCGATGGAACATACGTTACGGATTCAATGCGGCCGCGGCAGACTACCCGGCCTTTGACCGGCAAGCGGTTGAGGGGAACATCGTCGCTTTGGTTCAGCGGGGCTCCCCCCGGCACGCCATTAGCCAATCTGGGTAATTTCAGGACCACGTTCAGGTTCCTGAAGTGCAGACGCAGCAGGCGGCGGTGTAGCGGTGGCGTCCTTGGGCAGCCGGAGCTGCAGCAGGTCGCGAGGCGGCATGGGGCTGTCGCCGCGGACCACAACTACCTGGCGGAACAGGGCTTCGAGGGGTTCAGCGGCCGTTCGTTCCATGGCGGCGGCTCCGCCCAGTACACCGCGCAGGAACCAGCGGGGGCCGTCCACTCCAATAAAGCGTGCCACCCGGTAGCCCTGGCTGCCGTCCGGCAGTCCAGCCGGCAGCTTCGCGACGAGTTCGGTGCCATAGATGCCTTCGACCTCCTCGACCTGCCCGCCCTGGGCTCCGACGGACTGGCCAATCTGCTCGCGGATCTCGTCCCACAATCCCTCGCTTTTCGGCGCCGCGAAAGCCTGGAGCTGGAGGCTGGAGCCGTTGAGGTCCAGGGTGACCGCAACCACCCGCTGGGTGGCCTCTTCCACCTCGAGCCGGAGCTGGAGGCCCTCGCTCGGGGTGATCAGGAGCGCACCCAGATCAACATAGCCATCGCGGCTGGTGATTTCGGATTCGTCGAAAGGGCCACTCAAGCGGGGTCCGGCATTGTCCGCTGTCTCCTCCGCGGTCTCTGCGGGAGTCGACAGTCCGTCCGGTTCGGCTGCTTGTTCCTTCTTGGCTTTCCTGCCGAGCCCAAAGACCATTGGGGTGTCTCCTTAGTTGGTTGTCGGGCCGGCCCGTAGGGGTCCCGCCGTCGTGCTCTGTTGCCGTCCGGCATGCGTGTACCGGAACGGAAGAACGGGTGAGGGAAGAGCTGAAGGTCAAGCGTCCGGCACGTTGAAGCCGCCGGTGGAGCCGAAACCTCCTGTGCCACGTACGGATCCGCTCAATTCGTTGACGGGGATAAACTGCGCGTACTCCACGCGCTGAATGACCATCTGGGCAATTCTATCGCCGCGGCGCAGTTCGATGCTTTGCTTCGCATCGGTGTTCAGAAGGGTGACGGCGATCTCGCCACGGTAGCCCGCATCCACTGTTCCCGGCGCGTTCACGATGGTCAGGCCGTGCTTGGTGGCCAGGCCCGAGCGGGGATGGATCAAAGCCACGAAGCCTTCCGGGAGGGCAATGGCCACTCCCGTTGGGACCAGCTTCCGCTCCCCCGGCTGCAGCACAACGTCCACGCGGGCACGAAGGTCGGCGCCGGCGTCTCCCGGGTGGGCATAGGACGGTGCCTCAAGGTCCGGATCCAGCATCTTCAGCTGGACCTGCAGGGTGGGAGCGCCTGGAACCGCGGCGGGAGCGGCAAAGCCGGCTGCGGCTGCTTCGTCAGGGAAAGTATCTACTGTGGCGGGATGATCAGTCACAGTCACTCACTCTAACCCGCGCCCCCAAATCAGTCCTAGGGCTGGGCACCTGCCGGCCGCTGCATCGTGCAATGGAATGCCGGTCCGGAGACGGTTCAACCCGAGATGAAATAGCAGGGCAAAGATGGAAAGCTTGGCACATGCCCGAATCAAGTTCCTCCGCGCCCGTTCCCCAGAAACCATCCACCGGGGCTGCGGTGATCTACAGGGAGAAGCTCTGGCCCAACGTATGGATCTGGATCATCGCCGCGGGCGTAGCCGGAGCCGGCATCCTGATGTTTGCACCCATCAGCGCAGCGGCGGGTTTTACGGCTGCAGCAGTGCTCTTTGTCATCATGGCTGTTCTCCTGATCCTGTCCACGCCGGCCATCGTGGTCACCGACGAATCCCTGACTGTGGGACGGGCCAGCATCGAGCGCCGCTTCGTGGGCGCCGTTGAAGGTTTCCGGGGTGCAGAGGCAACAGCAGAACGGGGCACCCGGTTGAATGCGCTGGCGTACCTCTGTATCCGTGGCTGGATCGACCCTGTTGTCAAGATCGGGATTACGGACCCTTCGGACCAGACGCCGTACTGGCTCACCTCCACCCGGCATCCGGATGAACTGACTGCGGCCCTGTCGCGCAGGTGACCTGCCCTGCCAGTCGGACTCCCGCCGTCGTAAAGCCTGCCTCCCGATCTGCCTGCCCACCCGGCTTGCCAGCTGCATCGGCCCCGACTGTTGTGGGCCCGACTGGAAATCAGCCTTCACACTCCTTGCAGTAGAACCGGCCGTCTTTCTCACGTGCGATTTGGGAGCGGTGCCGGACCAGGAAGCATGACGAACAGGTGAACTCGTCTGCCTGGGCGGGAACCACCTGAACAGTCAGTTCTTCGCCGGAAAGGTCCGCGCCGGGCAGATCGTAGCCGGCAGCCAGATCGCTTTCGTCCTCGTCCACCACCGCAACCGGCTTGTCCGAGCGCCGGCTCTTCAGCTCTTCGATGGAATCTTCTCCGAGCTCTTCTTCAGACTTGCGCGGCACATCGTAGTCGGTGGCCATTGTCGCCATATCCTTCTTCCTCTTGGCGGCCGGTGAACATCACCCTTTATAACGCCGGGCGCCGCGGGTTTGTGCCCGGCTGCGGCATGCCTTTCGCCGGCCCTTGGGTTCCCCCTCTGCCCCGGCCCGGGCCGGAATATCGCGGCGCGCCCTGCCCCTTGAGCCAAAACGGGTTCAGCGGGTGGCAGAGTTTCGATTGATAGTAATGCCAGGGTGGAGGATTTGTATGCAGGATCTACGGCTTGTAGGCGTACACGACGACGGAGCACATCTCCTGTTGAGCGGTGCCGGCGGCGAGATGTTCCAGCTGCCGATCGACGAAGCGCTGAGGACCGCGAGCAGGTCAGCGGCGAGGCCGCCGGCCGAGCGGCCTGCCATTCCCATGTCCCCGAGGGACATCCAGGCCCGCATCCGGGCTGGTGCGACCGCTGCTGATGTGGCGGAACTGTCCGGCCTGCCGCTGGCCAAGGTGGAACGCTACGAGGGACCCGTCCTGGCTGAGCGCGAGTACGTGGCCCAGCAGGCACGCAAGGTGGAAGTAGCCTCGCCTTCGCCGGGCCACGACATCTACCGGTCTGCTTTCGGTGACAACCCCGCCACGCTGGCTGACATGGTGGCACACCGCCTGTCAGCCCATGGCATTGATCCATCCACGGTGGAGTGGGATTCCTGGCGGCGCCAGGACGGAACGTGGACTGTGCAGGCAAGCTTCGAAACGAATACCGGCGGAAAAGCCGGCATTGGCGAAGAGCCTCCGGCACTGTGGACTTTCAACCCAGCCAGGAAGTCGCTGCAGAACGCCAACCGGTGGGCGCAGCAGCTCAGCGAACTTGAGCCCCTGGACGGGCCTGTCCCGGCGCGCAGGCTTTCGGCAGTTTCCGACCGCCCCTTTGACTTCGAGGCCGACGCGGACTCGGTCCGCCCTTCGCCCGGTTCCGGGCCTGATGCCGGCCAGGCGGACGGCAAGGAATCGGACGGACTCCTGGACATGCTTCGCTCGCGCCGCGGGCAGCGCTTGGGAGTGGACGAGGACTCGGACGACGCCTTGGCGCTGCTGCTGACCCACGGAGTCCCGGCCGCCCACCCGAGGCCGTCGGAAGTGGCGCCCGAAGCAGAGGAGCAGGTTGACGAGCCGCAGGATGACATCCCGGAGGCACCGGCTGCAGAGGGTCCGGCGGCACAGGGCAGCTCCTTTGTCCGCAGGAGGGACGCCAGGCCCTCCATGCTGTCCCGCCTCAGCCTGATCCCTCCGCACCGGGACGCAGTCGATGACACCTTGAAGCTGCACGACGGCGTGAGCACCAATACCCGCGAGATCACCATCGTTGCGTCCCCCCAGCGTCCCTCTGACAGCATCGCCGAAGCCGCGAACGGGGACGCCAGCGGCAGCAGTAACGGTACTGGCACTAACGGCAACCCTGCCAGCAGCGGAGGTTTGAATGAGTTGTTGGGCGGGAATCCCCGGCGCCAGGCGCCGCGGCACGACGACAGCTCCCCCACTACTGGACAGTTGCCGGAAACCGGCGCCCCTGAGCGCCAGCCGGGCAGGCCCAAGCGCTCCAGCGTCCCGTCCTGGGATGAAATTGTGTTTGGTACTCGCGGAGATTAGCGCCTTTCCCGCATGACATCAGGCCGCGTCCACTCTTGGTTCAGCCCGGTGTGTACGGCAAGGCGTTCCATATGGCTTGACTCAGCCGTTTGCCGTTCCGCCCGGCCGCTATCGGCCCGGCTGTCAGCCATTCCGGCCAGTGGGTGGTTCCCGGTCCTGGTGTTCGCTTTTGTAGTGCCGGATGCAGGGTCCGGAATTCGTCCGGGCCCTGCAGACCCCGGACGGCGGAGCATTGCCAGGTCTAAGACTCCGAAGTTACGGTTCCACCCGAGCCGCGCCACAAGCACGCGTCCACTTCGAACGGCAGCAGCGGGTCCTGCTGGCCCATCAGCGCCGCGCCGTGAGCGGTGACGCGCCGCATGTAGTGCCGGCGGCAGAGGGTCTCGTAGCCCACAACAGGGACATGGTGGACGTGGTCCCCCGAAGGCTCAACGGCGGCGGAATCTCCGGCCATATCCACGTCGCCCACCACCACCTGCGCTCCTTCGGTGACCATCACGCCGTCGACCGTTCGAGCATTGTGGGTGGCACGGCGGCCGCACCAGCACAGCGCCTCCACCTGCAGCACCTGCACCCGGTCAGCAAGTTCGACAAGCCGCTGCGACCCGGGAAACAGCCGGGTACGGAAATCGGCGGTGATACCGAACGCGAAGACGTCCACGTCGATCTCGTCCACGACCTTCGCCAGCTGTTCCACCTGCTCAGGCGTGTAAAACTGGGCCTCATCACAGATCAGGTAGTCCACCCGCTGCCCCCTGGGTGCGCCGGAGCATGACCTCCTCCCAGAAGTCGGTCCCGTCCACCACTTCCACTGCATCGGTTTCCAGGCCAAGGCGGCTGGAGATGCGTGATTCGCCGGCACGGTCGTTGCGGCTGAAGCGCACTCCACCGCGTCCCCTGGCCCGGTGGTTGTGGTCCATTTGCAGGGCAAGCGTGGACTTTCCGCAGTCCATGGTTCCAGAGAAAAAGACGAGTTCAGCCACGGCGGGAACTCCTGCCGCCGGCCGTTAAGCAGAGCAGGGGAACCTCCCGTTCGGCTTTGGTGAGCGAGCCGTGCTGGCCCACGACCTCCATGGCCGTAGGACGGACGCGCCGGGTGTCGTAAAGGGCGACGGCGTCCCGGGCCGCGATCATGACGTCACCTATCCTGCCCTCGACGGCGGGACGAACCTCGCCGAACAGGCCCGCCGCCAGTGCGTCCTCCCGGGTGAACGCCCACACCTTTTCACCAAAGCGTGCCCGCCACGCGGCGAGCAGCCGGTCCCTGCCGTCTTCCCCCATACCGGCTTCAAGGTAGAGGTGGACCATGCGAGGCTCCCCCGCCGTATGCCGGACGCCTTCCACCAGTGCGGGGTCAGCGGAAAAGTCGATACGTTGCTGTTCGGGGACGTCCAGCATGCCGTGGTCGGCCGTGAGCAGGATAGTGGTGCCGGCCGGGAGGGAAGCATTGAGCCGCTTCATGGTGGCGTCAAGCTCTTCGAGCTGGTGCTCCCATTGCTCGGACTGGCAGCCGTAGCGGTGCCCGGCCTTGTCCAGCTCGTTCAGGTAGAAGTACATCAGTGACGGACCGGCGGCGGACATGGCCTCGGCCGCCGCTTCCGTCCGGGCGTGCGCGGTGATGGCTGAGATAAAATTGCCGCCCCGCAAGGCTGCGCGGGTCATGGGCGAGCCGCCGAACTGCGGCAAGCTGACCGTGATGACGTTCACGTGTTCCGCCGCGCGTTCCAGCACGGTGGGAAAAGGCTGCCATACCGCGGGGTCGACGCCGGCATCCCAGTTGCCGAGCAGGTTGACTACCTTGTCCTGCTCCGGGTCGAGGACGTCATAGCCCACCATGCCGTGCTGGCCCGGGGCCAGGCCGGTGCCGAAACTCGCCAGAGCGGCTGCGGTGGTGGAAGGAAACGCAGAATCCAGCCAAACAGGCACCTCGCCCTGCCCCGCCTGGACAACGGAGCGCAGGAAGGGTGTGTGGGCTGCTTTCTGCTTCAGCAGGTTCCGGCCGAGCCCGTCGGCCAGCACAACACACACGCGCGGGGCGGCAGGCAGGCCAAGGGTGTTCGCAAACCCGTCTACGCCCAGGCTTGCCGCGGCGCTGGTCAGCACCTCGGCGATGGAGCGCTGACCGTAGGCAGGAGCGGCCGGCAGGACAACCTGAGGGTGGGGCCGGGCGGAAAGGTTAACGTTCGGGTGGCGGTCTTCGGGCATCAGCGCTGCTGGTGCCCGCGGCTGAGGCGGTTGCCGAACACTCCGGCACGCGGGCCGCGGCGCCATCGACTGCACGTGTGGCTGCGGCGCAGGGGAACCTGTGTTCACAGCACGAAGCGCACGGGCGAAGAGCTTGGCGTCCTGGACTGCCTGCAGGCCGTCCGCCTCCGCGCTGATACGGAGGACGATGTCCTCCTGGGCGATGGTCCCGCTGTAGCCGTGGTCCGCTTCGCACTGCGGGTCACCGCAGCTGGCAGGACCCATGTCCAGCCGCTGGCCGCCGGACCAGGCGATGGAGAGTGTTACTTCGCGGACAGGGTCGGAGGGCTTGTAGTTCTGCGGCTGGGAGTACATGTAGCTGAGGACCACGGACCGGATCTGCGCCACGGGGACAGATTCTGTGGAAATCTGGGCGACGATCTGCTCGCCGGCCTCGTCCAGCTGCTGGTCGTCCACATGGGTGATCACCAGCATGTCCGAGGTGAGCACCAGCACCGTGATGTGGCGGCGGACCTCGGCGCGGTCGAAGTGGGTTTCCAGGTGCACCAGGTGCGCAACACAGTCGCGGCCGTCCAGGGCGTCGTCGACTACATCCGCCACGAGAAGGGGGTAAAAGCCGGCCTTCTGCAGCGCGCCATCCAGGCTCTGGCCCTGAGCGCTGTGGCTGTGTGAGCTGTGGTGGCGGACTGCCTGGGTTTCATTGCCGGGCGTTTCTGGCGCCGAAGCGGAAGGCTGAGAGCTCATTCCCCCATTTTCACAGATCGGCCGGTCACTTGCTAACCACCTCAGCCCAGCATGGCCCTGCGCGCACTGTCCGTCCGCTTGGCGGCGTTGCCGATTCGAACGTCCGCGGCAAGGGTGGTGGCTCCGGAGGTGCCGCACAGGACCGGGTTGAGCTCCACCAGGGCAATCTCGGGGTGGTTGTCCTTGAGCCAGGCGAGGCGGCCGGCCAGATCCTCCAGGGCCTTGACGTCCACCGCGGGCAGGCCCTGGTAGCCAAACAGCTTTTGGGCCGCCCGAGGTCCCCGGATGAAATCGTCGACGTCGGCCGCGGACAGCGGCGGCACCCGGTGAGCCCAGTCGTCCAACAGGTTCACGGCGTCCCCGGCGAGCCCGAAGGAGATGACCGGTCCCAGCAGCGGGTCCTCGATGGCCCGGAAAGTGCAGGCCTGGCCCACCGGAGCCATGCTCTGCACTTCCAGCGCGGGATCGCCGTAGTTCGAGAGCACGCGCCGCATCTGCAGCACGTTCAGGCGGAGCGATTCGGCATCCTGGATGTCCAGCCGCACGCCGCCGAGGTCCAGCCGGTGCCGCAGGGCGGGGTCGGTGGTCTTCAGCACCACAGGCCACCCCAGGGTCTCGGCCGCCTCAACTGCCTGGTCCGGGTTATCAAAGCCCACGGAAGGCAGCACCTTGATCCCATAGTGGCCGAGCAGGGACGCTGCTGCCGCCGGGTCCAGCTTCTTCAACTGTTCGCCTTTGACATCCTGGAGCAGGGCTTCAAGTTCCGCCCGTGCCAGCTCAGGGTTGCAGCCTTCGGGTTCCACAAAGTGCCCCTGGTCGCGGGACACCCACTCCGAATAGCGGACCACGGCAGCGAGCGCAGCCACAGCGGCCCCTGGATTCGAGAAGCAGGGAACGGCGCGTTCCGAAGAACCCAGCATTCCCTCCACCGAAATGGAAGGGTCCAGGATGCCGGTGAACGCGGCCACCACAGGCTTCCCGGCTGTTGCCGAACATTCGGCCAGGACTTCGGCGATGCTGTCCACTGTCAGCCCGCGTGCGGGGAGCACCGCCGCGACAGCCGAGTGGACGGCGTCGGACTCGAGCGTCTTGAGCAGGCTTGCCCTCAGGGCGGGAAGCGCGACTGACTGTCCGGCGTCGAGGTCCACGCCGGACACCAGCTGCTCGACAACGAGTCCCTGGGACGATGCGCTGTCGGCCACCACCTTGCCCAGCGCCTGGGAGTTGCTGAAGATGGCAAGCCCCGGGCCGGCCGGGAGCGGCTGGCCGGAAACCACCTGGGCGACGTCCACCAACTGTTCGATGGTCTCCACCCGGATGACGCCGGACTGGCGCAGCATCGCGTCCAGCGCCCCGGACGGTGCCTGGGTGGTCCGGACGGCGTGCCCGGGCGGCAGCCGCAGCCCCATGGCGTCGGACTTGGCGACGATCACCGGTTTGGTGCGCGCCAGCCGGCGGGCCAGGCGGGAAAATTTGCGCGGGTTGCCGATGGATTCAAGGTAGAGGCCCACGGCGCTTGTCTCGGGATCGTCCTCCCAGTACTGCATCATGTCGTTGCCCGAGACGTCGGCCCGGTTGCCGGCTGACAGGAAAGTGGACAGGCCCAGCCGGCGCCGGCTCGAGGCAGCGTAGAGGGAAACACCGATGGCAGCCGACTGGCTGAACAGGCCCAGTTCCCCCCGCAACGGCAGGGTGGGGGCCATTGAAGCGTTCAGCGACACCTCCGGGTTGGTGTTCACGACCCCCAGGGATGCCGGCCCGATGACGCGCATGCCGCTTGCCCTGGCCTGGCGTACGAGGTCCCTCTGGCGCAGCAGGCCGCGTTCGCCGTCGTCCGCGAAGCCTGCCGAGGCGACCACCAGCCCCCTGACGCCCGCTGCGGCGCAGTCTGCCACCACTGCGGGGACTTCTTCGTAGGGGACGGCGACGACCGCGAGCTGGACGGGATCCGGGACCTCGGACAGCTTGCCGAAGGACAGCATGCCGGCAAGTTCCAGCGCTTCAGGGTTGATGGCGTAGATGGGGCCACGGAAGCCGCCTTCAATGATGTGCTCCAGCAGTTGGTAGCCAACCGTCCCCCATTTGCGGCTGGCACCGATCACGGCAATGGACGACGGCGTCAGCAGGTCCCGCACGCTCCTCGCCTCCGCGCGGTGTTCCCGGGACTCCATCACGGCACGGGATTTTTCCGTGGGGTCGATGTTGAACTCGAGGCTGATGACGCCGTCGTCAAAATGCCGCCGGACGTCATAGCCCGCTTCGGAAAAGACCGTCAGCATCTTCCGGTTCTCCGGCAGCACCTCGGCGCTAAAGCGGCGGATCCCGTTTTCGTGCGCAGCGGCGGCGAGGTGCTCCAGCAGGATGGAGCCGATTCCCCTGCCCTGGTGGGAATCGGCGATATTGAATGCCACTTCCGCTTCCGTGGGATCATTGAGCCTGTCGTAGCGGCCGATGCCCACGATTTCGCCGCGGATGGTGATGACGAAGGCCACCCGGTCCTTGTAGTCCACTTCGGTGAAGCGCTTGAGCTCCTTGCTGGACAGGCGTGCCTTGAACGCGAAGAAGCGCATGTAGATTGAATCCTGCGACTGCCCGATGTGGAAGGCCTGGACAGCGTCCGCGTCAGAGGGATGGATCGGCCTCAGGTGCGCTGTTCCGCCGTCGCGCAGTACGACATCGGCTTCCCAATGTTCCGGATATTCGCCGTCCCCGGGCTGATCCACCATAGGCTTAGCCTAGCCAAAAACTTCCGCAGCACCGCAGCTCGCGCACAATAGACCGATTGCACAGTACCCAGAAGGATTTACCAACCCCATGGCCCGCCGCCAAAGTTCTGCCCCCGCTGTGGATGACAGCTCCCCCTACACGGAGAACATCGTGGACATCGATGTCACCTCCGAAATGGAAGGCTCCTTCCTGGAGTACGCGTACTCGGTGATCTACTCCCGTGCGCTCCCGGACGCGAGGGACGGACTCAAGCCCGTGCAGCGGCGCATCCTCTACATGATGAGCGATATGGGTTTGCGGCCGGACCGCGGCCACGTGAAAAGCGCCCGTGTGGTGGGCGAGGTCATGGGCAAGCTGCACCCGCACGGTGACACGGCCATCTATGACGCCATGGTGCGCATGGCACAGGACTTCTCGCTGCGGCTGCCGCTGATTGACGGGCATGGAAACTTCGGCTCGCTCGACGACGGCCCGGCGGCCCCGCGGTACACGGAGGCACGCCTCGCGGCTGCTGCCCTCACCCTCACCAACCACCTCGATGAAGACGTGGTGGACTTTGTCCCCAACTACGACAACCAGCTGACCCAGCCGGACGTCCTGCCGGCGGCGTTCCCCAACCTGCTCGTCAACGGCGCCACCGGCATCGCCGTCGGCATGGCCACCAACATGGCCCCGCACAACCTGGTGGAGGTCATCTCCGCCGCCCGGCACCTGATCGCCAACCCGGACGCCACACTGGATGACCTCATGCGCTTCGTCCCCGGTCCGGACCTGCCCAGCGGCGGGCGGATTGTGGGGCTGGACGGCATACGCGATGCCTACGCCACCGGACGCGGTTCCTTCAAAACGCGGGCCAAGGTGGAGGTGGAACAGCTTTCAGCGCGCCGGACCGGCCTGGTGGTCACCGAACTCCCCTACATGGTGGGCCCGGAAAAGGTCATCGAGAAGATCAAGGATGCCGTCAACGCGAAAAAGCTGACGGGCATCAGCGACATCGTGGACCTGACGGACCGCAAGCACGGCCTGCGCCTGGTCATCGAACTCAAAAACGGCTTCAACCCCAACGCGGTGCTCCAGCAGCTCTACCGCTACTCGCCGATGGAGGACTCCTTCGGCATCAACAACGTCACCCTGGTGGACGGCCAGCCGCAGACACTGGGCCTGGTGCAGTTGCTGACCGTGTACGTGAACCACCGGATCGACGTGGTGCGCCGCCGCACCGTGTTCCGGCTGGGAAAGAAAAAGGACCGCCTGCACCTGGTGGAGGGCCTCCTCATCGCCATCGTGGACATTGACGAGGTCATCCAGATCATCCGGTCCTCCGACGAGGCCGCGGCCGCCCGCGCCCGGCTGATGTCCATCTATGACCTCACCGAAATCCAGGCGAACTACATCCTGGAGCTGCGGCTCCGCCAGCTGACCAAGTACTCGCGGATTGAGCTGGAGAAGGAACAGGACGAACTGCGCCGGGAAATTGCGGAGCTGGAGGCCATCCTCGGCTCCGAGGAGCGGCTGCGCACCCTGGTGTCCGACGAACTGGGCGCCATCGCCGAAGAGCACGGCACCCCGCGGCGGACCGTATTGCTCGAATCCGAAGCAGTGTCCCCCACCATCGCCGCCGACCTCGCCTTGACCGCCGGGAAGAAGGGCAAGGCCGCCCCGCTGGCGCTGGAAATCGCCGACGATCCCTGCTGGGCCATCCTTACCGCGTCCGGGCAGATAGCGCGCACCAGCAACAGGGAACCGCTGGCCGAGGCGGGGCCCAGGGCCAAGCATGACGTGTACACCTCGGTGGTCAAGACCTCCGCGAGGGGCGAGATTGCCGCTGTTACCTCCCAGGGGCGCATGCTGCGCCTGCAGGTGATGGACATGCCGGTCCTGCCGCCGGTCTCCGGGCTGCCAAACCTTGCCGGCGGCGTTCCTGCCAGGGACTTCATCACCCTGCTGAAGGGGGAAACCCTGGTGGCCTTCGCCCCGCTCGACGAGGTCCTCGCCATCGGCACAGCCCAGGGAGTGGTGAAGCGGGTCCAGCCGGACTACCCGCTGAACCGGGAGGACTGGGAAGTCATTGCGCTGAAGGACAAGGACGTTGTGGTAGGAGTGGCCCCCGCGGGAGCGGACGACGCCGAACTGGTATTCCTCACCAGCCAGGCCCAGCTGCTGAAGTTCGGCGCTGCCGTTGTGCGGCCGCAGGGACGCACGGCCGGCGGCATGGCAGGGATCAAGCTTGCTGCCGATGACCGCGTGCTCTTCTTCGGGGCCGTCCAGCCCAAGGATGAGGCTGCAGTGGTGGTGACGATCGCCGGCACCACGGGCGCCCTGCCCGGCACGGCGCCGGGTACCGCCAAGGTGACGGCGTTCTCCGAGTACCCGGCGAAGGGACGCGCCACCGCGGGAGTCCGGGCACACAGGTTCCTGAAGGGCGAGGACACCCTGCTGCTGGCCTGGGCCGGCCACGGCCCGGCGAAGGCGTCATCTGCCGCCGGGGTGGCGCGGTCCCTCCCACAGGAGCACGGCCGGCGTGACGGTTCGGGTGTCCCGCTGTCCCAGCCGGTCGAAGTGGTGGGCCCTGCCATGGCCTGGCCTGATCCCGCTTAGACTGCTTCCATGCCTATCGTTCCTGATGAAAAGGACTGGACCTGGGTCCTGACCCGTCCATGCCCGGAATGCTCCTTCGACGCCTCCACCGTGACGCCTTCAACAGTCCCCGGCACCATCGACAGCATGCTCCCACGCTGGCGCGCAGTACTCCGGCGTCCTAACGCCGCCGAGCGCCCGGACGACCACACCTGGTCCGCCCTGGAGTACGCCTGCCACGTCAGGGATGTGTTCAGCCTCTTTGACCAGCGGTTGAACCTCATGCTGCATTCAGACGACGCCAGGTTCGACAACTGGGACCAGGACCAGACGGCTGTGGACAAGGACTACGCCAATGCGGACACCGCTGTGGTCAGCGCCGAATTGACGGCTGAAGGGAAACAGGCGGCGGAGTCCTTTGCCGCCGTCCGCGAAGCAGAGTGGGGACGCAAGGGGCTGCGCAGCAACGGCTCGGAATTCACCGTCCTGACGTTGTCCCAGTACTTCCTGCACGACGTCATCCACCATCTTCACGACGTGGACGGCTGATTCCATGCTCTGAACCCGCATGCCTGGGCTGTGCTCCGAACAAGCGGTTCTCAGTAGGCGTGTTCCATGGCCGGCGCCAGCACCAATCGCGCATCCTCGGGCTGGATGTCGGCCGGGTTGTGGGTCACGAGCACCACGGTGCGGCTGCGCAACCCCTGCCGCAGGTCGGCCAGCATGGCTCCTGCCGATTCCGCGTCCAGGTGGGCCGTTGGCTCGTCCAGCAGGATCACCTCGGCCCCGGTCATGAGCGTGCGGGCCACCGCCAGGCGCTGACGCTCCCCGCCGCTGAGGAAGGCACCGCCCGGGCCGATCCGGGTTTCCAGACCCGCCGGCAGCCGCTCCAGCAGTCCGGTCAGGCCTACCGACGCAAGGGCAGCCAGCATGTCGTCGTCGGTGGTTCTTCCCCGGCCCGCTGTCCCGGGGGCAGGCCGGCCCAGCTGCAGGTTCCCACGGATCGTTGAATCAAAGAGGTGGGCTTCCTGCGGGCACCAGGCGGCCCGGCCGGTCACGCCGATCCGGCCCGCGTCAACCGGCAGGAAGCCGAGCAGGACCGACAGCAGGGTCGACTTCCCCGAACCCGAGGGACCCGTGACGGCGAGCCACCGCCCGGGCTCCGCCACGGCGTTCAGCCCGGAAAACACCGGAGCACCCCCGGGCCAGGCGGCAGAAAGGCCGTGCAGTTCGACGCCGGGAAGGCCGCCCGGGCGGGCAGGAACGGTCTGGAGACCGTCACCGTCGGCCGCGCCGGAAGCATCGCGTACGCCTGCCTCCCGCTTGCTTTCAGCCAGGGCCCCGGACTCAGCGACGCGCTGCATGACTGTCCGCAGCGCAGGAAACTGGCGCACCGCCGTCGTCATCGCTGCGAAGGGTTCCACCAACGCCAGGAGCAGCAGGACCACTACGGCAGCCGTCGCCGGAGAGAGCTGGCCAGCGAGCACCGCGGGGCCCGCCAGCGAGGCGGCTGCCAGGGCCGCGGCTCCGCAGGCTGCGGTGGTGAGTGCCTGGCCCAACCCGTCAGCCCAGGCCGAGCGCTGGGAAGCCCTGGTGGCTTGCCGGTCCTCGGCGCGCAGGTCGTCCAGAACCCGGGCAGCGGCGCCGTTGGCGTGCAGTTCTGCCCGGGCGTCGAGGGCAGCCGATACGCGGCGCAGGACCCCCGAGCGCAGCAACTGCTCCGCCGTCGCGGACCTGCGGTCGCCCCAAAGGGCCACTGCCGGGGCGATCAGGAGGCTCGCAACGCTGGCGGCGATCACGGCAGGAAGCGCAGCCGGGACCAGCAGTGACGCGGCCACCAAAGCCACTGCGGAAACCGCGAGCGCTGTGACCGGCGGCAGGACAACGCGAGGCAGGAGGTCGCGGACGGTATCGACGTCGTCAATCACCGTTCCGAGGACGTTGCCGCCCTGCAACAGGCGGCGGAGCGGCAGTGCGCGCCGGCTCAACGCCTCCCACAGCCTGCCGCGCAGGCGGGTCAGTGCCGCGAACACCGCGTCGTGCAGGAGGAGGCGCTCACAGTACCGGAGAACAGCCCGGCCGATCCCGAAGAACCGGACGCCAACAATCGCTGTCAGCAGGTACAGGATGGGCGGCTGCTCGCTGGCGCGGATGATGAGCCAGCCGGACAGCCCGGACAGGGCGACGGCGAAGACCGCCGCCAGCGTACCCACCAGGGCCGCGGCCGTGAACTTGCCCTTCACCGGCGCCAGGAGGGCTGCGAGCAGTTGTGCTGGGCTGGATTTCCTGACGCCAGCCATTGCGCCGCCATCCGCGGCAGCCTTTGCCCTGGCGGGTATCTCCGGCTTGCCGGCAGTCGTCGGACTGCCGGAGGGGGCGACAGCAGCAGCCGAGGCCGCAGCCGTGTAAGGCTGAACAGTATCCGCGGGCTGTGCGGCCGTGGCGGTCAGGCCGTGTCCGCCGCCCACGGGCACCAAATGTTCCGCGAGGGCGCGGGTACGTTCCTCATGAGCCACCAGGATGACCGTCACCTGTCCCCGGAGTTTCGCGACGGCGTCTTCCACCAAGGCTGCCGACTCGTCATCCAGGTGTGCCGTAGGCTCATCCAGCAGCAGGACGGTGGCGCCGGCCGCGATCCTGGCCAAGCCGCGGGCCAGGGCCACGCGGCGCAACTCCCCCGGGCTCAGCTCTGCGGGGTGCTTCGCGGCCAGGTGTCCGGCTGCAGCGCGGCCCAGGCAGGCCCGGGCAACAGCTTCCATCTCCTGGGGCCGGTGTTCAATGGATTCTTCCGTGCCGGAGTGGCTGCCCAGGTAGAGCACGATCTCATCGAGGACGGTCTCCGCCACCATGACCGGATGCTGCGGAACCCAGGCAATCCTGCTGCGGTCCATACCGGTGATGGTGCCGCTGACCGTTGTGCCTGCACCGTGGCCGATGGTCCCGGCGAGGACCCCCAGCACCGTGCTTTTTCCGGCGCCGCTAGGCCCGTCAAGGGCGGTGATCCTGCCCTGGGGTGCGTTGAAGGTGAGGGGGCCGACGGCGGGCCGGGACCTGCCGTCGTAGCGCACCGTCAGCCCCGTGACGGTAACGGGAGCACCGGGCTTGCCCGCCTTCGCAGCGGGAAGCGGCTGCGGCTCGGGCGCTACCGTGACTGCCGTCGTCTCGGCAAGCGCCACCCGGCCGTCGTCGCTGGCATGGTGTGCGGTCCCCAGTTCACGCAACGGAAGGTAGCAATCCGGCGCCAGGATCAGGGCCAGGAGGCCTGCCTCCAGCGGCATGTCTCCGTGGACCAGGCGGACACCGATGAAAACAGCCACCACGGCCACGGAGATGGTGGCAATGAGCTCAAGGGCCAGCGCCGATAGGAACGCCGTCCGCAATGTTCCCATGGTGCGCGCGCGGTACTCCTCTGAGATTTCCTCGAGTGCCCTCCGCTGGGCCGTGGCGCGTCCCAGGCCCACCAGGACCGGCAATCCCTTGGCGAGCTCCAGCATGTGGGTGGAGAGCCTGGCGAGGGAGGCCTGCGCGTGGCGGACATTGTCCTCGGTGTACCGGCCGATCAGCACCATGAACAGCGGCACCAGCGGAACGGTCAGGACCACCACGACTGCACTGACCCAGTCTGCAAAGAGGATCCGCGCCCCCACCAGGAGCGGGATGGCGGCGCAGTTCACCAGCGCGGGCAGAAACTGGGTGTAGTAGCTGTCCAGCGCATCCAGTCCGCGGGTGGCCAGTACCGCCAGTCCGCCGTCGGCCGGACCCGTGCCGCGGACATCGTTGCGAAGCGCCCTTTCCAGCAAGCCGGAGCGCAGTTCCTCCTTGATGCCCAGCGCGGCCCGGCGGGCTGCGACTGCCTGTGCCCAGACCGTCAGGGACCTCAGCACCACGCCGGCCATGCCAACGGTAATGTGGTCCGCCCAGCCCGGGTTGCCCGCCGCGAGTCCGGCCAGTACCGAGGCCACAGCCTGGCCGATCAGGACCAACGACAATGCCTTGAGGGCTGCGAGGAGGCCCAGCCAGTAGATGGCTGAACGGGTTGCCGGGCCAGCCGGGAAAGTTGGACGCATGTCAGCCCTTGGTGGTGAAGGCCCTGGCGGCGATGGCCGGCAGGAAGGTGTGGGCTTCCGGGATGTGTGCAGCACTGACCCGCCGGCGGAACACCCAGTAGGTCCAGGCCTGGTACGCGATGACCAGGGGCAGGCCGAACGCCGCCACAACACTCATAAGGCCCAGAGTGTAGTCCGAGGACGAGGCATTGGAAACGGTGAGGTCGAAGGCCTCGTTCAGCGTGGAGGGCAGTACCACCGGGAAGACGGCGCCGAAGATGGATGCCATGCCCAATGCAAGGAAGGCTCCCAGCGCGATAAATGCCTTGCCCTCCGCTCCCCTGCGCCCCATGGTCCAGGCGGCAGCTGCCGCGGCAACCGCCAGCAGGACCAGCGCCCAGGACCACGGCTTGCCTTCAAGGAACTGGATGCTGAGCGCCCAGCCGGCAATCGGCAGGAGAAGGGCGGGGAGCAGCCGGACGAACCACTTCCGCGCGCGGTGCCGCACGTCGCCGTCGGTCTTTAATGCCAGGAAGGCGAGTGCGTGCACCAGCGAGAATCCCACCACGGCCAGCCCGCCCAGCACGGCGTAGCCGCTGAACCAGGCAAGCGGCCCGCCTTCACGGTCCCCGTTGGCGTTCAGGGGAAGGCCGGTGGTGGTCAGGGCCAGCGCTGCGCCCACGCCGAAGGCCGCGAAAAAGGAGCCCAGGGCAATAGCCCAGTCCCACCGGGTCCGCCACTGGTCCGTGTCCACCTTGCCGCGGTACTCGAAGGCCACGGCCCGGAAAATCAGGGCAACCAGGACCACCAGCAGCGGCAGGTACAAGGCGGAGAACAGCGAGGCATACCAGAGCGGGAAGGCGGCAAAGGTTGCTCCGGCGGCGGTCAGGAGCCACACTTCGTTGCCGTCCCAGACCGGGCCCACGGTGTTGAGCAGGACGCGGCGCTCGGTATTGTTCCGGGCGAACAGCTTCATCAGCATCCCGACGCCCAGGTCAAAGCCCTCAAGGAAGAGGTAGCCGGTCCACAGCACCGCGATGGCAATGAACCAGATGGTTGGCAGCAGTTCCATTCTTCATTTCCTCTGCTCTTCGTTGGCGCGGACTAGTAGGCGAACGCGAGGACGTCGTCGGCGGGTTTTCCGCCGCCTTGGCCTCCCTGGCCGGGGGTGGCGTCCTCGTTTTCGTCAACGGGTGCGTGAACCAGTTCAGGCATGGCGGACGCCACGCCGCCCCGGATGTACTTGACCAGCAGTTTCACTTCCACCACGAGCAGTACGCCGTAGATGGCTGCCAGCGTGACGAGGGACGCCAGCAGCTCCCCTGCGGTGACGCCGGGCGACACTGCCGCGGCGGTGAACATAAACACCTGGTCGATGCCGTTGGGATCAGGGTTGGGCGCCACCACAAAGGGCTGGCGGCCCATCTCGGTGAAGATCCAGCCGGCGGCGTTGGCTCCGAATGGGGCAAGGATTCCGAAGACGGCGAGGCGCATCAGCCACCTGGATTCGGGCACGGTTCCCTTGCGGGTCAACCACAGTGCCACCAGGGCCGCCAGGGCGGCGATCCCGCCGAAACCGATCATCATGCGGAAGCCCCAGTAGGTAACCTCCATAACGGGAAGGTAGTCGATTTCCTGACCGGCGCGCTCGCCGTAGATGGGGTTGTCCGGCAGGTGGGTTCCGTAGGCTTCCTTGTACTGGGGCAGGAGGCTGTTGACGCCCTGGACCTCGGTGGTGAAGTCGCCCTTCGCAAGGTAGGACAGGATGCCGGGGACCTCGATCAGCGCCACGATGTCGTCGCAGTTCTGCGAGCCGAGGTTGCCGATGCTCAGGACCGAGAAGCCGGTGCCGTCGTGGCAGGCAGCTTCTGCGGCCGCCATCTTCATGGGCTGCTGCTCGAACATCAGCTTGCCCTGGAGGTCTCCGGTCAGGGCGGTTCCGGCGAAGGAGATCATGGCCACCACGGCGCCGATGCGCAGCGACCGGATCCAGACTTTGTAGTCGTTTCTGTCCCGGCCAGGGATGTCCGCTGCTTCGCCGGGGATTACCTTGCCGTCGGCACCCACGGTGTCGACGCCGTCGCGCCGCCTGCGCCACAGGTGGTACCAGGCGATGCCAAGCAGGAAACCGCCTGCAACGGCGAGGGCGCCGAACAGTGTGTGGGGAACTGCGACGAGTGCGGTGTTGTTGGTGAAGACTGCCCAGGCGTCCGTCATGACGGGCCGGCCATCGATCATTTCCACCCCTACCGGGTGCTGCATCCAGCTGTTGGCCACGATGATGAAGTACGCGGAAAACACGGAGCCTATAACGGCGATCCAGAGGCAAGCGAGGTGGATGCCCGGCTTCAGCTGCTTCCAGCCGAAGATCCACAGGCCCAGGAAGGTGGACTCCACAAAGAAGGCAAGGAGCGCCTCGAGTGCGAGCGGGGCCCCGAAGACATCGCCCACGAAGCGGCTGTATTCGCTCCAGGCCATTCCGAACTGGAACTCCTGCACGATGCCGGTGGCCACGCCCATGATGAAGTTGATCAGGAAGAGCTTCCCCCAGAACTTGGTCATCCGCAGGTATTCAGGTTTTCCGGTGCGGTGCCAGGCAGTCTGGATCACTGCCACTACCAGCCCCAGTCCGATGGTCAGCGGGACCATCATGAAGTGGTAAACGGTGGTGATGCCGAATTGCCAGCGTGCGATTTCCAGAGCGTCCAAAGCGTCCAAGGCGGTCCCTACTGTCAGCCGGTGCAGGTTTTCTACGTTCTGTAGAAACTCTAACTTCTACAAAGTGTAGAACAGCGCCGGGGCGGTGTAAAAACGTGCTGCTTCTCCCGCTAAGGATGCTTCCCGGGCCGCGGCCGCTCCTGTTCTACCCAATGTAGAAAGTGAGGCGGAATCGAGGTAAATTGGTTCCTGTAGGTGAAACACACGCATGGAGTCACCGCGGCCTCACGGCTGCGGTGCGGGGGGAAACAAAGGAAAAGTGCAATGGCGAGTCTTGGTGAACTGGAACGGGCAGTGATGGATCTGCTCTGGGCGGGCCATGAAGCAGCCACCGCAAACACTTTGCGGGACCGGCTCGCTCAGACGTCGGCGGGCCAAGGCGGGGCGGCCGGGCACGAAGGCAAGGAACTCGCCGTCACCACGGTACTCACCGTGCTGTCCCGGCTGGAGAAGAAGGGCCTGGTGGAACGCGAACGCGGCACCCGTCCGCACCGCTACCAGGCAGTGTCCAGCCGCGAGGACCACACGGCCGAACTGATGCACGAGGTACTGGGGTCGGCTCCGGACCGCGAGGCCGTGCTGGCACGATTCATCGGATCCGTTTCCGAAGGTGAAGCCGAGACTCTGCGCAAACTGCTTGGCCACTTCTAACGGACCATGTTCTGGGCCTCATACCTGCTGGCGGTCCTTGCGATAGTCCTGGCGTGGCCGGTACCTATCCTCCTCTCGAGGGCGCAGTGGCCCGCGCGCTCCCCTTTTACGGCCATGGTGCTGTGGCAGGCCATTGCACTGGCTGGCGGGCTGTCCATGATCGGCGCCATGCTGGTGTACGGCCTGGAGCCCATCGGCGACAACCTCCTCGCCGGCCTCCGGTCCCTTGCGGGGATGGTGCTGTATAACGCGCCGACTACTGCCCTGGGCTTCTGGCACATCTTCGCGCTGTCCGCCGCGGCCCTGCTGACGGCCCACCTGGTATTCACTCTCTTGCTGACGTATTACAAGATCGAACGCCAGCGGCGGCGCCACCGCGAACTCCTCGCGCTCCTGGCTTCACCATCCGCCGAAGGGGCCGGGACACTGGTCATCAACCACGATTCGCCCGTGGCGTACTGCCTTCCCGGCGGCGCGCGGTCAGTGACGGTACTGTCCGACGGCCTCATGGCAGCGCTTGAGCCTGCCGAACTCCGGGCTGTCCTGATCCATGAAAATGCACACCTGAGCCAGCGGCATCACCTGCTGCTGTGGGCCTTCGCCGCCTGGCGCCAGGCGCTCCCCTGGCTGCCCACCACCCGCCTCGCCCAGGAGTCCGTCAACTCCCTGATTGAGATGCTTGCGGACGACGTCGCCCTCAGGACCGAAAGCAAGGCCACGCTTATCAAGGCCATCGCGATTGTGGCCAGCGGATCCCCCGGGGCTGCCCGTGACGCCGAGCTTCAGTCCGGCGGGCCAGGCCTGGCCCTTGCCGGCATCGACTCCGCGGCAGGAACGTCCGGCTCGGACTCGGCCCGCACCACAGCCTCGCGCGTCAGCCGGCTGCTCTCCCCCCAGCCGCAGCTGCCCTCCCCGGTCCGCAGCCTGGTGCTGGCCAGCTGCGTCCTCCTGCTGGCGCTGCCCACAGCCCTGCTCGTGGTACCGGGCCTGCTGGGCTGACACCCGGCGTCATCCGCCAGCCTCTCCGCGTCCCGCCGCCGTTCTGCGGGCACCCTTTTCCTCGCTGCCGTCCCCGTACTTCCGCTGTCAGGCGTCGATGCGTTCCCGGTCCAGGCTGGCTGCGCCGGCGATGATGAAATCCTTGCGCGGCGAAACGTCCGAACCCATCAGCAGGTCGAAGATCTCCTCCGCCTGCTTCGCGTTCTCGATCCCCACCTTGCGGAGGGTGCGGTGCCGGGGGTCCATGGTGGTCTCGGCCAGCTGCTCAGCGTCCATCTCGCCCAGACCCTTGTAGCGTTGGATGGGCTCCTTGTACCGTTTGCCCTCCTTCGCCAGCCGGGCGAGCAGCACGTGAAGCTCGGCCTCGGAGTAGGTGTAGATCATTTCGTTGGCCTTCTGGCCGGCGTTGATCACTTCCACCCGGTGCAGCGGCGGCACGGCGGCAAACACCCTGCCCTCCTCGATCATGGGACGCATGTAGCGGAAGAAGAGGGTGAGGAGGAGCGTGCGGATGTGCGCGCCGTCCACGTCAGCGTCTGTCATCAGAATGACCTTGCCGTACCGGGCGGCGGAGATATCGAAGCTGCGGCCTGATCCGGCGCCCACCACCTGGATGAGGGCGGCGCATTCGGCGTTCGAGAGCATGTCCCCCACGGAGGCCTTCTGGACGTTGAGGATCTTGCCGCGGATGGGCAGCAGGGCCTGGAAGTCCGAGGACCTTGCCAGCTTGGCGGTTCCCAGCGCCGAGTCGCCTTCCACAATGAAAAGTTCGGAACGTTCGACGTCGTCCGTGCGGCAGTCAGCGAGCTTGGTAGGCATCGAGGAAGTTTCCAGGGCATTCTTGCGCCGTTGGGTTTCCTTGTGCACGCGGGCCGAGATGCGCGATTTCATCTCGCTGACGATTTTCTCCAGGAGCAGCGCGGACTGCGCCTTGTCATTCCGGTTGGCAGACGTGAGCTTGGCGTTGACCTCCCGTTCCACCACCCTGGACACAATGGCGCGCACGGCGGAGGTGCCGAGGATCTCCTTGGTCTGGCCTTCAAACTGCGGCTCGGCCAGGCGTACGGTCAGGACGGCGGTGAGGCCGGCGAAGATGTCGTCCTTTTCGATCTTGTCGTTGCCGGCCTTGAGCTTGCGGGCGTTGTTCTCCACCGCTTTGCGGAAAGTCTTGACCAGGGCCTGCTCAAAGCCCGACTGGTGGGTTCCGCCCTTGGGCGTGGAGATGATGTTGACGAAGCTGCGGACGGTGCTGTCGTAGCCGATCCCCCAGCGCAGCGCCACATCAACTTCGCAGTCGCGCTCCACCTCGGCGAGCTGGCTGTGCCCCCGTTCGTCGAGTACGGGAACCGTCTCCTTGAACTTTCCGGAACCGTGCAGCCGCCACACATCGGTGACGGCGGGATCGGCGGCAAGGAATTCGACGAACTCGGAGATGCCGCCGTCGTGGTGGAAGACCTCCTCATGGGGGCCGGCTTCGCCGGGTGTTCCCGGGACCTTGCGCTCGTCGCGGACGGTCAGCTTAAGGCCGGGCACCAGGAAGGACGTCTGGCGGGCGCGGGCGGCGAGTTCCTCATACGAGAACTTGGCATCCGGGGTGAAGATTTGCCGGTCTGCCCAGTAGCGGATCCTGGTTCCCGTGACGCCCCGCTTGGCCTTGCCCACCACGTCCAGCACCGAGTCGTCCACGAACGGGGTGAACGGCGCGGCCGGATCAGCCTTTGAGCCCGTGTCCTTGAAACGGCCGGGCTCGCCGCGGCGGAAGGACATCTTGTACGTCTTGCCGCCGCGGTCCACCTCGACGTCGAGGCGGGAGGACAGCGCGTTTACCACGGAGGCGCCCACGCCGTGCAGACCGCCTGAAGCGGTGTAGGAGCCGCCGCCGAACTTGCCGCCGGCATGGAGCTTGGTGAAAACCACCTCAACACCGGTAAGGCCCGTTTTCGGCTCCTTGTCGATGGGGATGCCGCGGCCGTCGTCGTGGATCTCCACAGAGTTGTCCGCGTGGAGGATGATCTTGATGTCGTGGCCGAATCCGGCCAGTGCCTCGTCCACCGAGTTGTCGATGATTTCCCACAGGCAGTGCATCAGGCCGCGGGAGTCAGTGGAACCGATGTACATGCCCGGGCGCTTGCGGACGGCTTCGAGGCCCTCCAGCACAGACAGGTGCCGGGCAGTGTAATCAGAGCTTGGTGCCACTGGTGATGAACTCCTTCAGGGACGGAAAAAGCGGGCTGGGGTCGCTCCTCCAAGGGTAGTCGGCCCGGCGTGGCAGCTCCGACTGCCACACCCCGGGGAGGGTGTGCACCGCGCCACTGGCGCGCTTTCCGCGGGGGCGTGCGCCTGTCTTGATTCATTCTTGCGGCTACGCGCACAGCGAACTTGCCCCATCCTTGCGATGGTTTTGTTACGAATGCTGGTTATATAGACGTACTGATCTACTAAGGAGGCCGACATGACAACAGCAGTGGCAGACCGCACACTCAACGCACTGGACCGGTGCGATCGTTGCGGAGCCCAGGCATATGTCCGGGTTGTACTGGAGTCCTCCGGCGGTGAGCTGCTTTTCTGCGGCCACCACGCCCGTGCCGTTGAGGCAACGCTCAAGCCTTTGAGCTCCGACTGGCACGATGAGACGGGGAAGCTTCACGAGAAGGCTGCCGTAGAAATCGACTAGCTTTCGTGAAGTTGTTGGGACCCTGCCGGAAGGCGGGGTCCCAATCTCTTTAAGCAGACCGAACAATTGAGGGCACCAGCCAAAAAAGCGGCCCGCCGGTTACCGTGCCCGTCATGGGCGCGGCAGCGGGCGGGCCGCCTTTGTTGTGTCCTGCTTCTAGTCCAGGTAATCCCGCAGCACCTGCGACCGCGAGGGGTGGCGGAGCTTGGACATGGTCTTGGATTCGATCTGGCGGATACGCTCGCGCGTCACTCCGTAAACCTTGCCGATTTCGTCTAAAGTCTTCGGCTGTCCGTCAGTCAGGCCGAACCGCATGGCCACAACTCCGGCCTCGCGCTCCGAAAGCGTATCCAGCACGGAGTGGAGCTGCTCCTGGAGGAGCGTAAAGCTCACGGCGTCAGCCGGAACCACTGCCTCGGAGTCCTCGATGAGGTCGCCGAACTCAGAGTCGCCGTCCTCGCCCAGGGGCGTGTGGAGCGAGATGGGCTCGCGGCCGTACTTCTGGACTTCCACGACCTTCTCGGGAGTCATGTCCAGTTCGAGCGCCAGTTCTTCGGGCGTGGGTTCGCGGCCGAGGTCCTGCAGCATCTGGCGCTGGACGCGGGCCAGCTTGTTGATGACTTCAACCATGTGCACCGGAATACGGATGGTGCGCGCCTGGTCAGCCATGGCACGGGTGATTGCCTGGCGGATCCACCAGGTGGCGTACGTGGAGAACTTGAAGCCTTTGGTGTAGTCGAACTTCTCCACTGCACGGATGAGGCCGAGGTTGCCTTCCTGGATCAGGTCCAGGAACAGCATGCCGCGGCCGGTGTAGCGCTTGGCCAGGGAGACCACCAGGCGGAGGTTGGCCTCCAGCAGGTGGTTCTTGGCGCGCTTGCCGTCGTGGATGATGAACTCAAGCTCGCGCTTGTACTTCGGATCCATGGACCCGTCGTCGGCGTTGATCTTTTCTTCGGCAAACAGTCCGGCTTCGATCCGGAGTGCAAGGTCCACTTCCTGCTCGGCGTTGAGCAGGGCAACCTTACCGATCTGCTTCAGGTAGTCCTTAACGGGGTCGGCCGTAGCTCCGGCGGACATGACCTGCTGGACAGGTGCGTCGTCGTCGTCAGCGTCAGAGTAGACGAAGCCTTTGCCCGAACCGGCTGCTCCCTTGACGGGATCAGCTTCGGCGTCCTCTTCAACGGCGTCGGGTCCGTCGAGGACGCTATCGTCGGGCTCCTCCTCGACATCTTCTACTTCGTCGGCGTCCGATTTCCCGGCGGCCTCAGCGGCGGCCTTGGCGCCGGGCTTTGGTCCGCGCTTTTTGGGCGCGGGCTTGCCGTCCGCACCGGCTTCACCGGCAGAAGCCTTGTTGGCTGCCCGCGTGGCGGCCCGCTTGGCGTTTGTTGCCGCCTGCTTCTCCTCGGCGGACAGTTCGTCCTGGGCGGCGGGGTCCTTCTTCGTGGAAGACGGGGTCACAAAAAACCTTTCTAGCGGTGGTCTGTGGAATCGCCATACGGGCAACACCACTATGACCCTGTCAAGTCCGTGGTGAAAACCAAGCGCCACCACGGCCGGCAGAGTCTATAAATAGAACTGCCGGAGCGGCCGCAATGTTCCCAAAAAGGGTTCATTACCAGCACTTGATACACGGACCCAACCGGGTCTCGGCAACCATTGTCTCACGGTTTCCCCAAATCCGGCCTAACCGGCCGTCCTGCCGCCCACACTTCAGGCAGCGTCCGGCCCGAACTTCTGCCAGGCAGCCTCCTTCCGCGCCGCCCAGCCGCACACCGTACCCCGGCGGACCAACTCGAGCAGCAGCTCCGCAAGCCGGTAGCCGGGCTCTATTTCAAGGGCCTCCCCCAAGTACGCGGCCGAGTACGAGCCCCGCCCGCGGCACCACGCGATCCAGCCCCTCCCCGTCAGGGCAGCCGCTGCCGACGGTCCACCGAGCAGGGCGAGGTGCTCCAGGACGAGATCGAGGGCATCAAGACTGCGCCATTGCGGAACTGCAGGATCATGCCCCATCAGGACGTTTCCGTAGCCAGGAGTTCCAGCCTGATGGCCGGGCATCAGCAGGCCTTCGGTGCAGAAGTCAGCTGCTGCGAAGGACATGGCATCAGGCGCATTCGCTGCTGATGGCACTTCATCTGGCCTTATCTGTTCCGCCGCAGGCGCCACTGGCTCCAGCCGCGCGTCATCACTGAAGGTCCCGAACTCTTCGGCCCCGGCTGCTGCCGCGGCTCTGCCGGCCGCCGCCATCACCAGGACAGCATCGCGCCAGGCGGGCACCAGGAGTGTTGCCCGCAGGAAAGCGTCACGGTGCACCGAGACACGTTGCAGGTGCTCGGCCGGCCGGGCGAGCATCGCCTCCCACTGTCTCAGCACCGCGGCGAACTGCGCCCGGCTCTGCCGCCGAAGGTCCAGCTGGGCCGACCACACGGCCTCCGCCTCCAGCACAGCCGCGCCGTGGAGTCCCGGTACGGGGCCGGCCGGGTGCCGCTGTTCGGGGGCTGGTCCTACGCTGCTTCCCCGGAACACCATCTCAGTGTTGAGCAGGCTGTCCCGGATTTCCTGGATGGGACGCGCCGGCGGGCAACCGGCGGAGCCGGTACAGCGGGCGTCCCGCCAGTACTGGTCCCCCACATACCAGGCGTCCCTGACCGGCATTCCTGCCTCACACAGGGCCAATTCCAGTCCGTCGAGCAGTGCGTCGTAACAGCCTGGCCCCGCCAGCCAGCCATTGTTCGTAAAGAGGGCCAGGAGGGTGCCGTCAGCATTTTCGTCTGCCTCCAGGTACCCGCACACTGTCCGGGCGAAGACGGTGGGATCGGCAAGGACATGCTGTCCGGGAAGATCCAGCCGCAGCGTGGCGCCGAGCCTTTTGCCCTGCAGCGTCATGGCCACGAGGCTCCCCGACGGCCAGTATCCCAGCGAGTGGGGGATGAAACTGAGGATGTCTTCCGGGCCGCGGACTGTGAGGGGTTCTGGAGGTGTCATGGCTCCAGCATTCGCCGAAGACGGGCTCTTCGACAGCGCTGAATGCGCTAAGTGGACAAGCTGCAGCTATGTGGATAAAGCCGGCCCGTGGAGGACCAGTCAGTCGTCCGAAGCCGCCGCACGGCTCCGCCGGGCCAGGTTCTCCCGGCGCTGGCGGGCCAGCGCGCTGCGGAGGGGCGGGACAACAACACCCTGGGCGGCCATCTGCCTCCGGACTTTGCGGCGGCAGACCAGAATGGCTGCGGTTCCGAGGCCGAGCAGCAGGAACTGGACACTCAGTGCAATCCGGAAGGGGTCCAGCCCGTACAGGACTCCGTTGGAAAAGCCGCTTGCATACAGCAGGTCCAGAACCAGGCCAATCAGGAAGATTGCGATCAGCGCGGCGATGAATCCGCCCACGTTGACGATGCCCGTCGCGGTGCCGATCCGGTGCGCCGGGTTGAAGGTGCGGGCGAAATCGAAGCCGATCATTGAGCCGGGTCCGCCGATGGCCAGCACCACCACCAGTCCCGCCAGCAGCCACAACGGCGAACGCCCCGGAGTCAGCAGGACAGCGGCCCAGGCTCCGGCGGTGGCGGCGGCGATGAGCAGGACCATGGTTGAGCGCCGCAGCGGGTGGCGGGAAACGAAGCGGCCAATAAACGGTCCCACTGCCATGGCGGTGGCCACATAGAGGGCCATGAGGGCGGCCACCGTTCCGGCGTCGAGGCCCTGCCCGGAAAGAAGGAACGGGTAACCCCAGGTCATCGCGAAGACGGTGCCGCTGAACTGGATGGTGAAGTGGCTCCACAACCCCAGCCGGGTCCCCGGCTGGCGCCAGGCACGGGCGAGGGAAACTCCGGTTGCCTTCAGCCCCTGCTGGGCCTGCGGCCGCGGGACACCGGGGGGCACGTCCTGCAGGAGGAGCAGGACCAGGACGACGGCGAGTCCCGACATCCCGGCCAGCATCAGGAACGCGGGGGTCCAGCCGGAAGCGTGCAGGACGAAGGCGAACGGGATCACACTGAACAGCTGCCCCAGCTGGCCGGACATCCCCGTCAGCTGGGTCACCAGCGGCACGCGGGCGGGCGCAAACCAGAGCGGGATCAGGCGGATCACCGAGATGAAAGTCATGGCATCCCCGGCGCCCACCAGGACCCGACCAGCGACGCCGCCCGGAATGCTGTCGGCGAAGGCCAGCTGGAGCTGGCCCAGCCCCATCAGCACGGCACCGCCGGCGATCATGGCCCGTGAGCCGAACCGGTCCACCAGCAGGCCCACGGGGATCTGGAGGCCGGCGTAGACCAGCAGCTGGAGGACGGTGAAGAACGAGATTGCCGACGCACTGGCGTGGAAGCGTTCGGTGGCCTCCAGGCCCACCACCCCGAAGGACGTGCGCTGCGAAACGGCTACAAGGTACCCGAAGACGCCAACGGTCCAGATCAGCCAGGCGCGGGGTGCAGTCACCTCTTCATTATGCCCGGACGGCAGTGCAGGTCCCGGCAGCAACCCATTCCACCTGCCAGCCCGCCTGCTGGCCGGGGTACAGAACCGCCGGACCCTAGTGGCCGGGGTTCTCGCGTGCGAGGTAGGCCTCTACGGCAGCGCCCAGGACGTCCGCGTTGGGCAGCTCGTCATTTTCGTCCGCAAGGAGCGATCGGCGGACCGTGCCTTCGGCCTTTTCGTCGTACCGGGTCTCGAGGCGGGAAACCACCTGCTGGACTTCCTCGGAGGCATCAATCTGCTCGGCAATCTGGCGGCTGACTTCCCGGCCGGCTTCGCGGAGCCGGTCCGAGGGAAGCATCAGCGACGTGGCGGCACCCAGGTATTCAAGGCCTGCGACGGCGGCAGTGGGGTATTCAGCCTCGGCAAGGTAGTGCGGCACGTGGATGACGTAACCGGCCACGTTGCGGCCTGCCTCCACCAGGCGGAGCTCCAGGATGTGGCCCACCGCTGCGGGGACTTCCACGGTTGGCTTCCACACGGAGATGCCCTCGATCAGTTCAGGCCTGTTGCCGTGCACCGTCACACCCACCGGACGGGTGTGGGGTACCGGCATGGGGATCGAATGGATCCAAGTCACCAGGTTGACGTCCAGCTTCTCCACAATGCCCACCACTGCACGTGCAAACCGTTCCCACTGAAGGTCCGGTTCAAAACCTGCCAGCAGGAGGAAGGGATTACCCAGCCCGTCGATCAGCCGGTAGAGGGCGAGCCGGGGCTCCTGGTAGTCCTGAAGGTGGTCTTCGACGAACGTCAGGTGCGGCCTGCGCGACCGGTAGTCGATCAGCTGGTCGGCATCAAAGACTGCAACCGGCTCGGCGTCGAGCGTGTCCAGCAGTTCCGCATTGATCTGCTTCACCACGTGCCCGGCGTCGGCAAATCCGGTGAAGCCCATCACCAGGTTCAGCCCACGGAGGGCAGGGCTGTGGAACAGCTCGATGTTGCTTGCATAAAGCGCATCGGGGTCCAGCAGGGAGCCGGAAAACCGTTCAAGCACGGCGTGTTCCTTTCATCGGTGCGGGGGACATCTTTTACAACGCCGCAGGACAGCCGCACATTCCTCCCGCTGGTGTGGCGCACCTCTCAGGAAATACACCGGCCCGGCCGGGGACGGGCTACGATCGGAACTGGCCTGCCAGACGGGCTTGCAGACACCCGGACCGCGTCCCGAACGATTGCATCCGGGCATCCATGGCAGAGCGCCGAACATGCACCCCTGCCCGAACATCTCTCGAGAATTGAGGACTGATCCCTGTGGTCAAGAATACTGAAATCAACCTTAGTACCCTCTCAAGGGACCTGAAGAAGAGCCCCAGTGACGCAGTGGTCATCGGTGTGGGAAAAGGCACTGACGGGCCGGTCCTCCTGGAGAACCCCCTGACGGCCAAGTCCGCAGAGGCCCTCGCCGGTTCCCTCACGTCCCTGGGCGTCACGGGCGCCGCCGACCAGATAGTCCGCCTCCCCGGCCTGCCGGAGACGGGCGCCGGCATCCTGGTCCTCGCGGGCACCGGCAAGGTTTCGGCAGCGGAGCCCCTCACGGGCGAGGCACTCCGCCGGGCGGCAGGTTCCGCCGTGCGCCAGCTTGCCGGCCTCGCAACGGTGGTTCTGGCCCTGCCGACGGCGTCAGTTGCCGACGTGGCGGCGGTCGCCGAGGGTGCCGCCCTGGGCGCCTATTCCTTTACCGAGTTCCGGTCATCAAAGGACGGCCTGAAGGATCCGGTTCGAAACGCGGTCATTTTCACGGAGCACGCCGAAAACAACGAAACCGGCGCCGCGCTGAAGCGTGCCGCCCAGATCGGCAAGGCAGTCAACGCCACCCGTTCGCTGGTGAACCAGCCGCCCAGCCACCTTTATCCGGAAACCTTCGCCGAGGCCGCGAAGGACCTGGCCAAGGGCCTGCCCGTGAAGGTTACCGTCTGGGACGAGAAGCGGCTCGAAAAGGAAGGCTTCGGCGGCATCATGGGCGTGGGCAAGGGCTCCACCCGCCAGCCGCGGCTGGTTAAGGTGGAGTACTCCCCTGCCAAAGCGACGTCGAAGATTGCCCTCGTCGGCAAGGGCATCACGTTCGACACCGGCGGCATCTCCATCAAGCCTGCCCTCGGCATGGGCGACATGAAGAGCGACATGGCGGGCGCCGCCGTCGTGCTTAACACTGTCCTGGCCCTCGCCGGACTTGGCCTGCCGGTCAAGGCGACCGCCTGGCTCTGCATCGCCGAGAACATGCCCTCCGGCGCTGCCTCACGCCCGGCGGACGTCCTCACCATGTTTGGCGGTAAGACTGTTGAAGTCCTGAACACCGACGCTGAGGGCCGGCTGGTCATGGCGGACGGCATTGTGGCTGCCAGCCGGGAGTACCCGGACGCCATCATCGACGTCGCCACCCTCACCGGTGCGCAGCTGATCGCCCTGGGCAACCGCACCGCCGGTGTCATGGGCTCCGACAGCGTGACCGGGCCCGCTCAAGGCGGCAGCCGACCGGGCAGGGGAGCTTGTGTGGCCCATGCCGCTTCCCGAGGAATTGCGTCCCAGCATCGACTCCCAGGTAGCAGACCTCGCCAACATCGGCGAACGCCACGGCGGCATGATGACAGCTGCCGTTTTCCTGCGCGAATTCGTGGGTAAGGGCAAGGACGGGGAGCAGATCCCCTGGGCCCACATCGACATCGCCGGGCCTTCCTTCAACAACGGAAGCCCCTATGGCTACACCCACAAGCAGGGCACGGGCTGCACCGTGCGGACCTTGGTGGCCTATGTAGAGGACATCCTGGCCGCAGCGGCCTGACTCTTTCGGCCGCGTCCGGCCGCCACGGGGGCCCTGCGGTGTGGGGAATGTTTCCTGCACCGCAGGGCCGCGTGACACTGGACACAAGCGCTCCACAAACGCGGCGCCAAGGTGGAGCATGGATAAGTGGTTCGCTAAGGTGAACCACGGTAGTCACAAATGCAAGAGAACCGGCCTGCTGGCATAATCACGGCAGTGTAAGTTCCAAGACCAGATGATGCGCGGAGATCGCGTCATCGTTCACGCGAGGGAGCGTTTAAGTGGCCGATCAGGCAACTGCGCAAGAATTCGACATCCTGGTACTCGGCGGGGGCAGCGGCGGATACGCCGCCGCACTGCGGGCCGTACAGCTTGGCCTTACCGTCGGCCTCGTGGAGAAGGCAAAGCTGGGCGGCACCTGCCTCCACAACGGCTGCATCCCCACCAAGGCGCTGCTGCACTCTGCAGAGCTCGCCGACCACGCCCGTGACTCCGCCAAATACGGCGTGAACGTCACCCTTGACGGCATCGACATCACGGCCGTCAACGCGTACAAGGACGGCATCATCGCCGGTAAGTTCAAGGGTCTCCAGGGCCTCATCAAGTCCAAGGGCATCACCGTCATCGAGGGTGAGGGCAAGCTCCAGGGCACCGACACCGTTGTGGTGAACGGCACCGCGTACAAGGGCAAGAACATTGTCCTGGCCACCGGCTCGTACTCACGCACCCTTCCGGGCCTGGAAATCGGCGGCAAGGTCATCACCTCTGACCAGGCCCTGACCATGGACTCCATCCCCAAGAGCGTCATCATCCTGGGCGGCGGCGTCATCGGCGTCGAGTTCGCTTCCGTTTGGAAGTCCTTCGGCGTGGACGTCACCATCGTGGAGGGCCTGCCCTCGCTGGTGCCCAACGAAGACGCCACCATCGTCAAGAACTTCGAGCGTGCGTTCAAGAAGCGCGGCATCAAGTTCTCCACCGGTGTGTTCTTCCAGGGCGTTGAGCAGAACAACGACGGCGTCAAGGTCACCCTGGTGGACGGCAAGACGTTCGAAGCCGACCTGCTGCTCGTCGCCGTCGGCCGTGGCCCCGTCACCGCCAACCTGGGCTACGAGGAAGCCGGAATCACCATCGACCGCGGCTTCGTTATCACCAACGAGCGCCTCCACACCGGCGTCGGCAACATCTATGCCGTCGGCGACATCGTCCCCGGCGTGCAGCTGGCCCACCGCGGCTACCAGCAGGGCATCTTCGTGGCCGAGGAGATCGCCGGCCTGAAGCCGGTGATCGTTGAGGACATCAACATCCCCAAGGTCACGTACTCCGATCCCGAAATCGCCACCGTTGGCTACACCGAAAAGGCCGCCAAGGAGAAGTTCGGCGAGGACCAGGTCCAGACCCAGGAATACAACCTCGCCGGCAACGGCAAGAGCTCCATCCTGGGCACCTCAGGACTGGTCAAGCTGGTCCGCCAGAAGGACGGCCCCGTGGTGGGCGTCCACATGATCGGCGCCCGCATGGGCGAGCAGGTTGGCGAGGCCCAGCTGATTGTGAACTGGGAAGCCTACCCTGAGGATGTTGCCCAGCTGGTGCACGCCCACCCCACCCAGAACGAGTCCCTGGGCGAAGCCCATCTGGCACTCGCTGGCAAGCCGCTTCACGGCTAGTCTCCCCCCAGCACCACAGGGCCTGGTGCACCCGGCACGGAATGCCGGGTGCACTAGGCTGGCCAACAAGGCAGCAATCATCCGCACTAAAGATCAATAAGGAGAACGGGGACGACATGTCTGAATCCGTTAACTTGCCCGCCCTCGGTGAGAGCGTCACCGAAGGAACCGTCACCCGCTGGCTCAAGCAGGTAGGTGACCGGGTAGAGGTGGACGAGCCGCTGCTCGAAGTCTCCACCGACAAAGTAGACACTGAAATCCCCTCTCCTGTCGCCGGCGTGATTGAGGAAATCCTGGTTGCCGAGGACGAGACCGCCGAGGTCGGCGCTCCTTTGGTCCGCATCGGCGATGGCTCCGGCGGCGGCGCACCCGCTGAAGAAGCCCCCGCAGCCGCACCCGCCGAAGAAGCCCCCGCAGCCGCGCCTGCTCCCGCACAGGAAGCACCGGCTCCCACCCAGGAAGCGCCCGCCCAGGAGGCTCCGGCAGCCGGCGGCGAAGCAGGAGAGGGCCATGAAGTGACCCTCCCGGCGCTGGGCGAAAGCGTCACCGAAGGCACCGTCACCCGCTGGCTCAAGGCCGTGGGCGACTCCGTAGAGGTTGACGAGCCGCTCCTGGAAGTCTCCACCGACAAGGTCGACACCGAAATCCCGTCGCCCGTGGCCGGCACCCTTCAGGAAATCCGCGTCAACGAGGACGAAACAGCAGAGGTCGGTTCCGTCCTCGCTGTTATCGGCTCCGGCGCAGCTGCTGCCCCGGCCGAAGCACCGTCCACCGAGGCCCCGGTCCAGGAAGCCCCCAAGGCTGAAGCCCCCGCACCGGCCCCGAAGGCCGCTCCGGCTCAGGCTGCACCGGCCCAGGAAGAGCCCAAGGCAGCACCTGCTCGGCAGGCTGCTGCAGCGCCTGCCGTAACCGAGGCCGCACCGGCCAACGGCGGATCCGAGTCCGGCTACGTCACTCCCCTTGTTCGCAAGCTGGCCAACCAGCACGGCGTGGACATCGCCGCGCTTTCAGGCACCGGTGTGGGCGGACGCATCCGCAAGCAGGACGTCATCGCCGCAGCTGAAGCCAAGGCCGCACCCGCCGCAGCCCCGGCAGCAGCGCCTGCCGCATCAGCCCCGGCCGCGTCCAACGCCGCTGTTTCCTCGCTGCGCGGCACTACGCAGAAGGCTCCGCGCATCCGCCAGGTCATCGCCCGCCGCATGCGCGAATCCCTCGAGGTTTCAACGCAGCTCACGCAGGTCCACGAAGTGGACATGACCAAGGTCGCCAAGCTGCGCCTCAAGGCCAAGAACTCGTTCCAGGCCCAGAACGGCGTCAAGCTCACCTTCCTGCCGTTCATCGCCAAGGCAGTTGCCGAAGCCCTCAAGCAGCACCCGAAGCTCAACGCTGCGTACGACGAGGACAAGCAGGAGATCACGTACCACAACGCTGAGCACCTGGCGATCGCTGTCGACACCGACAAGGGCCTGCTGGTCCCGGTCATCTCCGACGCCGGAAACCTGAACCTGGCCGGACTGGCCGGCAAGATCGCCGACGTTGCAGGGCGCACCCGCGACGGAAAGATCGGCCCGGACGAGCTGTCCGGTGGAACCTTCAGCATCACCAACATCGGTTCGGTCGGGGCCCTGTTCGACACCCCGATCATCAACCAGCCGCAGGTGGGCATCCTCGGCACCGGCGCCATCGTCAAGCGCGCAGTGGTTGTTGCTGACGAGAACGGTGACGACTCGATCGCCATCCGCTCCATGATGTACCTGTCCCTGACGTACGACCACCGCCTGGTGGACGGCGCCGACGCCGGCCGGTTCCTCCAGACCTTGAAGGCACGCCTTGAAGAAGGCGCCTTCGAAGCGGACCTGGGGCTGTAACAGGCTGAAACGCGCGACGGCGGTGCAGGCAGCGGTGGGAGACCACCGCAGGGCCTGCCCCGCCGTCGGCGTTTAACAGCCCGGGTGGGTCGACGAATCACCGGGGATCCCCAACTACTACAAGCTGTAGAAACTCTGGCTACACTGGTCCCATGAACATCGTTTATAACATCGTGGTTTTCCTGCACATCGTTGGCGCCGCCATGATTGTCGGCATCTGGATCGGCCAGATGAAAAAGCCCACCGTCCACCCCCGCCAGTTCGACGGCGCCATGCTCCAGCTCCTCACCGGCGTCGCCCTGATGGGACTGATCCCGGCCCTTGACATGGACGCCAACTACGCGAAGCTGGGCATCAAGTTCGTCATCGCCCTCGCCGTCGGCGTGCTGGCCTTCATCGGCCGCCGGAAGTACAAGAACGGCGAAGACATCAGCAAGGGCCTGGCGCACAGCGTAGGCGGGCTCGCGCTCCTGAACATCGCCATCGCCACCATCTGGCAGTAGCTGCCTACACGCTGAGGCCACGACGACGGCGACGCTCCCTTTCAGCGGGGGCGTCGCCGTCGTCATCTCATTCCCCGGTCATAATTCACCAGAAGCGGACAGCTGGTGCACGCCCGGGTCGATATCCCTAGGATGGGAAACGGCGGGGCCGGGCATTAGCCTTCCCCGGTTCGAATCAATTTAAGGAGTGGTTATGGCAGCAACACGCACCGCGCACACAGTATGGAACGGCGACCTGATGTCGGGTTCCGGAAACACCACCCTGGACAGCTCGGGCCTGGGCACCTACGAGGTCACCTGGAAGGCCCGCACCGAGGCCTCGGGCGGCAAGACCAGCCCTGAAGAACTGATCGCCGCCGCCCACTCGGCCTGCTTCTCCATGGCCTTCAGCCACGCCCTGGCGCAGGCCGGGCACGCGCCGGAGGAAGTCAACACAAAGGCCGACGTCACCTTTGTGCCGGGCACCGGCATCACCGGCAGCCACCTGACCATGTCCGCCAGGATCCCGGGAATCTCCGAAGACGAGTTCCAGAAGATCGCTGCCGAGGCCAAGGTGGGCTGCCCCGTATCCGGCGCCCTTGCCAGCATCGACATCACCCTGGAAGCCACGCTGCAGTCCTAGCCTGCTTGCAGGATGCAGAAAAAGGCCCTGCCGTACCGGAATGTTCCGGTACGGCAGGGCCTTTTGCGGCGTTACACCCGTTTGGCTGCCTGCCGGGGCGGCAGCGGCGCGGGACGCAACCGGCGGTAGCCTTCGCGTACCGGCGGGCGGTCCGTGGGAAGCTCCTGAATCATCTCCTTCAGCGCCCCGATGCCGTATTCGAGCTGCGGATCCCGTCCCGCTGCGTAAGCGTGCGGCGGATAGGTGACCTCGATGTCCGGGTCCACGCCGTAGTTCTCAACGCTCCAGCCCACACCGCCGCCGAACCACGTTGCGTACCGCGGCTGGGTGACACCCGTGCCGTCAGCCAGGGCAAACCTGTTGTCGATGCCCACCACGCCGCCCCAGGTGCGTGTTCCGATGACCGGACCGATGCCCCGCAGCTTGGACACCTGGGTGATGATGTCGCCGTCGGATCCGGCGAACTCATCGGCCAGGATGATGACCGGCCCGCGCGGGGCGTGGTGCGGATACGTCCGGGGTTTCTCAGCCCGCGGCATGCTCCAGCCGGTGACCTTGCGGCCGATCAGCTCGGCCACCAGCTGTGAGGTGTGCCCTCCGCGGTTCCGCCGCACGTCCACGATGAGGCCGTCCAGCGCCGTTTCAGTGTCCAGGTCGCGGTGGAGCTGGGCCCAGCCATTCGCCATCATGTCCGGGATGTGCAGGTAGCCGAAGGTACCGCCGGAGGCCTCCCGGACGGTCCGCCGGTTGGAGGCAACCCATTCCTGGTACCGCAGGCGCTCCTCGTCCTTGACGGGTACGACGGCGACCCGCCGCTGCCTGCCTGCGCTTTCGCCATGCGCTGCGCCGTTGAGGAGAGTCAGCTCCACTGCCCGGCCTGCCGCCCCCACCAGCTGCATCGCAGGGGTTACGGTGCTGGAGAGCGGGACGCCGTCGATGGCGAGCATGATGTCTCCGGCCCTGGCGCCCACGCCCGGCCGGGTCAGGGGCGACGTTGCCAGGGGGTCCGAGGACTCGCCGGCAAGGATCCGGGTGATCTCCCAGCCCGCCGGCGTGTGGGCAAGGTCAGCGCCGAGCCGGCCCTGGCCATGGCTTCCGTTCTCCGTGACAGGTGCCGGCCGCACGTAGGCGTGGGAGGTTCCCAGTTCGCCGTGCAGTTCCCACAGCAGGTCCACCAGGTCGTCATGGGTACCCAGCCGGTCCACCAGTGGACGGTAGCGCTTGTAAACGGACTCCCAGTCCTGCCCTGCCATGTCTTCAGTCCAGAAGAAGTCGCGCTGCAGCCGCCATGCCTCGTCGAAGGCCTGGCCCCACACGCTGAGCGGGTCCATCATCACCCGGATCCGGCCAAGGTCCACCTTGACCAGCTCGCCTGAGTCCTCGTCGGCCTTTTTGTCCGCGGGTACAACGCTGACCTGCTTGTCGGAAATCAGCACCACCTTGGTGAGGTCACCGGAAAGCCGGAAGCTGTCCAGGGATTCCACCAGGGTGGACTGCTTCCGCCGGGCAAGGTCGAAGCGGGCAAGGCTGGGACGGGCATCCTTCTCGTCCCGGCTGGCTTTGCCGTCACCGGTGACGCCGGCCAATGCCCAGTCGAGCCACAACAGTGCGCCTTCCGCCGCCTTGAGCGACGTGTAGTTGCCCTGTGGCACGGGAACGCCAATGACGCGGTGGGCGAGCCCCTCCGGGTCCACCTTGACCTCCGCCACAGCAGCAGTCTCCTGCTTCGATTCCCCGTCTTCGTCGCCTGCCCCGTCCTTCCCTGCGTCCGAATCCACGGAAGGACCAAAGGGCGACGGCGTGTCAGCGGCCAGTGCCACGAGGTACGGCTTGATGGGGCTCGGGAAGGAAAGGTCAAAGGAGTGACCGTCGTACACGGGGTCAAAGCTGCGGTTGGAAAGGAACGCCAGGAACTTGCCGTCCGGGGTAAAGGCCGGGGAGGTATCGCAGAAGCGGCCATCGGTGACATCCACCGGGCCGGCTTCGGGCTCCGTTACCTTTGCCAGCCGGAGCCGGCTGCGGGAACCGAAGGACGTTACCGGTTCCGACCAGACCAGCCATTGCGAATCCGCCGACCAGGCCAGATCCGAGACGGTGCCTTCACCGATGCTGGCAACCAGTGTCAGTTCCCCGGTCCGGGTGTTGGCCGCATAAACCTCGCCGAAGGACGTGCCCAGTGCGAGCCAGCCGCCGTCCGGGCTTGCCTCCAGCGAGCTGGTGCGGGTGGGGCGGGGGAAGCCGATACGCGTTGCTGCGGCCGGAACCGCTGCCCCGGCGGCTGAGGGTGCGTTTTCCGGGGCGACGTCAGCCTGCTGGTCATCCCTCACTGCGGAAGCCTGACCGGCTCCTGCCAGGACCGCAGCCCCGGCGGCCGGAACGGGCTGCGGCAAGGCTGCCGCGGCCTCGTCCTTGCCGGGCGCTGACGCTGTAGCTTCGCCGCCCGGCTCCCCGGCAGTCGGCAAGGATGCCATGAGGGTGCCCGCGTCCGCTGTGCCGGGCACCGGGGCGGCGACGTCCTTGATGTACAGCGCCTCAACGCCGTCGTGGTCCGCCACATAGGCCAGCCGCCCGTTGCCGAGGGGCCTGGGAAGGCGGGCACGGACACCCGGCGTTGCTTCGATAATGCGCGAAGGGCCGTCCTTGTGCCGCAGCCAGTGGATGGTGCCGTGCGCTTCGACGGCGCTGGCCGCTCCAGCGCCGTCCGGAACCGCGGCGCCAAGATGCCGGGTGGTGTTGAGCAGGGCCGGGCGCCTTGACTGGGAGGCCGATCCCAGGCTGATGTCCAGCCGCTCCGGGTCAGAGTTCAGGTGGGCAAGGACCCAGAGCTCACCCGCAGATTCGAAGATGATGCGTTTGCCGTCCGTGCTGGCATGCCGGACGTAGAAGTCCTCATGGTCCGTATGCCTGCGCCTGTCCCTGCCGTTCGGGAGGACCGAGTAAACGTTGCCGTAGCCCTCATGGTCGGACAGGAATGCGATCCGGCCGTCCACCCACATGGGGTCAGCGAGGTTGCCGTCGAGGTCCGGCAACAGCCGCTCAAATTCCCCGTTGCCGTCGTTGTCCAGCCACAGTTTCCCTGCGGTTCCTCCACGGTAGCGCTTCCACCAGGCGGGTTCGCGGGAAAGCACGCTGCCCACCACTACCGGGCGCTCATCACCCACTTCGGGGCCGAAGGCAACCGACTCCACCGGCCCGAAGGGAAGTTCCTCGGCCCAGCCGCCCTCCAACGGGACACTGTAGGCGTGGGTATGCCGGCTTTCAGCCTGGCGGAAGGCGCTGGTGACCACCACTGAGCCTTTCGCGGTAAAGCCTTTTACCCTGGTGGTGCCGTGGCCAAAGTACGTGAGCTGCCGGTAGTCGCCGCCGTCCACCGCTGCAGATACAACTTCCGGCGCCGTTCCCTGCACCACCGTCCACACCAGCCGTCGTCCGTCCGGGGTGAAGCGGGGATTTCGGGCGGGCAGCTGGAGGGAGGAAACACGCCAGGCGCGGCCTCCGCCCAGGGGCGCAATCCATACGTCGTCCTCGGCCACAAAAGTGACCAGATCGCCGTGCAGGTGCGGGTAACGGAAGTAGCTGGAAGAGGTCATCGTTTGATCATAGTCAACCCCCACTTCGCTCTGTTGGAGGTGCCGCCGCCGCGCCCGCCGTGGTGTGATGGACCCCATGCGCATAGTCATAGCCGGCGCCTCCGGGCTGATCGGGACCCACATGTCGGCAACCTTCCGCCGTGCCGGCCACGAGGTTGTTTCCCTGGTCAGGCGGGAGCCGGCGTCGGCGGCGGAAGTACGGTGGGACCCTGCCGCCGGCCAACTGGACCCGACAGCGCTCACTGCAGCCGACGCCGTCGTTAATCTGTCCGGAGCCGGCATCGGGGACAGGCCATGGACGCGCAGGCGCGTCGAGGAGCTCTTCAGCTCTCGGGTGGACTCCACCCGCACGCTCACGCAGGCCATGCATCAGCTCGATTCTCCGCCCCCTGTTTTCATCAGCCAGTCCGGCTCCGGGTACTACGGCGACGCCGGCAACACGGTACTTCGGGAAAATGCGCCGCAGGGAGCGGGAACACTCGCCCGTATCTGCGGGGAGTGGGAGGCAGCAGCCGCGGCAGCTCCCCCCGGTGTACGGGTGGTGGTGACGCGCACCGGTGTGGTCCTCAGCCGTTCCGGCGGCGCCCTGGGCAGGCTGCTCCCCCTGATCCGGCTGGGTGTTGGTGGCCCCTTTGGCAACGGCCGCCAGTACTGGCCGTGGGTAACCCTGCCGGATGTATCTGCAGCTTTCCTCTTCCTGCTGGAGTCCCCGCTGAGCGGAGCGGTCAACCTCTGCGCCCCCGAGGACGCCGACGTGAACGCCGTGGTGGCTGCTTTGGCCCAGGCCCTGCACCGACCGGCCGTGCTGCGCGTTCCGGCGCCGGTACTGCGCCTGGTGATGCGCGATCTGGCCGACGAACTGCTGCTCGCCAGCCAGCGCATGGAGCCCGCGCGCCTGTCGTCTGCCGGTTTTAGATGGCAGCATCCATCACTCGCCCAGGCCGCGGAGTGGGTGGCCGGCAAGGGGTAGGAGCCGCTCCTTCTTGGGACCAGCCCTCGGGCCCGGCCCGGCCTCAGGTGCCGGGAAGGATTTCGCTGACCCGCCACCTGCCGTCGACCGAGACCAGCACCAGGCGGAGCCGCTGCCCGCCGGCAGCTGTTCCGGTTGCAACCACAGCGCCCTGGTCATCCTTCTCCTCATAACCGGACGAGGCTGAGGTAACAGCAACCACGGCGCGGGCCCCGGCCCTGGCCTCCTCCGTCTGCACGTGTGACAGAGTGGCGGAGAATCCGGAGAGGGTGTGGCCGGATTCCCGCAGCCGCCCGCCGATCCCGAGATCAGCTGCCGCCGCACCAGAACCCTGCTGGTTCACCTCATCAAGGAGTTCCAGCTTTCCAGTGCTGAAGGCCAGCGACCTCAACCGTGCGATGCCCTGGACGGCCACGGCAGGATCGGGAGATGCCGCCTGCTGCCTCGCAGCCTCTACCGCATCGGCCTGCCGGGCAGTTCCGCCAGGAGGGGCTTCGGTGACCGGGGCGGTGGCTGGGCCGGCAACTGAAGACCCGGACGGCAAACCCGGTCCGGTGGCCGTGCCCGCAGCACCCGACAGCCACCAGGCGGCAGCAACTGCAGCTGCAGCTGCGCAGGCAAGAACGCCTTTCCGCAGCTGCCGGTCACCCCGCGGCTGGGCGTGCCGCCCCCGCCGGTGGTCCTCCTGGTGGGCTGCAGGCATGACCATTTTCGACCCAGGAAAAGGCAGCTTTCCCGGGGCAACTAACGACCCCAACCATTTCGACGTCGTCAGCCGGCGCCGCAGCCCACGGACTCTCTCGCCGAGCCCGCTGCGGGGAGTCGGCGGCGCGTGCAGGCGGGTCACCAGTTCCGGCAGGACTGTGGGATGGACCGCCGGCGCCAGGTCCAGCGGCAGGGGTGACGCGCTCCGGTAGACGGCTGCAGCCAGGGAAGCCGCGGTGGGCCGAAGCCGCCGGTCCTCGTTCAGCCCGGACTCCAGGGCGGCGGCCAATTCCCTGGGGACGTCAGGAAGCAGGATGGACAGCGGCGGCCGGTCCGCAGTGCGCTGTGGAGGCACACCGGTGAGGCAGAACCAGCCCAGAGCCGCAACCGAATAGACGTCCCGTTCAGGTTGAAGGCCTGCCCGCACTGCGTCCACGGGCGCCGGATCCATAAACCCGGGTGTGCCTGTATTGGCTCCCGAGGCCGGGTCCCCCAGCATCCGGGCGATGCCGACGTCGGACAGCATCGGTCTGCCCTGGCCGGTGAACAGGACGTTGCCCGGTGAAACGTCGGAGTGGGTGAATCCTTTGCCGTGCAGGTACGCCAGGACCTGGGAGATGGGTGTCAGCACCGTCACCGTTTCCCCCACGCTGAGGTTTCCCCGGGCAGCTATCAGGCCTGCAAGGGACCCGCCCGGTGCGTAGTCCATGATCAACGCGGCGCGGCTTGCCGCGCCGCTGGCCAATGCCACAGTGTCGTGCGCTTTGATGAGATGCGGATGATCGAGGACGGACAGGATGCGGATCTCGCGTCGAATGCCTTCTGCACTCATCACTGCTCCCCGCGACGACCTGCGCGCGGCCGGGCGGAAGCACTTCAGGGCAAACTCCCGGCCGCTCCGTTCCTCCGTGACCAGCCATACCGACGAGCTGCCGCCGTGGCCCAGCAACCGCCCAACGGCATAACCGGAGACCGTCAACCCCTGCAAATCTTCCATGACCTATGTCTAGTCGAATCCGGCTGTGCGTGCAGAAGTTATCCACAGGGTCGGAGGCGGCCCGGACGAGCTCCGGACCGCACGGTGAGCTTAAGCACTAAACCGGGCGCGTGGCGGCCCAAGGTCTAAGCTGGATCTCATGACTCTTGAGTTTTCACAGCTGGGTCTTGCCCCGGATTTCGTCGACTACACCCGCGGCTGGGCCATCCAGAGCGAACTCCACGACAACGTCGTCGCCGGACAGGCCCCGAGCACAGTCCTCCTCCTCGAACACTCCCCGGTCTACACGGCCGGTAAACGGACCGAAGACCACGAGCGGCCTTTTGACGGCACGCCGGTGGTTCCGGTGGACCGTGGCGGCAAGCTTACCTGGCACGGACCCGGCCAGCTCGTGGGGTACCCCATCATCAAGCTGAAGAACCGGGCAGGGATCCGCGACTACGTCGAACGCCTCGAGTCGGTCATCATCAACGTCCTTGCCGACTACGGTATCCAGGCCGTGCGGATCACCGGCCGGGCGGGAGTCTGGATTGCAGCGGACGCAAAAGGCCCGGACCGGAAGATTGCCGCCATTGGCATCCGGGTCCACGAAGGCGTCACCATGCACGGGTTCGCCATCAACTGCAACAACGATCTCGCGCCGTACACCCAGATCATTGCCTGCGGAATTACCGATGCAGGCGTAACAACAATCGCCCAGGAAACCGGTTATGACGTCGCCCCGGCTGACCTCGTTTCCAGAATCACCGAAGAACTGCACAAGAATGCAGAGCGCCCTGGTCGCTACCCCCGAAGGAGCTCTACTGTGACACTGGCACCTGAAGGCCGGAAGCTTTTGCGCGTTGAACAGCGCAACTCTGCTGTCCCGGTGGAGCGCAAGCCGGAGTGGATCAAGGCCAAGGTCCAGATGGGCCCGGAGTTCGTCCAGCTCAAGAACCTGGTGAAAAAGGAAGGCCTGCACACGGTGTGTGAGGAGGCCGGCTGCCCCAACATCTTCGAGTGCTGGGAGGACAAGGAAGCCACGTTCCTGATCGGCGGCTCCGAGTGCACCCGCCGGTGTGATTTCTGCCAGATCGACACCGGCAAACCGTCCCCGGTGGACCGGTTCGAACCCACCAAGGTGGCCCGGTCCGTGCAGTCCATGCAGCTGCGCTACGCCACCGTCACCGGCGTGGCCCGCGATGACCTCGAGGACGAGGGCGTGTGGCTGTACGCCGAGACGGTCCGCAAGATCCACGAGCTGAACCCCGGCACCGGCGTGGAGCTGCTGATCCCGGACTTCTCCGGCAAACCCGAACACATCAAGGCGATCTGCGACTCCAAACCCGAGGTGTTCGCGCACAACGTCGAAACCGTGCCCAGGATTTTCAAGCGGATCCGGCCCGCGTTCCGCTACGAACGGTCCCTGGACGTCATCACCCAGGGCCGGAACCTGGGCATGGTCACCAAGTCCAACCTGATCCTGGGCATGGGCGAAACCCGCGAGGAAATCTCCGAAGCCCTCAAGGACCTGCACGAGGCCGGCTGTGACCTGATCACCATCACCCAGTACCTCCGCCCCTCCGAACGGCACCTGCCGGTGGACCGGTGGGTCAAGCCGCAGGAATTCGTGGACCTCCAGAACGAGGCCACCGAGCTCGGCTTCCTCGGCGTCATGAGTGGCCCGCTGGTCCGCTCCTCCTACCGCGCAGGCCGGCTCTGGGCCACCGCGATGCGGAAGAAGGGCTGGGAAATCCCCGCCGAACTCGCCCACATCGAGTCCTCCGGCACCACCCGCCAGGAAGCCAGCTCACTGCTCGCGGCACACTCCTGACTGAAAAAAGCTGCATCCCCGAAGGGCCGGCACCGGAGAACTCCGGTGCCGGCCCTTCGCTTTTGGTCACGTAGAATTGAGGCACTATGGCGAAATCCCCTGATTCCAGCAACCCCACTCCGGCGGGCTCAAGCGCAGTCAAGCGTGGCCTCTTCTCCCGCAAGCCGAAAGAAGCAAAGGCCAAGAAGCCCAGCCGGCTTAAGCAGATCGGCGAGGTCTTCAACATGACCCGCCGCCACGACCCCATGGTTCCGTGGCTTATGCTGCTGGTTTTCCTCGGCGTTGTGGCTGTCAGCTTCCTGGTGGGCTTCTGGCTTGAAAACTGGATCACGGGCCTGATCATCGGCATCCCGCTGGGTCTTTTGGGCGCCACGCTGATTCTCTCCCGCCGTGCCGAACGCGCGGCCTTCGCCCAAATAGAAAACCAGCCCGGCGCTTCCGGCGCCGCCCTGGGAACGCTGCGGCGCGGCTGGATCACCGAGGAACAGCCCGTCGCCGTGAATCCCCGCACGCAGGACGCCGTGTTCCGCGCCATTGGGCGTCCCGGCGTCGTGCTGGTCAGCGAAGGACCCACGCACCGGGTAAAGCCGCTGCTGGACGCCGAGCGAAAGCGCCTGGCACGCATCCTGCCCAACGTCACCGTGCACGTCATTGAAAGCGGCCGAGGCGAGGGCCAGGTCCCCATCAGCCAGGTGGCCAAAAAGATGGGCAAGATGAAGAAGGAACTGACCAAGCTTGAGGTGAATGCCGTATCCAAGCGGATCGCCTCACTGGGCAACAAGCTCCCCATCCCCAAGGGCATCGACCCCTACAAAGCCCGCCCCAACCGCGGACGCTAGAGCAAACGCCCCGGTTTCCGGCCTCTTGCCGGGACCGGGGCTTTTCTATGGCCAATGCTGCCCACCGACTACAGGACAGGACAAAGTGGAACAGGACAAGCTGCAACAGGACCAGATGGAATCTCCCGTGAGGAACGCAGTCCTCCGCGCCTTCCGGATTCTCGCGATCGCAGAAGCGTTCAGCTGGGCGGCGCTGCTGGCGGGCATGTACTTCAAGTGGATTGCGGGCACCACGGAGATTGGCGTTCAGGTGGCAGGACCCATCCACGGCGCCCTCTTTGTGGGTTACGGGATCGCCGCGCTTGCACTTTGGCGGCTTCAGCGCTGGCCCTTCGTGGTGGCCCTGTTCGCCGGCCTTTCCGCCGTCTTCCCGTTTGCCACGCTCTGGTTCGAGCGCTGGGCGGGAAAACGCGGGTACCTTGCGGCGACTACAGCCGGGATCCCGGCAGCCAAGGAAACCAGCCGCGCCTGAGGGCCGGGACTAGCGGCGCAGGAGCAGCGTGTCCATCGCTTTGTCGTGCAGGCCGCGGTGGTCCGGATCGAAGATGACGGCGGGAACCACCAGGCACAGCAGCAACGACCTCACCAGCGCAGCGAGCGGCCCCGGCGCTCCTCCGCCGGCCTTCACCACGTGGATGCCGGCGGCGCGGTGCCCGATGCTGTAGCCGAGCGTGCCCACCAGGAGGATCTGTTCGACGGCGAAGATCGCCAGGGTAGCCCACGAGTCGCCCGCGAAGGCGAAATTGCTGATCAGCAAGGCGACGGCCCAGTCGATCATCAGCGCGATGATCCTGCGGCCGGCCCGCGCAATGGAACCGGGTCCGGACTCCGGCAACCCCAGCCTCTCACCGGGATACTTCGAAATGCCCGAGGTGTCGGGGCCGGTGAGCCAGGAGCCAATATCTTTGCGATCTACCACCGTCCAAGTTTACCGGGTTCGGTTCGCCCACACTGTGGAAGCAGTTAGACCACAGTCTGGACGGCAGATAGCGTTGCCATAACAGGGCATTCTGTAACCTGCCCGAAACAATGTGGACACGGACGGGAAATGCCGCGTCCATAGGCTGTTAGCAGTTTCAAGCAAATCCCCCGGCAGGTGCTCACAGCAGGGAAACCTTGCGTTTTCCCTGCCTTCGGATTGCGCTGGATCAGATGGCTTTCACGCCAGATATTTACATATGCGTTAGGAGCATAGATGTTCACGACTGCGGACGAAGTCCTCAAGTTCATCAAGGACGAAGATATTAAGTTCGTCGATATCCGCTTCACCGATCTGCCGGGTGTCCAGCAGCACTTCAATGTGCCGGCCAAGAGCGTTGACGCCGACTTCTTCATCAACGGCCAGCTTTTCGACGGATCCTCCATCCGCGGCTTCCAGGGCATTGCCGAATCCGACATGCAGCTGATTCCTGACGTCACCACCGCGTTCCTGGACACCTTCCGCATGGAGAAGACCCTCGCGCTGAACTTCTCCATCGTCAACCCCCGTACGGGCGATCCGTACCACCGCGATCCCCGCGGCGTGGCTGAGAAGGCAGAAGCCTACCTCGCCTCCACCGGCATCGCAGACACCGCCTTCTTCGCTCCCGAAGCAGAGTTTTTCGTGTTCGACAACGTCCAGTACCAGTCCTCCCCGCAGGGCAGCTTCTACAAGATCGATTCCGAGGAAGCACACTGGAACACCGGCCGCGAGGAAGAGGGCGGAAACCTCGGTTACAAGACCCCCGTCAAGGGCGGTTACTTCCCGGTCTCCCCCACCGACAAGCAGGCCGACCTGCGCGACGCCATGTGTGTCGCCCTGGACGAAGCCGGCCTCGAGGTCGAGCGCAGCCACCACGAAGTTGGCTCCGCCGGCCAGGCAGAGATCAACTACAAGTTCACCACCCTGACCCACGCTGCCGATGACCTGCAGAAGTTCAAGTACGTCATCAAGAACACGGCAGACGCCTGGGGCAAGTCAGTGACCTTCATGCCGAAGCCGGTCTTCGGTGACAACGGCTCGGGCATGCACTGCCACCAGTCGCTGTGGAGCAACGGTGAGCCGCTGTTCTACGACGAGAAGGGCTACGCCGGCCTGTCCGACACCGCCCGCTGGTACATCGGCGGCCTGCTGAAGCACGCCGACGCCGTCCTGGCATTCACCAACCCGACGGTGAACTCCTACCGCCGCCTGGTCAAGGGCTTCGAAGCTCCGGTCAACATGGTTTACTCGCAGGGCAACCGCTCCGCCGGTATCCGTATCCCCATCACGGGCACCAACCCCAAGGCAAAGCGCATCGAGTTCCGCGCGCCGGACCCCTCCTCCAACCCGTACCTGGCATTCGCTGCCCAGCTGATGGCCGGCATCGACGGCATCCGCAACCGCATCGAACCGCCGGCACCGATCGACAAGGACCTCTACGAACTCCCCGCCGAGGAAGCCAAGGACATCCCCAAGGCTCCGGGCACCCTCGAGGAGGCCCTGGACGCCCTGGCCGCGGACAACGAGTTCCTGCAGGCCGGCGGCGTCTTCACCCAGGACCTCATCGACACCTGGATCGAGTACAAGTACGAGAACGAGATCCGTCCCCTGTCGCTGCGTCCGAACCCCTACGAGTTCGAGCTCTACTACGGCGTCTAGCCGGACCACGCGGCTGCTGCGGCATTAGTCCGAACACAGCCCGCTCGCAACGAATCGCAACAAGGGCCGGTCCCCTCGGGGGCCGGCCCTTGTTGTCTCCACAAGTTGGACTAAAAATTCAGCCAGCGCCACCAGCGTGACTGCTCCGGTTCCGGAGTCGGTTCCGGCTCCGGCTCCTCACCCAAGGCCAGCGCGGCCTCGACGATGTCGTCCGCGGTGAGCGTCATGACGGCCTCACGATCGAGCGCGTCGAGAGCTTGTTCCCCGTCAAGCGAGAGCCGCAGCGCCTGGCGGTTGAGCGCCTGTTCGAACAGCGTGCGGGCGAACCGGGCGTTGCCGGAGTCCTCGCCGGCGTGGAGCCCGGTGAAGATGCGGCGCAGCATCTGTTCCGCACCCGGCTCCAGCGTGTACTCGTGCTGGGCCAGCATCTGGTGGAAGATCGTCTGGAGTGCGTCGACGGAGTAGTCGGGGAACGTGATCTCACGGGCGAACCGGGAGCGCAGCCCGGGGTTCGAGAGCAGGAAGGACTCCATCAGCCGCGGGTACCCGGCCACGATCACGACCAGGCGGTGGCGGTGGTCCTCCATCCGTTTGAGCAGGACCTCGATCGCCTCGGGGCCGAAGTCCGTCCGGCCGTCCTCCGGGGCCAGCGCGTAGGCCTCGTCGATGAACAGGACGCCGTCCAGCGCACGCCGGATCACCCGGTCCGTCTTGATGGCCGTCGCGCCGACGTACTGCCCCACCAGGCCCGAACGGTCGACCTCGACCAAGTGGCCTTTCTGCAGCAGACCGACCGCGCGGTACATCTCGGCCAGGAGCCGCGCCACGGTGGTCTTGCCCGTGCCCGGGTTACCGAGGAACACCAGATGCTGTGAGGTGGCCACCTCAGGCAGACCGTGCGTCTTACGGCGGGCCTGGACCTGGAGCAGTGCGACGAGGGCCCGCACCTGTTCCTTCACGGTCTCCAGTCCGACCAGCGCGTCGAGCTCGGCCTGCACCTCGGACAGCGGCCGGGCCGGCCCGGGCCTCGCTCCGATGAGATCCCCAACCAGGTCGTCGACGCGTTCCGAACCGGGCAGCTTGAGCTGATCGGCCAGATGGCCGATGGTTTCGCGCAGGTCGTCGAGCGGATTGCGGCTGGCAGCCATGCATCCACTGTAATACCGATACCCGAACGAGGTGGGGCTCAGCTCACAGTTCGCAATCGGGGCCGGCGGCCCTACGCGCGGCTGACAGAGTCACCGGCTGGCGCAGGTGGGGACCCAGCTCCAGACGTGCTGAGACCGGGAGCCGGATCCCCTGACGAATGTCCCCCGAGACGAAGACTTCGGAAGCCTTCCCCCCAACAAGGTTTGAAGAACACCGCCAATCCACATAATCAAGCAATCTGCCGCCAAGCGCAACGCCGGGCTGCTTTATTATGGCGCTGATGTCCGGCCAAAGCCCCGAAACATGATTCGTTGGGGTCCTGCCGGGCTGCCGCAATATTGCCCGCGGTCCTCAAAGCCCGCGCGGCGGTAGGTGGCCAATCCTGCCGGGTTCGCTTGGTTGACGGAAAGGACGACGCCGGTCTCCCCAGTTCCCTGCCGGACGCTGAGTTTTTCCGCAGCCGCCACGGCGGCGGCAGCACCCAGCGGACCGAGGCCTTTGCCCTGTTGCCGGCGGTCGATCAGGAATCCCCGCAGCAGCCACGCGGAATCGTCGTCCGGCCAGCCCGCCAGCCGGGCTGCCCCGGCCTGTAAGGTGAGGAGTCCCACGGCCAGGCCGAAGGACTCGATGACGTATGGGCGGCGCGACTCCTCGGCCAGCCCCGCTAAGGCCATCCTCAGCGGGTCGCCAACGAACTGCTCCTGGCCCGGCCCAAGTTCCAGCTCCGCCACTGCGCCGAGCTGGATGGCGCGTGCGTCGTCGTCGAGGTCCCTCAGCGAAATCAACCAGACGCTGGGGTCCACCCCGCTCAGGACTGCGCGCTGGCGGAATCGTCACCGGCGGTGGACTCAGCCGGCGGACCGGCGGGATCCATCCATGTCACTTCCCAGAGGTGGCCGTCCGGGTCCTGAAAGCTGTGGTTGTACATAAATCCGTAATCCTGGGGGTCCTCAGAAGCGGACCCGCCGGAGGCCAGCGCGGTCCTGACGGCCTCATCCACTGCCTCCCGGCTGTCCACGGAGTAGGCGATGATCGCTTCCGCAGACTCCCGGCTGTCCGCTACATTCTTGGACGTGAAGGTCTTGAAAAAGGTCTCCACCAGGAGCATGACAAAGGCGTTCTCATTGATGATCATGCATGTGGCGTTCTCATCCGTATAGTCCGGATTGAAGGAAAAACCCAAGGCCGTGAAGAAGTCCACGGAGCGTTTCAGGTCCTTGACGGGCAGGTTGAAAAAGATTTGGGTAGCCATTGGCTCAAATTAGCACCATGCCCCGACGGGTGTCAGCCACTTCCAGCAAACGCTGCCTGGCTGCCGGCTAGTGGCCGTAGAAAACCCGTTCGAAAACGGCGCGGGCCCGGCGGCTGACCCGGAGATAGTCCTCTTCCAGCACCGCGGCATTGCCGGGCTCATAGCCGCACCACCGCGCCACCGCTTCCAGGTCGCGCCTGGAGGACGGAAGCAGGTCCGAGGCCTTGCCGCTCCAGATGACATTGGCAGACCTGATCCGGCTGGCAAGGCGCCAGGCAGCCGCGAGCAGGTCTGCATCCTCCTTGGCAAGCAGGCCGGTTTGGGTTGCGGCTTCGAGCGCCGCGATGGTGGACGTGGTCCGCAGCTCCCTGTGTTTGCCGGCGTGTTCAAGCTGCAAAAGCTGGACCAGCCATTCGACGTCGCTGAGCCCCCCGCGCCCCAGCTTGAGATGCCTGGCCGGATCAGCACCGCGCGGCAGGCGCTCAGATTCAACCCTCGCCTTGACCCGCCTGATTTCGCGGACGTCCTGGGCGGAAACGGACTCCGGATACCGGATGGGATTGATGAGTTCCATGAAGTCCGCGGCCAGGGCGTCGTCGCCCGCCATCGGCCGGGCACGCAGCAGTGCCTGCGCCTCCCAGATGAGGGACCAGCGCCGGTAGTACTCGGCGAAGGAGTCGAGGGAGCGCACCATCGCTCCGTTCTTGCCCTCCGGGCGCAGGTCGGCGTCCACCTGCAGCACCCGTTCCGCCATGATGGCCGGTTTCAGCGGCTGGGTCAGGAGGTTGGAGACCTTGGCGACGATCCGCGAGGCCTGCTCCTGCGCCTCCTCCTCGGAGAATCCCGGCAGCGCCCGGTGGACGTACATCACGTCCGCATCGGATCCGTATCCGATTTCGCGCCCGCCCTGCCGGCCCATGGCAACCACCAGGACAGCGGTCTTCAGGGGCCCCTTGGCTGACACAACGCCTTCGGCAACACGCAAAGCGCCGAGGACGGCCGCGCGGTCAGTGTCCGCCAGCGCCGCCCCCACCTCGTCCTGGTTCAGCAGCCCGGCAGAATCGGCGATCGCGATCCGGAGGGTTTCCCGCCGCCGGATCAGGCGGATCAGCCGCATGGCGCTCTCCGGGTCCGAATGGCGGGACATCTTGGCGGTGATTTCCTGCCACTGGGCCTCGAAGGTGACCGGGACGAGGTCCTTGTCGTGGCCGAGCCAGGCCACCGATTCAGGGGAGACTTCCAGCAGATCCGCAATCAGCCGCGAGTTTGCGAGCACGTGGCACAGCCGCTCCGCCGCGGCCTTGGAGTCACGGAGCATACCCAGGTACCAGTGGGTGGTGCCCAAAGCCTCACTGACCCGGCGGAAGGCGAGAAGGCCGCCGTCGGGGTCCACTCCTTCAGCGAGCCAGTCAAGCAGGATGGGCAGCAGCTGCCGTTGCAGGGCCGCGCGGCGGCTAACACCGGCGGTGAGGGCCTCGATGTGGCGCATGGCGCCCTTCGGATCCAGATACCCGAGGGCCGCGAGCCGGCCCTCGGCAGCTTCGGGCGTAAGCCTGGCGTCCTCACTGCTGAGTTTGGCTGCGGTGTTGAGCAGGGGCCGGTAGAAGATGCGCTCGTGCAGCTCACGCACCGAACGCTTGGTCTTTTGCCAGGCGGCCAGCAAAGCGTCGGGGTGCGGGCGCTCGTTGGAAAACGGTCCCAGCACAGCCTTGGCCAGGGCACGGAGCGCAGGCTCCCCCACCGGCATCAGGTGTGTCCGGCGCAGCTGGAAGAGCTGGATGCGGTGCTCCAGCAGCCGCAGGTACCGGTATGCATTGTCGAAGGCTGCGGCATCCGAGCGCCCGATATAGCCGCCTGCGGAGAGCGCTGCAATGGCCGAAGTGGTGTCCCGCCGCCGCAACGTCTCGTCAGACTTGCCATGGACCAGCTGGAGCAGCTGCACCGTAAACTCGACGTCGCGGAGACCGCCCCGGCCCAGCTTGATCTGCCGCTGTTCTTCCGCCTGCGGGATGTGCTCCGTGACCCTCCGGCGCATGGCCTGCACAGACTCAACGAACCCGTCCCGGCTTGCTGAACTCCAGATCAGCGGCGCAATGGCGTCCTCGTACTGTTGGCCAAGGGCAACATCGCCGGCGATGGTGCGGGCCTTCAGCAGTGCCTGGAACTCCCAGCTTTCAGCCCATCGCGCGTAGTAGGTCTGGTGGGACGCCAGGGTGCGCACCAGCGGCCCGGACTTCCCTTCCGGCCGGAGGTTCGCGTCCACTTCCCACAGCCCTGGTTCCCGGGCAACAGAGGAGATGGCCCGGGATATTCCGCTGGCCAGTGCTGTGCCGATGGTGCTGGCCTGCGCATCATCAAGGCTGCCCGCTTCCGCCACGTAGATGACGTCGACGTCGGAAATGTAGTTCAGCTCCCGCGCTCCGCATTTGCCCATGCCGATGACCGCCAGGCCGACGTCCGCCACCTCTGAGGCGCTGTACTGGCTGGCCGCCTCCGCGCGCGAGACGGCGAGGGCAGCCTCGATCGCGGCGCCCGCCAGGTCCGCGAGTTCCCCTCCCGCCATGGGCAGGAAGTCCAGCGGGTCAGCGGCGCAGAGGTCCTTGACCGCAAGGTCCACCACGCCCCTGCGGTAAGCCGTCCGAAGTGCTGCGTAGGCCTCCGTTCCGGTGACAGCGGCAACGGGCCGGGCAGCACGCGGGTCAGCACCTACGGACGAAAGGAGGGAAGCCCGCAACTCCGCTGGATCCGCCTGCAGCGGCTCCGGGCTGGGCCGGACACTGAAGGCGTCGAGGTGTTCTGGGTGGCGGATGAGGAACTCCCCCAGCGCCTCCGATGCCCCCAGCACCCGGTAGAGTGCTTCGCTCCTTTCGGGATCAGCGCCCGCCAGCTGCCGGAGATCCGGATGCTTTTCAATCAGCCGCACCAGGGACTGGAGGGCTGTGTCCGGGCTGGCTGCCATCTGCAGCCCTGCGAAGAGCCGGTCTTCGTCCAGTCCCTCGAGCTCGCGGGCAGCCAGGAACCGTTCGGCCTTCTCCAGGTCACTGAAGCCGGCCGAAATCAGGCGCCGTGCGAGGCTCACCACCACCTCCTAGAGGATGGCCAGGTTGCGCTGCAGCTCGTAGGGCGTCACCTGGAGCCGGTAGTCCTGCCACTCGGCGCGCTTGTTCCGGAGGAAGTGTTCGAAGACCTGCTCGCCCAGGATCTGCGGCATGAGTTCGGAGTCTTCCATGGTGCGGATGGCGTCATGGAGGCTGGCGGGAAGGGGGTCGTGCCCCATGGCACGGCGCTCCGCGGAACTGAGCGACCAGACATCGTCCTCTGCGGCTGCGGGAAGGTCATAGCCGCCTTCGATGCCCTTCAGGCCGGCGCCCAGCAGGACGGCGTAGGCCAGGTACGGGTTTGCAGCGGAATCGATGCCGCGGTACTCGATCCGCGCCGACTGGCCCTTGCCGGGCTTGTAGAGGGGAACCCGGACCAGTGCTGAGCGGTTGTTGTGTCCCCAACTCAGGTAGCTGGGGGCTTCGCCGCCGCCCCACAGCCGCTTGTAGGAGTTCACGAACTGGTTTGTCACGGCAGTGAATTCGGGTGCGTGCTTGAGGATGCCGGCAATGAACTGGCGGGCGGTTTTGGACAGCTGGAACTCCGCACCGGCCTCGTAGAAAGCGTTGGTGTCGCCCTCGAAAAGGGAGAAGTGGGTGTGCATGCCGGACCCGGGGTGCGCTGTAAAGGGCTTGGGCATGAACGTGGCGTATGTGCCCTGCTGGAGCGCAACTTCCTTGATGATGGTCCGGAACGTCATGATGTTGTCCGCCGTCTGGAGGGCATCCGCGTAGCGCAGATCAATCTCGTTCTGCCCCGGGCCGGCTTCATGGTGGCTGAACTCCACCGAGATGCCCACCGATTCCAGCATGGTCACGGCCGTGCGGCGGAAATCCTGGGCCACGCCGCCCGGGACGTGGTCGAAGTAGCCGCCTTCATCTACGGGCACCGGCGCGCCGTCCGGCCCGGGCTCCTGGGACTTGAGCAGGTAGAACTCGATTTCCGGGTGGGTGTAGCAGGTAAAGCCCATGTCTGCGGCTTTGGCGAGGGTGCGCTTGAGGACGTTGCGGGGATCGGCCGCGGAAGGTTCACCGTCAGGGGTGAGGATGTCGCAGAACATGCGGGACGTCTGCTCGGTTTCGCCGCGCCACGGCAGGATCTGGAAGGTGGACGGGTCCGGCTGCGCGAGCATGTCGGACTCAAACACACGCGCGAGTCCTTCAATGGCTGAACCGTCGAAACCGAGGCCTTCCTCGAACGCGCCCTCCACTTCCGCAGGCGCCAGCGCCACGGACTTGAGTGAACCCACGACGTCGGTGAACCACAGGCGCACGAAACGTACGTCGCGCTCTTCGATGGTGCGCAGGACAAACTCTTGCTGGCGGTCCATAAATGGCCTCTTCTCCGGTCAACGTCCATGCCCCGGTCCGCAGAATGCCGGCAGCAGTTCACAAACACTGTACTAAGCAATTGGCGCCGGTGCTGGAGCCTGCAGGCCGCGTAACACAGCGTTAACACTAACGTCGGGGAATGGCGACGGTGGCAGCCGTGGCCCGGGCCGTTGTCGGGCTCCCCGCTTATGACGCGAATCACCTGGGTGGGAGACGCCGCCGGTAGCTAGGACCGCGGATGCCGCACTACGCTCGTGCCATGGCCTCCAGCAGCAGCTCCGACGCAAGCATGTCCGCCGACGTCCCCGCCCCCTATGGCAGCGGGCCCGGGATGGGCGTTCCGCCGGCCGCGGAGCGGAAGCCGGCCAAGGTGCGCCTCCACCACCTGCAGCAGGCCAAGAACGAGGGCACCAAATTCGCGATGCTCACCGCGTACGAGCAGTACACGGCGGAAATCTTCGACGCCGCCGGCATCGAGGTGCTCCTGGTGGGCGACTCCGCGTCCAACAATGTCTTCGGCAACGAGACCAGCCTTCCGGTCACCGTGGAGGAACTGCTGCCCCTGTGCCGGGCAGTTGCCCGCTCTGCCAGGCGCGCCCTCGTTGTGGCGGACCTGCCGTTCGGAAGCTACGAGGTTTCCGCCGAGCAGGCCGTAGCCACGGGCGTGCGGTTCCTGAAGGAAGGATTGGCGCACGCCGTCAAGATCGAGGGCGGTAAATACTACGCGCCGACTGTCCGGGCCATGGTGCAGGCAGGCATTCCCGTGATGGCCCACATCGGCTTCACGCCGCAAAGTGAACACGCGCTGGGCGGCTACCGCGTCCAGGGCCGCGGCGATGACGCGCAGCGTTTGATTGACGATGCCGTGGCGCTGGCGGATGCCGGCGCCTTCACCGTGTTGATGGAGATGGTCCCCGCGGAGACGGCGGCGGCAGTGGATAAGGCCGTCATGGTTCCTACCATCGGCATCGGCGCCGGTAAGGAAACCACGGGCCAGGTGCTGGTGTGGCAGGACATGGCCGGGCTGCGGGGCGGCAGGATGGCCAAGTTCGTGAAGCAGTACGCGGACCTGCGGACCACGCTCCTGGATGCAGCCGCCGCCTACGGCGAGGATGTCAGGTCCGGCCAGTTCCCCGGGCCCGAGCACACCTTCTAGCCGGGTACGGACCCGGGCAGGCCGGTACTTCGCCGGCCTGCTCCGCATGTCCAGTCAGTCGTCGTCGTCCTTTTCCCAGACTTCATTGCGCGCGCGGACTTTCTCCAGGGCGTGCTCGGCCTCTTGCCGCGTCTTGTAGGGCCCGATCAGCTGGCTCCAGTCGGAGAGCCGGTCCTCCTCCACCTCGTGGGTCTTGATGTTGTACCAGTACTCAGCCATCGCTGTTCCCCTTCCGCCGGGCAGGGAACCTGCGGCGTGACGCGCGTAACTTAAATCCTCACGCGGGACAGACCTGGCTCCCGGTTGTTAGGCCTTCTGTGGTGCCTTATATGATCAATCTATGCCTTCCCTTGCCTCGACTGCACCCATCGGCACCCTTACACCGGGAACCGTGGGCCCGCAGCGCCCCGTTCCGGCGTCCATCGCCCGCCCCGAGTATGTCGGCAGGCCGGCACCTGCCAAGTTCACCGGCTCCGAGGTCAAGTCCGCCGAGACCATCGAGAAGATCCGCGTGGCCGCAAAAATCGCCGCGCAGGCCATCGTGGAAGTCGGGAAGCACATCGAGCCGGGCGTCACCACCGACCAGCTGGACAAGGTGGGCCACGAGTTCCTCCTTGACCATCACGCGTACCCCTCCACCCTCGGATACCGGGGATTCCCCAAGTCCTTGTGCTCGTCGCTCAACGAGGTCATCTGCCACGGCATCCCGGACACCACGGTGGTCAATGACGGGGACATCCTCAACATCGACATCACGGCCTACATCGACGGCGTCCACGGTGACACCAACTACACGTTCCTGGTAGGAAATGTAGACGAGGAATCCCGCCTGCTTGTGGAACGGACGCAGGAATCCCTCAACCGGGCCATCAAGGCCGTTGCGCCGGGCCGTGAGATCAACGTGATCGGCCGCGCCATCCAGTCGTACGCCAAGCGCTTTGGCTATGGCGTGGTCCGGGACTTCACTGGCCACGGCGTAGGTGAAGCCTTCCACACCGGGCTCATCATCCCGCATTACGACGCCGCCCCCGCCTACAGCACAGTGATCGAACCCGGCATGGTGTTCACCATTGAACCGATGCTGACCCTCGGCACGGTCGAGTGGGACATGTGGGCGGACGACTGGACCGTCGTCACCCGCGACCGCAAACGCACCGCCCAGTTTGAGCACACCCTGCTGGTCACCGAGTCCGGCGCGGAAATCCTCACCCTGCCCTGACCCGGCCGCCCGACGGAAGCGGAACACCACCTGTCAACGGCCAGCCGCTGACCCAGCAACCACCCCGGGGCCGGCTGCCCGCCGCCCCTTCCCTGCCCGCCCCCTGCCACGAACGGAAACCCATTGGCCAAGAAGGACGAAAAGTCGCAAAAGAACGCCCCGCTGATCGGCATCGACATCGGAGGCACGGGAATCAAGGGCGGCATCGTCGACCTGAAAAAAGGCAAACTGCTCGGTGAACGGTTCCGCGTTCCCACCCCGCAGCCCGCTACCCCGGAGTCCGTTGCCGAGGCAGTGGCGCTGGTGGTTTCCGAACTCTCGGCCCGCCCCGAGGCTCCGGCCGCCGGCTCCCCCGTAGGCGTCACTTTCCCCGGCATCATCCAGCACGGCGTGGTCCACTCCGCCGCCAACGTGGACAAGAGCTGGCTCAACACCGACATCGACGGGCTCCTCACGGCGCGCCTGGGCCGTCCCGTGGAGGTCATCAACGACGCCGACGCCGCCGGGCTTGCGGAAGCCCGGTACGGCGCTGGCGCAGGCATCGCAGGCACAGTCCTGGTGATCACCCTCGGCACCGGGATCGGTTCAGCCTTTATCTTCGACGGCAAGCTGGTACCGAACGCTGAGCTGGGCCACCTCGAGATCGACGGCCACGACGCGGAGACCAAGGCCTCCGCCGTGGCACGCGAACGGGACGGCCTGACGTGGGACCAGTACAGCGTCCTCCTGCAGCGCTACTTCTCCCACGTCGAGTTCCTGTTCTCCCCCGAACTGTTCATCGTTGGCGGCGGCATTTCCAAACGCGCGGATGAGTACTTGCCCAACCTCAAACTCCGCACGCCGATCGTGCCCGCAGTCCTGCGGAACGAGGCCGGCATTGTGGGTGCCGCCATTGAAATCGCACTGAAGCACAAGCTCGCCAAGTAAGGTGCGCGCTCCTGCTCCCGCCCGGGGCGTTATGGTGGTCACCGGCGCCAGCCGCGGCATCGGTGCCGCCATCGCCCGGCTGGCTGCCCGTGCAGGCTACGCCGTGGTGGTGAACTATTCGGCAGATGCGGACGGTGCGGCAGCCGTGGTTGAGGATATTGCGAACGACGGCGGCACGGCGGTTCCTGCCCGGGCGGACGTTAGTGACCCTGCCGCGGTCCGTTCCCTCTTCGATGCCGCCGCGCGGCTGGGGACGTTGACGGCAGTGGTGAACAACGCAGGGATCACCGGCAACCTGATGGGGAACCTCGTGGACGTGCCTGCGGAGAATGTCCGGCGGGTCATGGACGTCAATGTGACGGGACTGATCTACGTCTGCCAGGAGGCGGTGCGCCGTCTCAGCATCCACACCGGTGGCGCGGGCGGTTCGGTTATCAACATTTCGTCCACTGCAACCAAGGCAGGCTCCCCCGGAACCTGGGCGCACTACGCGGCCTCCAAAGGAGCGGTGGACGTCCTCACCACAGGATTTGCGGCCGAAGTGGCCCAGCAGGGCATCCGGGTGAACGCAGTGGCGCCGGGCAGCACCAACACAGGCCTGCATGCGGCGGCCGGCATGCCGGACCGTGTGGAGCGGCTGAACCCGACCATCCCGCTTGGCAGGGGCGCCGAGCCCGAAGAAGTAGCGGCCGCCGTCCTGTGGCTGATGTCCGCGGAGGCGGCCTACATCACCGGCGCGGTGTTGCCTGTTTCAGGGGGAAGGTAGCCGCGTGCCCCCTGGGGGCAGGCGTGGTGCCGGTGGTGGCTGCGGCTTCCCCTCCAGTGCCACCACCGGAGCTTACAGTGGGCTCTTTTCGGAGCTCTTGGCGCCCTTGGCGGGAGTGCTCTTCGCGTCTTCTTCGGCTTCCTGGCGGAGCAGGGCGATGGCCGTTTCGAAATCCTCGAGGGATTCGAAGGCCTGGTAAACGCTCGCGAAGCGAAGGTAGGCCACCTTGTCCAGCTTCTGCAGCGGACCAAGGATAACGAGTCCCACCTCGTGGGCGTCGATCTCAGCGGCGCCGGATGAGCGGATCTGCTCCTCGACTTCCTGGGCGAGCAGAGCGAGGTCGTCTTCGCTGACCGGGCGTCCCTGGCAAGCCTTGCGCACACCGTTGATCACCTTGCTGCGGCTGAAGGGCTCGCCCACGCCGGAACGCTTGATGACGGACAGACTGGTGGTTTCCACGGTAGTGAACCGGCGCCCGCATTCAGGGCACTGGCGGCGCCGGCGGATGGCCGAGCCATCGTCCGCCATTCGGCTGTCCACCACCCGGGAGTCGGGGTTGCGGCAGAACGGACAGTACATAACGTCCCTTCTTTCGCTTGATATTCTTGCTTGGTGTTGCCAGGCTTTATGGACGCGGCAAGACATAGCCCGGCCCGCGGCGCCTCCAGTTTACGTCCCGGAGCCCGCTAATAACAACCCTGTAATTACTACATGTTGTGGTGGGCACTACTAGATGTCGGGCCCGCGGCAGTCCCTGGGCTCAGGAGAACCGGGCCGTGACCGCCTCGCCGTGGGCGGGCAGGTCTTCTGCGCCGGACAGGCTGACGATGTGGCCGCTCACTTCTGCCAGCGCCTCACGGCTGTAGTTCACTACCTGGATGGCCCGGAGGAAGGTGGTGACGTTCAGGCCGGACGAGAAGGCAGCCGTGCCGCTGGTGGGCAGCACGTGGTTGGAGCCGGCGCAGTAGTCCCCAAGGCTGACTGGGCTGAAGTCGCCAACGAAGATGGCCCCGGCATTACGGATCCTGGCGGCCACGCCGGCGGCGTCGCGGGTCATGATTTCAAGGTGCTCCGCCGCGTAGGCGTCACAGGCGGCGATGCCCTGGTCAAGGTCGTCCACCAGGACCGCCCCGGACTGCGGGCCGGACAGCGCTTCGATGACGCGGCCGGAGTGCTTGGTGGCGGCGGCCTGCCGGTCCAGTTCGGTGCGGACGGCGGCGGCGAGGTCTTCGGAATCCGTGATGAGCACCGAGGCCGCCTTGGGATCGTGTTCCGCCTGGCTGATCAGGTCGGCGGCGACCAGTGCAGGTTGGGCCGTGGAGTCCGCGAGGATTGCAATCTCGGTGGTGCCGGCCTCGGAATCGATACCTACTGCGCCTTTCACCAGGCGCTTGGCCGTCGCCACGAAAATATTGCCCGGCCCGGTCACCACGTCCACCGGTTCCAGCGATGGACCGGCCTCCGTGGCGGGCACCCCGTAGGCGAACGCGGCGATGGCCTGGGCGCCGCCGATGGCGTACACCTCCGTGATGCCGAGCAGCGCAGCGGCGGCAAGGATGGTGGGGTGCGGCAGGCCGTCGAACTCTTTCTGCGGGGGCGAGGCCAGGGCAATGGACTCTACTCCGGCGGCGAGTGCCGGTACCACGTTCATGATGACGGAGGACGGGTAGACGGCAAGGCCGCCGGGCACGTAGAGTCCCACCCGCGCCACCGGCAGCCAGTTCTGGCTGACCAGTGCGCCGTCGCCTAGCTGAACCTCCACGTTGCGCGGACGCTGGCCATCGGCAAACCGGCGTGCCCGGCTGATTGATTCCTCCAGCGCCATCCGGACGGCGGGGTCCAGCTCCTGCAGTGCTGCCGCAAGGGCCTCCTGCGGAACGAGGGGGTGGTTCTGCTCCACGCCGTCGAAGCGAAGGGCCAATTTTCCCAGTGCGTCGAAGCCCCGCTGCCGGACGGCGGAGATAATGTCGAGGACCTTCTCTTCGGCGTCGGCTACCGTCTGGCCCTGGGCGCGGGGCACAGCGGCGCGGAGTTCCGCGAGGGTCAGGTTCCGGCCGCGGAGGTCAACAGTGCGGAAATTCACGGCGGCATCAGCGGGGGTTGCGGGAAGATCGGAAGAAATGGTCACCGCACTATTTTACGGGCCCCGGCGCAACGTGCTGCGACCGGTGCAGGCCGCCGTCGTCCTTACCGCCGTTCTCCTTCCTTCCGAGGAGGTGCATCAACTCCAGCACAAAGACGGACACGGCAGTGGCAGCGGGCCACAGCAGCAGCACAGGCAGGGAGCGCAACGAAAAGGCAATGCTGGCGTTGGCCGAGGCGTCTACCGCGGGTCCCCACAGCTGCGCGGACAGCAGGCCCGCCTGCCAGGCCAGCACGGCGCCGCACAGGGCGCCCGCCAGCCCCATGAGCAGGTCGGCCTGCGGATCCCGGCGCTTTTTGTCCGTCAGGAACACTGCCAGGAGGCACCCGGCGAAGACCAGAAGCCCGGCCAGCGTGAGGTCCCTGGGGAGCCAGACCAGGGGGTTGGTGCCGGTCCCGAGGGATGCCTCCCTGGTAATGAGGTTGAGGCCGCCGGGCGCGAGCAGCCACCAGAGAATTCCCACAGGCACTCCCCCCGCTGCCGGGACCGCGAGCATGGCCCAGGGCAGCCGCGGGCGTGCGCGGCGGGTTGGTTTCATCATGCAACAAACCTTAACAAATGTTCCGCCGGCTTAACCGCCGGACGTGGGAGTTCAAGTAATTCCCTGCCTGGCCAACCGGACCATACCCTTGAAGGAGAACACAACCACCACCATCAGGAGTTCCCGTGACCGTAAATGACGTGCCGTTCGAGCGGACGTTCAGGGAGATGTTTCGGCGCCACGCCGCGGGAGTTGCCATCATCACGGTCAACTACCAGGACAGCCCGTTCGGCTTCACTGCCACCTCCGTAGCGTCGTTGTCGGCGCAGCCCCCGCGCTTTACCTTCAATATGGCGCGCAGTTCCAGGTCATGGCCTGCCGTGGCCAACACCACCTACCTCGGCGTCCACATGCTTGGACTGGAGAACCAGCAACTCGCCGACCGGTTTGCCGGCGCCGGCAACCGTTTTGAGGGCGACCACTGGGACGTCGGGCCGCACGGGGTACCGGTGCTGAAGGACGTGGCCGGCTGGTTGATTGGCGAGGTGCAGATGCGCCTCTCGTTCGAGAACAACGCGGTTGTGGTGGTGCAGGTGGTCGACGGCCAGGTGGGCGGCGACGGGTCGCCACTCCTCTACCACTCCGGCGGGTACAGCCAGCCGGTGCCGCTCGACTACGAAATCTAAGGGCCCCCGCCAGGCGACCAGGCATGGCGCCTAAAACAGGCGTCAAGAAACAGCAGCCAACGACGGCGGGGAGTCCCGCCGTCGTCCGCTCCCTGTATGTCAGGCGTCGAGGCAGGCGGGGCCGAGCAGTACTTTCAGGTCGCCAAAGAGGGACGGGCTCGGGTTCACGCGGAGGTGGACCGGCAGGCCCATGATTTCGGTCCTGGTATCGCCCTGCAGGTGCAGGCGGACTTCGGAGTTCCCGCGGTGGGTCCGGAGCACGTCACCCAATTCGGTGACCACAGCCTCAGTGGCCTTGTGGGTGGGCATGGTGATCACCAGTGGTCCGTTCAGCCCTTCGCTCAGGTCAGGTACGGACAGTTCCATGCAGTTGAGGGTGATCGCGCCGTCGTCACGCTTCTGCAGGCGCCCCTTGACCACCACGATCAGGTCCTCGGCAAGTATCGAGGCAATGGGCCCGTAAACCTGGCCGAAGAACATCACTTCCATGGAAGCGCCCAGGTCTTCCACCTCAGCCCGGGCGTAGGCATTGCCGCTGGCCTTCGCGATGCGCCGGCTCAGTGACGTGATCATACCGGCGATGGTGATGATGGCGCCGTCCTGCGGACCGTCCTCGCCCAGGACGGAAGTAATGCTCAGCTCGGCGTGCTGGCTCAGCACCCCTTCGAGGCCCTGCAGCGGGTGGTCCGAGACATAGAGTCCCAGCATGTCCCGTTCGAAGGACAGTTTGTCCTTCTTCTCCCACTCGGGAAGGTCAGGAATCTCTATGCTCAGCGACGACTCTGATTCCGCTTCTTCGAAGCCGGCGAACAGGTCAAACTGGCCGATCGCTTCATTGCGCTTGAGCGTGATGACCGAATCGATGGCCTCCTCATGGATCATCGCCAGGGCACGGCGGTGATGGCCCAGCGAGTCGAAGGCGCCGGACTTGATCAGCGATTCAATGGTGCGCTTGTTGCAGACCACTGCGGGCACCTTCATTAGGTAGTCCTTGAAGGACGTGTAGGCGCCCTCGCTTTCGCGGGCGGCCACCATGGCTTCCACCACGTTGACGCCCACGTTGCGGATGGCGCCCATGCCGAAGCGGATGTCGTTGCCCACAGGAGTGAAGTTCAGGGCGGACTCATTGACGTCCGGCGGGAGCACGGTGATGCCCATGCGCCGGCACTCGTTGAGGTAGATGGCCGACTTGTCCTTGTCGTCACCCACGGACGTGAGCAGCGCGGCCATGTACTCCGGGGCGTAGTGGGCCTTCAGGTACGCGGTCCAGTAGGAGATCACTCCATACGCGGCGGAGTGGGCCTTGTTGAATGCGTAATCGGAGAACGGCAGCAGGATGTCCCACAGGGTCTTTACGGCCTCCATGGAGTAACCGTTGTCCTGCATGCCCTGGGAGAAGCCCGCAAACTGCTTGTCCAGCTCAGACTTCTTCTTTTTGCCCATGGCGCGGCGGAGGATGTCTGCCTGGCCCAGCGAGTACCCGGCCAGCTTCTGGGCCACGGCCATTACCTGCTCCTGGTATACGATCAGGCCATACGTTCCGCCGAGGATCTCGGAGAGCGGTTCCTTCAGTTCCGGGTGGATCGGAATGACTTCCTGGATCCCGTTCTTGCGGAGCGCGTAGTCGGTATGCGCATTGGCGCCCATCGGCCCCGGCCGGTAAAGCGCGAGCACGGCCGAGATGTCCTCGAAGTTGTCAGGCTTCATGAGCTTGAGCAGGGAGCGCATCGGTCCGCCGTCCAGCTGGAACACGCCCAGGGTGTCGCCACGGGCCAGCAGTTCGTAGGACGGGGGCGTCGTCGAGTTCCAGGGACTCAAGGTCCAGGTCGATGCCGCGGTTCATCTTGATGTTTTCCAGGGCATCGGAAATGATCGTGAGGTTTCGCAGCCCCAGGAAGTCCATCTTGATCAGGCCGAGGCCCTCGCAGGTGGGGTAATCGAACTGCGTGATCACCTGGCCGTCCTGGATGCGGCGCATGATGGGGATAACGTCGATGATAGGGTCCGAGGACATAATGACGCCGGCGGCGTGGACGCCCCACTGGCGCTTCAGCCCCTCAATGCCCAGCGCGGTCTCGAACACCTTGGCAGCTTCGGGATCCGTGCTGACCAGCTGCCGGAAGTCGCCGGCTTCGCCGTAGCGCTTGGACTCCGGGTTCTGGATATCCGCCAGCGGGATGTCCTTGGCCATCACGGCAGGTGGCAGCGCCTTGGTCAGCTGCTCGCCCATGCTGAAGGGATAGCCCAGCACGCGCGAGGAGTCCTTGAGCGCCTGCTTGGTTTTGATGGTGCCGTAGGTGACGATCATGGCTACGCGCTCATCGCCGTACTTGCGGGTCACGTAATCGATGACTTCCGAGCGGCGCCGGTCATCGAAGTCGACGTCGAAGTCGGGCATGGAGACGCGGTCGGGGTTCAAGAACCGCTCGAAGATGAGGCCGTGGCGAAGCGGGTCCAGGTCGGTAATGCGCATGGCGTAGGCCACCATGGAGCCGGCGCCGGAACCGCGGCCGGGACCCACGCGGATGCCGTTGTTCTTGGCCCAGTTGATGAAGTCCGCCACCACCAGGAAGTAGCCGGGGAAGCCCATGGAGGTGATGACTCCGAGCTCGTAGTCGGCCTGCGCGCGGACCTCGTCCGGAACGCCGCCCGGGTAACGGTAGTCGAGTCCCTTGGCCACTTCCTTGACCAGCCAGGAGGTCTCGTCCTCCCCCGGCGGGCAGGGGAACCGGGGCATGTAGTTGGCGCCGGTGTTGAAGGAAACCTCGCACCGCTCGGCGATCAGGAGGGTGTTGTCGCACGCGTCCGGGTGGTCCCGGAACAGCTCCCGCATCTCCTGCGGTGACTTCAGGTAGTAGCCGCTGCCCGAGAAGGCGAAGCGGGAGCCGCCGTTGTCGTACGTGGGCTCCAAAAGGGTGGAGCCGGACTGGATGGCCAGCAGCGCCTCGTGGGCTTTGGCGTCGTGCTCGTGCGTGTAGTGGAGATCGTTCGTGGCGACGAGCGGAAGGTTCAGGTCCTTGGCAAGGCGGAGCAGGTCCCCGGTGACGCGCCGTTCGATGTCCAGCCCATGGTCCATGAGTTCGCAGAAGTAGTTTTCTGCCCCGAAGATGTCGCGGAACTCGGCGGCTGCTTCCAGCGCCTCCCGGTATTGGCCCAGCCGCAGGCGGGTCTGGACTTCCCCGGACGGGCAGCCGGTAGTGGCGATGAGCCCCTCGGAGTAGGTGTTCAGCAGCTCACGGTCCAGGCGGGGCCATTTGCCGAAAACGGCGTCCAGCGAGGCGATGGAGGACGCCCGGAACAGGTTCCGCATGCCCGCGTTGTTGTAGCTCAGCAAGGTCATGTGGGTGTAGGAACCACCGCCGGAGATGTCGTCCTTGCGCTGGTGCTCCTCGCCCCAGCGCACACGGCTTTTGTCACCGCGGGCCGTTCCCGGCGTCACATAGGCTTCGACGCCGATGATCGGCTTGATTCCCTTGTCGGTGGCCTTCTTCCAGAAGTCGAAAGCGCCGAAGAGGTAGCCGTGGTCGGTGGTGGCGATGGCGGGCATGCCCAGCCGTTCGGTTTCGTCGAACAGCTCGCCGAGCCTTGCGGCACCGTCCAGCATTGAATACTCGGTGTGGTTGTGGAGATGGACAAACGAGTCGTTGCTGGAAGTCACCGCACTATTCTATGCGCTGGGCACCCGCACCGAGGGTCAGGCCCGCCCGGACTCCAGCACTTGGAGGGCAAACGCAAGGTCCTGCGGATAGTCGCTGATGACACGAACCTGCTCGCCCGTCACCGGGTGCTCAAAGCCGAGCTCGCGGGCATGCAGCCATTGCCGGGTCAGTCCAAGCGTGGCGGCCAGCCGGGGGTCGGCGCCGTAAGTGAGGTCGCCTGCGCAGGGATGGCGGAGTGCCGAGAAATGTACGCGGATCTGGTGGGTGCGCCCCGTCTCCAGGTGCACCTCCACAAGGCTTGCCTTGCCGAACGCTTCCACCACTTCGTAATGCGTGACGGACGGCCGGCCGTCCTCAATCACCGCGAACCGCCAGTCATGTCCCGGGTGGCGGCCGATCGGTGCGTCGATGGTGCCGGTCAGCGGATCAGGCAAACCCTGGACCACAGCGTGGTAGACCTTGTCCACCGTGCGTTCCTTGAAGGCCCGCTTCAGGGCGGTGTAGGCGCGTTCGGACTTGGCGACCACCATTGCCCCGGACGTGCCGACGTCGAGCCGGTGGACGATACCCGCGCGCTCGGGCGAGCCGGAGGTGGAAATGCGGTAGCCCGCCCCGGCGAGTCCGCCCACCACGGTGGGCCCCACCCAGCCCGGAGAGGGATGGGCCGCGACACCCACGGGTTTGTCCACGACGACGAAATCGTCGTCGTCGAGCAGGATCTTCAGGCCTTCCACAACTTCCTCCACGACTTCAAGGGGGTCACGCCGTTCCGGCAGGCTCACCTGGAGGACATCTCCGGCTACGAGCTTTGCCGACTTTCCCAGTGCCTTGCCTTTGCTGAGGACATTGCCTTCGGCGATAAGGGTAGCGGCAAGGGAACGCGAGATGCCCATCAGCCCGGCGAGGCCCGCGTCGGCGCGTGTTCCGGCGTATTCTTCGGCGACGACCACGCGCTCAGGCATCCGTGGGCTTTTCCTTGTTACCGGACGTCAGCCGTGTTCCGTCCAGGGTGATTCCGCGCAGCGTGAGGATGCAGATGATCGCGACGGCGGAGACGACAGCCGAGTCAGCGATGTTGAAGATTGCGAAATTGGGCAGCTGGATAAAGTCCACCACATGCCCCATACCGAAGGATGGTTCCCGGAAGAGCCTGTCGGTGAGGTTGCCCAGCGCGCCGCCCAGCAGCAGGCCGAGGGCCAGGGACCACCATTTCGAGCCGAGCTTGCGGACTTGGAACAGGATGGCCACCGCAACGGCGGCCATAATGATGGAGAACACCCAGGTGACGTTTTCCCCGATGGAGAACGCAGCCCCCGAGTTCCGGATGAAGTACCAATGCAGCAGCGGCGGGAAGACCGGGATTCGCTCCCCTTCCACCATGGTGGAGGTGACCCAGATCTTGGTCAGCTGGTCCAGGACGTAGGCGAAAACTGCGAACCCTGCGAAGAGGGACAGCAGCACGGCTCTCCGGGGGCGCGGCGAAGGCGGTACGGGGCGGGCCGGGTCGGCGGCGAGTTCGTCAGTCATGGTGCTTTCATTCGTAAAACCTGGTTCAATGCCAAAAGCCGGTGGCCGAGGAATCCCCAGCCACCGGCTTTCAGAATACGTGCTTAGCCGGATTAGTTGGCTTCGCTGACTTCCGGCGTTGCCACTGAACCGCGGGCATCGAGGTCGCGGAGCTGGCCTTCGATGTAGGCCTTCAGGCGTGAACGGTAGTCGCGCTCGAAGCCGCGGAGCTGCTCCACCTTGCGCTCCAGCACGGAGCGCTGCTGCTCGAGGGCTCCGAGGATCTTGCGGGACTTTTCCTGGGCGTCGTTGACGAGGCTGCTAGCTTCGATCTGCGCTTCGGCGATGATCTTGTCCTTCTGCGCCTGTCCGTCTGCGACGTGGCGGTCGTGCATCTGCTGGGCCATGGCGAGCAGGCCGGCAGCGGATTCTGCTGAGGCGGTGGAGGCGGCCGGAGCGGCGGCAACGGGAGCGGCAGCTACCGGAGCGGACGGCTGGACGTCCTTCTTCTTGCGCTCTTCGGCGGCCTTGGCTTCGGCTTCAGCCTTCTCGCGTGCTTCGTCCTTGTCGGACTTGACGGGCGCGGGGACCTTCTCCACCACGGGTGCGGCGGCAGAGCTGGCCGGCACGCTGGACCCGGCTTCGGAGAGCTTCTTGCGAAGTTCGTCGTTTTCCTGGTTCAGGCGGCGGAGTTCAACAACGATTTCGTCCAGGAAGTCATCAACTTCATCCTGGTCGTAGCCTTCGCGGAACTTGGTCGGCTGAAAGCGCTTGTTGACAACGTCTTCTGGCGTCAAAGCCATCTGGTCACCTCACTGGTCTGGTTAGTCAGTAGGCCTTCCGGCCGTCAAAACTACGGTACCTAAAGTTGGTCTGGTTCCTCTAATTCAACACTGCGGTGTCAAACGCGAGTTTTCTTCATATTGCATGGTGGTTCCCGGCGGGTTCCATCCGTGTGCACTGCTGGGTCTATCCGGTAAATCAGGCGAGGCCCCTGGTGATCCCCATGGCAATGCTGACGGCGATGAACAGGACCAGGAAGCCCAGGTCCAGGGAAATGCCGCCAAGGCGCAGCGGCGGGATCAGCCGGCGCAGTCCGTTGAGCGGCGGGTCCGTGATGGAGTAGACGGCGTGAGCCACTACCAGGGCCGCTCCCCGGGGGCGCCACTCCCGTGCGAACATCTGCACCCAGTCGAAAACCAGGCGGATGATCAGTGCCACAAAAAACAGCAAAAGCGCGAGATAGACAAGCCCGAAAACAATTCCCATGACTTAATTCATATCTCCATGTCCATAGTGGTTACCGCGGCGTCCGGCCGATGCTTCTCGTCTATTTCAGCACAGATGCCAGGCAGGTGTGTCCCTGCCTGGCATCGCGTCAGGATATTCGGTCAGCTTTGGTTAAAGAAGCTGGCTTGGGTCTCGCTGGCTTTTTTGTCATCGCCGATGACTTCGACATACGACGGCGAGAGCAGGAACACCTTGTTGGTCACCCGTTCGATGCTCCCCCGCAGCCCAAAGACCAGGCCTGCGGAGAAGTCCACGAGGCGCTTGGCATCCGCCTCGCCCATGTCCGTCACGTTCATGATGACCGGGATTCCGTCACGGAAGCTTTCGCCGATCAGCTTGGCATCGTTGTAGGAGCGCGGATGGATAGTGGTGATCTGGCGGAGACCGCTGGTCTCCTCGCGGCTTGAGGCCGCGCGCTTGATGGGTGTCACTGGGGCGCGATATTCCTCTTCGGGGGTGTAGGACGTTTCGCGGCTGACCTCGCGGACGGGTGCAGGTGCACGGCGCTCCTCGCGGTCAGCTTCCATCGTTTCGTCCTCATCCTTACGTGTGGTCTGTTGCTCGGACTCGTAGTGTTCATCGCCGTCGGCGAGCCCAAGATAGATCATTGTCTTGCGCAGAGCGCCGGCCATGGTCGACTCCTAATCGTGTCCGTAAGCGGGCCGCCCAATGACTTGACAGCACTGGAGTCCCCCGCCCATCACTTCCAATAGCACCGACGCTACCCCACGGGGGGACGCGATCCGAGAATATCGGAACCGATTCGCAGGTGTGTCGCCCCGAACAGGATGGCCGCTTCGAGGTCCTGGCTCATGCCTGCCGAGATGCCGGTGGCCGCCGGATGCTGCGCCACAAGCGCGGCAGACACGGCGGCAAGTTTTTCGAAGGCCGGCCCGGGCGGGGCGCCAAGGGGGGCCACTGCCATCACACCCGCAAGCTTCAGGCTCCCGGCTGTTGCTATCCGTTCTGCAAGCACCCCCACATCGTTGGGGTCGGCGCCACCCCGGTGGGTTCCGGCGTCGTCCTCCAGGCTGACCTGGATGAAGCACTCCAGCGGCGCCCGTCCGGTGGTGTCCTGCTGGGCCTGGGCCGCTTTGGCCAGGGCATCCACGAGCTGCGGCCGGTCAACCGAATGCACAGCCGCGGCGTAGCGGACCACGGACTTCGCCTTTTTGGTCTGCAGCTGGCCCACGAAGTGCCACGCTAGTCCGCACTCCACCAGTTGTTCCGCTTTGGCGGCCGCTTCCTGGTCCCGGTTTTCGCCAACGTCCGTAACACCCAGGACGGCAAGGCGTTTGATGTCCTCGGCCGGGTGGAACTTGGTGACCACGATCAAAGTCGGTAGATCGCCTGCCCGGCCTGCCGCGGCTGCCGCCGCCGTGATGCGGCGCTGGACGGCGTCGAGCCGGCCCCTCAGCTCCTCGGAGCGCGGGTCGCCGGCTGCTCCGGGGTCAGTCATGGCACCACACCACACCTGCGAATCGCCCGGTGTTGTTGTTCCGCCGGTATGAAAAGAGCGACTCAGTTTCAAGGGTGCAGGGTCCGCAGTACTCGACGCTGATGCCCAGGCGCTCCAGCTGGCTGCGGGCACCGGCGGGCAGGTCCAGCCCGGGGGTGCCCCTGGTGGTGGTACTCCGCGCGGCGGGCACAGCGGCTGCTACCTCGGCCTGCATCGCGGCGGGCACCTCGTAGCAGTTCCCGCAGATGGACGGCCCAAGCCAGGCGCGGATGCCAGAGGCCCCGAGGGACTTCATGGTCCCCACTGCGGCTGGAATGACGCCGCCGGCAAGGCCGGGCCGGCCAGCGTGCACGGCTGCCAGGACCGGCCCTTCCGCCGAATCCCCTGCCAGCAGGACGGGAATGCAGTCAGCAACCATCACTGCCAGCGGAAAGCCCAGGGAGACCATGGCATCGGCTTCGGGCGCCGCAGTGCCCTGGTCCATAACCGCCACGGTGGTGCCGTGAACCTGGTTCATGAACCGCAGGCCCCGCGGAGCGACGCCGATGGTCCGTTCCAGATCCGCGCGGCGCCGGCCCACTTCCACGGGGTCGTCGCCCACGTGCAGCGCCAGGTTTCCGGCGGCAGCGTCAGTAAAGGCGACGGACACTCCTGGCCGGATTTCGGCACCCCAGTGGAACAATCCTGCGCCTACTTCAGGAAGTCGGGGACATCCAGGTCATCCGAGTGGCTGCCGGAGAGGTCCGGCTCCACAACGGAAGGGAGGTCGACGTCGAAGCCTGAGTCAGCGGGGACAGCGGAGGGACGCTGCTGGCCCCAGTTGCTGAGCCCGGCTGCACCCACACCGGCATGGACCGGCTGGACGTTGTGGGAGTGGTTGCCCGCGGAAGGAGCCTGGGCGGGTGCCGGGGCAACAGGCGCGGCCGGCCGCTGCGGAGCAACCTGCGGCTGGGACTGGTCCATGGACGGCGAAGTGGCCTTGACGTCGTCGAACCCTGCAGCGATGACCGTCACGCGGGCTTCGTCGCCGAGTGCGTCGTCGATAACGGCGCCGAAGATGATGTTCGCTTCCGGGTGCGCCACTTCCTGAACCAGGCGTGCGGCTTCATTGATCTCAAACAGGCCGAGGTCCGAACCACCCTGGATGGACAGGAGCACACCATGGGCTCCGTCAATGGAAGCTTCCAGCAGCGGTGAGGCGATGGCGAGCTCAGCGGCCTTGACGGCGCGGTCTTCGCCCCGGGCCGAGCCGATGCCCATCAGGGCGGACCCGGCGCCCTGCATGACGGACTTGACGTCCGCGAAGTCAAGGTTGATCAGGCCCGGAGTGGTGATGAGGTCGGTGATGCCCTGTACACCCGAGAGCAGCACCTGGTCAGCGGAGCGGAAGGCGTCCAGGACGGAGACGTTGCGGTCGCTGATCGAGAGGAGGCGGTCGTTGGGGATAACGATCAGGGTGTCCACTTCGTCGCGGAGGGCGTCGATGCCGGCCTCCGCGGACCCCGCGCGGCGGCGGCCTTCGAACGTGAACGGGCGGGTCACCACGCCGATGGTCAGGGCACCAAGGGAGCGGGCAATGCGTGCGACGACGGGAGCGCCGCCGGTGCCGGTACCGCCGCCTTCGCCGGCGGTAACGAAGACCATGTCGGCGCCGCGAAGCACCTCCTCGATCTCGTCCGCGTGGTCCTCGGCAGCCTGCTTGCCCACCTCGGGGTTCGCGCCTGCGCCGAGGCCGCGGGTCAGTTCCCGTCCCACGTCAAGCTTGACGTCGGCGTCGCTCATCAGCAGGGCCTGGGCGTCGGTGTTGATGGCGATGAATTCAACACCCCGGAGGCCGACCTCGATCATGCGGTTGACTGCGTTCACGCCACCGCCGCCGATGCCGACGACTTTGATGACGGCCAAGTAATTCTGCGGAGCTGCCACGTTACGTGTCCCTTGTTCGTGTCTTTTTGCGAAATCTGATGAAGAGCTTAGTGCCTGCAACCCTAACCTTCGACTTGAAGGTTATAGTTATGTCAAGTAACTCATGTCTGTGACGGTATTTCCTCTGGTTCACACATTCAATGACCGGCTCCGCGTGTCGGATTAATACCGGAAAGAAAGCGTGTCAGCGGGTCACCGGATGCCGGGGCACACTCACGTCGTACACCTTAACCGGGTTTTGGGGATCCGCCGGAACCTTGAGGAGCGCGGCGAGTACTTTGGCCTTGAGTTCCTTCTCCCCCGCGTTGCCCCAGATAATGGTCTGGCCGTCCACGAGTTTGAGTTCCACCGCGTCCACTGACTGGGCGGACGCGTTCGACAGCTTGGCGAGCACATCCGCCGGCAGCGCACCCAGCACCTCCGCGGTAGCACGGAACAGCTCCTTGCCGATGGTACCGGCGCCGCCGTCAATGACCGGCAACGAGACCGACGCCGGATCCGCCGTAGCGGCCAGCTGAATGCCCTCCACGTCCACCAGCTGGTAGCGCTCCCCCTGCTTGACCAGCGCCACCGGCACGCGTTCACGCACCGCCACAGCCAGGCCCGACGGCGGACGTGCCTCGGCCGAGACGGACTTGACCTGGACCAGGGGCTCAAGGAGGCGCCCTACCTCCTCGTCCGTGATCTGTGGCAGGGGCTTGCCGTGCAGGGGTTCAAGCGCGGTCTGCACCTGCGCAGGAGTCAGCAGGCGCGTCCCGGAAACCGAGATCGTGTCCACCGCAAGGACCGGGGAGAACACAGCGGCGGCCAGCAGCGCGGCCACCAAAGCAACCAGGGTGGCGGCCACGACCAGTACATTCCGCTTCCGCCGTTTGCCCTTGGGCTCGGGAAACGCCAGGACATTGCCCGCCCGGCTGTCCGATGCCGTGGAGGATTCCGCTGGTTTGTCCTTGTTTCGGCCCGTGAACCTGGTTGCCTTTGCCTCTTCGGGTGGCTGCGGAGCCTGGTCAACCACCGGCCGTGAGGCCGAGATCACGCTGGAGCCGCTGTCCGTATCCCGGCCTGCGTTAGAGCCGCGGGTCCGGTTGGCCGGACCCCCGGCGGCAGGGCGCCTTCCGGTGGACGCATACGTAGGGCGGCGTGAACTAGGCACGGAGGGCCTCTACGATCTGCGGCCCATAAGCCGTTACATCACCCGCACCGGCTGTCAGGACGATGTCCCCGTCGCCGGCCGCGGCGGCCAGGGCCGGCACGGCCTCCACGGCCTGGATTAGCCGCCCGCCGTCGTCGAGGTGGTCCGCGATGAGCTGGCTCGTGACCCCGGGAATCGGGTCTTCACGGGCCGGGTAAATGTCCAGCACCCAGGCAGTATCGGCAAGGTTCAGTGCCTCAGCGAATTCACGGGCAAATTCCCGGGTCCGTGAGAACAGGTGCGGTTGGAAAAGCACATGCACCTTGTGGTTGCCGGCCACCGAGCGGGCGGCGGCAAGGGCTGCCCGAACTTCGGTGGGATGGTGGGCGTAATCGTCGAAGACCCGCACACCCCGAGCCTGGCCCTTCAGCTCAAAGCGCCGTGAAGCCCCGGAGAACTGTGCCAGGGCGCCGGCAGCCGCGGCTGGCTCGACGCCCAGCTCGAGTGCTACGGCAAAAGCAGCCGCCGCGTTCAGGGCGTTGTGCCGGCCCGGCACCTGCAGGTCGAGCTGGAAGCGGCCGGACGGCGTGGACACCGCAACGTCCCCGGGGCCGCCGTCGTGCAGCAAAAGCTCCGCCTCGGCGCCCGTCCCGTAAAGGACCACGCGGGCGTTGCCGCGTTCCCGGGCACGCTCTGCAAGGGCCAGCGCTCCTGGATCGTCGGCGCAGGCGATCAGCACGCCGTCGGCCGGCAGCAGGGCGGTAAAGCGGTCGAAGGATTCGTAGACGGCCTCGGCGGTGCCGTAGTAGTCCAGGTGGTCGGGCTCCACATTGGTGACCACGGCGATCCTGGGCCGGTAGTTGAGGAAGGACCCGTCGGACTCGTCTGCCTCGGCCACAAAGACCGGGGACGTTCCGGACGCGGCATTGACGCCGAGGGCGGGCACGTTGGCGCCGATTGCAAAAGAGGGGTCCAGGCCGGCGCCCTGCAGCAGGACCGCGACCATTGACGTGGTGGTGGACTTGCCATGGGTCCCGGCCACGGTCACCACTACGTCCTCCCCCATGGTTGCCGCCAAGGCAACGGAGCGGTGCAGCACGGGCACCCCTGCTTCCCTGGCGGCCATCACCTCGGGGTTGTCCGCCCTGATCGCTGTCCCTGCCACCACGGTCTGCGCGTCCGCCAGGTTGGCTGCGTCGTATCCGACGGCGATGCGCGCCCCGGCGGCAGCAAGGTCCGCCATCACGGGAAGGTCCGTTGCATCTGAACCGCTGACCGGCACGCCCCGGGCCACCATGATCCGGGCCACAGCGGACATGCCCACGCCGCCGACGCCGACGAAGTGGACCTTGCCCAGGGAGGCGAGGCTGGGAATGGTGTCGGAGCTCATGTGGATACCGCTTCCAGGACTAGACCGGCCATGCGCTGGTCGGCGTTTCGGATACCAAGCCGGTACGAATTGGCGGCCATGGTGGCGAGGCGGGACTGGTCGGTGACGAGGGGAACCAGTTCACTGCCTACCCACTCGGGGGTGAAGTCGCGGTCCGCAACGAGCACGGCGCCGCCGGCGGCGACGAGTCCAGCCGCGTTGAGGGCCTGTTCCCCGTTGCCAATGGGCAGCGGAACCAGGACGGCCGGCACGCCGACAGCCGCAATCTCAGACACGGTGGCGGCACCGGATCGGGCCAACAGCACGTCGGCCGCGGCATAGGCCAGTTCCATGCCGTCGATGTACTCCACCTGGCGGTAGCCTTCGGCAACCAGCGGCCTGCCGCCATCATCAAGGACGGACTTGCCACGGCCGGTGATGTGCAGGGTCTGGATGCCGGCGCCGGCCAGCTGCGCGAGGGCGGCGGCGATGGTGCGGTTGATGCTCTGCGCGCCCGATGATCCGCCGGTGACAATCAGGGTGGGTTTCGTTGCGTCCAGTCCAAGTGCCTCCCGCGCCGCGGTTCGCGCGGCGGCCCGGTCCAGGCCGGAAATTTCGGTGCGCATTGGCATGCCCACGTGCAGGGCGCCCTTCAGCGGGGTGGCGTCGAAGGCTACTGCGACGCGCTTGGTGAACATCGCGCCTACCCTGTTGGCCAGCCCGGGCCGGATGTTAGCTTCATGGATCACAATCGGGATGCCGCGTTTCCGTGCGGCCAGGTACATCGGTGTGCACACGTAGCCGCCGACGCCCACCAGGACATCCGCGCCAGCCTTGTCCAGGATGGCCCCTGCCTGCCGCACGGCGCCGCCGAGCCGTCCTGGGAGGCGAAGCAGATCCACGGATGGCTTCCGCGGGAAGGGCACACGGTCGATGGTGGCGAGCTCAACGCCGGCGGCGGGCACCAGGCGGGTTTCCATTCCCGCTGGTGTTCCGACCGCGAGGATGGCAGCGCCGGGAGCTGCCGTACGGACGGCAGCTGCGATGGCCAGGAGAGGGCTGATGTGGCCGGCAGTTCCGCCGCCCGCCAGGACAATGGAGGGATTCTGGGACGTCATGTGGGGCTTAAGCACGCTTTCTTGCAGTCTTTTTCTTGGGTGCGGTTGCCTTTGACGGCTTCGACTTGAACTTCAGCATCCGTTTCGGCCGGATGGCCGGGGCCATCTGCTCCCGCGCCAGCGAGAGCACCACGCCGATGGCGCACAGTGACATCAGCAGGGCGGACCCGCCATAGGAAATGAACGGCAGCGGCACACCGATCACGGGCATCAGGCCTGTCACCACGGACATGTTCACGGTGGCCTGGCCGAGCAGCCACACCATGATGGTGCCGGCCAGGACCCGGTGGAACATGCCCTCCTGCGCCACCACCACGCGGTAGATGGCTGCGCCGAGGATCGCGAAAAGGATGAGCACGACGACGGTGCCCACCAGCCCGAGTTCCTCGCCGATGATGGCGAAGATGAAGTCGTTGTGGGCTTCGGGGATCCAGCTGTACTTCTGCCGGCTTTGGCCCAGGCCCACCCCGAACCAACCGCCGGAGGCGAGGCCGTAGAGGCCGTTGGTGGCCTGGTAGTTGGCATCGACGCCGTCAGCGCAGGACTGGCCGGTCCACCAGGACGTGATGCGGCACATGCGGTTTGAGCTGGTGACAGCCATAAGGCCGGCCAGGGCAGCTCCGAACAGTCCGGCGATGCCGAAGAGGTAGAGGGGTGCCCCGGCAAAGAATAGTGCGGCAGCTGTGATCATCATGATGATCATGGCCGTTCCGAGGTCGTTTCCCACCAGGACCAGGCCAACGATGATGATGGCCATCGGGACGGCAGGAACCGCGACGTGCTGCCAGCGGCTGAGCAGCTTTCCCTTCATGGCCAGGACGGTGGCCATCCAGAGTGCGAGGGCAAGTTTCGACGCCTCTGACGGCTGGAAGGTGATGCCGCCCAGGTCGATCCAGTTCTTGTTGCCGTTGACCTCGTCACCCACCACCTGGACGAGGACCAGGAGCACCAGTGCCGCACCGATCGCGGGCCAGGCGAGCCGCTTGAGCCAAATCACGTTGATCCGGGACAGCACAAACATGGTGAAGATGCCGATGGCGGCGAACAGGCCTTGCTTAAGGGCGTCGCCGTAGGGCGACTTTCCGGCGGCAATGGACTCAACACTGGAGGCTGAGAGCACCATCATGATGCCGATGGCGGTCAGCGCCAGCGTTGATCCCAGGATGAGGTAGTACGTGGAACCGTTCCGGGAGGTTCCGGTTCCTTCCAGCGCGGACCAGAATCTGCGGTACATGGTCCGGAGCCTGGCGGCCGCCGTTGACGGGCGCCGGGCAGCTGTTGCCGAGGAGCCGGGGCGCGGCTTGCCGTCATGCTGCTTTACTGGCTGCTGTCTGGCCGCCTGTGGCCGGGTGGGCGTGCTGGCCATTGTTACTCCTCGCCGGTCTGGGCCTGCCCTTCCACCAGCTCGCGGACAGCTTCGATGAAAGTGTCGCCACGGTGAGCATAGGAAGAGAACTGATCCATGGAAGCAGCTGCCGGGGCCATCAGCACAGTGTCGCCCGATGCGGCGAGCTGCGCTGCTGACGCCACAGCCCTGGCCATCACCGTTTCACCGGGTACGGAAGAACCGGACTGGACGGCGCCGGCCGCTGCGGCAGTCTGCACCTCTTCAGTTTCACCCGCCGCCGGGATGATCACCGGGACATCCGGCGCGTGTCGCTGGAGGGCCTCGGTGAGGGCCGAGGTATCGCTTCCAATGAGCACCACGGCCTTGAGCCGTTGAACGTGCTCCCGGACCAGGTCGTCGTAGGTCACGCCCTTGGAGAGACCGCCGGCGATCCAGATGACGTTGCTGAACGTAGCCAGTGAGGCGGCCGCGGCGTGTGGATTGGTGGCCTTGGAGTCGTTGACCCACAGCACCCCGTTGTGGCGGGCCACCGGCTGGATGCGGTGGTCTCCCGGGATGTAGTCCTGGATGCCCTGCCGCACCGCCTTTGCCTCAACCCCGTAGGCGCGCACGAGCCCCGCGGCGGCGAGGGCGTTGGCCACCATATGGCGCGGAGCGAGGGCGCCCAGGTCGCTCATGGAAGCGAGTTCCGCAGCGCTGTCCTGGCGTTCGGCAATGAACGCGCGGTCCACCAGCAGCCCCTCCACCACGCCGAGCATGCTGATGGCCGGGGTGACCGTGGTGAAACCGACGGCGCGGCAGCCCTCCACCACATCTGCGTTTTCCACCATGCGCTCGGTTTCAATCTGCTCGGCGTTGTAGATGCAGGCTTTTTGCGTTTGTTCGTAGACCTTGGCCTTGTCCGCCAGGTACGAATCGTAGGAGCCGTGCCAGTCCACGTGGTCCTCGGCTACGTTCAGGCAGACACTGGCAACAGGTGAAAGGGACTGTGCCCAGTGGAGCTGGAAGCTGGAAAGCTCGACGGCGAAGACGTCGTATTCCACCGGATCCCGGAGGGCATCCAGGATGGGTGTGCCCACGTTGCCGACGGCGATGGCCTTCAGTCCCGCAGCCCGAAGCATGGATTCGGTGAGGCCGACGGTGGTGGTCTTTCCGTTAGTTCCCGTGATGGCAAGCCAGTCCGCCGTCTTGCGGCCTTCCCGCACGCGAAGCCGCCAGGCGAGTTCGACGTCGCCCCACACCGGAATGTGCGCCCTCGCGGCGGCCGCCAGGAGGGCCTGGTCGGGGCGCCACCCGGGTGAAGTGACGATCAGTTCGGGCAGCCCGCCGTCGATCCGGGGTATGCGCGCTACTGCGTCCTCGCCAAGCAGGACATCGGCGGCACCGACGATCCTGAGGGTCTCTGCGTGGGCCCTGGCCGTATCGCTCGTGGCTGCGTCCACCACTACCACCCGGGCACCGAGTTCGATGAGGGTGTCAGCTGCCGCGAACCCGGAGACGCCGATGCCGGTAACGGCTACGCGCAACCCGGACCAGTCGGAATCCCAGCTGGTGAGGTTGTCCAGGCGGGAGGAAACGGTCACAGCAGCACAACCCATTCAGCGTAGAAAATGCCAAGCCCCGCGGCGACGAAGAGCCCGCAGAGGATCCAGAACCGGACCACCACCGTTACTTCTGCCCAGCCCTGCAGCTCGAAGTGGTGCTGCAGCGGGGCCATCTTGAAGACCCGCTTACCGCCGGTGGCTTTGAAGTAGCCCACCTGGATGATGACGGACAGGGTGATCAGGACGAACAGGCCGCCGATGATGCCCAGCAGCAGTTCGGTCCGGGACAGGATGGCGAAGCCCGCGATGGCGCCGCCAATGGCCAGGGAACCGGTGTCGCCCATAAAGATCTTGGCCGGCGAGGTGTTCCACCACAGGAAACCCACCAGCGCGGCGCTCATGATGGCTGCCAGCAGGGCCAGGTCCAGGGGATCGCGGACCGAATAGCACCCGCTGCCGGCCTCGCGGGGTGAACCGCAGGCCTGGTTGCTCTGCCAGATTCCCATCAGCGTATACGCGCCGAAAACCATCACGGCGGCACCTGCGGCGAGCCCGTCAAGGCCGTCGGTCAGGTTCACGCCGTTGGTTGCGGCGGTGACAATCAGGTTGGACCAGATCACGAACAGGATGGCCCCGAGGACGGTTCCGCCAAAGGCAAGGTCCAGCCAGGGTAAATCACGGACCAGCGAAATCTTGGTGGAGGCGGGCGTGACCCCGGCGTGGTTGGGGAAATTCAGGGCGAGCACCGCAAAGATAATGCCAACGGCTGCCTGCAGGATCAGCTTTGCCTTGGCGTTGAGGCCGAGGCTGCGCTGCCGGGAAATCTTGATGAAGTCGTCAAGGAATCCAACCAGGCCCATCCCCACCGTCAGGAACAGCAGGATGAGGGCCGAAGCGGAGGGGCCGGAAGAACCGGGATTGACCATCAGCATGATCAGGTGGGTGAGGCCGTAACTCAGCAGTACCGCCGCCACCACCACTGTCCCGCCCATGGTGGGTGTGCCGCGTTTGGTGTGGTGCGAGGTGGGGCCGTCGTCCCTGATGAACTGGCCGTAGCCGCGGCGTACCAGCAGCCGGATGAAGAGCGGGGTTCCCACAAGGGCGAACAGGAGTGCCAGGCCGGCGCCGATCAAAAGTGCAATCACGGCAGAGTGCTCCTTTCATCGGCAGGTTGCGGGGTTTGTGGGGGTAATGCTATCCGATCGCCCAGATGGCGAAGCCCTACGCTGTTCGAGGACTTGAACAGCACCAGGTCGCCCGGCTGGAGCTCGGCATCCAGCAGTTCGTGGGCCTCTTCCACTGTTTCGGCGAAAAGGCACTCGTCGCCCCAGGACCCCTCCTGCACTGCCGACACGTAGAGGGCGCGGGCTTCCCGGCCTACTACCAGCAGTCTGGAGATATTGAGCCGGACCACCTGGGTGCCGACCGCGGTATGTTCCCTAATGGAGTCCTCGCCGAGTTCGAGCATTGCTCCCAGCACTGCCCAGGTGCGCCTGCCGCGGCCAAGGTCCGCGAGCGTCCGCAGCGCGGCGCGCATGGACTCGGGGTTGGCGTTGTAGGCGTCGTTGATGATGGTGACGCCGTCCGGCCGCTCGGTGCGCTCCATGCGCCACCGGCTTGCGGCAGTTTGCATGCTGAGGGAGGACGCTATGTCCTGTCCGGGTACGCCCGCGGCCCAGGCCGCGGCGGCGGCCGCCAGCAGATTGCCCACATGGTGCGCGCCGATGAGGCGGCTGCTCACGTGCAGCCCGGTTTCGCCGTCCGGCAGCCGGAGGTCGAATTCAGGATGGCCGGCGGCATTGGTGTCGGCGTTCAGTGCCTGCACGGCGGCGTCCCCGCGGCCTTCCGCTGAGAAACCCAGCACCGACGCCGAGGTGCGTGAACGCATGGCCGCCACCCGCTCGTCGTCGAGGTTGACCACGGCGGTGCCCGTCGGTGCGAGGGCCTCTACCAGTTCCCCCTTGGCCCGGGCAATGTTCTGCACTCCCCCGAACTCCCCGGCGTGCGCGGTTCCGACCGCGAGCACTACGCCGATGTCAGGTTTGACCATGTCGGCAAGGTACTGGATGTGGCCTATTCCGGTGGCGCCCATCTCGATCACGAGGTAGCGCGTAGCGGTCCCGGCGCTGAAGACGGTGAGCGGCACGCCGATTTCGCCGTTGTAGGACCCCTGCGGGGCCACGGTGTTTCCCTGTGTGGCGAGGATGCCTGCGAGCAGGTCTTTGGTGGTGGTCTTTCCGGCCGATCCGGTGATCCCCACTACCGTGAGTTCGCTGCCTTCCCGGGCCCGTGCTGCCCGGATCCTGCGCACGGCTTCGGCCGCCAGCGCGCCCATCGCGAGCACCGCATCGGGAACCAGGACAGAGGGATAGGGGGTTCCGTCCGGCCCGGACACCGGGCGCTCCACCAGGGCCAGGGTGGCGCCTGCTGCGAAGGCGGCTGCCACGTAGTCGTGGCCGTCGGCGTGCTCACCCGGCTTTGCGACATAGAGCGAACCCGGTGTGGATTCGCGTGAGTCCGTGACCACCGAAAGGGGCGTGATCCCGGGATCGGCGTCCAGGCGCCCGTTAGTGATTTCGGCGATCTCCGCCGCAGTAAATGCAATCATCTCGGTCTAGGACTCTATCCGGTCGTCTTGGAGAACGTTGAATCCCCTGGCTGTCAAGGCGCTGCGCAGCTCCACCCTGTCGTCCAGGGCAAGGTTGACGCCTTTGACCTCCTGCCACACCTCATGGCCCCGGCCGGCCACGAGGATGGTGTCCTCCGGCCGCGCCAGCTCCACGGCACGGCGGATTGCTTCGGCGCGGGGGAAAACCTCCAGGACTTCACACTCGAGGGAGTCCTTTTCCTTCGCTTCGCGGGCTCCGGCCAGGACGTCGGCGCGGATGGCAGCCGGGTCTTCATCGTGGGGGTCGTCATCGCTGATAATGACGGTATCGGCGAGGCGGGCTGCAATGGCGCCCATTGCGGGGCGTTTTCCCTGGTCACGCTGGCCGGTGGCACCAAAAACGACAATGAGGCGGGACCCGGGTAGCGGTGAGCGTACCGCCTCGAGGGCCCGGGCCAGGGCATCCGTATTGTGGGCAAAATCGACGATCGCTGCCGGCTCGTCGGAAACCAGCTGCATACGTCCGGGCACCGCTACGGTGAAGGGGTCGTGCTCGTCCAATGCTGACTGCAGCGTGCCGGCATCCACGCCTGCCGCCAGGACCATCACTGCCGCCAGCGCGGCGTTGGCAACGTTAAAGCTGCCGGGGAGGCCGGTGTGCACGGTGAGCCTGGCCCCGTCCGGGCCGCTGAGGGTGAATTCCGTGCCAAGCCCGCGCGCGGCCGGCTTCGTGACAGTCCAGTCGGCAGCGGTTCCGGCGGACGTGGCGAGGGTGGTAACCGGCACTTGAGTGGCGCCGGCAAGACGGCGCCCCCACTCGTCGTCGACCGTTACCACCGCCGCACGGGCGCGGCCTGGAGTAAAAAGCTCCGCCTTGGTGGCGAAATAATCGTCCATGGTGAGGTGCAGGTCCAGGTGATCCTGAGTCAGGTTGGTGAAGCCCACAACATCGAAGAGCACTCCGTCCACCCGCTGGAAGGAGATGGCGTGGGACGAGACCTCCATGGCGGCAGCCGCCAGTCCCCTTTCCCGCATGAGCGCCAGCAGCGCATGCACGTCGGTGGATTCGGGGGTGGTGAGAAGGCTCGGGATGGGGTCCCCGCCGGCGTGGATCTCGATGGTGCCGATCAGCCCGGTCTTCCGGCCCAAGGCCCGCAGCAGAGAGTTGATGAAATAGGTGGTGGTGGTCTTTCCGTTGGTGCCCGTCACGCCGAACAGCTGCGGCTGGCCGCCGCCCGGCTGGCTTTGATAGATCAAAGCGGACAATGGGCCCACCACGTTGCGGGGCGAGTCCACGATGATCACGGGTACCGGAACATCGTTGGACAGCGCCAGCAGCCTGGCGCCTGCGTCGTCCGTGAGGACGGCGACGGCTCCCGCTTCGACGGCCTGCGGAACGAAATCGGCACCATGACGGGCTGCGCCCGGAAGGGCGACGTAAAGGTCGCCCGGCTCCACGGCACGCGAGTTCAGGGAAATTCCGGTGACTTCCACCCCGGCCGCCGGACCGGGAACGGCAACATCAATGGCGTCGCCGATGCTTGCCAGCCGGACCGCTTCAACAGTTGACGGGCGGAATCGGCCCTGGCCGGCAGGTCCCTCCGGGACGGCGCGGCTATCGGACGGATTGAGGTCAGACAAGGAATCTCCGATGGTGCTAGTGGATCGAGCCCGGCATGGATGAACCGGTGGTACTGCTGGTGCGGCCGGCTATTGCCGGGATGCTACTTGGCGAACTGGGGCAGCCGGGCCGGTTCGCCCTTGGACGGCTGGACGTTGTAGGTCCGCAGTGCCTGGCTCATGACCGACCGGAAGACCGGCCCGTTGGTAATCCCATAGATGCTGCCCTTCGGCCGCTGGAGTACCACCTCCACAATAAACCGCGGATCATCCATCGGTGCCATACCCACCATGGAGGCTGTATAGCCGCAGAACCCGGATTTGCCGTCGTCGCACGGTGATTCAGAGGTGCCTGTCTTTGCGCCCACCCGGTAGCCATCGATGGCCGCGTCCTTGATCTGCCCTTCGGTGACGGCGCTCTCGAGGATGTCCTGGACCTGCTGCGCCGTCTCTTCCGACACGGTTTGCCGCGGCGGTGCGGCGGGCACCTTTTCCTCCGTTCCGTCCGGAGACACGTAGGCATCAATGAGCCTGGGCTGCAGCATCACCCCGTTGTTGGCGATGGACTGGAACGCCCGCACGGTCTGGAGGGTGGACTGGGACACGCCCTGCCCGAACAGTACTGTGTACTCTTGGCGCCCGTCCCACTGCTGCCACGGCGTGAGGATGCCGGACGCCGTTGCCGGCAGCCCGATATCCGGCGCCTCGCCGATGCCGAATCTCTTGAGCCAGTCGTACCGCTGTTCCTTGCTGAGGCGCTGGCCGGCCATGACGGTGCCGGTGTTCATCGAATAGCCCAGGATGCCCGCCAGGGTTCGCTCCTCGGTTCCGTGGGCGAATGAGTCGCTGAAGGTCTGCCCGTCCACCGTGTAGGTGGGGCCAAGGGTGAACGAGTCGAGGGGCTTGGCCTTGCCCTCTTCGATGAGGGCCGCCGCGGTCATCATTTTTTGAACGGAGCCGGGCTCGTATGCCGCCGTGACCGCGCGGACGCCGCGGTCCTTGGCGGCCACCCGTCCGGGATCGTTGGGATCGGGGGAATTGGTGTCGGCCATTGCTACCAGGTCGCCGGTCTTTGCGTCCATCACAATGATGACGCCCCACTCGGCGCTGAGCTTGTCCGACTGGCTTTGAATGGCCTGCTGGGCAAAATACTGCAGGTCGGAGTTGAGGGTGAGCTTGACGTCCTTGCCGTCCTGGGGCGACGTCAGCTCGTCCACGCCGACAGGGATGCGCAGGCCGTCTGCGCCGATTTCAAATAGGCGTTCGCCGTCCGCGCCCTTCAGCAGTTCGTCCTGGGTCTGTTCTATGCCGGCCTGGCCGGTAGTGCCGTCGGCCAGGAACCCGATGATTCCGCCGGCCACGGAACCATTGGGATAGACCCGCTTGCTGACGCCTTCCGTGACGATGCCGGGGATCTGGAGGTTGGAGATGCGGTCCTCAATGTCCGGCTTCACGTCCTTGGCCACGATGTAGTAAGGCTGTTGGCCCGTTACAGCGTCCCGGAGGGCGTCCTGCTCCATGCCGAGGGCGGCGGCCAGCTCCGTGAGGCCCTGGTCCCGGCTGACGTCCACCAGCTTCTCTTTGCCGTCCACCGTCTCCAGGCGCTTAAAGGTTTCGGTTTTAGTGTTCACCCGCTGGTCCACCACCACGTTGTAGCGGATGACGCTGTTGGCCAGCACCGTTCCGCGGGAGTCGAGGATGCTGCCCCTCTCGGCAGGCAGGACGGTCCGCTTCATCCGGCTGTTCAAGGCAGCTTCGGCCATTCCTCCGACGTCCAGCCCCTGGACCAGGAAGAGTTTGCCGCCCACCACCAGGAGGAGCGTCAGCATCATGCCAAGACCCAGGCGGAGTCGCTTCTTGGCGTTGGGTACCTTGCCGCTTCTTGCTTTGCCGGTCCTCTGCGCCACCGTGATATTCCTTGCTGCTCGACCTTGTTGCCTGTCAGACCCGCCTGTTACTGTCCGGGGACCTTCTGCTGGGGCGCGGGTACCGATCCGCCGTGGAGCTCCACGGGCGGCACAGCCGGAGCGGATGCCGGCGGAGTGCGGGTTGGTGTTGCGTCAGGAGCCGGTTTCGTCTTTGCCGCCGCGGGAGCTGCAGCCGGGGCCTCTTCGACGGGTTTCCGGGCTTCCAGCGGATCCCGTTTGCTGGGTGGCGGAACCACGGTGAGCTGGCCGACCACAGCAGGTGCCGGAATGACGGCTCCGGCAGCGCCGTCCTTTACAGCCGGGGTTGCTTTGCCGGTAACGGAGAGGGTGGACAGGTCAATCTGGCCCTTAACGGTGGAAGGCACCATCCCCAGCTTCGTCGCCTGCGCCGCGAGGTTCTGGGGTGCTTCAAAGTTCTGGACCTGCTGGGTAAGGTCCTGGTTCTGCTTCGTCAGCGTGCTCTGCCTGGCACGGAGTTCCACCAACTGGTACTGCGCCGTGGAAACCGAGATGTTCAGGACGAGAACGGCGATCAGGGCCACGGCGAGCATGGCAAAGCACAGCACCACGAAGGGGGCACGGCGCTTGCGGGGAAGGGTCCGGACGACGGACAGAGGAGTGCGGCCCCGGCGCGGCCCGGCCGGCGAACCTGCAGGAAGCTGCTTGGCCGCCGAACCGGAAACGACGGGAAAGTTCTTCACGGCAGCGGTGCTCATTAAGCTCTCCTGGTTCGGATGCGTTCCACAGCACGAAGCCTTGCTGAGGCAGCGCGGGGGTTTTCGGCGATTTCGACGGCGGTCGGCACCTCGGTGCCTTTGGTCAGGGTCTTCAGTTCGGGTTTATGCTCTTCCAGCTCAACTGGAAAGCCGAGTGGGGCGGAGGATTTGGAGCGGGCCTGGAAAACTGCCTTGACGATCTTGTCCTCCAGCGAGTGATAGGACATGACTACAATCCGGCCGCCCAGTGCTGTGGCCTCCACGGCTGCGGGAACAGCACGTTCCAGTACGTCGAGCTCCTCGTTGACCTCGATCCGCAGGGCCTGGAATGTCCTCTTGGCGGGGTGGCCGCCGGACTTGGCCGCGCCCGCCGGAACGACGGCCCGGATTTGCTCCACCAGCTCGCCCGTGGTGGTGAAGGGCCTGGTGGCCCGGGAGGCGACGATCCTGTTCGCGATGCGTCCGGCGAACTTCTCCTCGCCCCACTTCCGGATGATCCGGACGAGTTCCTCTTCGCTGTAGTTGTTGACGACGTCGGCGGCCGTCTGCCCGCGGCTGGTGTCCATCCGCATGTCCAGCGGCGCGTCGAAGGAATACGCGAATCCCCGTTCGCGCTCATCCAGCTGGAGTGAGGAAACACCCAGGTCCATGAGGATTCCGTGAACTTCGGGAACGCCCAGGTCAGCGATGACTTCTTCTATTTCGTCATAGACGGCGTGGACCAGATCTGTCCGTGCCTCAAAAGGCGCCAGCCGCTCCCCGGCCAGAGCAAGGGCTTCTTCATCCCGGTCGATCCCGATCAGGTGGAGGTCCGGAAACCGCTGAAGCATTGCTTCGGAGTGGCCGCCCATCCCGAGCGTGGCGTCGATGGCCACCGGGGTTTCACCGCGGCTCCTGGCAGCCTCGAATCCGGGAGCCAACAAATTGATGCACCGGTCCCGAAGGACCGGCACATGGCGTTCAGACGTGGGCTTCGGTTGATCATTCATGCCTCGTCCTCTCTCGCCGTCGTTGTCACCTGGATTGGTTCTTGGCCCAGATCCCCATCCGCGCCTATCGTCCTGCCCGCCTGGCTCCGGGGAAGTGAGCCAGGTTGGCCGGCCGACGGGCCGGCTGGAGATCTCAGCCAAGAAAAACTGCCCGCTGTTCTGTTCCGGTCAGAGAATGCCCGGAATGGGATCATCGGTTTCGGAGAAGGCGGTCTCCTTCTCCGCGAGGTACTCATTCCAGGCCTGGGCGTCCCAGATCTCGGCGCGGGTTCCGGCGCCGATGACGGCCAGTTCCCTCCCGAGCCCTGCGTACTCCCGGAGCGCCGGCGGAATAGTCACGCGCCCCTGCTTGTCAGGTACCTCGTCAGAGGCTCCAGAGAGAAAGACGCGGATGTAGTCCCGCGCCTGTTTTGAGGAGATTGGCGCCTCCCGCATTTGCTCGTGAACCCGGGCAAATTCCTTCTCGCTGAAGACGTAGATGCAACGTTCCTGGCCCCTCGTGAGAACCAGTCCGCTGGCAAGTTCCTCCCGGAACTTAGCGGGGAGAATGATCCGCCCCTTTTCATCCAGACGTGGCGAATGCGTGCCCAGAAACACTGGCCCACCGCCTGTCCGATGTCAGGAACTGCACATCCCCTATGTTGCAACCACCCTCTTATGTCCTCCACATTACTCCACTTTCCACCACAGTCAACGTGAAAAGCGCGCCGGGCGGGGCAATTTTTGGGAAGGTGCGCCCAAAAAGACGCGGAAATACGCTGGTGGTGGGAAGTGGAGGACTTTCGCTCGGCCTGGGCCACGGGGAGGGGAAGATTGCAACCCTTGGGATCGAGGGGTCACGGCTCTGGGCGCTGCAGGCGGGTTAAACGCGAAAAGACCCGCCGAAGCGGGTCTTTTGGTCGCGCTCGCCCATTCCGGGGGGAGCAAAGTGGTGTGCCGGGGGCGTCCGGCTCAGTGGACGCCGGAAAGTTAGGGCTCGCCCCTGCGCCTCTCGTCCCAGCGTTCCTCCAGGCTGCTCATGAAGGAGCTCCGCTGCTTGCCGGCCTTGCCTGTACCGGTCTTGGTTCCTTTCGCTGCCGACGAGCTGCTCCGCATCGTGGCGAAGTAGACGCCGCCGCCCATCACAATGAAGCCCAGGACACCAACAAAGATACTTTGGAGGGTGACGCCCACCAGTAAGAGGAAGACACCGGCCAGCGCGCCAAGGACGCCGATCACGACGTGTCTCGTCGACCACGAACGCCCGGGGTCCGACCCCATGGAATTCGCGAACTTTGGATCATCCTCGTGAAGCTGCTTCTCCAGCTGCTCCAGCAGCTTCTGTTCGTGCTCCGACAGCGGCATCACGACCTCCTTTTGTAGGCCAACGTCCGGGCTGGTCCCAGCCACTACTTCTGCTCGGATAACGTCTGGTATGCCCTGGTGGTTCCCGTACCCGCCTGCTGTGGCGGTAAACGGCAACCCGGGCATACAAATCCGGAGCGAAAGCATGTCCAAGAGAGCCCGGTAGTAAGTCCTGTCACTCAAAAACTTCGTATCTCTAAGGATAGTTTGTTCAAGGCCGTTCTGAAAGACGGCAATGACTTTCCCGGCGCCCTCCCCGCCGCTTATCTGCCGGGTTTATCCGGGCCCGCTCCCTGGTTCCAGGAGGCGGGCAGGAAGAACCGACTTACCGCCGAATTTGCGGGCCACCTGGTCCACAGCCTGCTCTGCGGCGCGCCAGTTGTCATCCCTCCGGTCGATGCTCAGCTGGAGTGAGGTGCGCGCGGTTTCTTCGAGCTGCTCCGCACGCACACCTACCAGCCGCACGGTCATCGTCCTGTCCACGGAGTCCAGGAGCTGCAGCGCCACCGCATAGATGAGCTGCGCACTGTCCACGGGCGTTTGGACGGTCCTGCTGCGCGTGATGGTGGAGAAATCCGCGAACCGCAGCTTCAGTGCGATGGTCCGGGCCACCATGCCCGAACCCCGCAGCCGCTCTGCTGTACGGTGCGAGAGCCGCAGCAGCTCCCGGTGGAGGAGGGCGTCGTCGGCGGTATCCACGGCGAAGGTTTCTTCAGCCCCGATGCTCTTCTCGAGACGGACCGGGGTCACGGGACGCGGGTCTATTCCCCACGCGAGCTGATGTACGTGGACTCCTGTGGCGCCGAGCATCTTCTTGAGGGAGGAGGCCGGAGTGGCCGCCAGGTCCGCTACGGTCTTGATGCCCATCCTCGCCAGGACATCGGTGGTTTTCGCGCCCACGCCCCAGAGGGCACCGACGGGCAGGCTGTGGAGGTACGGAACGGTTTCATCAGGCGTGATCAGGAGCAGGCCGTCAGGTTTACAGCGGGTGGAAGCGATTTTTGCCACAAACTTCGTCTCAGCGATCCCCACCGACGCGGTGATGCCCAATTCAGCCGCTACCCTGCTCCGGATCAGCTCACCGATAACCCGGGGCGGGCCCAGCCGGCGGATTGCGCCACTCACATCCAGGAATGCTTCATCCACGCTGAGCGGCTCCACCAACTCCGTGACCGATTCGAAGATTGCCATCAGCTGGGCGGAAACCTCGTAGTACACCTTGTGCCGGGGCTCGATGATGACTGCCTGGGGGCACATGCGCATCGCCACCGCCATTGGCATGGCCGACTTGACGCCGAACGCCCTGGCTTCGTACGACGCCGACAGGACGACCGAGCGCTCTGCCGGATAGCCAACGATGACGGGCCTGCCCCTGAGCTCGGGCCTCGTGCGCAGTTCCACGGTTACGAAAAAGGCGTCCATGTCCACGTGCATGATGCAGTTGCGCCTGCGGCGCCGGAGGCTTGCTCCGGCCGGCTCGTTCGTCCCAACAGGTGCCACGGCTGCAATCCTATCGCTTTGTACTGACTAAACTGGAGGCTGAATCCGGCATCTACACCAGGAGGAATGTCCCTGTGACGGTCATTGGAAACCCTAAGCCAGCAGCCCTGGCCGCTTTCGCTGCCGGGGCAGCACTGGCCCTCGCTGCCTGCAGCCCAACGCCCACAGGAACACCGGATCCCACCGTCTCGGCATCTGCACCGGAAACTGTCCAATCAACCATGACCGCCTCGGCCAGCCCCTCCGCCTCGCCCAACACCTCCGCAACGGTAGGTGGCTTCGTCGCAGGTTTCCCCCAGCAGCTCCTGCCGCTCATGCCGGGCGCGAGCGTAGTGTCCAGCAGCTTCGATAAGGCGTCGACGCCGGCCACCGCCGCCTTGGTTGCCACCATTACCTCGCCCACTGCGAAGGTCATGGATTTCTACACGAAGAAACTGGAGGCGCGCGGGTTCAAGGCAGTCCCCGGTGAGGCCGTGGGGGCGGTCGCTTCGAAGGACTTCGTCCGGGGAGACAATGAGACGGTCAATCTCTCCGCCGTGGAAACGGCCGGTGTGGTCACCTTCACCATCGGCGCCAACGTGGCAGCTGAGTCAGCCAAGTGACGGCGGCTGAGCAGCTAAGGAATGAACAGGCCGCTTTCGTTGCGGCAGTAGCCGGCGAACTGAACGACTTCCTCACGTCCAGGCAGTCCATTATGTCCGCCATCTCTCCGGACATCGAACCCATCATGGGTTCCATCTCCAATCTGGTGACCGGCGGAAAGCGCCTCCGTGCGCTCATGTGCTACTGGGGATGGCGGGGCGCCGGCGGTGACCCGTCCGCTCAGCAGGTAGTGACAGCCGGTGCGGCGCTGGAATTGTTCCAGGCTGCCGCGCTGATCCACGATGACATCATCGACCGTTCGGACACCCGGCGTGGCGGACCCAGCGTTCACCGCCGCTTCAGCGAGCTGCACGGCACCCGCGGCTGGGCGCTGGACAGCGAGCGGTTCGGGCAGGCAGCCGCAATCCTCGCCGGGGACCTCTGCCTCTCGTTCAGTGAAGAAGCTTTCACGGATATCGGCGAGCGGGCTGCTGCGGGCAGCCGGGCAAGGCTGATCTTCAACCTCATGCGCGCAGAGGTGATGGCTGGCCAGTATCTGGACATCCTGGAGGAAGTGGCCGGTCCTGTTCGGGACCGCGCGGGCGCCGTCAGCAGGGCGCAGTCGATCATCAGGTTCAAGTCAGCCAAGTACTCAACGGAGCACCCGCTGGCCCTGGGCGGAGCACTCGCCGGCGCCTCGAACGAACTGCTCCGCGGCTACTCGGCCTTCGCTTTGCCCCTTGGCGAGGCTTTCCAGCTTCGTGACGACGTGCTGGGCGTCTTCGGCGATCCGCTCACCACGGGCAAGCCTGCCGGGGACGACCTCCGCGAAGGCAAGCGGACGGTGCTGGTGGCGCTGGCCCTGGACCAGGCGTCCGGGCCCGAATCCGCCTTCATCGACGCCAGGCTGGGCAGCCCCGACCTCGCAGATGAAGACATTCTTGAAATCCGGCGGATTATCGAAGAATCGGGGGCTCTGCAGGCCACTGAAGTCCTCATCAACGAATTCGGCGCGGCAGCATTCGATGCCCTCGAGGCACTTCCCCTTGACGAACTGCCGAAAACCGCGTTGCGGAGGCTGGCTGAAGCTACCGTCAGCCGCGCCTCCTGATTCGGTGGGCTAAGTTCGACAGCTACCACGCCAGGGTCTGCGCCCTGCGCCTGATCTCTGTTTTGCGGCCCTCCCGCAAGGCGTCAATGGGACGGCCGCGCAGTGATTCGTCGGGCGTGAAAAGCCAGACAATGAGGTCCTCGTCAGAGTAGCCTGCGTCAGCGAGCACAACAATGGTGCCTTTGAGGCTGTCCACCACCTGGCCGTCCTGAATGAATTCAGCCGGGACCGACCGGATGTTCCGCTCTCCCACCCGCAGAGCCGCCAAGGCATGCTCATCAAGCAGACTATGGACTTTGGTGATGGAAACATCCAACAATTGGGCGACGTCGGGCAGGGGCAACCATTCGCCCACCAGGTTTTCTACATTACTCACGGATCAAGGTTGCCACGGTGCGTACCCTCGCGCCTAGTCGATAAATTCCCGGAGGCGTTCCTGACCTGCGGACACTCCACAAATTCCTGCTTGCCGTAAATGTGGGAATTCTTGTGCTAGCCGCAATTTCGTGAGAGATTCACATGGATAACATTCGTAACAGTAACAACATGAGTAACAGTAGTATCGGAACAACAGCGGCATCCCCGCCCGCGCCCGCAGTTGAGAAGAGGATTCTTTATATGACGACGTCCCGCTCGCCCAAGCAGCCCCCCAAGCCGAGTCTGCCCATGATCGCTGCCACCACGGCAGCGCTGCCAGCGGTCGTATTGTCATCCTTGGCCCTCGCCCAGCCCGCCGTTGCCGAACCGCCCGCCCGCGCTGTGCCGGCCACCCTCGCCGCCGCCATGAAAGCACAGGCGGCACAGGCGACGGCAGCCGTCATTCCGGCGTCGTCCGTCTCCACGGCCATCCCCGCGGCCTTCCAGCCAGCCCGGCCGTCAGCACCGGCAGTGTACACGATTGCCCGGGGGGACACCATCAGTGCCGTTGCCGGCAGGTTCGGGTTGAGCACCAGCCAAGTACTGAAGCTCAACAACCTGCAGGCGAAAACCATCATCTACCCCGGGCAGAAGATCAGGCTTTCGGGTTCCGCCGCCGCGGCGCCCGCGAAGCCTGCTCCCGCAGCCCGTTCCTCCGCTGGTGGCGGCGCCACCTACACCGTGAAGCCGGGCGACACGCTTGGGGCCATTGCCGCAAAGCACAAGGTGGGACTGTCAAGCGTGCTCTCCTGGAACAACCTCAACGTCCGTTCCATCATCTACCCCGGGCAGAAGATCAAAGTCGGGGGCGGTTCCGCTTCCGCCCCGGCTGCCCCCGCCCCGGCCCTGGCAAACTCCTCGGCTGCTTCCCCGGCATCCGGCTCGTACACCGTCAAGGCCGGCGACACACTCTCCGCCATCGCCTCCCGCCACGGGGTCCGGCTTTCGGATCTCCTCTCCGCCAACCGGATGAACCTGCGCACGGTGATCTATCCGGGCAACAAGCTGGCCATTCCCGGTGCCGGCCAGCGGGCACCGCAGCCCGCAGCCTCGGTTACGCCGCTGGTGCCCAGTTCCTTCCTGGGCTTCCGCTACCCGGCAGCAGTGGTGAGCTCGGCGAACAAGAACAAGGCACTCCTGAACGCTTCGCCGGTCCCCTCCCGCGAGCAGATGCGCCGAATCGTGGCGGACACGGCACGGGCAATGGGCGTGCAACCTTCGCTCGCCCTCGCCTTCGCGCACCAGGAGTCCGGCTTCGACCAGCGAGCGGTATCCCCCGCGAATGCCATCGGAACCATGCAGGTCATTCCCAGCTCCGGCCAGTGGGCATCGGATCTGGTGGGCCGCAAGCTGAACCTCCTGGACCCTTACGACAATGCAACGGCCGGCGTGGCGATCATCCGCCAGCTCCTCGCCACCAGCAAGGACAGGGATTCGGCCATCGCCGGTTACTACCAGGGCCAGTACTCCGTGAGCAAGTACGGCATGTACGAGGACACCAAGTCCTACGTCGCGGCCATCAAGGCACACCAGAAGAACTTCAGCTAGCACCTGTCGCCGCATCCGCAGCGCGGCGGCGGGGGCGGGCAGGAGAAATCGGCACGGGTCCGGACCGGTAAGGGTTCGGACCCGTTTCATTGCTGGATTACGATCGTAGGGTGCAGGAACACGTGTCAGACCCTCTGGTAGGAACCCTGGTGGACAACCGGTACGCCGTGAGGTCCAGGCTGGCGCGCGGCGGGATGTCCACCGTCTACGTAGCCACCGACCAGCGGCTGGAACGGGATGTTGCCCTGAAGGTACTGCACCCCCACCTCTCTGCTGATGAGAGCTTCCTCGGCAGGCTGGGCCGGGAGGCCAAGGCTGCCGCCAGGCTGTCCCACCCCCACGTGGTGGGAGTGCTGGATCAGGGCACCGACGCCCACACCGCGTATCTGGTCATGGAATACATCAAGGGCCACACGCTGCGGGACGTCATCAAGGCCGAGGGTGCGCTTCCGCCCAGGCGTGCCTTCAAGCTGATTGAGCCGGTGGTGGAAGGCCTGGGCGCCGCACACGCGGCCGGTTTCATCCACCGGGACGTGAAACCGGAAAACGTCCTGATAGCCGAAGACGGCAGGATCAAGATCGGCGACTTCGGACTGGCGCGCGCGGTCACCACCTCCACAAGCACCGGAGTACTGCTCGGGACCGTTGCATACCTCTCCCCCGAACTGGTCCTCGGCAGATCCGCTGACGCCCGCAGCGACGTGTACTCCGTGGGAATCATGCTTTACGAGATGCTGACCGGTCAGCAGCCGTTCACGGGTGAAGTTCCCATCCAGGTGGCCTACCAGCACGTCAACGGGACAGTGGGCCCGCCCTCGGCCCTGGTGCCCGGCCTGGCAGCAGAGGTGGACGAGCTGGTGCAGTGGTGCACCGCCAATGATCCGGAGAACCGCCCCATCGACGGGAACGCGCTGCTCCAGGAACTGCGCCACATCAGGACCAACCTCAGCGACCGCGAACTGGACCTCCAGCCGCCCGCAGCCGTGGAAGCCAGCGGCCAGGACCCCGCCGGAAACCCGGGCCACACCGAGGTCATAGCCCGTACCAACAATCCAACAAGCGTTATGCCCTTTGGCCGGCCTGCGGCACCCACGCACCTCCCGCTCCAGCCCCAGGCTAATCATGGCCCCGGCCAGGACAAACGCCCTCCGGCTTCCGGTCTTCGATACAAGCTCACTCCCCCCGGCTCCGACGATGACGCGCGGTGGGCTGCGGCGGCGCCAGCGGCCATCAGCAAGCGGGCCCAGCGCAAAGCCGACAAGGAGAACCAGAAAGCCCGGGCACGCGCTGCGGCCACCCCGGCACGCAACCTGCGCGAGGGCAGCCCGCGCCGCCGAGGGGCCCTGTGGGTGGTCATCCTGCTCATCGCAGCCTTGCTGGCAACGGGGGCCGGCTGGTTTTTCGGCATGGGACCGGGCTCGGCCGCAGCCATCCCTGCCGTGGCGAACAAAACGGTGGCACAGGCCCAGGAACTGCTCGGCCAGGCAGGGTTCCGGTCCACCAGCAGGGACGTTTTCGACGACGACGTGCCCAGCGGGCTTGTGGTGGGCACCGAACCCCCGGCCGGCTCGGAAATCCGGAAGTTCCAGCCTGTCTCGGTGTTTGTTTCGAAGGGCCCGCAGCTTTTCCCGCTGCCCGGACTGACCGGGGGCACCCTGGAGGAAGCGAAGGTCGGGCTGAACGGCGCGGAAATGGCTTTGGGGAAAGTCACCGGGCAGTTTGATGAAGCTGTAGCGGCGGGCATTGTCCTGTCGCAGGATCCTGCCGCCGGTACCCTTGCCCGGCACGGGACACCCGTCAACCTGGTGGTATCGAAGGGCCCCGAGCCGATCCCGGTCCCCAACGTGGTGGGCCAGGAAGAGGATGATGCCAGGGACGCCATCGAGGCGGCCGGCCTGCAGGCGGACGTGGCGCGCGAAGAGGTGTTCGACCGGAACATCCCGGAGGGCGCCGTTGTCAGCCAGTCTCCGGCCAACGGCACCCTCACCCGTGGCGGCACGGTGACCCTGACCATCTCGAAGGGGCCGAGGATGGTGGAAGTGCCCAGCTACATCGGCAAGCAGGCTGCGGAAGCGAAGCGTGCCCTCGAAGGCCTGGGCTTCCAAGTGCGGGTAAACAACATTCTTGGCGGCTTCTTCGGCACGGTCCGGGACCAGGACCCGGTGGACACCGAAGTACCGGAAGGATCAGTCATCACACTGACCGTGGTGTAGGCGGCCCCGGCCGCCCACACCACGCACCCGTGCCTGCCAAGTGCGGGGTACCGGCAGGCATTAATGCTTGGCGAGTGCCCCTGCCACCAGGAAGGCCATTTCGAGCGACTGCATGTGGTTGAGCCGGGGGTCGCAGACAGACTCGTAGCGGTCCAGGAATGCTTCCTGGTCAATCGGGTCGGCGCCACCGAGGCACTCCGCGACGTCGTCGCCGGTCATTTCCACGTGCAGGCCGCCGGGGACTGTCCCCAAGGCGTGGTGCACCTCGAAGAAGCCTCGCACTTCGTCAATGACGTCGTCGAAATTGCGGGTCTTGTACCCGTTCGGGGACGTTACGGTGTTCCCGTGCATGGGATCGGTGACCCAGAGCACCTGTGCGCCTGAGGCAGTGACCTTCTCGACGACGGCGGGCAGCTTTTCGCGGATGTTGCCGGCACCCATGCGGGTGATGAAGGTCAGCCGGCCAGGCTCCCGCTCCGGGTCCAGCTTGTCGATCAGGCGCAGGGCGTCATCACCTGTGGTGGACGGGCCCAGCTTAACGCCGATGGGGTTGCGCACCCGGGACAGGAAGTCGACGTGTGCGTGGTCCAGCTCGCGGGTCCGTTCCCCGATCCAGAGGAAGTGCGCGGAGGTGTCGTACGGGAATCCGGTACGGGAGTCGATGCGGGTGAGTGCACGCTCGTAGTCCAGGAGGAGGGCCTCGTGGCTGGCGAAGAACTCAACGCGCTTAAGCGCCTCGAAGTCCGCGCCGCAGGAATCCATGAACTTGATGGCACGGTCGATGTCCCGTGCGAGGGATTCGTAGCGAGCGTGGGCCGGGTTTTCAGTGAAGCCCTTGTTCCACTGGTGCACCGAGCGCAGGTCCGCGAAGCCGCCCTGGGTGAAAGCGCGGATGAGGTTCAGCGTGGAGGCGGACGTGTGGTAGGCGCGCAGCATGCGTGCTGCGTCGTGGCCGCGCGATTCGGGCGTGAAATCGTAGCCGTTAACGATGTCGCCGCGGTACGCCGGAAGTGTGATGCCGTCGCGGGTTTCATCGTTGGACGAGCGGGGCTTGGCGAACTGGCCGGCCATACGGCCCATCTTGATGACGGGCATCGCGGCGCCGTAGGTCAGGACCACCGCCATCTGGAGGATGGTCTTGACTCGTGCGCTGATCTTGTCCGCAGTGGCGGCTTCGAAGGTTTCGGCGCAGTCGCCGCCCTGAAGCAGGAACGCTTTGCCCTGGGCGGCAGCTGCCAGCCGCTCGCGGAGGATATCCACCTCGCCGGCGAACACCAGCGGAGGAAGGACGGAGAGTTCCTTGACCGAGGCATCGAACACGTCCCTGTCCTGCCAGCTGGGCTGCTGGGAGATGGGCATGTCCCGCCAGTCATCGAGCCCGGGATAATTGGCCGCTCCGCTCTGGGCGGTGCTGGACAGCGAAAAGGCAGGTTTTGCAGATAGCTCAGTCACCTTCTAAGCCTAACGGTCGTGCAGGCGCCTGGAACACCGCGGCGTCACGCATCCCGGGCACGGCGTCACAGACATGCGCCGGGCCGCCGGCCGCTTTGGGTGGCTGCCGTACCTCCGCCAGCCCGGCTCAGGCCGTGGCGGCAGCCCCGCCGTCGTCCTGCCCTTCTCCGTGGTCGGCCGCCTGGTGGCCGGCGCGGACGTTTGGGGCACCTGCATCAGCATCCGGGCTGACGTCAGTCGGCGCCGGCGTGGCAAGGGGTTCTGCGGCTGCTGCCGGATCCACAGGCTTGCCTGCGAGCCGGAGCTTCACCACGGCCGCGTACTCATCCACGTATTCCTGGCCTGAGAGACGCATCAGCTCGAACATGATCTCGTCTGTGACCTGCCTCTGGACCAGCCGGTCCTCGGCCTGGTCGTGGTACCTGCTGAAGTCCAGTGGTTCCCCGAAAATCATGCCGATCCGGCGGATGTTCGGCAGGCGCTTGCCGATGGGCTGTACCTTGTCCGTGCCGATCATTGCAACGGGAACAACTGGTACACCGGCCTTGAGCGCCAGCCTGGCCACCCCGACTTTGCCCCGATAAAGGCGGGAATCCGGGCTGCGCGTACCCTCCGGGTAGATGCCGAGCAGCCCGCCATGCGAGAGGACATCCATTCCGGCACTCAGCGATGCCTCGGAGGCAGCGCCACCGGACCGGTCCATGGGGAGCTGGTTAGTGAGCCGGAAGAACATGGCCGTTAGCCTCCCCTTGATCCCGGTGCCGGTGAAGTACTCCGACTTGGCCAGGAATACCACCGGACGGCGGACCATCAACGGCATAAAAATAGAGTCGGAAAATGAGAGGTGGTTGGAGGCGATGATCGCGGCACCGTCCGCCGGGATGTTGTCCAGGCCCTTCACCCAGGGGCGGAAAAGCAGCTTCAGCACCGGACCCAGGAAGATCCTTTTCATCACCCAATAAAACACGTGCAAAACCTCTCCGGAAGGCAGCTTCCAAGCCCCGCATCGGGCCTGGCCAGCAGTTCAATGCAACCCTACTCTAGTGAGATTTGCCCGGAACAGTGACACGATGGAGTCATGAGCGAAAGCAGCATCCCGTCCCGTCCTGCCGCTTTCAGCTATCCGGGCCATGGTGCCAACGCCCGGATCGGAGTGGCAATCTGCCACGGTTTCACCGGCAGCCCGCTGAGTGTGTTGCCGTGGGCGGAACACCTCGCTGCCCAGGGATACGCGGTTACGGTGCCGCTGCTGCCCGGGCACGGGACGGACTGGCGCGAGCTCGCCCGGACACGCTGGAGCGACTGGTACGGCAGCTTCGAAACCGCCTACCTTGAGCTTTCGGAGCGGACTGAAACGTGCTTCGTCGCGGGTTTGTCCATGGGCGGAGCCATCGCGCTGCTGACTGCGTCCAGGCACCAGGTGGCGGGCGTTTCGGTGGTCAACCCCGGCCTGAGTTTCTACGACCGCCGGGTACGCGTCATTGGCGTGCTGAAGTACTTTCAGAAGACCACCCTCCCCATCCAGGAGGAGCAGCCCACGGCGGTTGTCACTGAAGACGGCGACTATTCGCGCACTCCCCTCGCTGCCGTCCACGAATTGAAGAAGCTGTTCGGAGCCGCAGTCCGGGGCCTGCCCCTCGTCACCGCTCCCGTGCAGGTGTTCAAGTCCCGCACCGACGCAGTAGTCCCGCCCACCTCGCTTGCGGTACTGAGAAAACGCCTTGGCATGCACCTTGCGGAGGTGGTCAGCCTTGCCAGCAGCGGCCATGTGGCTACGCTGGACGTGGATGCGCCGGAAATCTTTGCCAAGTCCGGCGCCTTTTTCTACGCCATCGCCCGCCAGAACACTTCAGTGGAGACCCCATGACCTCCAGTCCGGACCACAGCCCCTTCAGCAGTGCATTCAACGGTGGGGGGGCCCCGGATCGGTGTGGTCCTCTCGCACGGGTTCACGGGAAGCCCCCACGGCCTGCGCACGTGGGCGCAGGCTTTTGCCGCCGCGGGCTTTGCTGTCCGCATGCCCCTGTTGCCAGGCCACGGCACCAGCTGGCAGGAACTTGCCCGGACCACGTGGCAGCAGTGGCATGGGGCGCTTGACGACGCCTACCTGGAACTCGACGCCGACTGCGACTACGTCTTTTCAGCCGGCCTCAGCATGGGTGGAGCGCTGGCGCTGCGCATCGCCGCCACGCGTCCCGTGGCAGGGGTGGTGCTCGTGAACCCGGGGCTTGTCATTGATGACCCCCGCGCGCCGCTCGCGGGAATCCTGAAGCTGGTCATGAAAAGCACGCCGGCCATCGCGAACGACATCCTTAAGGAAGGCATGGACGAGGGTGCCTATAACCGCACCCCGGTAGCGGCCGCCCACGAACTCAACAAGATGTTCAAGGACACCATCAGGATCCTGCCCAGGGTCACCGCTCCCGTACAGGTCTACCGTTCCACCGTCGACCATGTCGTGTCCGATTCGAGCATCGCGGCCCTGCGCCGCGGCCTCACGCATGCTCCCCTGGAGCTGGTCAGGCTGGAAAACAGTTACCACGTTGCCACTCTGGACAACGACGCCGAACAAATCTTTGCGGGTTCAGTGGACTTTATCCGCAGTGTGGTTTCCGCTGCCGGCCCTGTGTCCGCAACAGCAGCACTGCCCGGCCAGGAGGCTTCCCATGAACAGGCCTGACGCGGGCTCATCGGACCAGGGAGCCAACCACGACGACGCCGTTTGGCTGGATCTCGTGGCCCGCCTCGAATCAGGCTCCCCCACAGGGCCTGCGGGTACCGGTACCGCCGATGGCACGCAGGCGCCGGAAGGCACCACCGCTGCCGCCGGCAGGTCCGCCACGTTCCGGGACTTCGACCCCCTGGGACTGGCCGCGGCTGCCCCCACCGAACTGTCCGCCGCCGAGCGGCAGGATTCAGCCCCAGGCGGCGCCGCCGGGAACGGCAACGCAGCTGCCGGGCCACGCGATTATGACGTGGACGGGGACGATGGCGACTTCATTCCCGAGGAACCGCCGAGCCTCGCGGGAACAGATCCGCTGACCATGCTGGCCTGGCTGGCAGCAGTGGGCGGGCCCATAGCGCTGTTGCTGTCGGCCATGTTCTGGCGCTCGGCACCATTGCTCGCTGTGGTGGGCATCGTGGGCGTGTTTGTGCTGGGAACGGTCTACCTGATCATGAAGCTTCCGAAGGAAAAAGACGAGAACGACGACGGCGCACGCGTTTAGCGCCCGCCCCCGGTTAGTAGCTCAGGCGCGTACCCTGCTGCTCACCCGGGAGAGATCCGCCGCCCCGATCAGCCCGGCGTTCGGGCCCAGGGCCGCCAATTGAATGCCGGCGGCAGGCCGGAACCCGCGGCCGGTGAGGTTCCGTGAAAATGCCTTTCGGGCAGGTTCCACCAGCAGGTCCCCGGCGGAACAGAGGCCGCCGCCGATAACGAACAGGCCGGGATCCAGCGCGGCCGCCAGGTTGGCCAGGCCCAAACCCAGCCAGTCGCCTACTTCATCAATAAGTTCACGGGAAGCGGCGTCACCTGCCAGCGCCAGGTCGGTGACGATTGCGCCCGTGATGGTATCGGTGTTGCCGCCCACGGCGGCCAGCAGGTCCTGGGCCACCGGGGAGTTGGCCCGCGCCAGGATCCGGGCTTCACGGCCCAGGGCATTCCCGGACGCATACTGCTCCCAGCACCCCCGGTTGCCGCACTCGCACCGGTGCCCGCCCGGCATGATGATCTGGTGGCCGAACTCGCCGGCTACGCCAAACCTGCCGCGCTCGACCCGCCCGTCCATCACCATGGCCCCGCCGATTCCCGTACCCAGGGTGATGCACACCAGGCGGTCCTCACCCTGGCCGGCACCAAAGCGCCATTCGGCCCACGCTGCGGCATCGGCGTCGTTCGCAAGCAGTACGGGACGGCGCAAGAGGTGCTGCAGGTTTTCCCGGAGCGGTTCGTTCCGCCAGGCCAGATGCGGGCTGAAAAGCACCGTGCCGCCGTCGAGATCCATCCACCCTGCGGCGCCGATCCCCACCGACCAGATCCGGTGCCCCCGGCCAAGCTCCTCCACGAGTTCCACGATGACCTGTTCCACTGCCCGCGGGTCCGTGCCCGGCGTTGAGCGGCGCGCCTCATTGAGGATCCTGCCTTCGGCGTCCACGACGCCGGCCGCCACCTTAGTACCCCCGATGTCGATGCCGATGGCGAGGCCCTTGCGCCCGAGGCGCAGGTGTTCGCGGAAGCCTTCACCGTGACGCAACCTGGTCCGGCCGGTAGTCGGGCGCCGCCTCCACGGAGCTGGTCGTCGCAAGGGGCCGGCCTGTTCGCCGGGGGGCGGTGCATACATAGTCAACCATTCTAGGCGGGCGGTTGCGGCGCCAGCGGAGGGCGCCCCCGCATGTCCCGCCCGGCACCATTGACGGCTAAGTTACTGATCAGTAGCTTTAGATACTGCACGGCCCGGTACAGCCGTACTAGTCTTTAGGCATACCCTGCGCGGGTCTTCGGATATCAAAGGAGCTATAGTGCGCGAATTCAGTGTTCCGCCTCTTGTTGTTGTCCCACCGGAAACCAACATCACTGATCTGGTTTTGCGGCAGGCTGCAAAGCCCAGCAACCCGGCACTGTTTTCGCGGCTCGATTCCGCCGGTGCCTGGCAGGACATTCGAGCCACGGACTTCCTGGCCGATGTCTCGGTCCTGGCCAAGGGACTGATGGCAAGCGGCGTTGCTGCGGGCGACCGCGTAGGCATCATGTCCCGCACGCGCTACGAATGGGCCCTGGTGGACTTTGCCATCTGGTTTGCGGGAGCAGTATCGGTTCCGATTTACGAAACCTCCTCTCCCTCGCAGGTGGCCTGGAACCTCGGTGACTCGGGGGCGGTGGCAGCCTTCGGCGAGGCAGCGCACCATGAGGACGTGATCCGCCAGGCAGTGAATGCTGAGGGCCTCACAGCGCTCCAGCACGTGTGGCAGCTGGAGGGCCAGGGCCTGGATGCCCTCCGTGAAGCCGGCCGCGGGGTCAGCGACGCAGACCTCGAGGCGCGGCGCGCGACCGCCAACCTGGACGACGTCGCCACCATCATCTACACCTCCGGCACTACGGGCCGCCCCAAGGGCTGCGAACTCACGCACGGAAACTTCGTGGAACTCTCGGACAACGCCCTGGCCATCATCGGCGAGATCGTCCACGAGAACGCGAAGACCATCATGTTCCTGCCGCTGGCCCACGTTTTCGCGCGCTTCATCTCCGTCCTGGCCATGGCCGCCGGAACCACCGTGGCCCACACCCCGGACATCAAGAACCTGCTTGCTGACCTGCAGAGCTACGAGCCTACGTTTATCCTCGCCGTACCCCGCGTTTTCGAAAAGGTCTACAACTCGGCGCTGACCAAGGCAGAGGACGGCGGCAAGGGCGCCATATTCCACAAAGCCGCGGACACCGCAATCGCCTTCTCAAAGGCGCGCCAGAACGGGCGGGTGGGTCTCGGCCTCAAGCTCCGCCACGCCCTCTTCGACAAGCTCGTGTACAGCAAGCTGCGGGCTGCCATGGGCGGCCACGTTGCCCATGCGGTCTCCGGAGGGGGCCCGCTGGGTGAACGCCTGGGCCACTTCTTCCAGGGCATCGGCCTGCAGGTCCTCGAAGGCTACGGCCTGACCGAAACCACGGCCCCCATCTCCGTGAACACTCCGTCGCTGATCAAGATCGGATCTGTCGGTAAACCGCTGCCGGGGAATGCCGTCAGAATCGCCGAGGACGGTGAAATCCTAGCCAAGGGCGTCTGCGTGATGCACGGCTACTACAAGCGGGAGGACCTTACCTCGGAGACGTTCGCCGACGGATGGTTCCGCACCGGCGACATCGGCCGCCTCGACGAAGACGGCTTCGTATGGATCACCGGCCGCAAGAAGGAAATCATCGTGACCGCCGGCGGCAAGAACGTCATCCCGGCGCTCCTTGAGGATCAGATCCGCGCCGATGCCCTGGTTTCCCAGGTGCTGGTGGTTGGCGACAACAGGCCCTTCATCGGGGCACTTGTTACCCTGGACCAGGAGGCCCTGCCCGGCTGGCTGCAGCGCCACAACCTCCCCGCAAACACCTCCCTCGAGGACGCGGCCAACAACTCCGTGGTCAAGGCAGCAGTCCAGGATCTGATCACCGCAGCGAACACCTCAGTGTCACAGGCCGAAGCGATCAAGTCCTTCCGGATCGTGCCCGCCGACTTCACCGAGGCATCCGGGCACCTGACCCCCTCCATGAAGGTCAAGCGGGCCCAGGTGATGAAGGACTTCGAGACGGTCATCGAAGAGATGTACGCGTCACCGCGCTCGTAACTCTTAGGTGCTGGGCCGGCAGGCCCCGATCCTGTGCATGCTATTCCCCGCGCCGTTGGGAAAGAGAAGAGAGGGTCCCCGCCCGGGGACCCTCTCCTTTTCAATCAGTTAATCCGTTACTGCTCGATCACCAGGAGCAGGTCTCCGCCCTGGACCTGCTCCACCGAGGAGATGGCGAGCCGGGCAACCTTGCCGGCAGCCGGCGTCGTGATGGACGCTTCCATCTTCATGGCTTCAATGGTGGCCACGGTGTCTCCCGCGTTCACGGTGTCGCCGGGCTTGACGGTTACGGTGACGGCGCCGGCGAACGGGGCTGCCACGTGGCCGGGCTGGGCGGGGTCGGCCTTCTCTGCGGCCTTGACGTTGCTGACCACGGAACGGTCGCGGACCACCACGGGCCTGGACTGTCCGTTGAGGGTGCACATGACCGTGCGCATGCCCTTTTCGTCAGGCTCGGACACCGCTTCGAGGGACGCGATCAGCCGGACACCCTTCTCCAGCTGGATCTCGTGCTCCTGGCCGCGCTGGAGTCCGTAAAGGTAATCCCGGGTGTCCAGGACCGAGATGTTGCCGTAGGTCTCCACGCTCTTCAGGTAGTCCTTGGTGGGTCCGTCGAAGAGCAGCCGGTTCAGCGTGTGCTGGCGGGTCTTGGAGTCGGACTTCAAGGCGGCGCTGTCTTCGGCGCTGAGCTCCACGTCGCGGACCTTCACGCTCCGGCCCTGGAGGGCTTTGGTGCGGAAGGGCTCGGGCCAGCCTCCCGGAGGGTCACCCAGTTCGCCCGACAGGAATCCGATGACCGAATCCGGGATGTCGTAGTTCTGGGGGTTCTCGTTGAAGTCCGCCGGATCGGCGTTCAGGCCCACGAGGTGCAGGGCCAGGTCGCCTACCACCTTGGAGGACGGGGTGACCTTGACCAGGTGGCCGAGGATGCGGTCAGCGGCGGTGTACATGTCCTCGATCGCCTCAAAGCGCTCCCCCAGCCCCAGTGCCATCGCCTGCTGGCGGAGGTTCGAGAGCTGCCCGCCGGGGATCTCGTGCTGGTACACGCGCCCGGTGGGGCCCGGAAGTCCGGACTCGAACGGCGCGTAGACGCGGCGGACGGCCTCCCAGTACGGTTCCAGCGAGCTGACTGCAGCAAGGCTGAGGCCGGTGTCCCGCGGGGTGTGTGCCAGCGCTGCCACCAGGGCGGAAGCCGACGGCTGGCTGGTGGTTCCCGCCAGCGAAGCGGAGGCAACGTCCACGGCGTCAACACCGGCGTCCACGGCCGCCAGCAGGGTGGCCAGCTGCCCGCCTGCGGTGTCGTGCGTGTGCAGGTGCACCGGCAGGTCGAAACGTTCCCGCAGGGCGGAGACGAGTTTGGCCGCGGCGGCGGGACGGAGGAGGCCCGCCATATCCTTGATTGCCAGGATGTGGGCTCCGGCATCCACGATTTTCTGCGCCAGCTCCAGGTAGTAGTCCAGCGTGTAGAGCTTCTCTTCGGGGTCCAGCATGTCCCCGGTGTAGCAGAGTGCCACTTCGGCGACGGCGGTGCCTGTTGCCCGGACAGCGCGGATGGCGGGTGCCATCTGGCTGACGTCATTCAGGGCATCGAAGATGCGGAAGATGTCGATGCCGGTTGCCGCGGCCTCGTTGACGAACGCTTCGGTGACCTCTTCAGGGTAGGGCGTGTAGCCAACGGTGTTGCGGCCGCGGAGGAGCATCTGGATGCAAACGTTCGGCAGCGCCTGGCGAAGGGCGGCGAGCCGGTCCCAGGGGTCTTCACCCAGGAACCGGAGGGCGACGTCGTACGTGGCTCCACCCCAGGCCTCAACGGAGAGCAGTTCCGGCATCAGGGCGGTCACTGCGGGGCCGGCCGCCACGAGGTCGCGGGTACGGACGCGGGTGGCCAGGAGTGACTGGTGGGCGTCCCGGAACGTGGTGTCCGTGACGGCCACTGCGTTCTGTTCGCGAAGCGCCCTGGCAAAGCCCTCGGGTCCCAGCTCAAGGAGCCGCTGACGGGAGCCCGGTGCTGCCTGTTTGTCCTTGACGGACGGCAGCTTAGCCGCAGGATTTGAGTGCACGGTCAGCTCGCCGTTCGGCTTATTGACCGTGACTTCAGCCAGCCAGGTCAGGAGCTTGGTTCCGCGGTCGGCGGAGACCCGTGCCTTGAGAAGCTGCGGGCGCTCGTCAATGAAGTTCGTGGCGACGTCGCCGGCGATGAAGTCGGCGTCGTCAAGCACGGCCTGGAGGAAGGAGATGTTCGTGGAGACACCACGGATACGGAATTCGGCCAGGGCGCGGCGGGCACGGGCGACCGCGGCCGGGTAGTCCCTGCCGCGGCAGGTGAGCTTCACCAACATGGAGTCGAAGTGGGGGCTGATCTCGGCACCCGAGTAGACAGTGCCGCCGTCGAGCCGTACGCCTGCTCCGCCAGCGGACCGGTAGCCGGTGATCTTTCCAACGTCGGGGCGGAAGCCGTTGGCCGGGTCCTCGGTGGTGATGCGGCTCTGCAGCGCGGCGCCCCGCAGCCTTACGGTGTCTTGGGAGAGCCCGAGGTCAGCAAGCGTTTCGCCGGCGGCAATCCGCATTTGCGCCTGCACGAGGTCTACGTCGGTGACTTCCTCGGTGACCGTATGCTCCACCTGGATGCGCGGGTTCATCTCGATGAAGACATGCTGGCCGGCACGCTCACCCACGGTGTCAACGAGGAATTCAACGGTGCCGGCATTGACGTAGTTCAGGGCCTTGGCGAACTTAACGGCGTCGCGGTACAGGGCCTGGCGGATGCCTTCGTCCAGGTTGGGGGCCGGGGCGATTTCAATGACCTTTTGGTGCCGGCGCTGGATGGAGCAGTCACGCTCGAAGAGGTGCATCACGTTGCCCTCGGCGTCGGCCAGGATCTGCACTTCGATGTGCCGCGGCCGCAGTACGGCCTGCTCGAGGAACATAGTGGGGTCGCCGAAGGCAGCGTCCGCCTCACGCATGGCAGACTGCAGGGCATCCGGCAGCGCCTCGCGGGTGTCCACCCGGCGCATGCCGCGCCCGCCGCCGCCGGCCACGGCTTTGGCAAAAATGGGGAAACCGATCTCATCGGCGGCCGCGATGAGCTCGTCCAGGTCCTTGGAGGGCGCGCTGGACTTGAGAACGGGAACACCGGCGTCGCGGGCGGCCTTCAGCGCCGCAACTTTATTGCCCGCCAGTTCCAGCACCTCAGCCGGCGGACCAACAAAGGTAATGCCGGCTTCCTTCGCCGCGCGCGCCAGATCTGGATTTTCCGAGAGGAAACCGTATCCGGGGTAAATGGCGTCGGCACCGGACTCCTTTGCTACCCGCACCACTTCCGCAACGTCCAGGTACGCCCTTACGGGGTGGCCCTCTTCGCCAATCAAATAGGCCTCGTCCGCTTTCTGGCGGTGGATCGAGTTCCTGTCCTCATTTGGAAATACAGCAACGGTCTTAGCGCCCAGCTCGTAGCCGGCGCGGAAGGCCCTGATCGCGATTTCGCCGCGGTTGGCCACCAGAACTTTGGAAAACATACTTCTCCTGCATCATTGCGGGTGGATCGGTGAGTGGTCACAGTGTCTAGGACCTGGAAGGACAAACACAAATCTTTGTGGCCACCGTCACAGATTTCCCCGTCATGTCCCGAGCCCTTCTGCCGGGCCGGGCGGAAACCGCCCTGGCAGCATACTCGGTGCCGTGCCGACGCCTGATAAAGCAGGATTCGCCGACGCATCCACATATGATGAGTAGGGCGGCAGGACCGTCCGGCTTCGGCACTGCCGGAGCAAACATTACTCCCAACACGGCATCCGGCGTTAGGTTTTGGTCTCTCAAGTGCAAGTAGTCAGCATCAGCAGCCTCAAGGGTGGAGTCGGCAAGACTTCGGTCACCACAGGATTGGCGTCTGCAGCCCTTGCCGCAGGCATCCGCACGCTGGTGGTGGATCTTGATCCCCACGCAGACGCGACCACCGCCCTGGGCGTACAGCCCGGCGACCAGCTGGACATCGGAAGGATGCTCAAGAGCCCCCGCCGTGCCAAGCTCACGGAGAACGTTGTGGGCAGCAGTTGGACGGCGAAGGCCCACTCCAACGGCTCGGGTCCGGCGGTTCTGGATGTCGCCGTCGGCTCTGCCTACACGGGCATCTATGACCGTCCGGACCTCAGCCGCCGCGACCTGCGGCGGCTGTCCTCGGTACTGGCCACCGCGGAGAACTACGAGCTGGTCCTGATCGACTGCCCGCCATCCCTCAACGGCCTGACCCGAATGGCGTGGTCAGCGAGCGACAAGGTTGCCCTGGTTGCCGAGCCGGGACTGTTCTCCGTTGCGGGAACCGAGCGGACCATGAGGGCCATCCAGCTCTTCCGCCAGGAGTTCGCGCCCAACTTGTCGCCCGCCGGCATCGTTGCCAACCGTGTGCGGTCCGGGTCCTCCGAGCACAGCTACCGGCTGGCCGAGATGGAGTCCATGTTCGGAGAACTCCTCCTGAGTCCTCGAATCCCTGAGCAGGCAAACTGGCAGCAGATCCAGGGCGCCGCCCACCCGGTGCACCACTGGCCGGGCGAATCAGCCAAAGCGGCCGCCGCACTGTTCGATGACCTGCTGGCCAACCTGATGGCGGTAGGAAGCGGCTTGCGCAGCCGGGCACGCTAGAGAAGCAACATCAACAGCAGAGGCCGCTCTCCACAGGGAGAGCGGCCTCTGCTGTTGACAACAGGCTGTGGCGCAGGCGTCAGCTGATCTTGCGGGCTGCCCGCCGTTTGCTCAGTTCGTCGTCCGGAAAGGACTGCTCAGCGGCATGTTCGCTCGGAAGCGACGCCAGGCTGCCTTCCACCTCTCGCCAGACGCGGCCGACGGCGATGCCGAAGACTCCCTGGCCGCCCTGGACGAGGTCAATGACTTCATCCGCGGATGTGCACTCGTAGACGCTGGCGCCGTCGCTCATCAGCGTGATCTGGGCGAGGTCCTCCACACCGCGTTCACGCAGGTGTTCTACCGCGGTGCGGATCTGCTGCAGTGATACGCCGGTGTCCAGCAGGCGCTTGACCACCTTGAGGACGAGGATGTCGCGGAAGCCGTACAGCCGCTGGGATCCTGAGCCGGCGGCGCCGCGAACGGCAGGTTCCACAAGTCCGGTGCGTGCCCAGTAATCCAACTGGCGGTATGTGATGCCCGCTGCCTTGCACGCGGTGGGACCCCGGTATCCGGCGTCTTCGTCAAGGACAGGGAGGTCTTCGGTGAACAGGAGGCCCTGAGCACCGCTTGCGGGCACAGCAACACCAGCCGTGGGCTGTTTCAGCCCTCCTGCTTCGCCTTTGGGACTCACCTGGATCCTCCTTGTCATAAGCTCCGCGGGAAGAACTGCAGCAGCCTCAACAGGAATGAAGATCATGCCTGTAATTTCCGCGGGGCGCACCTTCCAGTGTGACTTGCGCGGCTGCCGTAAGCAATGGGAACTCGATACTTAGACGTTAGGCCCGCGGAGACCCAAGGTCAAAGACGTTGGGCCCTTCGAAGAGGCGTGTCGAAACTTTCATCCTCGACTTTAACCTTAATGTGACCTTAGCCGTCGAAATCCTCGGGTTCCACGTCGTCCAGGAACTCGCGGAACCGGCGCATCTCACGCTCTTCGTCCACGGTGGGACCGGGCTCCGTGTCCTCACCCTCGTCGTGTTCCGTGATCCGGACGCCGGCTTCGTCCATGACGGAATCCGCGCACCAAATCCGGCACTTGGCACGGAGGGCGACGGCGAGGGCGTCGGAGGCACGCGAACTGACAGTGGTGCCGTTTTCGAACTGGAGCTGGCCGTAGAAGATGTTGTCCTCCACTGCCACGATGTTCACGCTGACCACGGAGTGGCCCAGCGACTCGACCACATCCACCAGGAGGTCGTGCGTCATGGGCCTGGGCGGAACCACTCCCTGCTGGGCAAGGGCGATTGCGCTGGCTTCAGGGGTGCCAATCCAGATGGGCACGTGGCGTTCCCCGTGCATTTCCCGCAGGAGGACCAGCGGCTGGTTGGAAGGCAGTTCGATCCGAACGCCTACGATCTCGACTTCAATCATCAGATGTCCATGCGTGAGATGTGGTCCTGCACCAGAGCACGGTGCAGGTTGAGGCAGAGGTCGCTGATTTCGCGGGCAGCCTCCGCCGCCCGCGCCTGGGACGCGGCGTCCTTGCGCGAAGCAAGCGGCGCCACGGCGCGTTCCACCAGGCCGAACTCCCTTTCGGCAGCTGCCTGAAAGGGCCGGAGGTGCCTGGGCTCGAGCCCGTGGCTTTCCAGCTGTACGCAGGCCCGGGCCACCTGGAGAGCGTGCTCGTCGAATTGCCCGTTAGAGTGGCTGACGAGACCGAAGCTCAGAAGGGCCTGGAGCAGGGAAACGCTGGCGCCGGACTCCGTGCGGAGCTGCTCTTCGGTGAGCTTCCGTCCCCGGTTCTGCAGTTCCACGGCCAGCTCGTCCGAGACGATGCGCGGGGACACCACGACGCCGGGCGGCAGGTTCTCGGGGCGCTCTCCCCTGTCGATGGCGTCAAGGTAGTCCTTGATCACCTTCAAGGGAAGGTACTGGTCCCGCTGCAGAGCCAGCACAAAACGCAGCCGCTCCACATCGCCGTCGGAATACTGCCGGTAGCCCGCCGGCGTGCGGCGGGGATTAATCAGCCCTTTTTCCTCGAGGAACCTGATTTTTGACGCTGTCATGCCAGGGAAGTCGCCGCTGAGCTGAGCGAGGACTTCGCCGATGTTCAGGACCTGCGGTCCCCGGCGTTCCGGTTGTGCCATTGCCACAGGCAGCGGTCCCCGGATCAGCCGCGGCCTGCAGCGCTGGCAGGGCTCAGGTAGAAGGTGAGGCGGAACTTGCCGATCTGGACTTCACTGCCGGACTTCAGCTCGACGCTGTCCACGCGGTCGTGGTTGACGTAGGTGCCGTTCAGGCTGTTTTTGTCCACCACCTCGAAGCTCCGCGCGGTGCGCCGGAATTCCACGTGCCGGCGGGAGACCGTGACGTCGTCCAGGAAGATGTCGGCATCGGGGTGACGGCCCGCGGTGGTGACATCCGAGTCAAGCAGGAAGCGGGCACCGGCGTTGGGGCCGCTGTGCGCAACCAGGAGGGCGGAGCCGGCCGGCAGTGCCTCCACCGAGCTGCGCTCGTCCGAGGAAAGTTTTGGTGCAATCGTAGGCTCATCGCGCACCGGGGTGAGATGGATTGAGGTGGTCTCCGACGCCCTGGCCGCACCATTGCCGTATTCCCCATCGGCAGGGTTGTTTGTGTGGCCAGCCATGGATTCCTCCTCTTCCGCTGCAGCTCTCACGCCTGCAAGTAACATTTGCCGTCCAGGCCTGCCTCGCAGGTCCTGCACCGGCGCCCGATCCGGCCGCTGACGTGCGAAGACGTACTGTCCTCACAGCTGGCCGAACCGGATTCACCGGTTAGCTTTTAGCCTACCTGTTGTTCGTACTCGGATGCACTGAGCAACGACTCAACGGCGTCCGCTTCGGCGAGTTTGACTTCAATGAGCCAGCCGTCGCCGTAGGGATCAGTGTTAATCAGCGCAGAATCCGTGTCGAGGGACTCATTGCGGGCCACTACCTCACCGGTGACCGGCGCGTAGATGTCGCTGACGCTCTTGGTGGATTCGACTTCACCCACAACTTCGTTCGCCGTAATCCTGGTGCCCACTTCCGGCATCTGGGCGTACACCACATCGCCCAGTGCGTCCTGGGCGAAGTCGGTGATGCCCACCCGCACCACCCCGTCGGCGTTGGGAGCAGAAATCCACTCATGTTCGGCGGTGTAGGACAGGTCTTCGGGAATGTTGCTCATCAGGGGCCTTTCATGGGGTACGAACACCAGTGTCAGCGGGGCCAAAAGGGCCGCCGCTGAAAGTATAGGCACAACTGCCGGGGCGTTCGCCGGGGATTCTGACAAGATGGGACCCATGACCGTATGCACCCTTCCGGGTCGCCGGGAAGCCGCAGGGTAACCAATGCCCGAACTTCCCGAGGTGGCCGGCCTGGCTGAATTTCTTGACGAGCATCTGCAGGGAACCTCGGTGACCAAAGTGCAGATCGTTTCCTTCGCTGTCCTCAAGACCGCCGATCCGCCCTTCAACGCCTTGGAAGGCAGGACGGTGACCGGCGTGCGGCGCTTCGGCAAGTTCGTCAGCATCGACACCGGAGGAATTTCGCTGGTGTTCCATCTGGCAAGGGCGGGCTGGGTGCGCTTCACGGACTCCCCCACCGACGCCCAACTGCGGATGGGCAAGGGCCACATCGCGGCGCGCTTTGCTTTCACCGGCCCGGACGGGCCGCGCGGCATCGACCTTACGGAGGCCGGTACCAAAAAGAGCCTGGCCGTCTATGTGGTGCGGGATCCCCAGGACGTGCCGGGCATCGCCACGCTCGGGCCGGATCCCTTCACCGAGGCGTTCGACGCCGACATGCTGGCCGAGATCCTCGCTGGCAGTTCCCAGCAGATCAAGGGCCTCCTGAGGAGCCAGAGCGTGATCGCAGGCATCGGCAATGCGTACAGTGACGAGATCCTGCACGCCGCGCGGATCTCGCCCTTTGCCACCGCCAGGTCACTGGACCGCGAAACAGTGCAGGTCCTTTACGATTCCATCCACGGCGTACTGGGGACGGCACTGGCCGAGGCCAGCGGCAAGCCGCCCAAGGACCTGAAGGACGTCAAACGCAGCCACATGCGGGTCCACGCCCGGACCGGCGAGCCGTGCCCGGTGTGCGGAGACACCGTGCGGGAAGTTTCCTTCGCCGATACGGCCCTTCAGTACTGCCCCACGTGCCAGACGAAGGGCAAGATCCTTGCTGACCGCAGGACGTCGAAGTTCCTGAAGTAGGTAGGCCCAACTACTGCCACTAGTCACCGCCCCGGCCAGATGGACCGGAAACAAGAAAAAGGCCGGAGCCACGCGTTTCCGCGTGGCTCCGGCCTTTATGGTCGGGCTGACAGGATTTGAACCTGCGACCCCTTGACCCCCAGTCAAGTGCGCTACCAAGCTGCGCTACAGCCCGTTAGTTCCGCCGTTCTCCGCTGCGTTTCATTCGCAGGCTAACCTGCAGAATTCCACCAGCAGTCCGGCCGAACCACCTAGAAGAGCTTACACGATTCCGGAGGGTGCCTGTGACACTTTCCGTGTTTCGAGGCCCTTGTGTGTCGGAATTAACGCTTCTTGCCGCGCTTTTCCCGGACGCGCATGTTGACCTCGATCGGGGTGCCCTCGAAGCCGAAGGTTTCCCGCAGCCGGCGTGTGATGAAGCGTCGGTATCCAGGGTCCAGGAATCCGGTAGTGAACAGCACGAACTTCGGCGGCCTGCTTGAGGCCTGGGTGCCGAAGAGGATGCGCGGCTGCTTTCCGCCCCGGACGGGGTGCGGGTGTGCGGCCACGAGCTCTCCGAGGAAGGCGTTCAGGCGGCCGGTGGCAATGCGCTTGTCCCAGTTTTCGAGTGCCAGGTCCAGGGCCGGAACGAGGCGGTCCTTGTGCCACCCGGTCTTGGCCGAGATGTTGACGCGGGGCGCCCACTCCACGTGGGCCAGGTCCTGCTCAATTTCGCGTTCGAGGTAGCGCCGGCGTTCGTCGTCGAGCAGGTCCCACTTGTTGAAGGCAAGCACCATGGCGCGGCCCGATTCAATGGCGAGCTGCAGGATCCGGACGTCCTGCTCGCTGAGGACCTCGTCCACGGCGAGGAGCACGACGGCGACCTCCGCCTTCTCGAGCGCGGCCTGCGTCCGCAGGGAGGCGTAGTAGTCCGCGCCCTGGGCCATGTGCTGGCGGCGGCGGATGCCTGCCGTGTCCACAAAGCGCCAGGTGCGGCCGCCGAGCTCAATGAATTCATCCACGGGGTCACGGGTGGTGCCGGCGGTGTTGTCCACCACCACACGTTCGGTACCGGCCAGCTTGTTCAGCAGGGACGACTTGCCCACGTTGGGGCGGCCGATCAGCGCGATGCGGCGTGGCCCGCCGGAACGTTCCAGGCCTTCGATGGTGGAAAACTCTGGAAGCGTATCCATCACGTGGTCAAGCAGGTCGGCCACGCCCCGGCCGTGCAGTGCGGAGACGGGGTAGGGCTCGCCGAAGCCGAGTCCCCACAACGCAGCGGAGTCTGCCTCCTGGGCAAAGTCGTCCACCTTGTTGGCCACCATGATGACGGGCTTCTTGCTGCGGCGCAGCATCTTCATCACGCCTTCGTCAGTGGCGGTGGCACCCACCGCGGAGTCAACGACGAAGAGGACTGCGTCCGCAAGCTCGACGGCCATCTCGGCCTGCTCAGCCACGCGGGCGTGGATGCCGCGGGCGTCGTGTTCCCAGCCACCGGTGTCCACCAGGGTGAAGTTGCGGCCGTTCCAGCTGGCCGAGTACATCACGCGGTCACGGGTCACACCCGGGGTGTCCTCCACTACCGCTTCGCGGCGGCCAAGGATGCGGTTGACCAGGGTGGACTTGCCCACGTTGGGGCGCCCGATGATCGCCAGGACGGGGTCCAGCTTGACCGGCCCGTCATAGTCCTCGTCGTCGTACTCGCCGCTGAGCAGCGCGGCGTCGTCCTCGTCAAGGTCGTAGTCCTCCAGGCCCGCCCGGAGGGACGCGGCACGGAGCTCGGCCTCGTCGTCGTCAATTGCCGCCAGCCGCTCCGCCACCTGGTCGGTGCCCGAGGGAATGTACTCGTCGTCGCCGGCGCCGGACTGGCCGGAAGTTTGGGTTGTGTCGCTCATTGCGTTGTCCTTAGTGGTCATCTGCCGGCGTCCCGGCTACTGCTGTGAAGTCTTTGGAAAAATCTGCATCCGGCAGAGGCTGCCCCGTGAGCTGAATGGAATCCTGCACGTGCCCTGACAACGCGGCCCGGATCTCCAGCGCCGCCCTGTCCATTGAAGCACGGCCGCTTTCCCCTGCCCTGCGGGTCAGCGTCAGCGCATTTCCGAAGCGGACGTGGAAGCGCCTGCCCGGCCGCGGCACTGAATCCACGTGCTCGTCCCCCTTGCGGGTGCCCAGGATGGCCACGGGCACTACCGGAGCTCCGGAGTTCAGCGCCAGCCAGGCTACGCCGCCGTTGATGTCCGCGGCTGCCCCGCTCCCCCGGGTCCCTTCGGGGAAGAATCCCGACGCAACGGCCGGCGTCGAGCAGGTCCTTGCAGCGCTGAAGCGCCGCACGGTCGCCCGCCCGGTCCACGGGCATTTGCCCGGATGCGGTGAGCACCCCGCCCAGGAAGCCCTTGAACATCTCCTGTTTCACCAGGATGTGCATGGGGCGCGGTGACGCCCCGAACATCACCGGCCCGTCCAGGAAGCTGATGTGGTTGCCCGCAAAAATCACCGGGCCGCCGGTGGGAACATTGTCGCGGCCGGTGACGGAAGTCCGGTAGACCAGATGGTCCAGGACCCACCCAACGGGCCTGCTCCAGGCCACTGTCCAGCCGGACGGGATCTCCAGCCTGGGCTTGACCACGGTGGGCTCAGTCACGGTTCAGGACCTTGGTCACAATCACGAGGGCTGCGGCTACCGTCTGGTCGAAGTCCAGGTCGGAGGAATCGAGGGTGACTACGCCGGAAGCGGCCTGCGTGAAGTTGACCACCGTGGAGTCCTTGGCGTCGCGGTGGGTCACCTGTGCCGCCAGCTGCTCGGCGTTCTGGGTGCCGCCGAGCTGGATTCCGCGCCGGCGCAGCCGTGCTTCCTCGCTGGCCGTGAGCAGCATCCGCACTTCCGCGCCGGGCGCGACGACGGTGGTGATGTCCCTGCCTTCCACCACCATCCGGCGGTGGTGCTTGTCAATCAATTCGCGCTGCCGCCGGATGAGCTCGGTCCTGGCCCCAAGGGTTGTGGCCACGGCACTGACTGCTGAGGAGATGGCAGGTTCACGGATGGCGTCTGTGACGTCAACCCCGTCCACGCGGACGTATTCCTCCTGCGGGCCGGTGCTCATGTCCAGGACCAGGTCGCGGGACGCCTGCTCCACCGCCGCACCGTCCTCCAGGTCAATGCCCTTGGTGACGCAGTACCAGGTAAGTGCCCGGTACATCGCGCCGGTGTCCAGGTAGGCAAGCCGGAGCCTGCGGGCTACTTCCTTGCTGACGCTGGACTTGCCGGAGCCTGAGGGCCCGTCGATGGCAACCACCAGCGGCCTGCCGACGCGCAGGGCGGGCAGGGTGTCAAGAAGTTCTTGTGTCATTACTGGAGTACCCGCCATCCGCGGTCGTTGAGTGCTTCGATCAGGTGGTCATGCTTGTTCGGCAACACGGAGATTTCCACCATACCTACGTTTTGGCCCGACGAGTGGTCCAGGCGCAGGTCCTCCAGGTTGACGCCGATTTCACCAATCTCGGTGAGGAGCCGGGCTATCTGGCCCGGTGTATCGTCCACCAGGACGGTAAGCCACGAATACGCCTGGGGAGGCCCGCCGTGCTTGCCGGGAATCCGGGCCTGGCCGGCGTTGCCTTCGCTCATCAGCTGTGCGAGGTCAAGCCTGGCACCCGGGGCAGTTGGCTCTTCGAGCGTGCCGATCAGGCGGTTGAGGTCCTCCCGCACGCCGTAGAGGATCTCGACCACCTTCGCCGCGTTGCCGCCCAGGATCTGGACCCAGAGTGCTGGATCGCTGGCTGCTATCCGGGTAACGTCCCGCAATCCGTTGCCCGCAAGGGACAACGCGTGCAGCGGTGTTCCCTGCAGCCGGCTGGCCAACAGCGATGACATGACCTGGGGCAGGTGCGACACCAGGGCCACAGCTTCGTCGTGTTCGTCTGCAGTGAACTGGGAAACAACTGCTCCGAGGTCCGTGGCCAGTGCGCGGGCGGTCTGCAGGGCCGCCCCGGACGATTCCTCTGAGGGGCATACCACCCAGGGCATCGAGGTGAAGAGCTCCCCGCGGGCTGCGACCGGCCCGGACTTTTCCCGCCCGGCCATGGGGTGTGTGCCCACGTAGCGGGAAAGGTCCACACCGCGGCTGCGCAGCGCCGAGAGGATCCCGGCCTTGACACTTGCGATGTCAACCACCACGGACTCCGGGTAGTCCACCAGCGCTTTGGCCACAACATCTGCCGTGACGTCCGGCGGGGCAGCCACCACCACCAGCTGGGGTGCAGCGCCGGCAAGCCCGGTCAGGGGCTGGCCTGCGCCAATATCCACCGCTACAGCCTGGTTGGTGGGCGAAGGGTCAGAGAGGAAAACCGGCACGCCCCGGCCGCGCAAACCCAGCCCAATGCTGGTGCCCAGCAGCCCCGTACCGATGACCACCACCGGACCGTCCAGGTGCCCGCGGCCCTGGCTGTGGAAAGCGGACATGCCTCAGAGCCCTACGGATGCCAGCAGGTGGCCGACTTCCTGCTTGCCGAGGTTGCGGATGCTTCCCTGGCGCTGGTCACCCAGACCGATGGGACCCACCTTGACGCGGACCAGCCGCAGGACTGGGAATCCGACGGCATCGAACAGGCGGCGGACGATGCGGTTCTTGCCGGAGTGCAGCACTACCTCGATCAGGACGTGGCCCGGAGTGGAGTCAACGAGCCGGAAGGAATCCACCGAAGCGAAGCCGTCCTCCAGTTCCACGCCTTCCTTGAGCTTGGCACCGATGCCTTGTGGGAAGGGGCCCCGGACCTGTACCAGGTACGTCTTGGGCACCTCGTAGGAGGGGTGCGTCAGGCGGTTGGCGAGTTCGCCGTCGTTGGTCAGCAGCAGCAGCCCCTCGGTGGCGACGTCGAGCCGGCCCACATGGAACAGGCGTTCCCCCTGCTGGTTGCGCAGGAAGTCGCTGATGCAGGGCCGGCCCTCGGGATCCTCCATGGTGGAAACAACACCCTTGGGCTTGTTGAACACCATGTACACCAGGTTCTCGTCCAGCTGGATCCGGAGTCCGTCAACGTGGATGACGGCGGTTTTCGGGTCGATGCGGACACCCAGCTCAGTGACGACCTGGCCGTCCACTTCCACCCGGCCCTCGGCAATCATCTCCTCGCAGACGCGCCGTGACGCTACCCCTGCGGAGGCCATGACCTTCTGCAGGCGGACGCCGTCGGCATCATGCAGTTCCGACTGGGGAACCTCGCCGCGCGGGCCCTTTTTACGTGAAGGCCGGCGGACCGGGCCCAGGTTCTGGCCGAAGCGTTCGCTGCCGAAAGCACGGGAAGCTGCGGCTCCCGGGGCGCCGGTACGTGGCTTTGGCTTGAGGGCACCCGGCGTTCCGGGTGCTTTCTTGGCGCCTGGCTTGCGGGCGGCAGGCTTCCGCGAGGAAGGCTTGGCGGATCTGGGTTCCGCGGCTCCGCGGCCTGGCTGGGTGCCGGCGGCGGCCTCGTCCGGATCGATGAAGCGCTCCTCGCGCGGCTTGGGTGCGCGCTGCGGGCGGTCGCTGCCGAATCCGCCGCCGCGCTTGGCGGCGCCGCCCCGGAAGCCGCCGCCCGGGTTGCCTCCCTGGGAGGTGTTGCGCTGTGATGCGTTGCGTTCCGAACCGTTACGTCCCGAACTGTTACGTGGTGAACCCTGGCGTCCCGCCTGTGTCATGACCCGTCCTTCGATATATTGACCGGAAAGGTGTCCAAGGACAACCCTAGCCAGCCGTGCAGAAATTATCTGCGCTTGTAAGTACTCTTGCGTGCAGCCGGAGTGGTGCCCCGGCTATATTCCTTCGGTGTCGTAGAACTCCGCGATGCCGTCCAGCCCCGGAAGGTGCGGGGACAGCTGCGGCAGCTCAGCCACCGAGCTGATTCCCATCCGCTCCAGAAAATATGAGGTGGTCCGGTAGAGGATGGCGCCGGACTCGGGATCCGTTCCCGAGTCCTCGATCAGTCCGCGCTGGGCGAGCGTCCGTACGACGGAATCAACATTGACTCCCCTGATTGCGGACACCCTGGCCCTGGAGACCGGCTGGCGGTATGCAATGACCGCGAGCGTTTCCAGGGCGGCCTGGGTAAGCCTGGCTGTTTGGCCCTCCAGCACATATTTGCCCACGATGTGGGCGAACTCGGCACGGGAGTAGATCCGCCAGCCACCGGCGACCTTCCGCAATTCAAAACCCCGGGGGCTGGAGCCAAAACCAGTTCCACTGGCTTGATCCATATCCGGGGCTTTAACAGTATAGCCGCTATAATCCCGCTGGAGTTCTGCGAGCAGGGCAGCGACGGCGGCAACGGGAAGTTCGAGCCCTGCCGCCAGTTCTTCCTCCGTGGCGGGCTCGTCTATGACCATGAGCACCGCCTCGAGGGCGGCTTTGGCCCCGCCGGGGAGGCTTTCGACGCCCGGCTCCCCCTGGGTGTCAGCTTGGGTTGCCTGCTCAGTCACAACTGCTCCTCGAATTCTTCGCTCAGGTTTTCCGCCGACCATTCCCCGTTCCCGGCAATCCAATGCACTGCCAGGTCCCCCAGCGGCAAGAGCTGGTCGAATGAAACAGCCTTGTCCCGGAACAGCTCAAGGAGGGCAAGGAACCTTGCAACCACCACCAGCGTGGATTCAGCATCGGCGATCAGGGCCCGGAAGGTCAGCGGCGATTCAATGCGAAGCCGCAGGCCCATTACTTCTGCCTGCTCCTTTACGCTGACATGGCCGCCGTGCAGATGCGCAAGGCCCACCTCGGTTGGCTTTGGGGCCTTGGGCTGCAGGGCGGCCTCGGCCAGGCGGGCAAACTGTTCGGGAGTGTGCTTCCAGACGAGCTCGGGAAGCATGGCCGCGAAGTGTCCCTCCAGCGCCACCTGCCGCGGAAAGCGCATGGCCTCCTGGTGCAGGGTTTCGCCCAGGAGACCTGCCACGTGTTTGAAGGCCTTGTACTGGAGCAGCCGGGCGAAGAGCAGGTCCTTGGCTTCGAGCAGCGCGATGTCTTCATCGTTCTCGACCTCCCCGGCGGGAAGGAGGCGGGCGGCTTTGAGGTCCAGCAGCGTGGCGGCGATGACCAGGAACTCGCTGGCCTCATCCAGGGCCCACTCCTCACCCAGCTTCTGCAGGTTACGGATGTACTTGATGAATTCGTCGGTCACCGTAGCTATGGCTACCTCGGTGATGTCCAGCTGATGCTTGGCAATCAGTCCGAGCAGGAGGTCAAAGGGACCTGTGAAATTGGCCAGCCGTACCTCGAAGCCGGGCTTGGATTCGGCCACGGCGTGGCTAGGGTGCGCCGCCGCGCGAAATCAGTTCTTTGGCCAGCCTGCGGTACGCATCAGCGCCCACGTGGTTGCCCGCATAGCTGGTGATGGGCTCCGCGGCGACGGTGGCGTCGGCGAACTTGATGGAGCGCTTGATGACGGTCTCGAAGACTTTGTCGCCAAAGGCCTCCACCAAACGGGTGATGACCTCGCGACTGTGCAGCGTCCGGGCGTCGTACATGGTGGCCAGCACACCATCCACCTGCAGGCGCGGGTTAAGCCTGTCCTGGACCTTGTCGATGGTCTCCACCAGCAGCGCCACAGCGCGGAGGGCAAAGAACTCGCAGATGAGCGGGATGATCACACCGTGCGCGGCGGTCAGCGCGTTAACAGTCAGGAGGCCAAGGGATGGCTGGCAGTCGATGAGGACGACGTCGTAATCGTCTTCCACCTTTTTGAGGGCCCGGTCAAGGACCTGCTCGCGGGCCACCTCGTTGACCAACTGGACTTCCGCCGCTGAGAGGTCGATGTTTGCGGGCAGGAGGTCCACGTGTTCGACGCCGGTCTGGTGAATGGCGTCCCGGATATCCACTTTGCGGTCCATCAGGACGTTGTAAACGGTGAGGTCGAGTTCGTGCGGATTCACGCCCAGGCCGGCAGACAGGGCGCCCTGGGGATCAAAGTCGACCAGGAGCACGCGGCGGCCGTACTCCGCCAGTGCTGCCGCCAGGTTGATGGTGGATGTGGTCTTCCCCACGCCGCCCTTTTGGTTGACCATGGCGATGACGCGTGCCGGACCGTGGGAGGCCAGGGGCGCAGGTTCCGGGAACTCGCGGTAGGGCCGCCCCGTGGGTCCCATTACCGCGTCTTCCAGGTCGAATTGCGTGCCCTCCAGAGTTGCTGAACCCTGTTCGCTGCTCACGTATCTATCCACACTTTCGATGACGTTGATTTCCTGCCGCTGGCTGGCCAGCAACGCTCCTTCTTCTTCCCAAGGTTACAGCGCCCGACACGGTATTCCAGGCAACTTGACTTTCCGCGAATGTTGAGCCTTGACCCTCTAGCTGAAGTAGAAGGTTGCCTATGCCCGGCACCCAAACGCCCCCGCAGCGAGGGCTGCGGGGGCGTTTGCGGGGCTGGGCCTCGCTGTAGGTCAGGCGTTCGCCGGAACCGGCCGTGCCTCGGTTTCGGCGACTGCCGGGGCTGCATGGCCGGCAATCATGGTCTGCTCATCGAAGGGCAGTTCACCCGAGAGGACCTGGTCCACCTGGCCGCCGTCGATCTCCTTGACCCAGGTGCCGATCAGGATGGTGGCCACGGCGTTGCCGGTGAAGTTGGTCAAGGCGCGGGCCTCGGACATGAAGCGGTCGATGCCGACGATCATGCCCACACCGCCCAGCAGTTCAGGCTTGTGTGCCTGCAGGCCCGCGGCGAGGGTGGCCAGGCCGGCGCCGGTGACACCGGCGGCGCCCTTGGAGGCGATGATCATAAAGACCAGCAGGGAGACCTGGGCGCCGAGGTCCAGCGGGGTCCCCCATGGCGTTGGCAACGAACAGGGAGGCCATGGTGAGGTAAATGGCCGTGCCGTCAAGGTTGAAGGAGTAGCCGGTGGGTACCGTGACGCCAACAACGGGCTTGGAGACGCCGAGGTGTTCCATCTTGGCGATCAGGCGGGGCAGGGCTGCCTCGGAGGAGGACGTGGAGAAGATCAGGAGGTATTCGCGGCCCAGGTACTTCATCAGCTTGAAGATGTTGACGCCGGAGACAACCTTCAGGATTCCGCCCAGGATGATGACGATGAACAGGGCGCAGGTGATGTAGAAGGCGGCCATCAGGGTGAACATGCTGACAATAGCCTGGAAGCCGGTAGCACCCACGACGGCGGCGATGGCACCGAAGGCGCCCACGGGGGCAAGCCACATGATCATGATCAGGATGCGGAACACCAGGACCTGGCCGTGGCCGATAGCCTTGAGGATCGGTGCGCCCTGCGGGCCCATCTTCTGCAGTGCGAAGCCAACGAGGATAGCGGCAAACAGAGTGGGCAGGACCGGAATATCCCCCGGGATGATGCCCAGGAGGAAGGCAACGGTGCTGTCTACTTCCGCCTTCTTATTGGGGTCGTAGGCGGCCAGCTTCAAACCTTCGCCCGGGTGGATCAGGTTGCCCACCACCAGGCCGATGCCAAGTGCGAAGGTAGACATGAGCACGAAGTATCCCAGTGCCAGGCCGCCCACCTTGCCCACTGTTGCGGCCTTCGCGATGGAGCCGATGCCGAGGACGATGGTGCAGAAAATGATCGGTGCGATCATCATCTTGATGAGCTTGATGAACCCGTCGCCGAGCGGCTTGAGGGATTTACCAACCTCGGGGAACATCAGGCCCACCACCGCGCCGAGGATGACGGCGGCGATAACGGCGATGTAGAGGTAGTGCGATTTGTCGATGCCCTTGCGCCGCGTCTTCACGGTGTCAAGCGACTCTCCTCGTTGAGAAGCCATGATGTGTCTCCTTTGGATAATCTGATAGACGCTGCGGCACAGTCTCTGGGCTCGACACGTCCTCCGGTGTGATATCCATCATTGGGCACGTGGTGACCCAGCTCACCGTTGCGTTCATATTGGTCGTGGGAGGTACAGATGATCCACCGCTGGAGTATCGCCCGAAGGCTCTTCGTGGCTAACCTGCTGATTGTGGTTGCGTTCATCGCCATCGTTGGAACGGCCACTTATGTGGACGCCCGCGACCGCACCTATAACGAAGCGGGGCAGCGGATGGCCGGGATTGCGGCTTCCATCGCGGCCAGCCCGCTGGTGTTGCAAGCCGCCGCTTCCCGCGACCCTTCCCCCATCCTTCAGCCCTACGCCAAGGACGTCATGGCGGCGACCGGCGTCGACTTCATCACCATCATGGCCCCGGACCGGACGCGGTGGACGCATCCCCGCGACGAGGAACTCGGCCGGCCCTATATCGGCTCCATCGACGCCGCGCTTCGGGGCGAGGCCTTCACCGAGGTTGTCGCAGGAACCCTTGGCCCCTCGGTGCGCACCATTGTTCCCGCTAAGGATGGAACGGGGGCGGTGAAGGCGATGGTGTCTGTGGGCGTCACCGTGCGCACAGTCGATGTTGCCTTCGCCGGGCGCCTGCCCGCGCTACTGGCCATCGGCCTTGCCCTGCTGGTGGGAGGCTCGCTGGCATCGTGGCTGCTGGGGCGTTATCTCCGCGGCGTCACGCGGGGGTGGGGGCCGGAGCAGCTGGCCCAACTTTTCGCCTACTACGAATCGGTGCTGCATTCCGTGCGGGAGGGACTGATCCTCATCGACACAAAAGGCCGCGTAGTGATGTACAACGACCCGGCGGCCGAGCTGCTCGGCCTGGACCGTCCTGGCAGCAAGGACCCCACCCGGCCGCCGTCGCTGGCCGACCTGCCGCTCGAGGAGGGACTGCGGGCCCTGTTCGAGTCAGGGCGCAGCGCCAAGGACGAGATCCTCCTGACCGGTTCCCGCATCCTGGTGGTGAACCAAGGACCCGCCAAGGGGCCCGAGTCCCCGGGAAGCCGCGCAAAAACCCCTGTTTACGGCACCGTGGCAACGCTGCGGGACCGCACCGAAATCGAAGCCCTCGGCAGCGAGCTGGAAACAATGCGCACGCTCTCCGATGCCCTCCGCGCCCAGACGCACGAGCACGCCAACCGGCTGCACACCATGCTTTCACTGCTGGAACTGGGCCGCACCCAGGAGGCCCTGGCCTTCGCGACAAAGGACCTGGAGCTCAGCCAGCAGCTGACGGATGACATGGTCAGCTCCGTGGACGAACCCGTGCTTGGAGCGCTGGTGATGGGCAAGGTGGCCGAAGCCCACGAACGCGGCGTGCAGTTGGATGTGGCCGCGCTCGGCTCAGCAAGTGTGGCAGGAATTGCCGTCCAGGACCTGGTGACCATCCTTGGTAACCTGCTGGACAACGCCATGGATGCTGCCGCGGACGGCCCGCCGCCGCGGCGGGTGGAGCTCACGGTGGAGTCCGATGAGGAAGGACTGGACATCACGGTCCACGATTCCGGGCCCGGTATTGACCAGGCCGCGGCGGAGAACATCCTCCGGCACGGGTTCAGCACCAAGCCGGCGGGCCCCGGCGGCCGGGGCGTCGGGCTCGCCCTGGTGCGGCAGGCGGTGCAGCGCCTGGGCGGCAGCCTGACCATCAATGGACGGCGCGGCGCCAAGTTCGAAGTGTTCCTCCCCGCAGCGGTGCCAGCACAGAAGGAGCACAAACAGTGAGCAACATCCGGGTCCTCGTTGTTGAGGACGAGGCCATCGCGGCCGCCGCGCATGCAGCATACGTGGGGCGGCTGCCGGGCTTCGAGCTCGCCGGCACCGCCCCGGACGGCCAGTCCGCCCTGCGGCTGCTCAGCGAGTTCACGGCCGCGGGAAAGCCAGTGGAACTTGTCCTGCTGGACATGAACCTGCCCGACCTCCACGGCTTGGATATCGCCCGGCGGATGAGGTCGGCAGGAATCCTGGCGGACATCATCGCCATCACGGCGGTCCGCGAACTTGCGATTGTGCGCAGCGCAGTTGCCATCGGCGTTGTCCAGTATTTGATCAAGCCCTTCACCTATGCCACCTTCGCGGACAAGCTGGCAAGCTACCAGCAGTTCCGGCAGCAGCTGGCCGGTCCGCAGGGCGGCCATGGGAAGGCAGGGGCTTCCCAGACGGACGTGGACCAGGCGTTCGCGAGCCTGCGGGCACCATCTGAACTGCCCCTCCCCAAGGGGCTCTCGGTGTCCACTCTGGCGTCCGTCCAGGAGTTCATGAAGCTGCAGCAGGGTGCTGTCTCCGCCACTGAAGTCATGGATGCACTGGGCATGTCACGGGTCACCGCGCGCCGCTACCTTGAGTACTTGGCCGACGCCGGAACTGTGTCCAGGACAGCCCGCTACGGAACGCCCGGCCGGCCGGAGAACGAATACCGGTGGAGCGGCCGCTGACTCCCACGTCCGGTGGCTGAGACTGCCGGGTTCCGTTCGAATCTGTGTATACAGCGCGACCGCAGACCGCAAGAAAAAGTGGCGAATCTCGCCACAAGTGGTTATTTTTGTATACACTGTGGTCATTACCAGCGAAGGGACAGCCAGTGCGAGCCAGCGACCGTGCCTACGCCGCACTCCGTGACGACATCGTGCAGTGGCGGCTCCAGCCAGGCGCATTGCTTGCCGAAGTTGAGCAGGCCGCACGCCTGGGCGTCTCGCGCACGCCCCTCCGGGAGGCGCTGGGGCGCCTGACGGCAGAAGGACTGACGACGGCGGCAGCCGGCCGCGGCGTCGTCGTCACCGATATCTCGCTGGAGGCCATCGACGAACTCTTCGAGCTGAGGGAGACGCTGGAAGGAAAGGCTGCCGCCCTGGCAGCCGAACGGGGCGACGCAGAAGTTTTCCGGAAGCTTGAGGCGGAATTCCGGGCAGCGCCGTCGCTCATCACCGGCACCGCTCCCGCCCTGCAGGACTACTACCTGCTGGTGGACGGGCTGGACTCTGCCGTGGACGCCGCCATCTCCAATTCCTACCTTGCCCAGGCCATGCGCAGCCTCCGGGTCCACCTGGTCCGCATCCGCCGCCTCGCAGCCGACGATGCTGCCCGGCTCACCGCCGCAGCGGACGAACATGCCACCATAGCCGAGGCCATCGCCATCCGGAACCCGCGCCTGGCGCAGGCCGCCACCACCCTCCACCTGCACCGCAGCCTCTCCCACATCAAAGCCACGCACCCATCCCGCTAAGGAGCACCATGGTCAAGGAACACCACGTCCGCGTCTACAAGAGCGAGGAAAACCTGCCCCGCGAGGACCAGCTCGCGCACAAAATCGCCAAGGTTGCCGCCGATCCCGTGGAGGTGCCCGCCGACGTCACGGAGATGGTGATCAACCGGGTGATCGACAACGCGTCGGTGGCAGTTGCTTCGCTGAACAGGGCCCCGATCGTGGCGGCCCGGGCACAGGCACTGACCCATGGCCCCAGCTCCGGTGGGAAGGGCGCAAAAGTCTTTGGGATCGGCGAGCGCGTGTCTCCCGAATGGGCTGCGTGGGCCAACGGCGTGGCGGTGCGTGAGCTGGACTACCACGACACGTTCCTGGCTGCGGACTACTCCCACCCAGGGGACAACATTCCGCCGATCCTCGCTGTGGGCCAGCACGTGGGGTCAACCGGCCGGGACCTGGTGCGGGCAATTGCCACCGGGTATGAGATCCAGGTGAACCTGGTGAAGGCAATCTGCCTGCACAAGCACAAGATCGACCACGTTGCCCACCTGGGCCCTTCCGCCGCTGCGGGAATCGGCACCCTGCTGGGGCTCGACGTCGAAACAATCTTCCAGTCCGTGGGCCAGGCGCTGCACACCACCACGGCCACGCGGCAGTCGCGCAAGGGTGAGATCTCCACCTGGAAGGCCCACGCCCCGGCGTTCGCGGGAAAGATGGCCGTCGAAGCAGCTGACCGGGCGATGCGCGGCCAGACCTCGCCCGTTCCCATCTACGAAGGCGAGGGACGGTGTGATCGCGTGGCTGCTGGACGGTCCCGACGCCTCCTACCAGGTACCCCTTCCCGAAGCCGGCGAAGCCAAGCGCGCCATCCTGGACACGTACACCAAGGAGCACTCCGCGGAATACCAGGCGCAGGCCTGGATCGACCTTGCCCGGAAGCTGAAACGTGAGCACCCTGGGGCTACGGATCCGGCGAACGTGAAGTCCGTGCTGATCAGGACCAGCCACCACACCCACAACGTGATCGGTTCCGGGGCCAACGATCCGCAGAAGTACAGTCCCACTGCCTCGCGGGAAACCCTTGACCACTCCATCCCCTACATCTTCACTGTCGCCCTGCAGGACGGCGCCTGGCACCACGTGGACTCGTACTCCCCCGCCCGCGCCGCCCGGCCGGACACGGTGGAGCTGTGGCAGAAAGTCAGCACCGAAGAAGACCCTGAGTGGACCCGCCGCTACCACTCTCTCGACATCAGCGAAAAAGCCTTCGGCGGGTCCGTGGAAATCACGCTCACCGACGGGACGGTCATTACCGATGAGATTGCCGTCGCCGACGCCCACCCCCTGGGCGCCCGCCCCTTCGGCCGGGAGCAGTACGTCACCAAGTTCCGCACCCTCGCCGCGGGCCTGGTGGAGGAAGCTGAAATCGAAAGGTTCCTTGCCGCCGTCGAACGCCTGCCGGAGCTCGCCGCCGGCGAGCTGGACCAGCTGAACATCACCGCAGCGCCTGGCGTCATCGACTTCGCTGCCGCACCCAAGGGACTGTTCTGATGCTGTATTCCAAGGTCACCCCTGAACAGAAGCGGATTCGGTTCCGCGAACTGCTGGCCGCCGGGACCATTGCGCAGTTCCCGGGTGCGTTCAACCCGCTCTCGGCACGGCTGATCGAGGAAAAGGGTTTCGCCGGTGTCTACATCTCCGGCGCGGTCCTTGCCAATGATCTTGGTTTGCCGGACATCGGCCTGACCACCCTCACCGAAGTTGCCACCCGGGCCGGGCAGATCGCCCGCATGACTGACCTGCCCGCCATCGTGGACGCCGATACCGGCTTCGGTGAACCGATGAACGTGGCCCGCACCGTGCAGGAAATCGAGAACGCGGGCCTTGCCGGGCTGCACATCGAGGACCAGTTCAACCCGAAGCGCTGCGGCCACCTGGACGGCAAGAACGTGGTGGACCTGGAAACTGCAACCAAGCGGATCCACGCTGCAGCCGACGCCCGCCGGGACCCGAATTTCCTGATCATGGCCCGCACCGACATCCGGGCCGTGGACGGGCTGGAGGCCGCGCAGGACCGCGCCCGGGCGCTCGTGGAAGCCGGAGCCGATGCCATCTTCCCGGAGGCAATGAAGGACCTCAGCGAGTTCCAGGCCATCCGGGAAGCCGTGGACGTGCCCATCCTGGCCAACATGACAGAGTTCGGTAAAAGCGACCTGTTCACCGTGGACCAGCTCCAGGGCGTCGGCGTGAATATGGTCATTTATCCGGTGACCCTTCTCCGTAGTGCCATGGGCGCTGCCGAGCGTACGCTGGAATCGATCAGGGCTGAGGGCACGCAGGAGGCGCAGGTAGGAAGCATGCTGACCCGCACACGGTTATACGATCTGGTTGACTACGAAGGCTACAACCGCTTCGACAGCGGAGTGTTCAATTTCCGGATCCCCGGGGAGTAGGGAAAACCGCGCCGGCTCCGGCCGGCACAACAGGCGACAGGAACGAAGGAGTTTCAGCATGGCTGAAGAGGACATCAAAAAAGGTCTTGCCGGCGTCGTGGTGGATTACACGTCCGTCTCGAAGGTCAACCCGGACACCAATTCCCTGCTCTACAGGGGCTACCCCGTCCAGGAGCTCGCCGCCAGGTGCAGCTTTGAGGAAGTGGCCTACCTGCTCTGGAACGGTGAGCTGCCGGATCAGCAGCAGTTGGCGGAGTTCACCGCGCGTGAGCGGGCCGGCCGGGCCCTGGACCCGGTGGTCAAGCAGGTCATCGACGCGCTGCCGGAGAGCTCCCATCCGATGGATGTCTGCCGGACTGCTGCCTCGGTGATGGGCGCCCGGCACCCCCTGGCAGAAGACTCCTCCCGCGAGGCCAACATGGCCAAAGCCACCGACCTGTTCTCGGCCATGCCGGCGGTTGTGGCTTACGACCAGCGCCGCCGCCACGGGCAGGGTCTCATAGAGCAGCGCGATGACCTGGGCTATTCCGCCAACTTCCTCTGGATGACCTTTGGCGAGGAACAGGTGCCGGAGGTGGTGGAGGCCTTTAACGTCTCGATGATCCTCTACGCCGAGCACTCCTTTAACGCCTCAACCTTCACGGCCAGGGTGATCACGTCCACGCTGGCGGACCTGCACTCTGCCGTCACGGGCGCCATCGGCGCTTTGAAGGGACCGTTGCACGGCGGCGCCAACGAGGCTGTGATGCACACCTTTGACGAGATCGGGATCCGGCCGCAGGAATCTTTGGAGGAAGCAGCGGCCCGCGCCAAAGCATGGATGGAAGACGCGCTGGCCTCGAAGAAGAAGGTCATGGGGTTCGGGCACCGCGTGTACAAGCACGGCGACTCCCGGGTGCCCACCATGAAGGCCGCGCTGGACAAGATGGTTGCCCACTACGGCCGGCCCGAGCTGCTGGGGTTGTACAGCGGGCTGGAAGCGGCGATGGACGAGGCGAAGGGCATCAAGCCGAACCTCGACTATCCAGCCGGCCCCACCTACCACCTGATGGGGTTCGACACCCGCACCTTCACTCCCCTGTTTGTGGCCAGCCGCATCACCGGATGGACCGCGCACATCATGGAGCAGCTGGACGCCAACTCTCTGATCCGTCCGCTGAGCGAATACGTGGGTCCGGAGGAGCGGCACGTTCCATAGGCTGGCGGCAATAGCGTACGACGGCGGGCTGTCCCTGGGCGGGCAGGCCGCCGTTGCCTGTTACCGGCTTATGGCAGCGGGCTTTCCGACGAGGCGACTGATTCATTGTCGGCGTCCATGGTCACGACGACGTTGACCCTGCCGCCCTCCAGCACCACGGGCAGCCAGTGGTCGGCGTCCTGCCACATCCTCTCCACGGGGAGGGTGTCCACGCGGAACCACTCAGGCAGGATTTCGTCGCTGGGGGCCGGCTCGCCCTTCCATGCGCGGGCGGTATAAAGCCTGGTTTTCATGTCCCACTCAGGCCGGGCCGGGAACACAAAGTGCACCACGCCCGCGTCCGCGAGGTCCTCCACGTGCACCGAGACGCCGGTTTCCTCGAAAACTTCCCGGATGACCGCTTCGCTGTCGTTCTCTCCCGGCTCCACGTGGCCGCCGATCCCGACGATTTTGCCTTTGCCGAAACCGGTGCGCTTCATCCCCAGCAGGACCTCGGGGCCGTCCGGCCTGTCCCGGAGCAGGAAGCAGAGGGTCACATTGGCTGCAGTCATTGAACAAGCCTAGTTGGGCCACGGCATGGAGATAACGGTGACTGGACCAATTGGGACATCCATCCTCGCCCTGTTCCTGGGGGCCGTGGAGCTCACCCGCAACGTGATGGCCTGACGGCTCAACGGTCCCGGCCGGCGGGGCCTCAGCCCAAGGCCCGCGGGTGCGCTGCCGCGTAGATCTCGCGCAGGGTGTCTGCTGTGACCAGCGTGTAGACCTGGGTGGTGGTGACCGAGGCGTGCCCCAGCAACTCCTGGACCACACGGACGTCGGCCCCGCCCTCGAGCAGGTGGGTCGCGAAGGAGTGCCGGAGGGTGTGTGGTGAGACGTCCTTGGTGATGTTGGCCTTTTCAGCGGCCGCCTTCAGGATGGTCCAGGCACTCTGGCGGCTGATCCGTCCGCCGCGGGCATTAAGGAACAAGGCCGGCGTCCCTTTGCCCTTGGCCGCCAGGAGCGGGCGGCCACGGACCAGGTAGGCATCGAGCGCCCGGGCGCCGTACGAACCCAGCGGTACCAGCCGTTCCTTGGACCCCTTGCCGAAGAGCCGTACGATGGCGGGCCCGGTCTCCGGCTCCTGCAGGGAGATGTCGTCCACGTCCAGGCCCACAGCCTCACTGATACGCGCCCCGGTGGAGTACAGGAATTCCAGGAGTGCCCGGTCGCGCAGCCCGGTAGCGGTGTCGGTTCCGGCCGCTTCCAGGATCCTGGTCACTTCGTCCACGCTGATGGCCTTCGGCAGCCGCTTCCCGGGCATGGGTGGATGCACGTCGCTGGCAGGATCCGTGGGGGTGAACCCTTCCAGGGCCCAAAACTTGTGCAGCCCCCTGACGGCGACCACTGTCCTGGCGGCGGACCGCACGCCCAGGGAGGATCCGCCGTCGGACCCGTCCGACAACGCCCGGACGTAGCCCGTCACGTGGTGGCGGGTGATGTCCCCGGGGCGGCCGCAGCCGGCGGCGGCGAGGTAACGGGAGTACCGGGCCAGGTCCCGGCGGTAGGCCGCCAGCGTGTTGGCGGCGACGCCCCGTTCCACGCCCAGGTGCTGGAGGTAGTCCGTGATGCCGCGGTCGATGGCGGTCGGCGGGGAAGCTGGCGGCGGGTCGCTGACCTGCGCGGGGGCGTCCTGGAGAAGTCCGGCAGGAGCCAGTTCAGCAGAAGGACCAGGCACCATCAGCGCTGGCTGGGGTGCGCGGGCCAGGGCGCGTCTGCCGGGCGGAGATTGGCGTATCCCCCAGCCCGGGCGGCCGCGGCGGCAAGGATCCCGACGACGGCGGACGGGTTGTGGAGCCTGCCGGTCAGTACCGATTCCACGGCGTCGTCAAGGTTGATCCAGTGGAACTCGATCTCGGCTTCCTCGTCCGTCCGCTCATGGCGTTCATGGTGCGGTACGTGGGTGAGGTTCCGGGCCAGGTAGATCCTGATGGCCTCGCTGGAGGAACCGGGTGAGTTGAAGAAATCGGCCAGGACATTCCAGGTGCCGGCGGCGAGATCTGCTTCTTCCGCGAGTTCACGGGCCGCGCCCACCACGAAGTCCTCGCCTTCGACATCCAGCAATCCGGCCGGAATCTCCCAGAGGTTCATGCCCACGGGGTGCCGGTACTGCTTGAGAAGGAGGATCTCGCCGTCGTCATTCATGGGCAGGACGGCCACGGCGCCGGGGTGTTCAATGTAGTCCCGGGTGAGGGCCTCACCCGTGTCCTGAAGCTGGAAACTGTCGCTGACCACGTCCCAGATCCGGCCCTCGTAGACCTTTTTGGTAGACAAAAGACGGCGCGGGCTCGGTGCATCCGAAACCTTTACAACAGGGGTGGTTTCAGGTGTACCGGGCATCACGCCGTCCTTATATTCGTGCGGAACTACTTAGCGGCTACCGTACCGGACTGCTCGGCCTCCGGGGCAACAGCACCCAGGCCGGCGGCCGTGTCGGCTCCCTCCTGGTGGTCCAGGGCTGCCTTGACCAGCCCGGCGAAGAGCGGGTGCGGCCGGGTGGGGCGCGAGCTCAGCTCAGGGTGCGCCTGGGTGGCCACGTAGTACGGGTGGACGTCGGCGGGAAGCTCGACGAACTCCACCAGCTTGCCGTCCGGGGACGTGCCGGAGAAGACCAGCCCTTCGGCTGCGATCTGGTCCCGGTACTTGTTGTTGACCTCGTAGCGGTGGCGGTGGCGTTCGCTGACGGTGGTCTTGCCGTACGTCCCGGCGATCACCGAGCCGGCGTCGAGCTTGGCCTCGTACAGGCCCAGGCGCATGGTGCCGCCCAGGTCGCCGCGGCCCTCGACGAACTCCAGCTGCTCTTCCATGGTGGCGATGACGGGGTACTTGGAATCCGGCTCGAACTCGCTGGAGGACGCTCCTTCCAGCCCCACAACGTTGCGGGCGTACTCGATGACCATGCACTGCAGGCCGAGGCAGAGTCCCAGGACAGGCAACTTGGTTTCGCGGGCAAACTTGAGGGCACCCAGCTTGCCCTCCAGTCCGCGGATGCCGAAGCCGCCCGGGACGCAGATGGCGTTGACCCCGTCCAGCGCCTGGATGGCACCTTCGCGGGTTTCGCACTCGTCCGAGGGGACCCAGCGGATTTTGACCTTGGTGTCGTTGGCGAAACCGCCGGCGCGCAGGGCCTCGGTGACGGACAGGTAGGCGTCCGGCAGGTCGATGTACTTGCCCACCAGGGCAATTTCGACGTGGTGCTTGGGGTTGTGGACAGCCTCAAGCAGCTTGTCCCAGCTGGTCCAGTCCACGTCCTTGAAGGGAAGGTCCAGGGCACGCACGATGTAGGAGTCCAGGCCCTGGGTGTGCAGCGTCTTGGGGATGTCGTAGATGCTGGGCGCATCGGCGGCGTTGACTACGGCGTCGATGTCGACGTCGCACATCCGGCCGATCTTTTCGCGCATGGCGTCCGGCACTTCACGGTCCGAGCGGATAACGATCGCTTCGGGCTGGATGCCGATGGAGCGCAGGGCTGCGACGGAGTGCTGGGTGGGCTTGGTCTTCAGTTCCTGGGAGGGTCCGATGTACGGCACCAGGGAGACGTGCAGGAAAAAGACGTTGGTGCGGCCGATGTCCTGGCGGACCTGGCGGGCCGATTCGAGGAATGGCTGGGATTCAATATCGCCGACGGTGCCGCCGATTTCGGTGATGATGACGTCCGGGGCGTTTTTGCCTTCGGCGGGCAGGCGCATGCGGCGCTTGATCTCATCGGTGATGTGCGGGATGACCTGCACGGTGTCTCCGAGGTACTCGCCGCGGCGTTCCTTGGCGATGACGGTGGAGTACACCTGGCCGGTGGTCACGTTGGCCGAGCCCTCGAGGTTTTCATCGAGGAAGCGCTCGTAGTGTCCGATGTCCAGGTCCGTCTCCGCACCGTCGTCGGTGACGAAGACTTCGCCGTGCTGGAAGGGGTTCATCGTGCCCGGATCCACGTTCAGGTAGGGATCGAGCTTCTGCATAGTTACAGACAGGCCGCGTGCCCGCAGCAGATGACCGAGGCTTGATGCCGTCAGTCCCTTACCGAGCGAGGACGCCACACCACCGGTTACGAAGATGTGTTTGGTCGTCTTGGAGGAGCCCGGGAACCGGGAATTTACACGGGAATTTGATCGCTGCACCACGGAATTCGAGCCTATCATCAAATGAGCCTTCCACGGGTCCGGAACTGTTTCCCCAAATGATCCAGTCTGGGGGTGCGGGCACCCGGTAAGCAAGGGGTTGCGGGGTTTCGGGACAAGTGTCCCGGGGCCGGGTCAGGCCCGCTGCGGCAGCAGTTTGGCGTCGTCCAGCAGCTCCTGCGCATGTGCCTGTGCGGACTCCGAGTCCTCCTGGCCGGCCAGCATCCGGGCCAGTTCACGCACCCGTTCCGGGCCGTCGAGGAGGCGGACATCACTTGAAGTGAACCCGGTGGCAGTTTTGCCGTCGGCTCCCCTGACCGAGGTCTTCGTGACAGTGATGTGCTGGTCCGCGAAGGCGGCCACCTGCGGCAGGTGCGTCACCACCAGCACCTGCACATGGCGTGCCAGCATGGCCAGCCGGCGGCCGATCTCGACGGCGGCACGTCCGCCCACTCCCGCGTCCACCTCGTCAAAGACAAAGGTGGGAACAGGGTCCACGGCGGCCAGCACCACCTCGATGGCCAGCATCACGCGGGACAGTTCACCGCCGGATGCCCCCTTGCCCAGCGGCCTGGCCGGAGCACCTGAATGCGGCTGCAGCAGGAAGCTGATCTCGTCCGCGCCATGCGGTCCCAGCTGGCCGGTGCCCTCAAGGTTGATCACCAGGGTGGCGTCGGCCATGGCCAGGGCTTTCAGCTCAGCGCTGACGCGTGAGGAGAGCTCCTTGGCGGCCTTGGTCCTGATCCTGGTGATCCCAGCCGCCTGCTTCTGCAGGTCCGCCTCGGCCCGGACCACCTCGGCGTCCAGGCTTTCGATGCGGGTTGAATCGTCCTGCAGCTCGTCAAAGCGCACCCGGGCGTTTTCGGCCCACTGAAGGACTTCGTCGATGGAGGGGGCGTACTTGCGGATCAGCTTGGCCAGGACAGAGCGGCGGTCCTCGATCTCGGCGAGCCGTTCCGGGCCTTCGGTGTCCAGCCCGGCCTGGTAGCTGGCCAGTTCGGTGGCGATATCGTTCAGCAGGAACCCCACCTCGGCCAGCCGTGCCGCTGCGGAGCCGAGTTCCGCGTCGTGCTCAGCCACGTGCTCAAGGGTCCGCTTCGCGGCATCCACCAGTGTGGTGGCATCTCCTGCGTCACCGAAATCCTCGGCAATCAGGGCCTGATGTGCAATGCTCGCGGCAATTCGAAGCTCCTCAACGTTGGCCAGCTTCACTGCCTCTGCCTTAAGGAGTTCGTCCTCCGCCGGCTGAGGATCCACTTCGTCGATCTCAGCCAGTGCCGCCTCCAGCGATTCGGCTTCACGGAGCCGGTCCCGGGCGGCACTGCGCAGCGTGTCCAGCTCGGCCTGGCTGGATTTCCAGTGGCTGTAAAGATCCTGGTAGGCGCCCAGCGGGCCCGCCAGCGTTTCGCTGGCGAACTTGTCCAGTGCGCCGCGCTGCGCCGCGGCGCCCTTGAGGCGGATCTGGTCCGACTGGCCGTGGACCACAACCAGCGTTTCGCCGATCTCGGCGAGGACCCCCACGGGGGCGGCCCGGCCGCCCAGGAAAGCACGGCTGCGGCCGTCCGAACCCAGCCGGCGGGCGAGAATGAGCTCAGCGCCGCCGTCGAACTCTTCCGCCTCCGCGCCGGCCTCGAGGGCACGCGCGATGGCGGGGTGGCCGGCGTCGAGCTTGAGCACTGCCTCGGCAGTTGCGCTCTTGGCGCCACTGCGGACGGCACCGGCATCCGAACGGGCTCCCAAAAGGAGGCCGACGGCGGTGACCACCATGGTCTTGCCGGCGCCGGTCTCGCCGGTCACCACGCTCAACCCGGGGCCAAGTGGCAGTGTTGCGTCGGTGATGACGCCCAGATCGCGGATTCTCAGTTCTTCAAGCATGGTTCACTTTGCGGTTGAGGGATCGGGGTCAATGTCGGGCTGGCCGCTGTGCGGCAGCTGAAGGGGCGGCATGGGCCGCGGAGTGCGGACGATGGGAATGGGGCCGGTGTGGATGGCTTCTGCCTTGGGGACAGGCCCCCGCCAGCCGTGGATGGGCAGTTCGAACTTCCGCACCAGCCGGGCCGAGAACGGGGTCTGATGGGTGCGGGCCAGCCGCACAGGAGTGGCTGACTTCGTGACTTCCACCCTGGCGCCTGGCGGCAGGTCCACGGAGCGCCGGCCATCACACCAGAGGACACCCTGGGCATCTGTGCGGCTGAGGACTTCGACGGCGAGGCGGGAGCGGGGCGACACCACCAGCGGCTTGGCGAAGAGTGCGTGGGCGCTGATGGGAACAATGACGAGGGCCTCCACCTCCGGCCAGACCACGGGACCACCCGCGGAAAACGCGTAGGCCGTGGACCCCGTAGGGGTAGCCACCACAATGCCGTCGCAGCCGAAGGACGTGAGTGGTCGTTGGTCCACCTCGGTGACCACCTCGAGCATGCGTTCCCGGTTGGCCTTCTCGATCGCGGCCTCGTTGAGCGCCCAGGTATGCCAGATCTTCTGGCCGCGGACCCACACCTGCACGTCGATGGTCATGCGCTCTTCCACCGTGTACTCGCGGCTGGCGATCCACTCGACGGTCTGGGCGAGGTCCGCCCGTTCACTTTCGGCAAGGAAACCTACGTGGCCAAGGTTCACACCCAGCAGCGGCACGTCCACCTCCCGTACCAGCTCAGCGGCGCGAAGGATGGTGCCGTCACCGCCGAGGACCATCACCAGTTCAACGTCCGGGAGCTGGACGTGGTCGTGGAGGACTTCAACCGGCTGGGCGAGGTGCCCGAAGAACCGTTCCATGTCACCCAGCTCGGACTCCTGCATCACCGGGACAATCCCGGAGGCCTGCAGCTGGACGCAGGCCTCCCAGGCGGCCTTCAAGGATTCCTCGCGGCCGGTGTGGGCGAGGACCAGTACACGCCTGCTCATCAGGTTCCGCTTTCTAGTGGTTGTGCCAGATACGTCCGAGCAAGGCAGCGGCGGCTGCGTCTCGCTCTTCGATCTTAGGCAACTCTTGGCTGATCCTGCGTTTTATCCACAGGAAGTATTCGACGTTTCCGTCCTGGCCCGGCAGCGGGCTCTGCGCAAGGCCGTGGAGCTCGAGGCCTGCGTCCTGCGCTGCCCGGGCCACTTTTTCCACCGCCATCCGGCGTTCCCGCTCCGAGGTCACCACACCGGTGCGCCCCAGCCGGTCCTTGCCAATTTCGAATTGCGGCTTCACCATCAGCACCAGGTCACCGCCGGGTTCGGTGCACTCCGCCAGCGGCTGCACCACCAGGCTCAGCGAAATAAAGGACAGGTCAGCCACGGTGAGCGCTGCCGGGCCGCCGATATCTTCGGGGTTCATGTACCGCACGTTGAGTCCTTCGTGGACTTCCACGCGGGGATCTTCCCGCAGCCGGGGCACCAGCTGGCCGTGCCCGACGTCGACCGCCACCACGAGCGCGGCGCCGCGCCGGAGCAGGACATCAGTAAAGCCGCCGGTGGAGGCACCGGCATCAAGGCACCTTTTCCCGGTCGGCGAAACCTCAGGGAACGCATCCAGTGCGCCGGCCAGTTTATGCCCGGCGCGGCTCACGTAGGTGTCCTGCTCGTCGTGCTGGACCACGAGGTCCTTGTCCTCGGTCACCTGGAGTGATGCCTTGCCGAGCACTTGGCCGGCAGAGCTTACTTTTCCTTCGGCTATCAGCGTGGCGGCGTGCGTGCGGGACCGGGCAAGGCCGCGCGCAACCAATGCCTGGTCAAGGCGCACCGGCATCAGGCGCCGTCCGAACTCTTGATGCGGGCGCGGTGATGCGCCGCCGGATCTGCGTCCAGGGCGGCGCGCAGCTCATCATGGAGTTCGCTGTAGGCCGCCTCGTGCTCTGAGACGGGGGTCTGGGGCAATGCGTCCAGGCGTCCCAGGGACTGTTGTACCAAGTGGTCCGTTACCTCGGCCTGGCTGGTGGGCGGCCAGTCCAAGGAGGGCTGGGCTGCTGCGGATTCGTCAGGGTGGCTCAGCTCAGTCATTCAACCAGTCTAGTGATCCATCCACACGAGCTGCGGCGCCTGAGGGGAGGACGCATCCGGGGTGGCTGCCCACCACGCGGCACACGCCGCCCGCCAGGAATCGAGATTGTCCTGGCTGCCAATGATGCCCACGGCACCGTTGGCCACGCGGGCCGTCGCCTCGCCACATGTGTAGGTACCGTCATTTTCCGTGACGGCCGGGTACGCGCGGTGAAGGTCAGCCAGGGAGCTGATGATGTAGTCGGGGCGCTCGGCGGACCGGGCAGCCAGGATGGTCTGCCGGGTGTCGACGCCGGTCAGCACCGCCACCGTGGCGAAGCCTGCGTTGTTCCCACCCAGGATGTCTGTGTCCAGCCGGTCCCCCACCACCAGGGGACGCTCCGCCGCCAGCCGCTTGGCGGCGGAGTGGAAGAGCGGGGCTTCCGGTTTACCGGCGACACGCGGCATCTGGCCTGTGGCCGCGGTGACTGCGGCGACAAGGGTGCCGTTGCCGGGCGCGATGCCGCGGGCCTGCGGGATGGACATGTCCGTGTTGGTGGCCACCCACACTGCTCCGGCCGACACCACGTAGGCTGCCTCGGCGAGTTCCTTCCAGCCGATGGCCGGGTTGAAGCCCTGGACCACCGCCACGGGCTCCTCGTCCTGGCCGTACACGGGTGCCAGGCCCACCAGTTCGATCTCCCGGGCAAGCGCCGGACTTCCGGTGATCAGCACTTTGGATCCTGGGGCCAGTTCCGAGGCGAGCAGCTCCGCAGCGGCCTGCGAGGAACTGACCACCTGGTTGTCATCGGCGGGTGCGCCAAGTTCCCGGAGGTGGGCTGCAACGTCGGCGGGGCTCCGCGACGCATTGTTCGTCACGTAGCCGAGGCCCACGCCCAGGCCCGCCAGCTGCTGGAGTGATTCCACCGCAGCCGGGATGGCGTGCGCGCCTGCATAGACCACGCCATCCAGATCGGCGAGCAATGCATCGAACCGGGAAATCAGGGTCGCTTCAGTCATCCGCTTAGTCTTCCCGGCGATCCTGGTTGTCCTCCGGAGCGTTGCCGTCGGGCAATCCCTCTCCGTCGTGGTCCAGTTCGTCGGTTTCAACCGAGTCCTCATCGGACTCGGCGTCGTCGGAAACGAAGTAGTCCGCTTCCTGGTCATCGATGCTGGCATCGACAGCCTGGCCGGCTTCGCCTGCGGGCGTCTCTTCCGAGGCAGCCGCAGACGCCGCAGCTGCGCCGGTTGCCGCGGGCGTTTCAGCGGCAGCAGCAGAACCCGAAGCGGAGGACGCGCGGTCCAGCAGGCGGCGGCGTTCTGCTTCCTCGCGGGCTTCCTCCTGCTCGTCCCAGCCCAGGTCAATGATGTCCGGTTCTTCGTCGACGCCCAGGCCAAGCGCGTTCTCCGCCACTACTGCCTGCTTGTGCCATTTCTCCGCCTCGGCGGTACGGCCGACGGCGGCGAGTGCGTCAGCGTAGGCCCGGAACAAGCGTGGGCTGTAAGAGAACGCACGGTTGATGTCCAACTGCGCGATCTCCAGTTCGGCCACGGCGGCGTCAAGCTGGCCGAGGTCGGTCCGCGCGCCGGCAGCCACGATTGCGAGCTCAGCCTTGCCTGGAGCATCCAGATCCTGGGCTTCCTCGGACCGGACCACGTCGAGGGCGCGGTCGGGACGGCCGAGGCCGCGTTCGCAGTCAGCCATCACCGGCAGGTGCACGTTGGAGCCGCTGATCCGGCGGTACGTCCGGAATTCCCGAAGCGCCTCGCCGTAGTGGCCGGCAGCATAGGCCGTGAGTCCGACGGCTTCGCGGACAGCAGCGAGCCTGCCGCCGCGGCGGCTGGCAGCCAGGGCGTGCTGGAAGGCCAGTTCGGGTTCGTCGTCAATCAAGCGGCCGGCCATTACGAGGTGGCGGGCGACCCACTCGGAGCTGGCAGCCTCGAGCGTCTTGATCTGGTGCTGCGTGGCGCGGTCCAGTTCCTTGCCGGTGACGTCCTCGTCGATCTGAGGGGACCGTTCGCGGTCCGGGCGGTTGGCGCTGCGGAGGTCACGCATGTTGGGGACACGGGCCGGGCGCTCTTCCTGGCGGTCCCGTCCAAACGTGCGGGGTCCGGCGTCGCGGTTAGAGTCGCGATCGGAGCCCCGGTCGAAGCTGCGGGGCCCACGGTCCTGGCGGTCACCGCGGTTGGGGCGGTCACTCCGGTCGCCAAAGGGCTTCCGGTTCTCGCCACCGCCGAAACCACGGCGGTCACCCTCGCCGTCACGGCGCGGACGGTCACCGAAGGACCTGTTGTCGCGATCGCCGTACGGCTTGCGGTCCCGGTCACCGAACGGCTTGCGCTCACCGCCACCAAAGCTGCGGCGGTCTCCCTCGCCGTCACGGCGCGGACGGTCACCAAACGGCTTCTTGTCACGATCGCCGAACGGCTTACGGTCACGGTCACCGAACGGCTTACGCTCACCGCCACCAAAGCCGCGGCGGTCTCCCTCGCCATCACCGCGCGGACGATCACCAAACGGCTTCTTGTCACGATCACCAAAGGGCTTACGCTCACCGCCACCAAAGCCGCGGCGGTCTCCCTCGCCATCACGGCGCGGACGATCACCAAACGGCTTCTTGTCACGATCACCGAACGGCTTACGGTCACGGTCACCGAACGGCTTACGCTCACCGCCACCGGCCGGCCGGCCCGAGGAGTCGTTGTTGTCCCGGTTGGTACGGGATCGGAAACCGCGCGGGTCGCCGCCCGAATTGTTGTTGCCGCGGAACCCGCCGCGGTCATTTCCGCCGCGGTTGCCACCGTTGTGCTCAGCCATGTGGATTCCTCCTGTTGTGAGCCGACCACTGGCGCAACTGCAGCCGCTCGTATCCGTGTTTCGTTTTCCTACGCAACCCGAAATCAAGCGCTTCGAAGTCCGTACGTCTGCATCAATTCTAGTGGAGTCGCCTCGCCGGGCGGGACAGAGCCGTTGCCAGCAGTCCCCATCGTGGCAATATTCACACCACGCTCCATCACCTCCTGCACTCCTCCCGGCACGCTGCCGCACCTCCCGGAGTACTGGGGCAAACGCTCTATCAGCTCCTGCAGGTTTTTGCCCGACGCTCTCGCAGTTCCGAAAGGAGCTCGACGGCGGTGCTGCCAACCGCGGCGCGTATGCCTGCGCGTCAGGGTGGTGTGTGGTGGTTAAAGGGCTCTTCACGGTTGATGGTGAAACAGGTTCCGTGTCTTGAAAGCTGAAGGGCTCGTAGCCCTGCTGTGATGGATGTTCTCTACGCATTCATCAAGTCAGGAGCTACGAGCCTTGATTGAGCCTACTTCCCCGCGCCCCGATGCTGCCACCGCCATCTTCAACCTGCCCGACTACCGCGTCACCGGTGCCGAGATTCTTGCATTCGGTCAGCGACGGATTCACGTCGATGCCACCGCCGAGGCCGGCTGCCCGTCGTGCGGAGTGATCGGCACCCGCGTGCATTCTCGCCGACCCCAACGCCTGCGTGACATCCCTGTCGCCGGCCCGGTCGAAGTGGTCTGGGCCAAGCGGAGATTCTTCTGCGATGAGTACCTGTGCCCGCGCAGGACATTCACCGAGGAAACAGCCCAGGTTCCGCGCCGGGCACGGTCCACCCGCCGGCTCCGGGACGCCCTGGTAGCCGCAGTGATCGGATCCGGCAGAGCCGCCGCGGAGGCGGCCTCCTCGTTCGGTGTCTCATGGTGGCTGGTGCAGCGGGCTCTGGACTCCGCAGCGTTGACGCTGCCTGACGTCGATGCCCTGGCACCGCGGATGCTCGGCATTGATGAGCACCGCTACCGGTCGATGCGGTTCTTCCGCGACCCAGTCACCAAGGCTTGGAAACGCTACGAACCCTGGATGACCACCATCGTCGATCTGGACACCGGACAAGTCCTGGGAATCGTGGACGGCCGTGACAGTGAGGGCGTCGGCGACTGGCTGTTCGCCCGGCCGCTTCAGTGGCGCCTGGGCGTGCAGGTCGTCGCCATCGACCCCTCGGCGGCGTTCCGCAAGGCCCTGCGGATGTGGCTTCCCCGCACCGCTGTCTCGGTCGACGCGTTTCACCTGTTCAAGCTCGGCAACGACATGCTCACCGAGGTCCGGCAGCGGCTCACCCAGCAGGTCCATGGTCGGCGGGGACGGTCCATCGATCCGGTCTGGGCCAACAGGAGGCTGCTCCTGCGCGCCGGCGACACACTTTCGGACCGGGCACGGGACAGGCTCAACACGGTGTTCACGACTGACGACGCCACGGGGAAGATGCAGGCGGCCTGGCTGGTCAAAGAGCAGCTCCGGACACTGCTAGCCACCGGATCCCTCGCAGACGCGGCCGCTGCAAAAGACCGCCTGAAGGAACTCGTCGAACGTGCCGCGCAACCGGAAACGACCCGGCTCTGGCGCACGGTCTGCCGTTGGTGGAAAGAGATTGAAGTCCTCATCGTCACCGGTGCGACAACAGCAAAAGTGGAAGCCAATAACACCGCGATCAAACACATCAAAAGGACAGGCCGGGGATTCACCAACGCACGCAACTACAAAACGCGTATCCTGTTGCGCAGTGCCGCCAGAACAGCGGCATGAACACCCATCACGGCAGAACGTTCACCACGAACCGTGAAGAGCCGGTTAAAGTGGTGGGGCCCTGACGTGGTGTGTCAGGGCCCTGGGGTGTTTTTAAGTGTGGGAGGCCCCAACCAGTGACTGGTTGGGGCCTCGACCGAATGGTTGTCCGGCGGTGACCTACTCTCCCACACCCTCCCGGGTGCAGTACCATCGGCGCTGTGGGTCTTAGCTTCCGGGTTCGGAATGGGACCGGGCGTTTCCCCCACGCTATGACCGCCGTAACCCTTGCTCCGCACCCTGGCACCGGGGCGTGCCCGGGCGGGTGGGAAAATTTTTGGTTACAACATCGCTCCGTGTGTTGGAGCTGTGGTGTTGTTATTCAGTTATCGGTTCTCAAGCAACGGGTTTGTTGTTCGGGAACCACATAGTGGACGCAAGCAGTCTTGTTTATCTTTTACCACCCTCTTGGGTGCAAACCTCTTTTGAAGGATTGGTTTGCGGGGGTGGTGTGTGGTGTAAGTTATCGGCCTATTAGTACCGGTCAGCTTCACGAGTCGTTAGTCCTCGCTTCCACATCCGGCCTATCAACCCAGTGGTCTGGCTGGGGGCCTCTCACACACAAGGTGTATGGAAATCTCATCTTGAAGCGAGCTTCCCGCTTAGATGCTTTCAGCGGTTATCCCATCCGAACGTAGCTAATCAGCGGTGCACTTGGCAGTACAACTGACACACCAGAGGTTCGTCCGTCCCGGTCCTCTCGTACTAAGGACAGCCCTTCTCAAATTTCCTGCGCGCGCAGCGGATAGGGACCGAACTGTCTCACGACGTTCTAAACCCAGCTCGCGTACCGCTTTAATGGGCGAACAGCCCAACCCTTGGGACCTACTCCAGCCCCAGGATGCGACGAGCCGACATCGAGGTGCCAAACCATGCCGTCGATATGGACTCTTGGGCAAGATCAGCCTGTTATCCCCGAGGTACCTTTTATCCGTTGAGCGACGGCCATTCCACAATGTACCGCCGGATCACTAGTCCCGACTTTCGTCCCTGCTCGAGATGTCTCTCTCACAGTCAAGCTCCCTTGTGCACTTACACTCGACACCTGATTGCCAACCAGGCTGAGGGAACCTTTGGGCGCCTCCGTTACTTTTTAGGAGGCAACCGCCCCAGTTAAACTACCCATCAGGCACTGTCCCTGACCCGGATTACGGGCCGAAGTTAGATGTCCAAAGTGACCAGAGTGGTATTTCAACGATGACTCCACCCGAACTGGCGTCCGGGCTTCAACGTCTCCCACCTATCCTACACAAGCCACTCCGAACACCAATACCAAACTATAGTAAAGGTCTCGGGGTCTTTCCGTCCTGCTGCGCGTAACGAGCATCTTTACTCGTACTGCAATTTCGCCGAGTTTATGGTTGAGACAGCGGGGAAGTCGTTACTCCATTCGTGCAGGTCGGAACTTACCCGACAAGGAATTTCGCTACCTTAGGATGGTTATAGTTACCACCGCCGTTTACTGGGGCTTAAATTCTCAGCTTCGCCTTGCGGCTAACCGGTCCTCTTAACCTTCCAGCACCGGGCAGGAGTCAGTCCGTATACATCGTCTTGCGACTTCGCACGGACCTGTGTTTTTAGTAAACAGTCGCTTCCCCCTGGTCTCTGCGGCCCCGATCCCCTCCCACCAGCAAGTGGTGTTCAAGGTTGGGGCCCCCCTTCTCCCGAAGTTACGGGGGCATTTTGCCGAGTTCCTTAACCATAATTCTCTCGATCGCCTTAGTATTCTCTACCTGATCACCTGTGTCGGTTTGGGGTACGGGCGGCTAAAACCTCGCGTCGATGCTTTTCTCGGCAGCATAGGATCACCAAATCCCCCCAAACGGGGGTCCCATCAGATCTCAGGCATCATGAACAGCGGATTTGCCTACCGTTCGCCCTACATCCTTAGACCGGGACAACCATCGCCCGGCTTGGCTACCTTCCTGCGTCACACCTGTTAATACGCTTGCCTCCCAGGATCAGGTCCTGCGCTCCACCAAAACCCTCACACCACAAGGGTGATCGGGCAGGTCTCGGGCAGTTAGTATCCCCTGTTCAGCATGGGCGGTTTTTCGCCGGTACGGGAATATCAACCCGTTGTCCATCGACTACGCCTGTCGGCCTCGCCTTAGGTCCCGACTTACCCAGGGCAGATTAGCTTGACCCTGGAACCCTTGATCATTCGGCGGACGGGTTTCTCACCCGTCTTTCGCTACTCATGCCTGCATTCTCACTCGTGTAGGCTCCACCGCTGGTTTACACCGCGACTTCACTGCCCACACGACGCTCCCCTACCCATCCAGACGCCTGAACCACAAGGGCTTAGCTAATATCTGAATGCCACAACTTCGGCGGTGTACTTGAGCCCCGCTACATTGTCGGCGCGGAATCACTTGACCAGTGAGCTATTACGCACTCTTTTAAGGATGGCTGCTTCTAAGCCAACCTCCTGGTTGTCTTCGCAACTCCACATCCTTTCCCACTTAGCACACGCTTAGGGGCCTTAGTTGGTGGTCTGGGCTGTTTCCCTCTCGACTATGAAGCTTATCCCCCACAGTCTCACTGCTGCGCTCTCACTTACCGGCATTCGGAGTTTGGCTGACGTCAGTAACCTTGTAGGGCCCATTAGCCATCCAGTAGCTCTACCTCCGGTAAGAAACACGCAACGCTGCACCTAAATGCATTTCGGGGAGAACCAGCTATCACGAAGTTTGATTGGCCTTTCACCCCTACCCACAGCTCATCCCCTCCATTTTCAACTGAAGTGGGTTCGGTCCTCCACGACGTCTTACCGTCGCTTCAACCTGGCCATGGGTAGATCACTTCGCTTCGGGTCTAGATCACGCCACTGCAACGCCCTATTCAGACTCGCTTTCGCTACGGCTTCCCCACACGGGTTAACCTCGCGACGTAACACTAACTCGCAGGCTCATTCTTCAAAAGGCACGCCGTCACCAGAATCAGACTGGCTCCGACGGATTGTAAGCACACGGTTTCAGGTACTGTTTCACTCCCCTCCCGGGGTACTTTTCACCTTTCCCTCACGGTACTGGTCCGCTATCGGTCATTAGGGAGTATTTAGGCTTATCAGGTGGTCCTGACAGATTCACACGGGATTTCTCGGGCCCCGTGCTACTTGGGATACTCATCCAGGCGGTACACAACATTTCGGTTACGGGGCTCACACCCTCTCTGGCCGGCCTTTCAAGACCGTTCACCTATGCCTGCACATCACACCCCACCAGCCCGGCAGAACTGGTATGGAAAGTCCCACAACCCCGACCATGCAACGCCCGCCGGCTATCACACATGGAACGGTTTAGCCTGATCCGCGTTCGCTCGCCACTACTAACGGAATCACTATTGTTTTCTCTTCCTGCGGGTACTGAGATGTTTCACTTCCCCGCGTTCCCTCCACGCACCCTATGTGTTCAGATGCGGGTCACCAGGCGACTCGCGCCCCTGGCGGGGTTTCCCCATTCGGACACCCTGGGATCACAGTCCGGTTATCGACTCCCCCAGGCTTATCGCAGATTCCTACGTCCTTCTTCGGCTCCTAATGCCAAGGCATCCACCGTGTGCTCTTAAAAACTTGACCACAAAGATCAAAAAACTACTTCACGAGAGAACCACGAAAACCAACCACACCCAACAACCACCAACCCCGAAAGGTCAGCCATCATCACGCGCAGCCAGATCCAGGTTCATATTCTTGGAAATTGCTTCTTATAAAAGATGCTCGCGTCCACTATGTAGTTCTCAAACAACAACCCCAAACCACACACCCCACACACAAACGTGCATGATCGGTACGGCCAGGAAAACCAGAAACACAAGTCCCGGGCAAAAACCCGGTCCTGTTGCCTCAGGACCCAACAGTGTGCCAAACACCACCCAAGCAACCCGGACCAGCAAGCGTTCCTGAACCAACCCCCCAAAGGAGATCAACCCGTACTAACCACCAGACCGCGCCACCAGGCACCTATTCATTGATATTCCACCCTTGAGCACCCGCCGCAGAACAAACGTCTGCGCAACGGGCATATACTCCTGACAAACCCCACCACCCACATACATGAGGACGGCGCTTGTAGGTGCTCCTTAGAAAGGAGGTGATCCAGCCGCACCTTCCGGTACGGCTACCTTGTTACGACTTAGTCCCAATCGCCAGTCCCACCTTCGACAGCTCCCTCCCACAAGGGGTTAGGCCACCGGCTTCGGGTGTTACCAACTTTCGTGACTTGACGGGCGGTGTGTACAAGGCCCGGGAACGTATTCACCGCAGCGTTGCTGATCTGCGATTACTAGCGACTCCGACTTCATGGGGTCGAGTTGCAGACCCCAATCCGAACTGAGACCGGCTTTTTGGGATTAGCTCCACCTCGCAGTATCGCAACCCTTTGTACCGGCCATTGTAGCATGCGTGAAGCCCAAGACATAAGGGGCATGATGATTTGACGTCGTCCCCACCTTCCTCCGAGTTGACCCCGGCAGTCTCCTATGAGTCCCCACCATCACGTGCTGGCAACATAGAACGAGGGTTGCGCTCGTTGCGGGACTTAACCCAACATCTCACGACACGAGCTGACGACAACCATGCACCACCTGTAAACCGACCGCAAGCGGGGCACCTGTTTCCAGGTCTTTCCGGTTCATGTCAAGCCTTGGTAAGGTTCTTCGCGTTGCATCGAATTAATCCGCATGCTCCGCCGCTTGTGCGGGCCCCCGTCAATTCCTTTGAGTTTTAGCCTTGCGGCCGTACTCCCCAGGCGGGGCACTTAATGCGTTAGCTACGGCGCGGAAAACGTGGAATGTCCCCCACACCTAGTGCCCAACGTTTACGGCATGGACTACCAGGGTATCTAATCCTGTTCGCTCCCCATGCTTTCGCTCCTCAGCGTCAGTTAATGCCCAGAGACCTGCCTTCGCCATCGGTGTTCCTCCTGATATCTGCGCATTTCACCGCTACACCAGGAATTCCAGTCTCCCCTACATCACTCTAGTCTGCCCGTACCCACCGCAGATCCGGAGTTGAGCCCCGGACTTTCACGGCAGACGCGACAAACCGCCTACGAGCTCTTTACGCCCAATAATTCCGGATAACGCTTGCGCCCTACGTATTACCGCGGCTGCTGGCACGTAGTTAGCCGGCGCTTCTTCTGCAGGTACCGTCACTTTCGCTTCTTCCCTACTGAAAGAGGTTTACAACCCGAAGGCCGTCATCCCTCACGCGGCGTCGCTGCATCAGGCTTGCGCCCATTGTGCAATATTCCCCACTGCTGCCTCCCGTAGGAGTCTGGGCCGTGTCTCAGTCCCAGTGTGGCCGGTCACCCTCTCAGGCCGGCTACCCGTCGTCGCCTTGGTGAGCCATTACCTCACCAACAAGCTGATAGGCCGCGAGTCCATCCAAAACCACAAAAAGCTTTCCACCCCCCACCATGCGATGAGGAGTCATATCCGGTATTAGACCCAGTTTCCCAGGCTTATCCCAGAGTCAAGGGCAGGTTACTCACGTGTTACTCACCCGTTCGCCACTAATCCCCCCAGCAAGCTGGAGATCATCGTTCGACTTGCATGTGTTAAGCACGCCGCCAGCGTTCATCCTGAGCCAGGATCAAACTCTCCGTTGAAGTAAAACAAAAACAGAAACCACCCGGAAACCACGGAAATAACGCAGCAACCAGACAGCAAAAATTTGAAACCAGCTGTAAAAACCAGACCACCCACAGGGGCGGGCAGCCCGATCAATTCAACCAATCACTAAAACAATTGGTATCAACAAACTTGGCACACTATTGAGTTCTCAAACAACAGACACATTCGAATATTCCCGAAACAATTCATTGAATGAATTTTCTATTTCGTATTTCTTCGCTGCGATGTTTCAATGTTATTTCATTCATTTTCACTTTGCAAATCCGGTTGTTTTCCCGGAATTCACTCTGTAGAGATGAATCCGCCCACCATAAACGAAGCATTTCTTCGCTCCGGCGCTTTCGCACACGGTGAAGCTGCTTCAGTTTTTGTTGGGGGTTGGTCGCTATTTTTCCGCTTCAGCGGCGGCGACTAGAAAGACATTACACGCTCCCCCGCGGCCTTGCAAGTCGGCTGCGGAGGAGCGTGCAATGGTAAGGAACGGGCTAGGGAACCAGCACTTCCACGGTGGCCAGGTTCTTCTTTCCGCGGCGCAGGAGCAGGTACTGCCCGTGCAGCAGTTCGGACTCCGAAATCACCGCTTCCGGATCGGATACCTTCTCGTTGTTGACGTAAGCGCCACCCTCGCCAACAGTGCGGCGGGCAGCGGACTTGCTTTCCGAGAGCCCCGAGGCGACCAAGAGGTCGACGATTCCCAGTGCGCCCACCTGCACCGTCGCCGAAGGAAGCTCCGAGGTAGCCGCCTGGAGCGTCGGCTTGTCCAGCGCGGACAGGTCGCCGTTTCCAAAGAGCGCCGCGGAAGCTGCAATGACCTTCTCGGTGGCTTCCACCCCGTGGACAAGGGACGTCACTTCGAAAGCAAGCTTCCGCTGGCCCTCCCGGGCAAACGGGCGCTCGGCCACTGCCTTGGCAACGTCTTCGATCTCGGCGCGGGTCAGGAACGTGAACACCTTCAACCGGTCCACCACGTCGGCATCGGCGGTGTTGAGCCAGAACTGGTAGAAGGCGTACGGGCTGCACATGCCGGCGTCGAGCCAAATGGCGTTTCCCTCGCTCTTACCGAACTTGGTGCCGTCCGAATTGGTGATCAGCGGAGTACCCAGCGCATGGACACTCTTGCCTTCCACCTTCCGGATCAGCTCGGTACCGCTGGTGAGGTTGCCCCACTGGTCGGAGCCGCCGGTCTGGAGCATGCAGCCGTAGTCACGGTACAGCTGGAGGTAGTCCATGCCCTGGAGGATCTGGTAGCTGAACTCGGTGTAGCTGATGCCCTCGTCCGAGTTCAGCCGCGATGCGACAGCGTCCTTGCGCAGCATGGTGCCCACACGGAAGTGCTTGCCCACCTCGCGCAGGAAGTCGATGGCGCTCAGCGGGGCAGTCCAGTCCAGGTTGTTGACCATCTGCGCAGCATTGTCGCCGTCGAAGCTGAGGAACCGGCGTACCTGCGCCTGGAGGTAGCCCACCCATTCAGCAACGGTGTCCTTGGTGTTCAAGGTACGCTCGGCCGTGGGGCGGGGGTCACCGATCATGCCCGTGGAACCGCCTACCAGCCCGAGGGGCTTGTGGCCGGCCAGCTGCAGCCGCCGCATGACGAGCAGCTGGACCAGGTTGCCCAGGTGGAGGCTCGGCGCGGTGGGATCGAAGCCGCAATAGTACGTGACCGGTCCGCCGGCGAGGAGCTTTTCCAGCTCTGCTTCGTCAGTTGAGACGTGGACCAGGCCACGCCACTTCAGTTCCTGCCAGACGTTGGCAAAAGTGGGGTCGTTGTGTTGCGATTCGAGGCTGTTGAGTTCTGGCACGCCTTCTAAGTTAGCAGGATTACCCAGTCCAGGCGCCGAGTGGGCGGCACCGGCGCCTGGACCGGATCAGGGTGCTTGAGCCGGAAAGATCAGCGCCTGATCCCTGCAGGCACAGGCTCTGCAGCAATCAGCCGGAGCCGCTGCGTTGCGCGCGTCATGGCGACGTAGAGGTCCCCCACCTTGCCGTGCTCATGGTTCAGCATCATGCCGGGCTCCAGCACCACCACGCCGTCGAACTCCAGGCCCTTGGCCTCGCGGGGGCTGATCACCACAATGTCCTGCTCATAACCGCCGGCGCCGGTGCCGATCCGGCGGCCGTACTCGGCGCGCAGGGCGGCCATGGCCTCCGGCAGGAGGGGACCATCCGCGATGACAGCCAGCAGGCCGCCGTCGAGTGCTTCCAGTTCCTCCGGCAGGACTTCCACCAGACGGCGGACCACCTGGCCGGGGTCCACTTCGTCGATAACCGGAGACCAGCGTCCTTCCCGGACGGCCTTGGGTGCGGAGACGACGAGTCCCGCGGCGTTGGCCATCCGGACAGCTGCCTCGGCAATTTGGGACGGAGTGCGGTAGTTGACCGTCAGCTCCTCCAGCTGCCAGCGGTCGCCAAACATCGGGGCCAGCGCGCCCTGCCAGGAGTTGGCGCCGGCCACTGAGCTCGTCTGGGCGATATCACCCACGATCGTGAAGGACTTCAGGGGGCAACGGCGGACCAGCAGGCGCCACTGCATGGGCGAAAGCTCCTGCGCCTCGTCCACCACGATGTGGCCAAAGGCCCACGTGCGGTCGCTCGTGGCACGCTCGGCGGCGGTCAGCCGTGCTTCCTGTTCCTGGTTCTGCTCGGCCAGCTCCTCGGCGGACATCAGCGGATCCACGCCTGCAGCCTCCATGTTGACCAGGGTCTGCTTCGCGTTGGCAAGGTCGCGGGCACGGTCGTGCTCCTGCTGCGCCAGTCCACGCCCGGCAGCCGGATCCAGCTCGCCCAGCAACTCGGCAGCCTCGTCCAGCAGGGGAACATCGGATTCAGTCCAGGGGGCATCAGCCGGGCGCTGGAGCAGGGCGCGCTCAGCCGATGTCAGATGCGGAGTGCAGAATTCAAGCACGGCCGGCTTGCTGAACAGCTCCGAGATCAGCTTTTCGGGCGTCATCGGCATCCAGCACAGGTTGAGGGCAATCCGGACATCACGCGCCGTGCGGACATCCTCGGCCAGGTAGGAGCGGTCCGCGTTGTTGCCGATGTTGCCGGCTTCCACGAGCTCGGTCATCTGTTCGGTCAGTTCGCGCAGCAGGATCTTGACGAACGTCACCCGTGCTTCGTTGTGCGGTTTCCCGGTGGAACGTGCGCGTTCGCGGGCACGGCGCACCTGGCGCGGGGTCAGCACCAGCTTGCGGCCGTCCACTTCCAGGATCCGGTCTTCGGCAGGGATCCGCTGGCGGTTGGCGACGGCGTTGGCCACCACGGTGGCCATGTCGAGCCGGCCCTTGATGGCGGCAACGCCCGCATCAGGTTCGGGCACCGCATTGATGCCGGGCATCAGGCGGCCCACGCTGGCCATCACGACGCCGGTCTCGCCCAGGGAGGGCAGCACCCTTTCGATGTACTTCATGAACGACGACGACGGGCCCACCAGCAGCACGCCCGCGGACTTGAGGCGGTCCCGGTGGGTGTACAGCAGGTAGGCGGCGCGGTGCAGTGCCACGGCGGTCTTGCCGGTACCCGGCCCGCCCTGCACCACCACGGCGCCGGAGATGGAGGACCTGATGATGCGGTCCTGTTCCGACTGGATGGTGCTGACGATGTCCGACATCCGGCCGGTGCGCTTGGAGTTCAGGGCGGCGAGCAGGGCGCCCTCACCCTGCAGTGATTCGTCGTCTGCCAGCATGTCCGCGTCCAGCACATCGTCTTCGATGGCTTTGACCTCGCGGCCCTGCAGGATCAGGTGGCGGCGGCGGCGGACGCCCTGCCGGTCGAAGGCGGTGGCCTGGTAGAAGTGCCCGGCTTCGGGCGCGCGCCAGTCAACCATGAGCCGCTGCAGGTCCTCGGTGGTGAGGCCGATGCGGCCGATGTACTGCGCTTCTCCGGAGTCCAGGTCCAGCCGGCCGAAGACCAACCGGTCGTCAACAGCATCCAGCTGCGCCAGGCGGTCCTCGTACAGTGCGGCGAAGGCGTCACGCTCGGAAACGTTCTGCATGGTGCCCACGGCCCCTGACCGCCGGACCTGCGCGAGCTGCTTGCGCTTTTCCTCGCGCAACTCCTCCAGCCGGGCATACAGGCCGGCAACATAGTCCCGTTCGTGGGCCAAATCGGCGTCGAGCATTTAACGTTCCCCTATCGCAAAAGACAGACCTACCATTCTACAACCATTTCCGCTAACGCTTGCGAAACTAGCGCTTTCTTGGTTTGGCCGCCTTGTACTTCGACACCGTGGGATCCCCCGTGATCCAAAACCGCCAGGCGTACTGCCCGGATCCGCCGACGCCGGAAACGCCCACTCTGGGGCCAGAACTGACCTCCGGAACCGGCTGCTCCGCGAGCCTCAGCCCAAAAGGCGGCTCCAAGGCGTCACGGCCGCTGTAGGCGGTTGTCAGGCCGAGGGCTTTGGCGAGCCGGGCCGGGCCGCTGGCAAGATCGGCAGGGTTTTTCGAGGTAGGCCGGCGGTGCTGTGCCAGTTCGAGGCCCTCCACGATTTCTCCGGCGCGCAGCAGCAGAGCGGAGGCAACGCCTGCCGGGCCACACACAATGTTTGTGCAGTGATGCATGCCGTAGGTGAAGTAGACGTACAGGTGTCCGGCGGGGCCGAACATGGGAGCGTTCCGGGGCGTAGGGCCGCGGTACGTATGTGAGCCGGGATCAGGGTGCAGGGAATCCTCCGGCCCGAGGTAGGCCTCCACTTCCGTGAGCCGCACGGAGACCCGGCCGTCCCGTGAATCATGGGTCAGGACAGCCCCCAGCAGCATCGGTGCCAGTTCGCGGGCATCTCCCGACAGGAATTCCCGCAGCGGTTCCCGGGCCGGAGAGGGACTTCTGCTCATGGCCAGACTCTATCCAAAGACTGCGACGGAGCCGGGCCGCAACACCACAAAACGGGCGCACGGCCATGTCCGATTTCCGCTAGCTCCGCTCCTGTGCTGCTGGCAGGATGGAGTGATGGACTTTTGGCAGCGCTACCGGGCGATAGACGCCCGGGACACCCGGTTCGACGGGCAGTTCTACACTGCCGTCCGCACCACGGGCATCTATTGCCGCCCGTCATGCCCGGCCAGGACTCCCAAGGCTGCGAACGTCACGTTTTATGAGACCTCAGCCGCAGCGCACGAGGCCGGCTACCGGGCCTGCAAGCGCTGCCTCCCCGAGGCGGTTCCGGGAACGCCTGCCTGGAACGTGCGGCAGGACATCGCGGGGCGTGCCATGCGCCTGATCAACGACGGCGTAGTGAACCGGGACGGCGTCGATGGCCTTGCCGCCCGACTGGGCTATTCCTCACGGCAGCTGAACCGGATCCTCAGCCAGGAGCTGGGCGCCGGTCCCCTCTCGCTCGCACGTGCCGGCCGGGCACAGACAGCGCGCACGCTGCTGGTTTCCACGTCGATGAAGCTCGCGGACGTCGCCTTCGCGGCCGGCTTCAGCAGCGTCCGCCAGTTCAACGAAACCATGGTGGAAGTCTTTGCCATGACTCCCACCGCCCTCCGCTCCGCCAGGCATGCCAAGGCGGCCGCCGGGGGCTCTACCGCACTGACCCTCAGCCTCCCCTACCGCGACCCCTTCGACCCCGGCGTCTTCACTTTCCTGGCGGTGCGGGCCATCCCCGGGATCGAGGCAGGAACGGCGACCTCCTACGCGCGCACGCTAAGGCTGCCGCACGGTGATGCGCGCTTCACCATCGAGTACGACGCCGGCGCACCGGGACGGCCACTGACCCTCACCATCGGCGCGGTGGACCTTCGGGATCTGCCGGCCCTGCTGAGCCGCGTCCGGCGGCTGTTCGACCTGGATGCGGACCCGGTGGCGATCGACGGCGCCCTGGCCGGGGACAGCAGGCTGGCGGCTGCAGCGGCCCGCACTCCGGGAATCAGGATGCCGGGGGCGCTTGACCCTGCCGAGATGCTGATCAGGGCCATGATCGGCCAGCAGATCACCGTGGCTGCGGCGCGGACCGCCCTCACCCGGCTGGCCGCCGTCGGAAGTTCAAGCCGAAGCCCCGGTGAGGGCCTCGACCGGATGTTTCCCACCCCGGCGGAAATTGCTGCCGACGGCTGCGCCCTCCTGCGCGGCCCCCGGAAACGCATCGATGCCCTCGGCGCGGCAGCTTCTGCCCTGGCAGAAGGTACGCTCGACTTCGGCTATGGCGACGACGTGGCAAGCCTCAGTGCAAAGTTGCTCCCGCTGGCCGGCGTCGGACCCTGGACCGTGGGCTACCTCGCCATGCGTATCCTGGGCGCCCCGGACGTGTTCCTTGCCAATGACGCGGCGGTGCGGAACGGAATCAAGGCCTTGGACTGCCCGAAGAATTCAGGCCCGGCCGGCTCGGGGAAGTCCTGGACCGCGAACCCGGACTTCCGCGAAGTCAGCCCCTGGCGCTCTTACGCCACCATGCACCTGTGGCGGGCAGCAGCGGAGTTCCCGGCGGGTACACGTCCTGGCACAACAAAGGACGTTGCCGCAGCAGGCAGCAGAACAGCAGAGAAAGCGAACCAATGAAGGCCCAGTTGCTTCACATGTCCACCCCGGACGGCCCGTTCACCATCCTCGCCCGGGACGGCGTGGTCCTCTCCAGCGGCTGGACCGAAAAGCCCGGTGATTTGACCGGGCAGATCCATCCGACCCTGCGGCCCGGCACCTTGGAATTGGTCAGCGAACTTGGAGAAATTTCGGCGGCGGTCGAAGCGTTCTACGCCGGAAATCCGGCCCCGGCGATGAAGGTTCCCGTGCGGCAAATGTCCGGGCCGTTCCGGGTCCACGCGTGGGACGTGCTGCGGCTGGTCCGGCCGGGGTCCCCCGTGACATATACCGAGTACGCCGGGCTGGCCGGTAATCCAAAGGCTGTACGGGCGGCCGCCAGCGCCTGTGCCTTCAATGCTGCAGCCCTGTTCGTCCCCTGCCACCGTGTCATCCGGACCGACGGTTCGCTGGGTGGATTCCGCTGGGGACTGCCCATCAAACAGAGCCTGCTGGCGCGCGAAGCCGCCTGATCCAGGTTGGGGAACGCTAGTCCTGTTGAGGTGTTGGCGTTCCCGCAGGCCACGGCAGCAGGGCGGGCAGGTCCACGCCGTCGGCTGCCGCGGATGCCCTCAGGCTGCCCAGTGTGGGTTCGCGCCCCGCCAGCCAGGCCGCAATATCCGTGACCATCCCGCTGATTACGGTGGATCTGTTGCCGCTGCCGATGCTCAGCGGCGGGTGGCCCAGGGGCTGCAGTACCAGTCTGTCGTCGGGCTGGACGCGGGCTGAGAGAAAATCGAACAGGTGCTCACAGAACTCCCGGCTCCAGGTTTCCGGTCCCCTGCCCGTCAACAGGTCCGAGTTATGGATAACGAGTTCCCGCCACAGCGCCAGGCCGCCGTCCAGGACCACTCCCCCGCGGTAGGTGATGGGTGCGTACCAGCCGGTGCGGTTGGCAGACGAATCCTTGATGCCAGGCAGCGCGTCGAACGTCTTGATCGCCCGTTGCAGGGCTGCCGTCAGATGCGCCAGGTGTGTGGCAGCATCGTGGCCGGCAGCCATGTCGATCGCCCTGTTCCGGCCGTCCGTGCCGCCGTCGTACAGCTCGATGCTCTCGTCCCGGGCGGCGTACTCGAGCTGCCGGGCCATGGCGTTGGAGATCCCGGTGAGGTGGGCCAGGACATGGCCCCGCGTCCAGCCGGGCAGGGCGGACGGAGCCCGCAGGTCCTCTTCGCCGAGCTTGGCAGCATCGGAGGCAACGTCGTCGGCGGCTTTATGGAGCCCGGCGAGCAGGACTTCTGGTGCGGGAGCAGTCATGGCGCTCATCCTAGCCGGGAAGAACGCCGTCGGGGCCGAACTTGTGGCGGATGTGGGAGCGGTCGTGGCTCGCCTGCCAGAACTCGATCTCTGCTGGCTGGATGGCGTAAAGCTGCCAGTCGGGGTTGCCGCTGCCGTCAGCCCGCGGGCGCTCCGCCCAGTCCCGGGCCGATGCCTCGACGGACAGCTCGACGACGGGGCCGGCCACCCGGACTTGCCTGCCCAGCGATGGCCAGTAGAAATTGAGGGCGGCGCGCGGGTTGGCGCTGAGCTCCCTGCCTTTGCGCGAGGTGCGGGCCGTGGCGAACTGCCAGCCGTCGTCGTCGATGTTTTTCAGGATCAGCATTCGCGACGACGGCTGGCCGCTGCCGTCCACCGTGGCAAGGCTGCAGGCGTGCGGTTGGCGCTCCCCCGCTGCCAGAGCCTCATCCAGCCATTGGTGGAAGAGTTCTGTGGGATCCGCAGGCGCGGTGGCCGGGTCGAAGCCGGGCATCATGTCCGGGAAATCGGGAAGCGCACGGAGTTGCCTGCGGAAGGAGTCGCTCATGGCGCCATGATAGTGGCGACTCCTATCAACGCTCTATCAGTTGTTGCCTCAAAATCGGCAACGCTCTCTCACTTTCGTGAGAAAAGTGAGAGACCGTTGGTCAAAAGGCGGCATCAAGTGAGAGAGCGTTTGGTGGTTACCGGGCGTACTCCCGCACGCCCGCCAGCTCGGCTTCCAGTGCAACCAGCTGGCGTTCGACGGCGGCCGGTGCGGTTCCGCCCTGGGAGTTGCGGCTGTTGAGCGACCCCTCCGTGGACAGGACCGTGCGGACCTCCGGCGTGAGGTGCCCGGAAATGGCGGCGTATTCCTCGTCGGTCAGGTCCCACAGCTCCACGCCGCGGGATTCCGCCTGCTTGACGGCCGCACCGGAGAGTTCGTGCGCCTCGCGGAACGGAACACCCTGCCGGACCAGCCATTCGGCGATGTCAGTAGCCAGCGCGAAGCCCTGCGGTGCCAGCGACTCCATCCGTTCTGTGTTGAACGTCAGGGTGGCGATCATGCCGGAGACTGCCGGGAGCAGGAGCTCCAGGGTGTCGGCGGCGTCGAACACCGGTTCCTTGTCCTCCTGCAGGTCGCGGTTGTAAGCCAGCGGCAGGCCCTTCAGCGTGGCCAGCAGCCCGGTCAGGTTGCCGATCAGGCGCCCTGCCTTGCCGCGGGCCAGCTCCGCCACGTCCGGGTTCTTCTTCTGCGGCATGATGGACGAGCCCGTGGAGTAGGAGTCGTGCAGCGTGACGAAGGAGAACTCCTTGGTGGCCCAGAGGATAACTTCCTCAGACACCCGCGAGAGGTCCACACCGATCATCGAACACACCCAGGCGAACTCGGCGAAGACGTCGCGGGAGGCGGTGCCGTCGATCGAGTTGTGCGACGCGGAGAAGAAGCCCAGGTCCGCGGCAACGGCTTCCGGGTCCAGGCCCAGGGAGGAGCCGGCGAGGGCACCCGACCCATAAGGCGAGACGCCTGCCCGCTTGTCCCAGTCCTGCAGCCGCTGCACATCACGCAGCAGCGCCCAGGCATGGGCCAGGAGGTGGTGGCTGAGCAGCACCGGCTGCGCGTGCTGCAGGTGGGTGCGGCCCGGCATGGCCACTCCGTGGTGGGCCTTGGCCTGCTCCACCAAGGCATCCACTGTGGCGAGCACGCCGCGGGCGATGATCCGGGCGTGGTCGCGCAGGAACATCCGCCCCAGCGTGGCCACCTGGTCGTTGCGGGACCGGCCCGCGCGGAGCTTGCCGCCCAGCTGCGTTCCGGCGCGCTCGATCAGGCCCCGCTCGAGCGAGCCGTGCACGTCCTCGTCGGATTCGGCCGGCACGTAGGCGCCGGAAGCAACGTCCTCGTCAAGCTGGCTGAGGGCGTCAAGCATGCCCTTCAGCTCGGCGTCGTCCAACAGGCCCGCCTTGTGCAGCACGCGGGCGTGCGCCTTGGAACCGGCGATGTCGTAGCGGGCCAGCCGCCAATCGAAATGCGTGGACTTGCTCAGCGCCGCGAGCGCATCCGCGGGACCGCCGGCGAACCGGCCGCCCCACAGTGCGCCTTCATTTGTACCGGAAGTCACTGACCCGCGACCCGGATGTCGCGGCCGGAGGCTACCTTGGCGGACATGCCCCACAGCTCGATGAAGCCCTTGGCCTGCGACTGGTCGAAGGTGTCGCCGGTGTCGTAGGTGGCCAGCGAGAAGTCGTAAAGCGAGGTGTCGGAGCGGCGGCCGTTGACGATGGCCTGGCCGCCGTGAAGGGTCATCCGGATGTCGCCGGAGACGTACTTCTGGGTGTCCTCGATGAAGGCGTCCAGGGAGCGCTTCAGCGGGGAGAACCACTGGCCGTCGTACACCAGCTCGGCCCAGCGCTGGCCAACGGTGGCCTTGAAGCGGGCCTGCTCGCGCTCGACGGTGATGTCCTCGAGGTGCTTGTGCGCCGTGATCAGGGCCATGGCGCCCGGGGCTTCGTAGATTTCGCGGGACTTGATGCCCACCAGGCGGTCCTCGACGACGTCGATCCGGCCCACGCCCTGCGCGCCGGCACGGCGGTTGAGTTCCTTGATGGCCTGCAGCGGGGTGACCTTCACGCCGTCGATCGCTACCGGAACGCCGGCCTCGAAGCTGATGGTGACCTCGTCCGGTGCCGGCGGGAACTCCGGGGTGGCGGTGTAGTCGTAGATGTCCTTGGTGGGGGCGTTCCAGATGTCCTCGAGGTAGCCGGTTTCCACCGCGCGGCCCCAGACGTTCTGGTCGATGGAGTACGGGTTCTTTTTGGTGGTCTCGATCGGCAGGCCCTTTTCCTCGGCGAAGGCGATGGCCTTGTCGCGGGTCAGGGCGAGGTCGCGGACGGGGGCGATGCACTTCAGGTCCGGACCGAGGGTCTGGATGCCTACCTCGAAGCGCACCTGGTCGTTGCCCTTGCCGGTGCAGCCGTGAGCAACGGTGGTGGCGCCGAATTCGCGGGCAGCCTTGACCAGGTGCTTGACGATGACGGGCCGGGAGATGGCGGAAACCAGCGGGTAGTGGCCCTGGTAGAGGCCGTTGGCCTTCAAAGTGGGCATGCAGTACTCGTCGGCGAACTCGTCCGAGGCGTCGGCCACGTAGGCTTCGACGGCGCCGCAGCCCAGGGCACGCTGGCGGATGGTTTCCAGGGATTCGCCGCCCTGTCCAACGTCAACCGCCACGGCGATGACCTCGGCGCCGGTGGCTTCACCGATCCAGCCGATGGCTACTGAGGTGTCCAGGCCGCCGGAGTAGGCGAGCACAATGCGTTCAGTCACTTGAAATGCTCCTTGTGATTGGGGTTGTAGATATTGTCATCAAGCTTATTGCCCGGCTTCTTCAGCCAGTTGCAGGAACCTGGCCGCGAGGTCCTGGCCGCCCTGCGGGTCCCGGGAGACCAGCAGCACGGTGTCGTCGCCGGCGATGGTCCCCAGGATGGACGGCATCACCGAATGGTCGATCGCCAGCGCAAGGAAGTTGGCCGCGCCCGGGGGCGTGCGGAGCACTGCGATGTTGGCCGATGCCTCCGCGGTGACCAGCAGCTCGCTGCACAGCCGAGCCAGCCGGGCGTCCAGAATCTCCTGGCTCACCCCGCTCTTCGCGGCCCGCTCGCCGCCCTCGCCGGGGACGGCGTACACCAGCACGCCCTCCTTGCCGCGGACCCGGACCGCGCCGAGTTCCACGAGGTCCCGGGACAGCGTCGCCTGGGTGACCTGCACGCCGTCGTCCGCCAGCAGGGCTGCCAGCTCCGCCTGGGAGCGCACCGATTCACCCGTCAGGATGGCGGTGATACGTGCCTGGCGGGCCGTTTTGGTGGCCGGGCTGGAGCCCGGCGACGCCGGTTGGGCGGACACTAGAACGTGCTCTCCCCAGTGCCCTCGACCGGAGAAAGGCCATCGACGAATGCCAGGCCGGACTGGTGCATCAGCCAGGCCATCAGGGCCTTCTGGGCGTGCAGCCGGTTTTCGGCCTCGTCCCAGACGATGGACTGCGGCCCGTCGATCACGCCCGCCGAGATTTCGTAGCCGCGGTAGGCGGGAAGGCAGTGAAGCACGACGGCGTCATCCGCCGCGTGTGCCATGGCCGCCTCGTCCACGGAATACTCGCGGAACAGCTGCAGCCGGGCTTCCTTTTCGGCTTCCTGGCCCATGGACACCCACGTGTCTGTTGCGACGACGTCGGCACCCTTCAGTGCCGCCGCAGCGTCGGTGGTAACCAGCACCGAGCCGCCGGTCTCTGCGGCGCGCTCCAGAGCCGCGGCCACGATGTCCCCGGCGGGAAGGTAGCCCTCGGGCCCTGCGATACGGACGTGCATGCCCGCCGTCACGCCTGCCAGCAGGTAGGAATTGGCCATGTTGTTGGCCGCGTCCCCGAGGTAGGCCATGGTGAGGCCCTTGAGCTCGCCCTTGTGCTCCTTCACAGCCAGCAGGTCAGCGAGCAGCTGGCACGGGTGGTAGTCGTCGCACAGCGCGTTGATGACCGGCACCCTGGAGTTTTCGGCCATGGCCACCAGGCCTGCATGCGGACCCGTGCGCCACACGATAGTGGACACCATGCGCTCCAGGACCTTGGCGGTGTCCTCCACGGATTCCTTGTGGCCGATCTGGGCCTCACCCGGATTGATAATGAGGGCGTTGCCGCCCATATCGGCGATGCCCGTGGCGAACGAGACCCGGGTCCGGGTGGAGGTCTTGTCGAAAATGACTGCCACGGTCTTGCGGCCGTTGCCGTCCGCGGCAAAGGGCTGGACGCTGTACGGCGCGGCCTTCATGCGGACGGCAAGGTCCAGGACCTCCGCCTGTTCGGCAGGACTGAGGTCCGTGTCCTTGAGGAAGTGCCGGGTAGAACCGGTTACAAAAGTCACTGGGCGTCCTTTGCTGCTTGGAGGATGGCCGGGAAGGCGGCGAGGAAGGTGTCCGCTTGGGCGGTGGTGAGCACCAGCGGCGGCGCCAGGCGGATGGTGCGGGGCCCGGGGCTGTTGACGATGAAGCCTGCTTCGAGACCCGCCTGCACTACGGCCGGGGCGACGTCCGCGTCCAGGTCGAAGCCGATGAGCAAACCTTCGCCCCGGACTTCGGTGACGCCCGGAATGGCCGCCAGCGCGGACCGCAGGTGCTCCCCCACCTTTGCCACGTTCGCCAGGACATCCTGGCTTTCGATGGCGTGCAGGGTGGCGAGGGCAGCCGCCGTCGCCACGGGGTTGCCGCCAAACGTCGTGCCATGCTGGCCAGCGGTCAGCAACGACGACGTCCCGCCGCCGAAGGTGACCAGCGCACCGATCGGGAAGCCGCCGCCCAGGCCCTTCGCCAGGGTGACAGCGTCCGGCACGATGCCCGCGTCCTCGCTGGCCAGCCACTTGCCGGTTCGTCCGATGCCCGTCTGCACCTCGTCGAGGATCAGCAGCGCGCCCGCCTTGGTGGTCAGCTCCCGTGCAGCCCGAAGGTAGCCGGAAGGCAGGGGCCGTACGCCCGCTTCGCCCTGGATCGGCTCCAGGAAGACCGCGGCCACCGTCTCGTCGAGGGCGGCTTCCAGGGCGTTAACGTCGCCGAAGGGAAGGTGGACCACACCACCGGGCAGTGGCTCGAACGGCGCACGGTACGCCTCCTTGGCAGTCAAGGCCAGGGCGCCCATGGTCCGTCCGTGGAAGGCGCCTTCGAGGGCGATGATTTTGGTCCGCGCCGTGCCGGTAGAGCCCGCGTTGCGGCGGGCCAGCTTGAAGGCAGCCTCGTTGGCTTCGGTTCCGGAATTGGTGAAGAACACCTTGGAACCGGACGGCGCGTTGGTGAGGCTTAGAAGCTTTTCGGCCAGCGCGATCTGGGTGGGGCTGGTGAAGAAGTTGGAGACATGGCCGAGAGTCGCCAGCTGGCTGGAGATGACTGACGTGACAAACGGGTTGGCGTGGCCCAGGGCGTTGACCGCGATGCCGCCCAGCAGGTCGAGGTACTCCTTGCCGTCGGCATCCCAGACCAGGCAGCCGGCACCGCGCACCAGGACCCGCTGCGGGGTGCCGAACACGCCCATCAAAGACGTGGAGTAGCGGGCCAGCCACTCGGATCCGGCGTGGCCGGCGGTCTCCACGAGCTCTGTCAGTGACGATTTTTCCGTGGTGTTCATCCGTTGATCTCCTCGTCGGGGACGACCTGCGTGCCGATGCCCGCCGTCGTGAATGTTTCCAGCAGCATGGAGTGCGCCAGGCGACCGTCCACGATGTGCGCGCGTTCCACCCCGCCGTCGATCGCCTTGAGGCAGGCTTCCATCTTGGGGATCATGCCGGATTCCAGGGAGGGCAGGAGCTCGCGCAGGTCTGATGCCTTCAGGGAGGAGATCAGCGAGGACTTGTCCGGCCAGTTGGCGTAGAGGCCTTCGACGTCGGTGAGGATCACCAGCTTGGACGCTCCGAGGGCTTCGGCAACGGCTGCCGCTGCGGTGTCCGCGTTGACGTTGAGCACCTGCCCGGTGGTCTGGACGCGGCCGTCGGCAGGAAGCGCGTCGCCCTCGATTTCCGGTGCAACGGTGGAGATCACCGGGATGCGGCCGGCGGCGAGGATGTCCAGGATTCCTTCCGGGTTCACTCCCACCACTTCACCCACAAGGCCCAGGTCCACCTCTTCGCCGTCCACGACCGTGCCGGTGCGGACGGCCCGCAGCAGCCCGCCGTCTTCGCCGGACATGCCCACAGCGTAGGGGCCGTGGGAGTTGATGAGCCCCACGAGTTCGCGTCCCACCTGGCCGGTCAGAACCATACGCACCACGTCCATGGCCTCAGGTGTGGTGACCCGCAGGCCGCCCTTGAACTCGGACTCGATGCCCAGCCGGGCCAGCATGGCGTTGATTTGCGGGCCGCCGCCGTGCACCACAACGGGATGGATTCCCACGTGGTGCAGGAAAACAATGTCCTCGGCGAAGGCGCGGCGCAGTTCGTCATTGACCATGGCATTGCCGCCGTACTTGATCACCATGGTGGTACCGGCAAAGCGCTGGATCCAGGGCAGCGCCTCGATCAGCGTGCCGGCCTTGCTTTGGGCATCGAGCATGGTGGTGTTCTCGCGGGTGCGGGTGTTCATAAGGCAGTATCTCCAGGGTTGCCGGGCTGCGGGGTGGGGTCAGCTTGAGTAGGCGCTGTTCTCGTGCACGTAGTCGTGGGTGAGGTCATTCGTCCAGATGGTGGCCTCGGCGTCGCCGGCCTGCAGGTCGATTTCCACCAGCACCTCGCGCGGTTCCAGGTCCACCAGGCTGCGGTCATCGCCGATGCTGCCGTTCCGGCAGATCTGGATTCCATTGATGGCCACGTTGAGCTGGTCCGGTTCGAACGCCGCGTCAGTGGTGCCGACGGCGGAGAGCACCCGGCCCCAGTTGGGGTCCTTGCCGAAGATGGCGGCTTTGAAGAGGTTGGACCGTGCCACGGAGCGGCTGACCGTTTCGGCGTCCGCTTCACTGGCGGCGTTGAAGGTCCGGATGGCGATGTCGTGGCTGGCCCCTTCGGCGTCAGCAATCAGCTTCCGGGCCAGCTCGGCGCACACCTGGGTGAGGCCGGCGCCGAAGGATTCGGCGGACGGCACGGCACCGGAGGCCCCGGAGGCCAGCAGGACCACCGTGTCATTGGTGGACATGCAGCCGTCGGAGTCCGCCCGGTCAAAGGTGACGCGGGTGGAATCGCGGAGGACGACGTCGAGCAATTCCGGTTCCACCACGGCGTCTGTGGTGAGGACCACCAGCATGGTGGCGAGGCCCGGTGCCAGCATGCCGGCGCCCTTGGCGATGCCGCCGATGGTGAATTCCTGGCCGTCCGCATCGGTGCCGATAAACAACGCAGCCTTGGGAACCGAGTCGGTGGTCATGATGGCGGTGCCGGCGGCAGGTCCGCCATCAGTGCTGAGGGCAGCGGCGGCGGCCTCCACGCCCGGGAGGATCTTGTCCATGGGCAGCTGCTCGCCGATCAGGCCCGTGGAGCAGACAAAAACATCGGTGGCCGAGATGCCGAGTACTTCGGCCACTTTTTCGGCGGTGCTGTGGGTGTTTTGAAAGCCGGTGGGTCCGGTGCAGGCATTCGCTCCGCCGGAGTTGAGGACCACGGCGTCCACCCGGCCGTCCGAAACCACCTGTCGGGACCAATGGACAGGGGCGGCAGCCACCCGGTTGCTGGTAAATACGGCGGCTGCAGATTTCGTGGGCCCATCGTTGACCACCAGGGCAAGGTCCGGGTTGCCGGAGGCCTTGAGTCCCGCGGTGACGCCGGCGGCCCGGAATCCTTGGGGTGCGGTAATGGTCACGGGGCTACTCCCTGCAGGTCAAGGCCGGCAGTTTCCGCCAGGCCGAGTGCGATGTTCATGGACTGGACGGCGCCGCCGGCGGTCCCCTTGGTGAGGTTGTCGATGGCGCAGGTGACAACCACCCGGCCGGTGTGCGCGTCAAAGGCCAGCTGCATGACGGCGTGGTTTGATCCCTGGACGGATTTTGTGGCCGGCCACTGGCCCTCCGGCAGTACGTGCACAAACGGCTCGTCGTCGTAGGCGTCGGTCCACGCCTGGCGCAGCTGTTCCGCAGTGGTTCCCGGCTTGACCTTCGCCGTCGCGGTGGTGAGAATCCCGCGGCTCATGGGTGCAAGGGTGGGCGTGAAGGAAACTGTCACCTGCTCCCCTGCCGCATTGGACAGGCCCTGCTCGATCTCGGGGGTGTGCCGGTGGCCGCCGCCAACGCCGTAGGGGCTCATCGAGCCCATCACCTCGGCGCCGATCAGGTTGACTTTCGCTGCCTTGCCCGCGCCGGAGGTGCCGGAGGCGGAAACGATGACGACGTCGTCGGGCTGGAGGAGGTGGGCGGCGAACCCTGGCGTCAGTGCCAGCAGGGCCGACGTCGGATAGCAGCCAGGCACGGCGATCCGGCTTGCGCCTTTAAGGACTTCACGCTGGCCGGGCAGTTCGGGCAGGCCATAAGGCCACGTGCCGGCGTGGGCTGAGCCGTAGAACTTCTCCCATGCTGCCGGGTCCTGCAGGCGGTGGTCGGCGCCGGCGTCGATCACCACTGTGCCCTCCGGAAGCTGGGCAGCGATGTCGGCAGAGGCCCCGTGGGGCAGCGCGAGGAAGACGACGTCGTGGCCCGAGAGGTTCTCCACGGTGGTGTCCTCAAGGATGCGGCTGGCAAGGCCGTGAAGGTGGGGCTGCAGCTCACCCAGGCGGGAACCTGCGTTGCTGTGCGCCGTGATGGCTCCGATTGTCACGTCCGGGTGGCCCGCAAGGAGGCGCAGCACCTCCCCGCCGGCGTAGCCGCTGGCACCTGAGACTGCAACAGAAATAGTCATGGTACCCACCTTACAGTAAAACTATTCACTACAACCGATATTTATGCACCTATCCTGCTTACTGCGCTTGACGCCCTGCCACAGCGGCAACGGCCCTGCCCTGCATCCCTGACGCCTAGGATGGGTGGACCGGGCCGGAAACTCCCGCCCGCGGAAGGAAAACCATGACGCACGCCATTGTCGCCGGGCAAGCCGGTGGTCCCGAAGTCCTGTCCTACGTGCCCGTTGAGCGCCCCATTCCCGGCCCCGGGCAACTGTTGATCCAGGTAGCGGCAGCCGGCGTGAACTTCATCGACACCTACAAGCGCAGCGGCGTGTACAAGGTCCAGTATCCCTTCATCCCCGGCTCCGAAGCAGCGGGAACAGTTGTAGGTCTCGGCGCAGGGGTCACCGGATTCGCCGAGGGCGACCGGATAGCCACGGCTGAGGGCGCCGACTGCTACGCCGGCTATGCCCTGGTGGACGCGGATAAAGCCTTGCCTGTGCCGGATGGACTGGACGATGCCACCGCGGCCGCCCTCCCGCTGCAGGGCCTGACTGCCCATTACCTAATCAATTCCACCTTCAAGGTTGAAGCCGGCCACAATGTCCTGCTGCACGCCGGCGCGGGCGGGGTGGGGCTGCTGCTCATCCAGCTCCTCAAGGCCAAAGGCGCACGGGTCATCACCACGGTATCCACGGACGAGAAGGAAGCCCTCGCGCTCGGCGCCGGGGCGGACCACGTCCTGCGGTACCGCGGCTTCGACAAAGCCGTGCGCGACCTCACCGACGGCAAGGGCGTTGACGTTGTGTACGACGGCGTCGGCAGGGACACCTTCGACGGTTCCCTTAGCGCCCTCCACGTTCGGGGCACGCTGGCCCTGTTCGGCGCGGCCTCGGGTCCCGTCCCGCCGGTGGATCCGCAACGCCTGAACGCAGGCGGCTCCCTTTTCCTGACCAGGCCCACCATGGCCCACTACCTGCAGGACGCGGCGGAACGGCGCTGGCGCTCAGATGAGATGTTCGCCGCCGCCGCGGACGGCAGCCTCAAAATCCGGATCGGCGCCGAGTATCCGCTGGCGGAGGCCGCCCAGGCGCACCGCGACCTCGAGGGGCGCCGCACCACCGGCAAGGTGGTCCTCATTCCGTAGGAGCAGTTTTGGATATGCAGGGACAGTTCAAGGGTGCAGGAGCAATTCAGGGAGCAAGTTGAGGAACACGCCCTGAACAACCTCCCAACAACGGGTGGACAGCCGGCAAACCTGGACACTTTCTGTTCATGTTGTCCCGGCACACTGCATTGGTGACCGAGCAACAAAGCAGCAGCCTTGCAACCGACGGCTTCCCCGGACCCAGGCCCCGTTACCAGCCGCAGTTGGCCGGGTCTGCCGCCACTCCCCCGGCAAGGACGCTGGTTGACATACTGCAGGACACGGCGGAACGCTACCCGGATGCCTCCGCCCTCGACGACGGCCGGGAATCCCTGAGCTATGCCCAGCTACTGGCAGCCGTCCGCGCGGCCGGCCGGGAAATGCACCTCGCCGGGCTCGGCGCCGGCGACAAGATCGGCGTTCGCATCCCGTCCGGCACCAACAGGCTGTACATCTCCATCCTTGCCATCCTGCTCATCGGGGCCGCCTACGTTCCCGTGGACGCGGATGATCCCGAGGAACGCGCAAGGCTGGTTTTCGGTGAAGCCAAGGTGGCCGCCGTCGTCACGGAAAGCGGAGTGGCTCCCGATGGCTCCAGGCCCTCGCCGTTCCCCGCCGCCCGGACAGCGGAGGCTGATGACGACGCCTGGGTGATCTTTACGTCCGGCTCCACGGGAACCCCCAAGGGCGTTGCAGTGCAGCACCGTTCCGCGGCTGCCTTCGTGGACGCGGAAGCCCGGATTTTCCTCCCGGCGGAGCCCATCGGCACGTCGGACCGGGTGCTGGCCGGGCTGTCAGTCGCGTTTGATGCCTCCTGCGAGGAGATGTGGCTGGCCTGGCGGCACGGCGCCTGCCTGGTCCCCGCACCGCGGGCCCTGGTCCGCACCGGCATGGACCTGGGTCCCTGGCTCATCAGCCATGGCATCACTGTGGTGTCAACAGTTCCCACCCTGGCTGCCCTCTGGCCAGCGGAAGCACTCGAAAACGTCCGGCTGCTGATTTTCGGCGGGGAGGCGTGCCCGCCTGAGCTTGCTGAACGGCTTGCCGTTGACGGCCGGGAAGTCTGGAATACCTACGGCCCCACCGAGGCCACCGTGGTGGCCTGTGCTGCACCACTGGGCGGGCCAGGTCCTGTGCGGATCGGGCTTCCCCTGGACGGCTGGGACCTGGCGGTAGTGGACGGGGAGGGCGTTCCGGTGCCGGAAGGAACCATTGGCGAACTCATCATCGGCGGTGTAGGGCTGGCCCGCTACCTGGACGCGGCCAAGGATGCCGAAAAGTACGCGCCCTTCCCAACGCTCGGCTGGAACCGCGCCTACCGCTCGGGCGACCTTGTCCGCTATGAAGCCGCGGGACTGGTCTTTATGGGCCGCGCTGACGAGCAGGTCAAACTGGGCGGACGCCGCATCGAACTCGGCGAGGTGGATGCTGCACTGCAGGCGCTGCCCGGCATCGCGGGTGCTGCGGCCGCTGTCCGGACGACGGCGGCCGGGAACCAGATCCTGGTGGGGTACCTTGCGCCCGCCGGGGCAACGACGCCGGACCTGGCTGCTGCCCGCGAACTCCTTGCTGCCAGCCTTCCGGCGGCCCTGGTTCCGCTGCTGACCGTCGTCGACTCCCTGCCAACCAAGACCAGCGGAAAGGTGGACCGGCACGCCCTGCCTTGGCCGCTTGCCGGTTCCGGCGCCGATGATGCAGACAGTGCCCCGCTGAACCTCCCCGACGACGCCCGGTGGATCGTTGAGCAGTGGGGCGCTGTCCTCGGCATCAAGGCAACCAGCCTCGGCGCCGACTTTTTCGCCGCCGGCGGTGGATCCCTTGCGGCAGCCCAACTCGTTTCTGCGCTCCGGGTCCGCTACCCCACCATCACGGTGGCGGACATCTACGCCACGCCGCGCGTCGGGGCCCTCATCGATGCAGCACGCCAGTCGGTGCCGGCGGGAACGGTGGCCGGTCCCGCCGAGGCCCGCATCGTCCGGCCCACCGCCCGCAAGTCCCAGGTTTTCCAGACACTGATGGGCGTGCCGCTGCACATTCTCGTGGGTATGCGCTGGCTGACCTACCTGATGGCAGGCAATAACCTGCTTGCCGGGCTGGCCGGCTTCGCCGGGGCGCCAACAGTGTCCTGGTGGTGGGTGGGTGCGTCCTGGCTGGTGTTCGTCAGTCCTGCCGGGCGCATGGGCCTGTCGGTGGCAGCGGCCCGTCTCCTGCTCCGGAAGGTTGGGCCGGGGACCTATCCCAGGTCGGGCAAAGTCCATCTGCGGCTGTGGTTGGCTGAGCAGATCCAGGACCTGGCCGGAGCGGTGAGCCTGGCCAGCGCACCCTGGGTTCCCTATTACGCGCGGGCTTTGGGCGCGACGATCGGCAGCAACGTGCACCTGCACTCGCTGCCGCCGGTAACCGGCTTTCTCTCGCTGGGCGCCGGAGCGAACGTGGAGCCTGAGGTGGACCTTTCGGGCTGGTGGATCGACGGCGACAACGTGCACATCGGCGCGATCCGCATCGGCGCGGGCGCCACGGTGGGCGCCCGAAGCACCCTGATGCCCGGCGCCAGCATCGGGGCCGGCGGGCAGGTGGAGCCGGGTTCGGCAGTCCTGGGCAAGGTCAAGGCAGGCCAGGTTGTGGCCGGGTCCCCTGCAGAACGCCGGGGCAGGGCAAAACAGAATTGGCCGGCTCAGCCCGCCACCAGCTCGTTACTGGCCCGGCTTTGGTTTACGGCATTCGCTGCCGCCAGCACCCTGCTGGCCATGATTCCCTACCTTTCCGCAGGAGCCGCCTGCCTGGTGGTTCTCCTGTTCATCAGGGGCCACAGTTCGCTGTCGGAGGCCTGGCTTCCCCTGCTTGCTTCCTTGCCTCTTGCCGCCCTTGCCTGGTTCGCCGCGAACCTGCTCCTGATCCTGGGCACGACGCGCCTGCTGGGACTGGGCCTGCGCGAAGGCTACTACCGTGTCCGCAGCCGGATCGGCTGGCAGGTTTGGGCCACGGAACGCGTTCTTGACCTGGCCCGGGACCTCCTGTTCCCCATTTATGCCAGCCTGTTCACCCCTGTCTGGCTCCGCCTGCTGGGAGCAAAGGTCGGCAAGAACGTGGAAGCCTCCACCGTGCTGTTGCTTCCCAAGATGACCACAGTGGGCGAGGGCGCATTCCTGGCCGATGACACAATGGTGGCCTCATACGAGCTCGGCGGCGGCTGGCTGCGGATCGCACCGGCCAAGATCGGCAAGCGGTCGTTCCTCGGCAACTCGGGAATGACCGGGGCGGGCCGCAATGTTCCGAAGAACTCCCTGGTGGCCGTGCTCTCGGCAACGCCGTCGAAAGCCAAGTCCGGTACGTCCTGGCTGGGAAGCCCTCCCGTCCGGCTGCGCCGCACCGCCATCGCATCAGACAACTCGCTCACCTACCAGCCGCCACGCAGGCTGAAGATGGCCCGGGCGCTGTGGGAAGCCTGCCGGTTCATTCCCGTGGTGTTGACGGTGGGACTGGCCGCCGGCGTCCTGCTGGCCTTCGATTGGCTGGCCTCGGCCAACGGTTATGCCGTAACTGCCCTGCTCGGCGGTTTGGTGATGCTGCTGGCAGGAGCAGTGGCTGCCGGGAGCGCCGTGGCGGCCAAGTGGCTGCTCATTGGCCGGATCAACGCAGGTGAGCACCCCCTGTGGAGTTCATTTATCTGGCGCAATGAAGTGGTGGATACGTTTATCGAGATGGTCAGCGCGCCCTGGTTTGCCCGCGCCGCCACCGGCACCCCTGCCCTTGTGTGGTGGCTGCGCGCCCTCGGCGCCAAAATCGGTTCCGGGACGTGGTGCGAGAGCTACTGGCTGCCGGAGGCGGATCTCGTTTCCCTGGGTGCGAACTCCACCGTCAACAGGGGCTGCGTGGTGCAAACCCACCTGTTCCACGACCGCATCATGAGCATTGGCCCTGTTACGCTCGAAGACGGGGCAACGATGGGACCGCATGGTGTCATCCTCCCGCAGGCACGGATCGGCCACGGCGGAACAGTTGGCCCCGCGTCGCTGGTGATGCGCGGGGAAACAGTACCGGCTGGCACCTACTGGATGGGCAACCCCGTCAGCCCGTGGGCCGGGCCGGCCCTGCCGCGGGGGAAATGATCGTCCGGGCAACACCTGAAGCAACACCACCGCCGTCCGTCAACAGTAGTTAGTTAAGGCCGTTCCCCTTATGAGCTCGCCAGAATCAGTCCGCGGAACCTCCACCCGCGAGCCCGGACCCGACCTGCGGTCCGACCGCTATGTGGCCCACCACGGCACTGACGCCTACAGTGTGACGCGCTACGAGCTGGAGCTGGACTACAGGCTGGCGAGCAACCGGCTGAACGGCAGGGCGCTGCTCCACGCGGTGGCCAACCGGGCTGCTTCGGCTGTTGTGCTTGACCTGGTGGGGCTCCGGGCAGTCAAAGTGCAGTTCAACGGGCGCCGGGTGCGCCGCTTTTCGCAGCGGGCCGAGCAATTGGTGGTGCATCTGGAAACCGCCCTGGTTCCCGGCGAGGGTTTCACCGTGGACATCCGTTACGAGGGCAATCCCGCTCCCCGCCGCGGCCTGTGGGGCGAGGTGGGCTGGGAAGAACTGACCGACGGCGTGCTGGTGGCCGGACAACCCAACGGCGCCCCCTCCTGGTTTCCCTGCAATGACCACCCCCGGGACAAGGCCGCCTACCGCATTTCGGTCACCACGGACGCGGACTACCGCGCCGTCTGCAACGGCGTGCTGGCCGGCCACACGCGCGGGTCCAGCAGGGAGACCTGGACCTACGAGCAGCACGAGCCGATGGCCACGTATCTGGCCACGGTTCAGATCGGCAGGTATGACGTCCTGGTCCTCGACGACGGTTCCGCCGGCGGCGTAGTGCAGACCGTGGCTGTGCCCCCGGCCCTGGCTGATGCCTCGGAGGCCGGGCTGAGCCGGCAGCGCGACATGATGGCTGCCTTCGTCCGGCGCTTCGGCCCCTACCCTTTCCCAGGTTACACCGTGGTGGTGACTGATGACGTCCTGGAGATCCCGCTGGAAGCTCAATCATTGTCGATCCTGGGCCGGAACCACCTCAGCCCGGACTGGGAATCCCAGCGGCTGATTGCCCATGAGCTTTCGCACCAGTGGTTCGGCAACTCCCTGACCGTTGCAGCCTGGCACGACATCTGGCTGCATGAGGGTTTCGCCTGCTACGCGGAATGGATCTGGTCCGAGGAAGCCGGCCTTATAACCGCCCACCAGCGGGCGGCGTCGGCGTGGCGGGGGTTGTCTGCTGCCGAACAGGACCTGCTGGTCGGGGATCCAGGGCCGGCCCTGATGTTTGACGACCGCGTCTACAAGCGCGGCGCGCTGGCACTGCACGCGCTCCGCCGGCATTGCGGGGATCTTGCCTTCTTCGCGCTGCTGCAGGAATGGACCAGGACCCACCGCCACGGATCGGTGTCAACGGCAGATTTCGTGCTGCTGGCGAACCGCGTGGCGGGCATCGATGCCGAAGCGGTGCTCCACCCCTGGCTCTTTGAGCTGGCGCTTCCGCCGCTTCCTGCTTAGCCGAACCTGGCCCCGCTAACCCAACCGGCCAAGCGCTAAGGCAGCAACGAGCGACGCCGGCAGCCCCGTCGCGGCAGGCGGCAGGTCCGTCAGCCCCGGCCTGTCCAGGACGGCCACTTCCCGAGGATCCGTCCGCAGTCCATCGCCGGTCATCTTGAGCCAGGCTTCCTTGCGGGTCCACAGCCGCGCCCGCTCGCGGAGCAGGGCTGCTCCCTCCAGGCCGGCCACGGCGTGCTTTTCAGCGTCCGCCAGGGCCACGTCGTCAAAGTCATCGAAGCCAAGCCGTTCGGGATCTTCGACGTCGGTTCCCAACCGCTCCCCCGCCAGCGGCGATGTGAGGCCCGCCAGCAGAACCCAACGTCCAGCCCTGGCCATGCTCAGGAGCAGGGGCAGCGGCTGGCCGTGGTGCGTGAAGCCCGGTCGGCCATGGGACAGGTCAGGTCCGGAACCGCATTCTGGACAGGAGTATGCCGCCTGCAACTGCGCGGCGGGGAGGTCGAGGAGTTGGGCCGCAAAGCGGCGGAGTGCTGCCCTGCCGGCGAGGAAGCGCGCGGCTGCGCCAGGCTCCATCGCTGCTGCCCGGAGCGCCTCCGCCGGCGAGGGAACCAGCCCACCGGCAGGACTGTAGCCAGCCTGCGGGCAGGGAATATCGGGAGAGATATCCACTGCCCGCAGGAACAGCCTTGGGTCCATGGGAGTGCGCTTCAGGCCTAGCGCTGAACCGCGCCGAAGCGCTCGGCCGCCAGGGCCACAGCGCCTTCCCGGGCGGCTGATGCCTCGTCCGCCGTGAGGGTACGGTCAGCGGCACGGAACCGGAGTCCGAAGGCCAAAGACTTCTTGCCCTCTTCGATTCCCTTGCCCGCGTACACGTCGAACAGCGCGACGTCCTCCAGCAGTTCGCCGGCACCTTCGCGGAGTGCGGCCAGTACCTCATCGGCCGGTACCTCGGCACGGACCACAAGCGCAACATCCTGGGTGGCCACCGGGAACGAGGAGATGTGGCGCGCCACGATAACGTCAGCAGCGGCATCGAACAGCGCGTCGGCGTTGAGCTCCAAAGCAACCGAGCGGGCGGGCATATCCGAAGCGGCAAGGAGCTTGGGGTGCAGCTCTCCCGCGTAACCGACCACCTCCCCTGACCGCAGGGACAACCGCGCCGCGCGGCCGGGATGGAATGCCTGGTGGCTGCCCTGGCTGACAACGACGTCCACGCCCAGGACGTCGCCGGCAAGGCGGGCAATGTCCAAGGCGTCCGCCCAGTCCCACACCCGCGGGGCATGTGCCGCCGCGGCGGGGGAATCATGACCCGTGAGGACCACAGCAAGGTGGAACGGTTGGGCGGGAACGCCGTCGTACAGTCCGTCCAGCACCTCGTCGCTTGGCTTGACCCCAAGCGGCGGGATGGAGTCCGTGCCCATCCGCTCAGCCGGCAGGAACACCAGGCCCGACTCGAAGAGCGCCAGGTCCCGGAAGCCGCGTGAGTGGTTCCGCTTGGCCACCTCTATGAGTCCCGGCAGGATGGAGGTGCGCAGGAAGCCCTGCTCCTCGCTGATCGGGTTTGCCAGCTTGACCGCGGTCCGGCCTGCTCCCTCTTCTGCCACGCCGAAGGTGTCGTTGGCCGCTTTGGATACAAAGGGGTAGGAAAGGACTTCGGTAAGCCCCGCGTCAGCCAGTGCCTGGATCAGGCGGCGGCGCTGCTGCTGCACGCGCGTCAGGCCACGCCCCGGAGGCGCCACGGGCAGCGTGGCGGGAATCTGGTCGTACCCCACCAGCCGGGCGATCTCCTCGGAGAGGTCCTCCTTGGTTTCCAGGTCATGCCGCCAGCTTGGGGCAGTAACGCTCCAGCCGCCGTCGTTCTTCACTACGGCAGCGCCAAGGTCCTCAAGGGACGTAACAATCTGCTCTTCGGTGAAATCGATGCCGATGCGTGCGGCAGCAAAAGTTGCCGGCAGCTCGATCGTGACCGAGTCCGGGGCGGTGCCGACGTCGGTGCCTGCTTCGTCGGCCGTGCCGCCCGCCAGCTCCACCAGGAGGTCGACCACCCGCTGGGCGGCGATGCCGGCCACCTGCCAGTCCACGCCGCGCTCGAAGCGCTTGGAAGCCTCGGACGGCAGCTTGTGGCGGCGGCGGGAGCGGGCGATGGACACCTCGTCGAAGTGCGCGGCTTCAACCAGGATGTTCGACGTCGAGTCGCCCACCTCGGTGGCGGCCCCGCCCATTACACCGGCGATGCCGATGGGACCGGAAGCGTCGGTAATCAGGAGGTCCTCGGCGTCGAGCGCCCGTTCCTTGTCATCCAGAGTGGTGATTTTCTCGCCCGCCAGGGCCCGGCGCACCACGATGTCCCCGGTCAGTTTGTCCAGGTCGTAGCAGTGCGTGGGCTGGCCGAGTTCCAGCATCACGTAGTTGGAAATGTCCACCGGCAGGGAGATGGAGCGGATGCCGGCCAGCCGGAGCCGGGAGGTCATCCACGGCGGAGTCGGCTTCGTGGCATCCACACCGCGGACGGTCCGGGCCACGAAACGGTCACAGCCCGGCTTGCCGTAGATGGGGGCGTCGTCGTTGATTTTGACGCCGTAGCCGCCCGCGAGCGCAGCGGGAGCATTAACACGGGAAGCGGGATCGGTGAAGGCGGTCCCGGTGGCATGCGCGTACTCGCGGGCAACGCCGCGGATGGAGAAGGCGTAGCCGCGGTCCGGGGTGACGTTGATTTCGGCGGCCTGGTCGTAAAGGCCCAGGAGCTCCATGGCGTCGGTGCCGATTTCCGGGTCCAGCCCGATGCGGGACAGCACCAGGATGCCGTCGTGGTCTTCGCCGATGCCGAGTTCGCGGACTGAGGCGATCATGCCGGCGGAGAGGTGGCCGTACGTCTTCCGCGCTGAGATGTGGAAGTCGCCCGGCAGTACTGCGCCCGGAAGCGTGACCACCACCTTGTCGCCCTCAACGAAGTTGTGGGCACCGCAGATGATGCCCTGCACGCCGGACGGGTCGATGCCCTTGCCCGTAAGGGTCTGCTCCTGGCCCTCGGGGACAACACGGACCTGGCACCAGTTGATGGTTTTGCCGTTGGTCTGCGGTTCCTTGACCAGGCTCAGGACCTGGCCCACCACGATGGGGCCCTGGAGGGTGTCCGTGGGACGGTGGACATCCTCCTCTTCGAAACCGACCTTGACGAGCTGGTCCATAACGTCTTCGGCCGTTGCTCCGGCCGGTACCTCTGCGAATTCACGCAGCCAGGAAAGTGGGATACGCACTGTTAGATCTCCATCCCGAAGTGCTCGCTGAAACGTACATCGCCTTCGATCATGTCGCGCATGTCCCCCACCTCATTGCGGAACATGAGGGTGCGCTCTATGCCCATGCCAAAGGCAAAACCTGAATAGACCTCCGGGTCGATGCCCGCGGCGCGAAGCACGTTGGGGTTGACCATGCCGCAGCCGCCCCATTCGATCCAGCGCGGGCCGCCCTTGGCGCCGGGGTGCCAGATGTCAAGCTCCGCGGAGGGCTCGGTGAACGGGAAGTAGTTGGGGCGCAGCCGGATCTGGGCTTCATCGCCGAACATCTGCCGGGCAAAGTGCTCAAGGGTGCCGCGCAGGTCTGCCATGCTGAGCTTTTTGTCGATGGCCAGGCCCTCGAACTGGTGGAACACCGGAGTGTGCGTGGCATCCAGCTCGTCCGTGCGGAACACCTTGCCCGGGCAGAGTACGTAGATGGGCAGCTCGCGTTCCAGCATGGACCGGACCTGCACCGGGGAGGTGTGGGTGCGCATCAGGAGATGGGCCTCGGGCGGCTCCACAAAGAAGGTGTCCTGCATCTCGCGGGCCGGGTGGTCCGGCTTGAAGTTCAGGGCGTCGAAGTTGAACCATTCCGATTCGACTTCCGGACCCTCTGCGATCTCCCAGCCCATGCCCACAAAGATGTCCGCAACACGGTCCTGGAGGGTGGACAGGGGGTGGCGGGCACCGGCACGACGACGGCGGGGGGCGGCAGTGACGTCAACTGTCTCTTCCAGCAGGATCCGGGCGTCGTTTTCCGCTTCCAGCTCTGCCGTGCGGTCCGCGAGCGCCTTGTTAACGCGTCCGCGGGACGCACCCATCAGCTTCCCGGCGATGGCCTTCTGGTCCTTGGGCAGCTTTCCGATTTCGCGGTTGGCGAGGCTGAGCGGGGACTTCTCGCCGGTGTGCGCGAGCCTCACCGCTTTCAGCTCATCAAGGGTGGCAGCGCCGGCGATGGCGGCGACGGCCTGGTCTACAGCGGCGGTGATGGCGGCTTCATCCGTGGGGTTCGGAATGGCGGCGCCCGGCAAAGTTTCAGTCATCTACTGTTCTTAGCTACGAGTCGTGGCTGCCGGTGAACAGGGCAGTCTGCACGGTTTCCCGGCGGCGCGTCCGTCACTGGCAGGTCATGGATGAATGACCTGAATTCTCGTGGAAATATCAGCTCATTCAATGACCAGGTCAGGGCATACCGGAAATTCCGGCGGCCACTGCCTCCAGTCTAATTGAACCCCCCGGCTACCATGTCCTCATGACACCACGGCCGGTTTCGGCATCCCGGCTGCCCCTGACTGTCCACCAGCGGCTGCGGCTTGCCGCCAACGTGGTCAACGGCAGCACCGTCCTGGGCCTCGCTGTGGCCGCCGCGGCACGGACGGAACTCAGCAGGGGCCCGCGGGGCCTGCTCATCGCCGCCGGGTACCGGTGGCGCCTGCCGTTCGCCGCCGCGTTCACGCTCGGGAACGTGGTCTTGTGCCGCTGCACTGCCGCTGAGCTGCTGGCCCGGCCGGCGCTGCTGGGACATGAGGAAAAGCACTGTTCCCAGTACGCGTGGTGCCTGGGTATTCCCTTCCTCCCGCTGTACTTGCTCGCCGCTGGCTGGTCCCTGATCCGCACCGGCAATCCGGGTACGGCCAATGTCTTCGAACGCCGCGCCGGGCTGGCAGCCGGCGGATACCCTGCGCCCTCAGGCCGCCGGCCTCGGCGCCCATCAGAAGTGGAGGCGTGACCCATGGAAACGGAACCGAGGCACGATGACTCGAGTGGCGGCGTCGGGCCTGCCGGCTACCAGCACGCCGGCATCGGGTCCCCTGGCACTGGTTCCGGCGGCACCGGGGCCGCCGGAACTGGGGCCGCCGGAACTGTCAGCGTCACCGGGACGGGCTCGGCGGAAGCCGCTCCTGACCTGATGGTGGTGTCGATCGGCGTGGAGTGCCGGGCCGACTCCGTGGAGGCGGCTTACTCCCGGGCGGGCATGAGCTCCGAAGCCGTGACGTCGGCGTTCCGCCAGCGGGGCGTTGAGGGTACCGACATCCGCACCACAGGCCTCAACGTGCGGGCGGACCTCGTATGGAAGGAAGGTGAAGGACAGCGCGTCACCGGGTACGTTGCAGCCAGCACCCTTACCGTGAGGTTGCGGGCCCTGGGTTCCGCCTCGGCAGCAATTTCTGACGCCGTTGACGCGGGCGGCAACGACGTACGGCTGAACGGCCTGGAACTGACCTTCAGCGACGATGCCGCGGTGCGGGCCCGCGCACGGGAGGCCGCATGGCATGACGCATTAACTACCGCACAGCAGTACGCCCAGCTTGCCTCGGCCCGTTTGGGACGCGTGCTTTCGGTAGCGGACCAGGCGCCGGTCCAGAGCCCGGTGCCCGTGGTCAGGATGCAGCGGGCTGCCGCCGTGGAAAGCCTTGCCGTTGAGGCCGGAGATGCCGCGGTGATGGCTGCCATCAGCGTGGTGTGGGAACTTCACGCCGGCGCTTAGGCCAGCAGTCTCTTGCGGGTTCTGCTGCGCATGCTTGACTTAAGTTCGAACGTATATTCGAATGGAGGTCATGAGATGGGATGCCCAAGCACTGCTGCCGCCGCCGGCAGAAACTGATGCGGCCGGCGCACCGCCTGCGCTGCTTCCCCTTGCCGGCCTGGTCAGGTCCGTGACCACACCTGATTTTGCCGGCATCACGTTCCATGAGGTCAACTCCAAGTCGGTGCTCAACAAAGTGCCTGCCGGTTCACGGATGCCTTTTGAGTGGACCATTAACCCGTACCGTGGCTGCAGCCACGCCTGTGTGTACTGCTTCGCCAGGAAAACCCACACCTACCTTGACTTCGACGCCGGGCTGGATTTCGACAGCCAGGTGGTGGTGAAAGTCAACGCAGCCGAGGTCCTGCGGAAGGAGTTGGCCAGACCTTCCTGGAATCACCAGCAGGTGGCCCTGGGCACCAACACGGACCCCTACCAGCGCGCCGAGGGTCGCTACCGGCTTATGCCCGGGATCATCACCGCCCTGGCTGAGTCCGGCACTCCCCTGTCCATCCTCACCAAGGGAACGCTGCTGGCCAGGGACATTCCGCTGCTGAAGAGCGCGGCCACCCAGGTGCCGGTGGGCCTGGGCATCTCCCTCGCCATGACAGACGAAGCCTTGGCCGAGGCCGTTGAGCCGGGCACGCCAGGGCCCCGGGCACGGCTGAAGCTTGTGTCCAGGCTTCGTGAGGCCGGCCTGCCCTGCGGCGTGATGGCCATGCCGATCCTCCCGTGGCTCTCGGACAGCGACGAAGCCCTGGACTCGCTCTTCGCGTCCCTCGCATCCGCCGGAGCCACGGGGGTAACTGCCGGTGCGCTGTACCTGAAGCCCGGAACCAGGGAGTGGTTCATGAAGTGGATCGCCGCACACCATCCCGGCCTCGCAGGCAGGTACCGGCGCCTCTACGGGACGGGCTCCTACGCCTCCAAGGAATACCGCACCTGGCTCGCCGCAAAAGTCCGCTACTTCAAGGCAAGGCATGGCTTTTCCCACTCGTCCGGCTTCAGCCACCGGGACCTCGACGATCCCCGCGGTGAGGAAGCGGAGTACCCGGCCGGCGTCATCCCGGCCATGGCGCCTTCGGGACCGTCGCCTTCAGCGAGTTCAGCTTCAGGCCCAGCGGGACAAGCCACGCTCTTTTAGGAGCGGGCTCCTCCTGCCGGTACAGCCAGGGCCGCCAACAGAGCCCGGACGATGGGGAAATCGGCTGGAATCCACGGCAGGCCAAGGACCTCATCGTGGTTTTCCAGTGATACCCACCGCAGTTCATCGTGGTCCTCGAGGGGCTGCGGTTCACCCTGGGCGACTTCCGCGAACCATACCCGCATGCTGGCCCGGTCATTCAATGGCCAGCCACTGGGGGCTTCCGCCGGCAGCTCCGCACCCAGCCGAACACTGATTCCCAGTTCCTCGGTAAGCTCGCGGCAGAGCGCCGCCTCCGGCTCCTCGTCCGGTTCCACCTTGCCGCCCGGGAACTCCCAGAGACCGGCCAGCTTTTCCGGCGCACTGCGGCGGGCCACGAGGAGCATGGAAGGTTCCTCGAGGCGGTCAACTACGGCTCCGCCCACCACCTGTATCAGTCCAGTCACCGCCCCATTCTATGGGGGACAATAGAAGGACCCGGGCACTCTTTCTTCGTCGCGGGAATACCTGCGTCCCGCCTGGGGTTTTCCCCGGGGTCCAGGCCTAATCCAGCTCCATTGCCGCGGCTGCAGCCCTACCTTGTACTTCCAGCACTTCGAAAAGCAGGCACATGAGCAGCGTCCTACAGTCGCCCACGGCAAAAAGCACTTCCGCCCCCAATATCGCCATGGCCATCCTCGCCCTCGCCATGGGCGGGGTGGGTATTGGGGTCACCGAATTCACCATGATGGGCCTGCTCAAGGAAGTGGAGCAGGGCCTTCGGATCAGCACACCCGAAGCCGGGCACCTCATTTCCGCCTACGCGCTGGGAGTGGTGGTCGGCGCACCGCTGCTTGCCGCCGTCGGCGCCAAGCTTCCGCGCAAGAATCTGGCGCTCGGCCTCATGCTGTTCTTTACCGTCGCCAACCTCACGTCTTTCCTGGCCCCCGACTACGGATCGATGCTGCTTTCGCGGTTTGCGGCCGGGCTGCCGCACGGCGCGTTCTTTGGCGTTGCAGCGGTCATCGCCGCCTCGCTCGTGCCGCCCACCCGCCGCGGCTGGGCTATCTCCATGGTGATGGCGGGGCTCAGCATTTCGAACGTTGTCGGCGTACCGGCGGCAACCTGGGTGGGACAAACCTACGGCTGGCGGCTGCTCTTTATCCTTGTGGGCTTCCTCGGAGTCCTGACCCTGGTGTTGATTTGGCGCTTTGTTCCCTTCCAGGAGGCCCATCCTGACGCGAGCATCCGCCGCGAGCTCGGGGCGCTGAAACGGCTCCAGGTGTGGCTTGCCATCCTGATCGGCATCGTGGGCTTCGGCGGCTTCTTTGCGACGTACACGTACATCTCCCACACGATGACGCATGTGGCCGGCCTCCCGTCCTCGCTGATTCCACTGGTGGTTGCGCTCTACGGCCTGGGCATGGTGGCCGGCAACGTGGTGGGCGGCAGGATCGCTGACAAGTCCGTTATGGGCACCCTGTACACGGTGCTGCCTGCCATCGCAGTAGCCCTGGTGGTGTACGCCATCGCCGCTCACTGGCCGTGGTCGGCGCTGGCGATGGTCTTTGTGGTGGGCGCCGCCGGGTCCATGCTCGTACCGGCGCTGCAGACCCGCCTCCTGGACGCCTCCCCTGACGCGCCGTCCCTGGCGTCATCCCTGAACCACGCCGCCCTGAACGTGGCCAACGCCTTGGGGGCTTTCCTCGGCGGCCTGGTCATCGCCTGGGGATGGGGTTATGTTGCCCCCGCCCTGGTGGGCGCCTGTCTTGCCGTCCTGGGACTCGGCGTTGCAATAGCCAGCGGACTGCTGGAACGCAAAAAGCCGCTGACCGCCTGATCCCTGTTCGGGGAGGGCGGCCAGCGGCTTCCTGGCTTACGGTCATCCCACAACTGCCTTCAGGGCAGCGTGTGATCCTGCTATGCCGTCAGGGCGGCCGGCAGGTGCTGGCAACGGGCACTCGCGTAAAGGCAGACAGTAGCTGCCGTGCCCAGGTTGAGGCTTTCGGCAGCACCGTAGACCGGCACCGCCACCCGGTGGTCTGCCAGGTCAAGCTCCGCCGGGGACAGCCCCTGCGCTTCGTTGCCAAACAGCCAGGCCGTCGGATTCTCCAGATCGTACTCCGATGGAGTTCCGTGACCCGTGAGGCGGCGCCGGGCGTTCTCGTCCTGCAACGCATCAAGGTTGAGGGAGCCGTATCCGTCCGCTGCCAGGATGCCAATCCCCCGGGCACGGCATGCCGCCGCGACATCGTCGACGTCGGCCCCCAGCACCACGGGGAGGTGGAACAGGGATCCCGCGGTGGAACGTACTGCTTTGGGGTTGTAGATGTCAACGCTGGAGCCGGTGAGGACCACCGCGTCTGCTCCGGCGGAATCCGCCGCGCGCAGTACCGTTCCGGCGTTGCCGGGATCGCGGACCTGGCACAAAACGGCGATGAGACGGGGACCGGCGTCGAGCACTTCTTCCAGCGTGACGTCCAGGAACCGGCAGACCGCAATGATGCCTTGGGGGTTGACGGTATCGGCCATGGCGGCCAGGACCTCGTCGGTGGCAAGCCGGGCGTTCGTTCCTTCGGACAGCTCCTCGAATTCGGGAAACCGGTCAAGGCAGGCAGCGCTTGCGAACACTTCGGTGACCAGGCCGGGGACTCCGTCAGCAACGCGCTGCTGGTGGAGCTTCAACGCTTCGCGAACCGCCTGGGGTCCCTCAGCCAGGAACTGCCCGCGCTTTAAACGGGCCGGGCGCCCGGCAAGTTTCGCCACATCCCTCACCCGATCTGCTCGGGGGTTGGAGAGTGGAAAATCCTGCGGGCGCCCGGTGTCGTTCATATAGGAAACTTTAGTGGCTAGGGCCACGGGTTCCTGAACTGCCCCTAGCGGGGGAACCGACAGTTGCTACGCAACAACCTTCTTGGCGGAGGTGTCGGCAGGCAGCGAGTCCTTGGCAACCTGGACCAGCGCAGCGAAGGCGTTGGCGTCGGAGACGGCCAGTTCGGCCAGCATGCGGCGGTCAACCTCAACCTCAGCGGCCTTCAGGCCCTGGATGAGACGGTTGTAGGTGAGGCCATTGGCGCGGGAAGCAGCGTTGATGCGCTGGATCCACAGGCGGCGGAAGTCGCCCTTCTTCTTCTTGCGGTCGCCGTAGCTGTACACAAACGAGTGCAGCAGCTGCTCTTTTGCCTTGCGGTACAGGCGTGAACGCTGTCCACGGTAGCCCTTTGCGCGTTCAAGGATAACCCGGCGCTTCTTGTGGGCGTTGACCGCCCTCTTCACACGTGCCACGTGCGTACTCCTTCGAAAATTCTGCTCCCAAGCATCTACTGCCGGGATTCCCGGCGGCCTGAGAAGGCTTTTTGGTAGGTGACTTACACCAGGTGGTGGTCAGTCAAAAAACTTGGAAACTAGATGCCGAGCATCTTCCGGATGACCTTGGCGTCGCCCTTGAAGACGATCTTGTCGCCGGCGAGGCGGCGGGTCAGCCTGGAGGACTTGTGCTCGAGGTAGTGGCGGCGGTTTGCCTGCTGGCGGCGCAGCTTGCCGCTGCCGGTCAGCTTGAAGCGCTTCTTAGCACCACTGTGGGTTTTCATCTTCGGCATGGGAACCGATCTCCTTACGTGTCCGCAGGCTGGGCCTGCAGTTTTATCGCGCAGCTGCCCTAGGGGCGGCGTGCTGGTTGCTAACTGCCGGAGGGCGACCTCCGGCAGCTGTGGACTAAGTGGTCTTCTTGCCAGCCGGCTTCGGCACTGCCTTGGGAGCAGGCCGTGCGGCGGGCTTTGGTGCAGCCGGCCTGGCCACCGGCTTCGGCGGAGCAGGAACTGCTGCAGGCTTCGGCGCCGCAGCTGCGGGCTTGGCAGCTTCGGGCTTCTCCGCAGCCGGCTTGGGTGCCGGTGCAGCAGCCTTGGGTGCCGGTGCAGCAGCCTTCGGCGCGGGAGCCTTAGGAGATTCCTGCTTGGGGGCTTCCTGTTGAGGAACCTCCTGCTTGGGGGCTTCCTGGACCGTCTTCTCCGCAGGCGCAACAGTTGCGGCAGGTTCGACGGCGGGAGCCGCCTCCTGCACGGGAGCAACAGCTACTGCTTCCGGTTCCGTCGAGACCGTGAATCCCTCGGGAAGCAGGTCCGCGAGGGACTGCGTCAGCGGGGCCTGGTCGTCGCCGGAGACGTCGATGCGGCCGGAAGCCTTGGCTTCGTTCTGCGCTATGGATTCAGCCCGCTGCGTGGCGCGCCGTGCTTCAGCCTTGGCTTCCGCCTTGTTCTTCAGCGGTCCAACCACCATGACCATGTTGCGGCCATCGATGCGGGGGCTGGATTCAACCACGCCAACTTCAGCGACGTCGTCGGCAAACCGCTGCAGCAGCCGGATACCCATTTCCGGACGCTGCTGTTCGCGGCCGCGGAACTGGATCATGGCCTTGACCTTGTCCCCGGCGCCGAGGAAGCGCAGTGCATGCCCGCGCTTGGTCTCGTAGTCGTGGGTGTCGATCTTCAGGCGGAAGCGGATTTCCTTCAGAACGGTGTTCGTCTGGTTCTTCCGTGCTTCACGTGCCTTGACCGCGGCCTCGTACTTGTACTTGCCGAAGTCCATCAGCTTGCACACCGGAGGCTTCGCCTGAGGTGCAACTTCAACGAGATCAAGGTCGGACTCGGCGGCCAGGCGCAGGGCATCCTCAATACGGACGATTCCTACCTGTTCACCTGCAGGGCCGACCAGCCGCACCTCGGGGACGCGGATACGCTCATTGATTCTTGGCTCGCTAATGTTAAAGCTCCTGTGTTGTTGTGGGATCCCGGCAAATAGAGAAGGCCCCCAATTGCCGGAGCAATCGAAGGCCTCGAAGATTGGCTGTGCGGATCCCACTGACGGGACTGCACGGGTGGTTCCAGCTCATGCCGGTTCCAGTGCCAACCAGTACCCGGCAACCTTGCGTTCCATAATCCTAAGGAACAGCGGCTGACGCGGGTGGGAGAGAACTCCGCTTGCAAACTACATGCCATCTTACAGAAAAAATTCCCGTCAACGCAGTGAGGCGCCGGTGGGAACCTTGATCGTTCGGGAACAATCTCTGAAATAACGACATCCAGTCGGTCTGTGTCAAGCTTACCAGTATGAGCACCCCAGACAGTAATTCATACGTTTTCGAGCCTGCGGACAACGGTTCCGATGTCTCCCAGCAGATCCGCGACATTTCCGAAGTGCCGGCCATCGAGGTCATCACCACTGCAGCCGTTCACCTCATGAGTGCCGCTGCGGTCAAGCTGGGCCTTGCGGCGGAGGACAACGCCGAGGAACTGAAGGACCTGGACGAGGCCCGGAAACTGATCACTGCCCTGGCCGGCCTGGTCACCGCCGCCGCCCCGGAGATCGGTTCCCAGCATGCAGGTCCCTTGCGCGACGGCCTGCGTTCACTCCAGCTGGCCTTCCGCGAGGAGTCGCTTATCCCCGACGCCCCGGGCAAGGGTCCAGGCGAGAAGTACACCGGCGCGGTCAACTGACACGGTAAGTCAGAACTGAGCAATTCACGACGGCGGGCCACCCCATGCGAGGGGAGGACCCGCCGTCGTCGTAACTTAGGCAGTTGTCCCGCACCCCTTTTCCAGGTTTTTGGGCAGAAGTGCCCAGTCAGGCAGCGGTGCGGCTTCGGCGGCGTTGCTGGAGAACCATCCCGATGAGGCACAGCGCCACGCCTGCAGCGCCCACTGAGACAAAGCCCCCCGACGGTCCCACCTGGTCGATGAAAACTCCCGCCAGCGGCGCTCCGAGCGCAACCCCACCGGTCAGCGCGGAGCCGTACCAGCCCATCGCCTCGCCGCGCCGCTCCTCATCCACCAGGTCCGCCACCTTTTCGGAGGCCGACGAGAGCACCGGCGCGCAGAGGAGCCCCGGCAGGATGGCAACCAGGGCAAGCGACCAGGTGTCGTGGGCGAATCCCATGGGGATGGTCAGGGCCGCCATACCAAGGAGCAGGACAATGGGCGAGACCGGCCGGTGCATGGCTCCGTAGATCAGCCCGCCCACCACGGACGCCGCGCACCAGAACAGGAAAACGATGCCGATTTCGGCCTGGTGGCCGCCAGTCTCCAGAGCTGCAACAATTCCGACGTCGGTGCCGCTGAGCACCATTCCCGCTCCGGCGGCAACAGCGAAGAGTGCGGCCACGGTAGCCGTGAACCACGTGAAGCTGCCGGCAAACTTGTCCTTCAGCCCGGCAGTGCGGGCATTGTGGGCAGCAGCCGGGGCCAGGTCCGCGGCAGCTTCCTGCAGGTGGGCGGGGGCAGTGGAAACCACGGCGGCCTCAGCCGCACGCTGCTGGTCCGCCTCGCCGTCGTCCAAGGACGCCGTGCTGCGCGTGGGCGGGTTGAACCACATCAGGAACAGGCCGGCCAAGGAGGTGCAGACGCCCACGATGGTCAGGCCCGCCACGCTGAAGCCGCTGGTGGCCACGATGGCGCCTGCAGCAGGACCGATCATAAAAACCACTTCGGTGGTGATTGCGTCCAGGGCGAAGGCGGTGCGGCGCTGTTCGCCGTCGGCCAGGATGCCGAGGGACTGGCGCACCACGCTGAAAATGGGCAGCGTCAGCAGTCCGCCCACAAACACCAGGGGAAGGAGCCACTCGTAGGAGACGTGGGGCACGATCGACCAGATCACAGTCTCGGACACCACCGAAGGGATCAATGCCTTGCGCAGGCCCACGGTGTCCACCCGCCGGCCGCGCCACGGAGCCCCCACGGCGATACCGATGGTCATCACGGCAGCGGCTGCACCCGCGGCGGCATACCCCTGTCCGAGGGTGAGGACGATATGCAGTGTCAGCAGCACGCCGGCCGCCGAGTGCGGGATACGGGCGATCATGCCGACCAGAAGCAGCCGCCTGATGGGCTGTACGGCCAGCAACTCCCGGTAGAGAGCGAAATTCACGAAAGGATCCTTCGGTCTGCCGCAGCCCGCCGGGGATCCCCTTCCTGACAGCAGCTAGTGGACAGCGCGCCGCAGTTTGATTTCGATGGAGTCGACCCGCTCACCAAACAATACATTCCGGGACCACTCAGCCTGCAGTCCGGCCACCAGCTGCTGTACCCCTTCTGCATCCAGTCCGTCCGCCAGGTACAACACCACCTGCAGCTCAGGCCCGGCGCCACCGCCGGGGAGGAGGGATCCGTCGGCCGCTTGGGCGGCCACTCCCCTGCCGGGCAGGAGCTCCAGCCTCCTGACCGCCGGGAAGCCGCCGGCGGCCTGGCTCATCCCGCTTGCCAGTTCGTGGTCGGCGTAGGACGGGATCCAGTCGTGCTGCTGGGCCAGCGCCCACAGGGCCGGCCTGCGCACCACAAATGTCACGTCCGCCCCCGGGTCCAGAACCAGGAGTTCAGCGCCTTCGGACACAGCGGAAAGGGCGGCCCGGGCAGCGTAGACGGCCACCGGCCGCGCCTCCGGATGCCAAGCGGCCAAGGCTGCGGCAGAGGTGAATGCGGGCATGGCGGTCCTGCCATCGGCCGCCTTCAGGGTTACGAGGGCCATGTCCGCCTGTTTATCGGCCTGCAGGCCGTCCTGCCCTTCCGCTTCCTCGGCAAGCTGGGCAACAATCGGGATAAAGACGCGGGCGGTGGCCAGCGCGGCGATGACCCCGGCTTCGTCCCCGTCACCGGCCTGCAGGGCGGCTACGGCGGCGAGGTAGCCGGCGTCCGCCGTTCCGTCGTCGTCCTCGAAGTTGTGGATCTTTGCGTGGTCCCCGGCGAGGCTCCGCCCGGCCCAGGGCTGCCCGGCAGAGTCAGCGGCACCACCGGCCCCCGCCAGTGCGGCGGCGATGTGGCCGGGGAGGTGGCGCTGCGGAGGGGTGCCGGGTTCGTTGCTGGCCATGGCGTTGCCGGATGTAGGCTGCCCGCTGCCTAGCGGCGGCCGGCGACGTCGAGGGCTTCGGGCAACGTGAAGGCACCGGCGTACAAAGCCTTGCCCACGATGGCACCTTCAACACCGAGGGGCACCAGGGAACGCAGCACCTTGAGGTCATCCAGGCTGGAAATGCCGCCCGAGGCCACCACGGGCTTGCCGGTCTTTTCCACCATTTGGCGGAGGAGTTCCACGTTGGGTCCCTGCAGGGTTCCGTCCTTCGTCACGTCGGTGACCACGTACCGCGCGCAGCCTGCCTCTTCGAGCCGGCCCAGGACGTCCCAAAGGTCGCCGCCTTCCTTGGTCCAGCCTCGGCCGGCAAGGGTGGTTCCGCGGACATCGAGCCCGACGGCGATCTTGTCGCCGAAGCGCTCTATGGCGCTGCGGGTCCATTCCGGGTTCTCCAATGCCGCCGTACCGAGGTTCACCCGGGCCACGCCCAGGTCCAGTGCTGCCTCGAGTGTGGCGTCGTCCCGGAGACCGCCGGAGAGCTCAACATTGATGTCCAGGCGGCCAACAACTTCCCGGAGCAGCCCGGCGTTGGAGCCACGGCCGAAGGCTGCGTCCAGGTCAACCAGGTGGACCCACTCCGCACCCTGCTGCTGCCAGTTCAGCGCCGCCTCGAGCGGCGTCCCGTAACTGGTTTCGCTTCCTGCTTCACCCTGGACAAGCCGGACGGCCTGGCCATTGACGACGTCGACGGCGGGCAGCAGTTCAAGAACCGGCAGGTCGGTAGCGGAGTTCATCGTGATCCTCAGTGTTAGGGGGCAGGGATGTGCGCCGGACGGCTAACCGCCAGCTAGTGGGGGGGGCAGTTAGCCGGCCGGCAGCGTGAGCAGATAGGCGGCCAGCAGCGCCATGCCGGCCAGGACGTAGAACGAGACCTGCGTCCAGAGCGGCTTATGCTGCTGCCGGAAGGACAGGGCGCCGCCGATCAGCAGGCCGGCGAGGCCCATCAGGATAACGGACCACATTCAGGCGTCGCCGCCCGCGGGGTTTTCGCTGGTGCGCTCCGGTTTGCCTGCCATGGAAGGCTTGCGGAGGGCATCCACCCAGTTGTGCAGCAGCCGGGCACCGGCGTCGCCGGATTTTTCCGGGTGGAACTGGGTGGCGCACAGCGGCCCGTTCTCAACCGCGGCGATGAACGGGGCGCCGTGCTCGGACCAGGTGACCAGGGGTGCGGCCATCCGCGGCTGGACGACGTCGAAGTTCCAGTCCTGCACGCCGTAGGAGTGGACAAAGTAGAACCGCTCGTTTTCGACGCCGGCGAACAGCTTTGACCCAACGGGTACCTTGACGGTGTTCCAGCCCATGTGCGGGACAACGTCCGCTGGAAGGAGTTCCACCTTGCCGGGCCATTCGCCGATGCCTTCAGCTTCTGTGCCGTGTTCCACACCGGCCTCGAAAAGCACCTGCAGGCCCACGCAAATGCCGAGGACGGGGCGGCCGCCGGCGACACGCCGGCCGATGAGGCGGATGCCGTCCACGGCCTTGAGTTCACGCATAACGGTTTCAAAGGCGCCGACTCCGGGGACTACCAGGCCGTCGGCGTTCAGGACGTCCTCGGGCTTGGAGCTGAGGATTACCTCTGCACCTGCCCGCTCGAGGGCGCGTACTGCCGAGCGGACGTTTCCCGATCCGTAGTCCAACACGGTTACCGTGGGTTTCCCCTCGGGCGACGGCAGCTTCTGCGAAGCCGACGGATCGATGATGGCGCCGTCCCGCAGTACCTGGCCGCTCACAGCGCACCCTTGGTGGAGGGAATGCCCTCAACACGCGGATCGGATTCGACGGCGGCGCGAAGGGCGCGGGCGAACGCCTTGAACTGGGCCTCGACGATGTGGTGCGGGTCCCGTCCGGCGATGACGTTCATGTGGAGGCAAATCCCGGCGTGCAGGGTTATCGCCTCAAAGACGTGGCGGGTGAGGGAGCCTGTGAAGTGACCGCCGATCAGGTGGTACTCCTGGCCTGCGGGCTCACCTCCGTGAACCAGGTAAGGGCGGCCGGACACGTCAACCACCGCGTGGGCCAGTGCCTCATCCAAGGGTACGGTGGCTTCGCCGAAGCGGCGGATTCCTGCCTTGTTTCCCAGGGCCGTGCGCAGCACTTCTCCGAACGTAATGGCAACGTCTTCCACCGTGTGGTGGACATCGATGTGGATGTCTCCGGTGGCTTTCACGGTCAGGTCGATCAGCGAGTGCTTGCAGAGCGCTGTCAGCATGTGGTCGTAGAAGGGCACCGACGTGTCGATGTCCGAGATGCCGGTGCCGTCCAGGTTGATCTCCACGAGCACGGAGGATTCACTCGTGGCACGCTCCATGCGTGCGGTCCGGGCCGCGGCCGCGTTGGATCCGGTGGAACTCATGGTCAAGTGTCCTTTGGGAAGAAGGAGTGGTTCAGGGCGTCCAGCGCCGCTGCTTCAAGTCTAGGCCGGAAGCTTGCGCTGGCCGGTCAGGATGCTTTCCAGGGAAGTCAGGAACGTAGTGGTTTCCGTCTCAGTGCCTGCGGTCACCCGAAGGTGGCCCGGGATCCCGACGTCGCGGATCAGGACACCGGCGTCGAGCAGTTCCTGCCAGACCTCGTGGGGATTTTCCAGCCCGCCAAAGAAGACAAAGTTGGAATCGGAGGCCGCCGGATTGAGGCCCATCCGGGTCAGTTCAGCCACAATCCGGTCGCGCTGCCTTTTGATGTCTTCAACATCGGCCAGCAGTGCCTCACGGTGCTGGAGGGCCGCGAGGGCAGTTGCCTGCGTTACGGCGGACAGGTGGTACGGCAGCCGCACCAGCCGCAGTGCGTCAGTCACTTCCGGAGCCGCGGCCATGTAGCCCAGGCGCGCGCCAGCAAGGGCGAAGGCCTTGCTCATGGTCCGCGAGACGATTAACCGCTCCCTGCCGGGAAGGAGGGTCAGGGCGCTGGGCGTTCCGTCGTGCGCGAACTCGTGGTAGGCCTCGTCCACGATGACAATGGTCTGGCTGGCATGCCCGGCCTCGTAGACGGCTTCCACCACATCGAGCCCCAGGCCGGTTCCCGTGGGGTTGTTCGGCGAGCAGAGGAAAACGATGCTGGGCTGCAGTTCCTTCACCTGGAGCGCTGCGGATTCTGCGCTGAGACCGTAGCCGTCAGCGCGTTCACCCACGATGTATTCGGTGTCCGTACCACTGGCCAGCAACGGGTACATGGAGTACGTGGGAGGGAAGCCGAGGGCCGTGCGGCCGGGGCCACCAAAAGCCTGGAGAATCTGCTGGAGCACTTCGTTGGACCCGTTGGCGGCCCACACATTCGACTCATCGAGCCCATGCCCCAGGTATTCCGCCAGGGCCCTGCGCAGCTCCGTGAACTCGCGGTCCGGGTACCGGTGGAGACCGGCAGCGGCTTCCGTCACTGCCGCACTGATGGCTGCCCGTACGCTCCCCGGGACACCATGGGTGTTCTCGTTGACGTTGAGGAGGATGGGGACTTCCAGCTGGGGCGCACCATAAGGGGTAAGCCCACGGAGGTTGCTGCGGAGGGGTAGCCGGTTGAGGCGCTCTAGCTGGTCATTCACCTGAACAGTTTAGTGCCCGCGCCGGGCGCCGGAAAATGTGACGGCTTCCTGGGACGGCCGCCACTACCGGGTGGGGACGTACAACTGCTGGCCCGGAAGGACCGCACCGCCGGTCAGGTTGTTCAGCTGGACGATGTCAGCCACGACGTCGCGCGCGTCCCGCTGCGGGGCGATGCTTCCCGCAATGGCCCACAGTGATTCCCCCGCCTGCACGGTAACGGTAACGGTTGGGGTAACTGCCAGGTCCGTCGCCGATTCGGAGGCCCTTGCCGGCGAGTTAAAGAAACCGGCCAGGGAAAGCAGCAGGGCCGCCAGCAGGACCAGGGGAATTCCGATCAGGACGATCTTTCCGCGACGCGTCAGGCGCAGGGGCGGGAGGGGCGTGGGACGCTCCGCCGGCCGCTGGTCCGGCCCGGACATAAGGTGGTGCACCGAGAATGAATCCTGCGAAGCAGATGTAGCTGACATGACTTAGCCCTCCTGGACCGTACTGTGCTGCCCGATGTTCCCCCTCCGGATCCGCAGCCCCGCGACTCTTGGTCCGAGTCTTCGAATGTCCGCGTTCGAAGTAGAACAAATGTTCGAACTTTGCTTCTACTGTTTTAGCACTTATCAACGAACAATGTCGAGACTCGCTAGAACAAATGTTTGAAAAAGCAATGTGGCTGGCCTAGCTTTGAAGGAAAGAACAACCACTCTGAAGTTGATCAGCAGGGTCTGACAATCTACGGCGTGAACTTCAGGTCCGGGCCACAGGAGTCCGGGGCAACCGAAAGGCATTGGCGAATATGGCAGCAGCAGCCGCCGGGGGAAGGGCAACCTCCCAACCGAAGAAGACCGCCAAGGGCCTGACGCCACGGCAGAAGAAGATCCTCGAGACCATCCAGCGCTCTGTTAATGACAACGGCTACCCGCCCTCGATGCGGGAGATTGGTGACACCGTTGGCCTGGCGAGCCTGTCCAGCGTCACCCACCAGCTGTCGCAGCTCGAAAAGCTTGGCTACCTCCGGCGCGATCCCAAGCGGCCGCGTGCCATGGAGGTGTTGATGCCCCTCACCCTGGACGGCGGTTCTCCCAAGCAGGCGGCCGAGCCGGCTCCTCTCCTGCCCGGAGGTGGCGGCACCGTTACCGTGCTTCCCACCGCCATGGACACTGCCATGGTTCCCCTCGTGGGCCGGATCGCTGCCGGCGGTCCCATCCTGGCGGACCAGGTGGTGGAGGACGTGATGCCGCTCCCCCGCCAGCTCGTGGGCCAGGGAGAACTGTTTATGCTCAAGGTTGCCGGCGATTCCATGGTGGACGCCGCAATCTGCGACGGCGACTGGGTGGTGGTCCGCCGTCAGGCAGACGCCGCCAACGGAGATATCGTCGCGGCGCTCCTGGACGACGAAGCCACTGTGAAGACTTTCCGCCAGCGCGACGGCCACACTTGGCTGCTCCCCCAAAACACCCAGTACGAGCCCATCCTTGGCGACCACGCCACCATCATGGGCAAGGTTGTGTCGGTGCTCCGCTCGCTCTAAGCCGCGGGCTGCGGCGCCGGCTCACACCTTCTCCTTGGCCAGCCTCTCCAGCGCCGCAATCGCGGTCTTCCTGTCCGTTGTGGACCAGAACGGCGGCAGCGCACCGCGGAGGAATCCGGCGTAACGCTCGGTGGCCAGCCGCGAATCCAGCACCGCCACCACACCCTTGTCCCCGGTGGACCGGATCAACCGGCCCGCACCCTGGGCAAGCCGGATTGCAGCGTGGGTGGCGGAGACCGACATAAAGCCGTTGCCGCCGGCCTGTGCCACGGCGCGGGACCGGGCGGTCATCAGTGGATCGTCGGGCCGGGGGAAGGGAATCCGGTCGATGACCACCAGGCGGCAGGAGCCCCCGGGAACGTCCACGCCCTGCCACAGCGACATTGTGCCGAACAGGCAGGTGTCGGGCTCGTCGGCAAACTGCTTCACCAGGGCCGTCATGGTGGAGTCGCCCTGGCACAAAATGGTCATATCCAGCTTGGGCCGCAGTGCATCGGCTGCTTCTTCTGCCGCGCGCCGGGACGAAAACAGGCACAGTGCGCCGCCGTTGGAGGCCCTGATCAGGGCCTCCAACTCGGCGAGCGATTCGGGGGACGCCCCCCGGCCCGGCTTGGGCAGGTGCCCGGCCACGTACAGGATTCCCTGCTTGGGGTAGTCAAAGGGGGATCCAACATCAATGCCGGTCCAGCTGGGGGCGCCTTCTCCCACCAGCCCGAGTCCGCCTGCCGCGGGCTCAAAGGCTGAGCCGATGGCGAGGGTGGCGGAGGTCAGCACCACCGTATGACCTGTAAACAGGCCCTCACGCAACCGCCCGGCTACGGACAGCGGAGCGATGTTGATCAGGGCGGGCGCTGTCTCGTCGGGCTGCGAGTATCCCTGCTGCGGGTCAAAGGAACTGGCGCGGGAAAACCAGACCACTTCCCGGTTCTCACGGGCGGCGAGGAGCCGTTCGCACAGTTCCAGGATGAGCATCAGCCGGGAGCGCGCGAGTTGCCGCCCGCCGTCGGCAGTGGTGCTGCTGTCCCCCTTGGAGTCAGACAGTGCTGCCCGGCAGGCATCGCGCAGCTGGTCCATGCAGTCCAGCTGCTCGTCGTTGAGGCCATTGGGGAGCAAACCGTTCGGTACTGACGCGAGGGCCACCTCAAGGTTTGCGGCGGCGGCGTTGAGCGCGTCCACCGTGATGGCGGTGTGCTTGCGGGCGCCGGCGGCGGCCGCGTGGACCATGGCCACCGAGAGCTGTCCGGAGACGGCGCCCGTTACGCGGTCCTGGAGTTCGTGGGCCTCGTCAACCACAACGACGTCGTACTCGGGCAGCACTGCCAGGCCTTCAAAGGCGCTGACGGCGAGCATGGCGTGGTTGGTGACCACAACATCGGCTTCGGCGGCGTCCTGCCGTGCGAGCTCGCTGAAGCACTCTGCGGCCATGGGGCACTTCTGGGCGCCCAGGCATTCCATGGACGTGATGGAGACCTGCCGCCAGGCGCGGTCGGTGACGCCGGGCAGGAGCTCATCGCGGTCGCCGGTGGTGGTCTTCTCCGCCCATTCCCGCAAGCGGACCACTTCCTTGCCCAGCTGGGAGGCAGGACCGCCCACAGCCGCGGCGAAGTGCGGGACGCTGGTGTCCTCCCCCAGGGAAAACAGCTGGCCCTCCGCGGGCTCCTCGGAGGGAAACCCGCCTTCGAGTTTATGCACGCAGACGTAGTTGGACCGCCCTTTGACCAGGGCCACTTTTACCGGCCGGTCCAGCGCCGGAGTGATGGTTTTCAGGAGCCGGGGTATGTCCCGGCCTACAATCTGCGTCTGCAGGGCAAGCGTTGCGGTGGACACCAGGGCCGGCTTGTCGCTCTCCAGGGCGTGGGCTATCAGGGGTATCAGGTACGCCAGGGACTTGCCCGTACCCGTCCCGGCCTGGACCAGCAGGTGGTCGCCGGTCTCGATTGCCCGGGCCACCTGCCTGGCCATTTCATGTTGCCCACTCCGGCTTTGCCCGCCCATGCCGGCAACGGCGCGGTCGAGCAGCTCGATGACGAACTGCTCGCCGGCCGTGCCTGTGGCTTCGTCAGCCACGAGGTCAGTCATTGCTGACGAATGGTTCCAGTTCAGCCGCGAGGCCTTCCCGGACTTTAACAACTGCCCGGGTACCGGCTTCATCATGGTCAACGCTGATGATCTCGGCGTCGGAGTCGTGCAGCTTGCTCATCAGGTCCCCACGGTCGTAGGGGATGAGCAGCTCCAGCTTGACCGACGGACGCGGAATGGACTCGCTGATCGCCTTCAGCAACTCGGGGATGCCCTCCCCCGTGCGGGCCGAAACCACAACGTGGCGCGGTTCGCGCTGCTTCAACCGTTCCACCACAAAGGGATCTGCGGCGTCGGCCTTGTTGAGGACAATGATTTCCGGAACCTTGCGTGCGTCCACCTCGCTGAAGACCTTGCGGACTGCAGTTATCTGGCCCTCAGGGTCCGGGTGCGAGGCGTCCACGACGTGAAGGATCAAGTCGGAGTCGGCAACCTCCTCGAGGGTGGACCGGAACGCCTCTACGAGCTGGGTGGGCAGGGAGCGGACAAATCCGACGGTATCGGCCAGCGTATATCCCAGCCCGTCGGCGGTTTCTGCTTTGCGCACCGTGGGATCCAGCGTGGCGAACAGTGCGTTCTCCACGAGCACCCCGGCGTCCGTGAGGCGGTTCAGCAGTGAGGATTTGCCGGCGTTGGTGTACCCGGCGATTGCCACGGAGGGCACCTCATTACGACGGCGGTTGGCGCGTTTCGTCTCCCGTGCAGGCTTCATCGCGGCGATTTCGCGCCGAAGCTTTGCCATGCGGGTACGGATCCTCCGGCGGTCCAGTTCGATCTTCGTCTCACCGGGACCACGCGAGCCCATACCGGCCGCTGCGCCACCCACCTGGCCACCGGCCTGGCGGGACATCGACTCGCCCCAGCCGCGGAGGCGTGGCAGGAGGTACTCGAGCTGTGCGAGCTCCACCTGCGCCTTGCCTTCCCGGCTCTTCGCATGCTGGGCGAAGATGTCCAGGATCAGCCCTGTCCGGTCAATGACCTTGACCTTGACGATGTCCTCAAGGCCACGGCGCTGGGACGGGGCCAGCTCAGCGTCCACCACAACGGTGTCTGCGCCGGTGGACATCACGATGTCCTTCAGTTCCAGCGCTTTGCCTGAGCCCAGGAAGGTGCCCGGGTCCGGCTTGTCACGGCGTTGCACAAGTCCGTCCAGAACTTCCGACCCGGCTGTTTCAGCCAAGGCGGCAAGCTCCCGCAGCGAGTTTTCCGCGTCGGCGAGGGTTCCCTCCGACCAGATGCCGGCGAGGACTACGCGTTCCAGACGGAGCTGGCGGTACTCAACTTCGGTGACGTCTTCAAGTTCGGTGGAAAGGCCTGCCGTGCGCCGCAGGGCACGGCGTTCCTCAAGATCCTGCTGGTCGCCGTCGTACGTTGTGTGTTCTTCATCCAGGCGGGATATGGCCTGGGCTTTGCCCAGTACGGCCCTTCCGTCGCCGCGGCTTGCATCGCCTGCCGTGCTGACGGATTTGGCCGGTACGTCCTTGGAGAGAATCCGGTCGATCACGGCCTGGATTTCCTCAGGGCTCATGTCCTGGGCGGCTGGATCGGATCCGGTGTTGGGCTGGCTGGTCATGGTCTCCTTTGAAGATTCGGCAATTCCAGAATAGTGCCGATTGGTGGTGCTTGGGGAAGTATTCGCGCTGGGCTGACGGCCTGCGGTCATGCGGTTCTCCTGGTTTGTCGCGCCGGCCTGAAAAGCGGACGGCGGTGGCGGCCACATCGCGGGGAGGTGGCGAAGTAGAAGGAGCCGGAGAATCGGCGAAAGAGCCAGCGGGAGGCTGGCCTTCGAGTATTGTCCGGCGGCCGGATTGAACGCATACGCGTGGTCCGGTGCACTGTGCGGAAGGATTGATACCTGCGTCGCTGTGGGACATGGCTGCGGAACGGGCAGTGCCCGTGCCGGCTACTCGAAGATCAGGAACATGGGTTCAACCCTAGCAGAGGAGCAAAGAGCAGAGTTTCACTTTACGCTGCAAGTGGAACTACTCTGGCGAGTTATGGAGTCTGCACACTATTTCAGCGCATCCCCCGCCGGCCCGTTCACGCGAAAGCCGCTCACGGTTGAACTTGCAGGGGAAACGCGCAGGCTGCAGACCTCCTCGGGAATCTTCAGCCCGGACGGGATTGACAAGGGAACCGCTGTGCTCCTGGCCGAGGTTCCCGCGCCCGCGCCTGCCGGAAACCTGCTGGACATCGGCTGCGGCTGGGGTCCGATTGCACTCACCATGGCACTGCGTTCGCCGCAGTCCCGGGTCTATGCCGTGGATGTCAATGAAAGGTGCATTACGCTCACCAACGAGAATGCGGCTGCGCTGGGACTGTCCAATGTGGCCGCCAGTACGCCTGATGCGGTGGACCCGGAGGTGCGTTTCGACACCATCTGGTCCAATCCGCCCATCAGGATCGGCAAGGACGAACTGCATTCACTCCTGAAGCTGTGGCTGCCGCGCCTGGCGCCAGGCGGAACGGCTTGGCTGGTGGTGCAGAAGAACCTGGGCTCGGACTCGCTTCAACGCTGGCTGGCGGCAGAGCTGGACAATTCCTTCAGCGTGAGCCGCGAGTCAACGTCCAAGTCCTTCCGGATCCTGAAGGTCAGGAAAGCGTCCCAGCTGCCACAATAACGGCGGGACCGCTGAGCTCCACGTGCTCGTGTCCTCCGGGGCCGGCAAAGAATTTGACGCCGACCACGCCTCCAGGAACGTGAACCAGCCAGGTGTCCGGCGCTTCCGCCCCTGCCCAGTGCCGGATGGCCACGGCTGCGGCGCAGGCTCCCGTTCCACAGGACTGGGTTTCCCCCACCCCGCGTTCGTGGACACGCATGGTGACGGAACCGACGCCGTCGTGCACCAGTGGTTCGGACGGAACGACGAACTCAACGTTCGTGCCGTTGACCGGCACCGGATCAACCACAGGTGCCGTAAAGAGGCGGGTCCCTTCGAGTTCCGAGAGTTCGGCGAGGGCAACCACAGTGTGGGGGTTGCCCATGCTGACGGACAGCGCGGGACGGGGAACTTCCAGCCCGTCCGCCGTGACCAGCGAATCCATGGCCTTGGCGGTAGCCTCGCCGGGGAAGATGAACTCCCATGGGCCCATGTCGACGGCGTAATCCTCGCCGGTCCGTACGACCGTTTTTGCCCCGCCGCGGGTGCCGATGGTGAGCGCGCCGCCGTCGGGAAGGTCCACCAGGCCCTCGGTGCGGAGGAAGTGGACGAAGACCCGGACGCCATTGCCGCACATCTCGGACAGTGATCCGTCGCCGTTGCGGTAGTCCATGAACCATTCAGCGTCCGGGGTTGCGGCCAGCAGTTCCCGGCCCTCGGGCAGGAGGCGGGACGGAACGGCGCGGATGAGGCCGTCTCCACCGATGCCGCGGTGGCGGTCGCACAGGGCTGCCACCTGGTCCGCAGCTATCGTGTGCAGGCCCTCGGGGTCGGCGACCAGGACAAAATCGTTGCCGGTGCCGTGCCCCTTGGAGAAGCGGAGCCCGCCCAGCGTCCGGAAGGCGTGCTCTGTCGTCGCGGCAAGGGTTGCGTTCATGGTTTCAAGGGTACCGGCCGGCCGCAGTGCCTCTGTAACCACCCGTATCTACCGGCTGAGTGCTGCTGCAGCGGGCACCAGGTGCGGATCCTGCCAGTCCAGCCACTTGATCCGGGAATCGGCACGGAACCAGGTCAGCTGGCGGCGGGCGAACTGCCGGGTGGCTACGATGGTCTCCTCAACGGCCTCGGGGATTGTTGATGCGCCGTCGACGACCCGCAGGAACTGCGAGTAACCGAGGGCGCGGGGCGCGGTTTTGCCCTGCCGGAGCCCCTGCGCTTCAAGCCGCTCCACCTCGGCGAGCAGGCCGTTCTCCACCATGCCATGCACCCGGCGGGCCAGGCGCTCCCGGAGCTGGTCGCGGTCCACGGTGAGGCCGATCTGAACGGCGGGCTGGAAGTACTCGCGCCGGGGCATAAAGGAACTGAATGGCCGGCCGGTGAGTTGATGGACCTCCAGGGCACGGATGATGCGCCTGTCGTCCGAGAGCCTGCCGGCCGAATCCGGGTCAACTGTTGCGAGCCGGGCCATCATTGCGCCACTGCCCTGGGCGGCCAGCTCATTCTCCAGCTGCTGCCGCAGCCTCGGGTCCGTCCCGGGGAATTCGAGGACGTCAAGGGCAGCCCGAACGTACAGGCCCGAGCCGCCGGCGAGGATGGCCCGCTTGCCGCGCGCGTGGATGTCAGCGATAGCCTCACGTGCCTGCTGCTGGAACTGGGAAACGCTGGCTTCGTCCGTGACGTCCAGGATGTCCAGGAGGTGGTGCGCAACTCCCCTGCGTTCATCAACCGTGATTTTCGCTGTGCCGATATCCATGCCGCGGTAGAACTGCATTGCATCCGCGTTAATGACTTCGCCGTCCAGCTCAAGGGCGAGGCCTACCGCGAGGTCTGACTTACCGGAACCCGTGGGACCGACGACGGCGATAACCGGCGGAGAGCCCACGGGTCACCGGCTGCGGACAGGCAGCGAAGGCATCCCGAGGGAAACCCCGGCCCGGCCGTTGGCCGTCCCCGGTACCGGTGCCCCGCAGGAATCGGCCTGGGACCTGTCCCAGGCGTCACCGGCGCGGGAACGCCGCAGGCTGTAATCCTCAATGACGGGATCGGCGACCAGGTGGAAGGAAGCGGCCTCGGTGATGGTGACGGTGACAAGATCGCCCGGGCGCGGCGCAGGGGCACCGTTCGGTACCGAAAAGTGCACGAGGCGCTGGTCCTGGGAGCGTCCGGACAGCCGGTGGGTCTCCCCGGCCTTACGGCCTGACTGGGCGGTGACCATAACCTCCACCCGGCGGCCGAGCTGTTTCCGGTTCTCCTCCGCCGCGATCCGGTCCTGCAGCGCCGTGAGCCGCTCGAAGCGCTCCTGCACCACGGCTTTCGGCAGCTGGTCCGGCAGGTCCGCCGCCGGGGTGCCGGGGCGCTTGGAGTACTGGAAGGTGAAGGCGGTCGCGAACCGGGACTGTTCCACCACGTCCAGGGTTGCCTGGAAGTCTTCCTCAGTCTCGCCGGGGAAGCCGACGATGATGTCCGTGGAGATGGCGGCATGCGGAATTTTCTCCCGGACCTTGTCCAGGATTCCAAGGAACCTCGTGGAGCGGTAGGACCGCCGCATGTCCCGCAGGACCTTGTCCGAGCCCGACTGCAGCGGCATGTGCAACTGCGGCATCACGTTGGGCGTTTCGGCCATGGCATCGATGACGTCGTCCGTAAAAGCCGCAGGGTGCGGGCTGGTGAACCGGACCCGCTCCAGGCCCTCGATCTCCCCGCAGGCGCGCAGAAGCTTCGAGAAGGCCTGCCGGTCGCCGAACTCCACGCCGTAGGAATTGACGTTCTGGCCCAGGAGGGTCACTTCGATGGCACCGTCATCCACCAGGGCCTGGATTTCAGCGAGGATGTCCGCAGGCCGGCGGTCCTTTTCCTTGCCGCGCAGGGCCGGAACGATGCAGAACGTGCAGGTGTTGTTGCAACCCACCGAGATGGAAACCCAGCCCGAGTACACGGAATCACGCTTGGTGGGCAGCGTGGACGGGAAGACGTCCAGCGACTCCAGGATCTCCAGCTGCGCCTCATCGTTGTGCCGGGCCCTCTCCAGCAGGGCGGGCAAGGCGCCGACATTGTGGGTGCCAAAGACCGCGTCCACCCAGGGCGCCTTCTTCAGGATGGTTTCCCGGTCCTTTTGCGCCAGGCAGCCGCCGACGGCGATCTGCATGCCGGGGTTGGCTGCCTTCACCGGGGCAAGAATGCCGAGGTTGCCATAGAGCTTGTTGTCGGCGTTCTCGCGGACCGCGCAGGTGTTGAACACCACTACGTCCGCCTGCGCACCACCCTCTGCCGGCGCGTAGCCTGCGTCCTCCAGCATGCCGGCCATGCGCTCTGAATCGTGCACGTTCATCTGGCAGCCAAAGGTGCGCACCTCATAGGTGCGGGCCTTCCCCTGGCCGGCTTCCGGAGCAGGGGCAGGCTGGGCCACGGCGCTGGATCCTGAAGACGGGTTGGTGCCGGAAAGAGGGGAAGGAATGGTCAAACTCACCTGTTAAGGGTACCGGTTCAGTGGCTCGTCGTTGTCGGGAGCACCGTGGGCATCGAGGACCTCGCTGACAATGCGGAACGCTTGGGAGGGCTGATACCCCTTGCGGGCCAGCATGGAAGCCAGCCGGCGCGTCAATTTGTCCCGTTCCGTCCTGTCCCCCAAATTAGTCCCGGGACGCAATTTTCGCTCCACGAGGCCTCTTGCGGCGGCTTCCTCGTCGGCGTCGGAGAGCTGTTCCAGCGCTGCGGCGGCTGTTTCCTGGTCGACGCCCTTCTCCCCAAGTTCGCGGCGGAGCGCCCCCTTCGCCAGCTTCCGGGACTGCGACCGGCTCCGCACCCACATGTCCGCAAATTCAGCGTCGTTGACAAGCCCCGCCGCCTGGAACTTGTCCAGCACCGCCTCGGCAACGTCCTCCGGGACATTCCGTTCGGCGAGCTTGCGGGCAAGCTGAAGCCTGCTTTTCGCGGAAGCCGCGAGTTGCCGGTACACGATGGCTTGGGCAACGGAAACGGGATCCGGTTCAGGGTCACCGGCAACCGGCGAACCTGGACCCGGGCCGTCCTGGAAGTCGTTGGAATACGAAGCAGCGCGCCGCCCGCCGGTTTTGGCCCGGCGGGGACGCGCACTTTCAGCACTGGTCAAGGTTTAGAACCCGTCAACGGCTTTCAGCTTCGGGGAGTCCTTGGACTCGGGCTCCGCCGGCTTCACGCCAACACCGAGCTTTTCCTTGATGAGGCGCTCAAGCTCGGCGGCCAGTTCGGGGTTGTCGCGGAGGAACCTGCGCGAGTTCTCCATGCCCTGGCCCAGCTGGTCGCCGTCATAGGTGAACCAGGAGCCGGACTTCTTGATGATGCCGTGCTCAACACCCATGTCGATGATGCCGCCCTCGCGCGAAATGCCCTGGCCGTAGATGATGTCGAACTCTGCGATCTTGAAGGGCGGGGCCATCTTGTTCTTGACGATCTTGGCCTTGGTGCGGTTACCGACCGAGTCGGCGCCTTCCTTGAGGGTCTGGATGCGGCGCACGTCAATACGGATGGAGGCGTAGAACTTCAGCGCCTTGCCACCGGTGGTGGTTTCGGGGGAACCGAAGAAGACGCCGATCTTTTCGCGGAGCTGGTTGATGAAGATCGCCGTGGTTTTGGTCTGGCTCAAGCGGCCGGTGATCTTACGCAGGGCCTGGCTCATCAGGCGGGCCTGGAGTCCCACATGGCTGTCGCCCATATCGCCTTCGATTTCAGCGCGCGGCACCAGGGCGGCGACGGAGTCGATGACAATGACGTCCAGGGAGCCTGAGCCCACCAGCATGTCCATGATCTCCAGGGCCTGTTCGCCCGTATCCGGCTGGGAAACCAGGAGCGCATCCGTGTCCACGCCGAGCTTGGCGGCGTATTCAGGGTCAAGGGCGTGCTCGGCGTCGATGAAGGCCGCGATGCCGCCCTGGCGCTGGGCGTTTGCCACTGCGTGAAGGGCCACGGTGGTCTTACCGGAGGATTCCGGCCCGTAAATTTCTACGACGCGGCCACGCGGAAGGCCGCCAATTCCCAGAGCTACGTCCAGCGCAATGGAACCGGTAGGGATAACCTCGATCGGGGCCCGGACTTCGTCCCCGAGCCGCATGACCGAGCCTTTACCGAACTGCTTGTCGATCTGGGCAAGCGCTGCTTCGAGCGCTTTTGCACGATCCGGGGCTGCCGCCATGGTTCACACCTCTAATGCTTTCTCGCTTTGGAGTGGCCTCAGCGGCCGTTTATTGGTCATCTCTGACGCTAATGGGACCCACTGACATTCCGGCCGGTTGACGGCGGCTATGTGGAAAACCCGCTAGGAAAAGCATAGCTTTACCCGAACAGGTATTCGAACAACCGCGCGGCGTGTCAGGACAAAACCACTACTCGCTGCGGGGTTTGATGTCCCGGCCCAGGCGTCGCTCAGCCGGTACGTCCTGCACATCACAGACGGCCAGCCACACCTTGCGCGGTTCCACGCCGGCGGCCAGTGCCTGGTCCGCGGTGCGCCCGCCTACCCCGGCAAGAACCAGGGTATTGCTGAGGACCCGCGAGTACCCGGCGCCAAATTCGTCGTCCATAAGTCGCCAATAGTCGCTGATTCGCACCAGAAAAGTCTCTCACGATCCCGCACCCTAGAATTGTTGCCATGAGCAACTCCCCCGTCGTCCCGCCCGCGGACGGCCGCAAAGACGATGCAACCGTGGACGCCGCGCTGCAGAACGTGGAACATCAAATCAGCCTTTTTTGGCGGCGCGCACGGGCCATATCCAACCAGCTCTCCCGGCAGGTGCACCCGGACATGGAACCCGCGGCCTATGGCCTGCTGACCGTCATCCGGCGGGAGGGCCCCATCCGGCTCACGGACCTGGCAATGAACATCGGCGTCGGCAAACCTTCCGTGAGCCGGCAGATTGCCTTCCTGGAGAGCATCGGGCTGGTGTCCAAGGAGGCTGACCCGCTGGACGGACGGGCCCAGGCCATCAGGCTGACACCCAAGGGGGAGGAAAAGATGCACCAGGTCCAGGATGCCCGTCGGCAGGTTTTCCGGGAACGGCTGGGGGAATGGCCGGTGGAGGACCTGCAGGAGCTGGCCCGGTTTATGTCCAAGCTCAACTCCACCTATGAGCGTGACGGTTTCCCGCACGACGGCCCGCAGGCCCCCGCCGCTTCCGGGGACTAGCAGGCAGGGCAAACCAGCACCGCCCGGCCAGGGCAGGACGGCTACGCTCCGACGCGAGTGTCCAGAAACAACTGAAGCCCCCGGCACACCGCCGGAGGCTTCATGAGTTGCAGGGCAACCTTAAGGTGGTCAGCCCTTACCGGGCCCCTGAGAACAGGCCCGTTGAAAGTTCGTCGTTCAGTTCATTGTTAAGGTCGCGATCGAGGTCACGTCCGTAACGCTGGGAGAATTCCTGGGGTACGGTGTCCGGAACGGCTACGCCTTCGGCAACTGCCACGCGGTCGCTGACCTCACGAAGCATGCTGGACAAGGGGACGTCCAGGGCCGAGCAGATCGAGGACAGCAACTCGGAGGATGCTTCCTTCTGGCCGCGCTCAACCTCGCTGAGATAACCCAAGGAGACACGGGCGCTGTGCGAGACTTCACGGAGCGTGCGCCCCTGACGCTGGCGAACATCGCGCAGGACATCACCAATTTCGTGACGAAGTACAACCATCTTGCGCTCCTTTTGTTCGCTCTTAGCCTGATCGGCGAGGCCCACATCCTTCCAGCGGACAACGCCGTTTACGGATACGGGCTGCTTTACCATCTGTATCGCCTTGCTCCTCATAGTCCGGTCCGCCGTGGAGCGAACCATTAGTGTTTTCATCCTAGGCGCCTCCGCTCTCCGGAAGCGACACAATGTAATAACTAATCGGTACCGGCTTTTGTTCCCGCCAACTTTACAGCCGGGTAACTTCAGGATGCCAGCGCTTCGAGCAGCCGTTCCAGGGCAGCCCCACAGGCCTGTCCGCGGATCTCCGCCCGGCTTCCGGAAAACACATACTCGAACCCTGTTGATCTTGTACCCGTCGCTATGCCGATGTACACAGTTCCCACAGGCTTTCCATCGTGTGCTTCCGGTCCCGCTACCCCGGTAGTGGAAATGCCGATATCGGCGCCAAGGGCTGCCCTGGCCCCGTCCGCCATCGCTGCCGCCACATCGCTGTCAACCGACCCGACGTCGGCCAGGAGTTCCGGGGATACCTTGAGGACGTTTTCCTTCACGGAGTTCTGGTAGGCCACCACGCCTCCCTGCAGCATTCCGGAGGCTCCCGGGGTGTCGGCGAGGACGGCGGACACCATGCCGGCCGTCAGGGACTCGGCCGTGGCCACGGTGAGGCGGTGCTCCAGGGCCTGTTTCACAGCCTGTTCAGACAGATGGTGAAGGGACACGTGCTGGATGTTGGTCATGCCTGCTCCTGCCCGTTGGCCGTTCCCTGCAGCTTTCCCTTGGACCGCAGGCGCAGCGCCTCGACAACGTACTCGACGCCGGTCCACACCGTGATCAGCACGGCCACCATCATCACGGCGAACGCCGCCCAGCCAAGCCAGGGTGCAATGGCTGCCAGCGGCAGGAGGTAAAGGAAGATGGCGGCGGTCTGGACAACGGTTTTGAGCTTGCCCCCGCGGGACGCGGGGATGACGCCGTAGCGGATGACGAAGAAACGCAGGGCGGTGATGCCCCATTCACGGACCAGGATTACCAGGGTGACCCACCAGGGCAGTTCGCCGAGTACGGACAGCATCACCAGTGCGGAACCGATAAGCAGTTTATCCGCGATGGGATCGGCAATCTTGCCGAAGTCGGTCACGAGGTTGCGGCTCCTGGCGATGTCGCCGTCGAGCTTGTCCGTGTAAATCGCGACGGCGAACAATGCCGCCGCTGCCCAGCGCCAGGGCCCTGCCTCGCTCTGCAGGCGGGGCGCGTCCAGGAGCAGGAACCAAACGAAGAACGGCACCAGCGCGATGCGGAGCATGGTCAGGACATTGGGAAGGTTCCAGACCTCGGCACGGCCCTTGCCGGCGGCGGTTGCATCAGTGCTAGTCACCTTCCTAGGCTACATTCTTTGGGCTAGCGCCCGGTCAGCGACCAGGCGTCTTCCGATCCCTCTTCGTCGTCATAGCCCCCCGGCGCGGAATCCGAGCCGTCGTAGTATTCGACGTTCTGCTTCCGCTGGTCCAGGTCCGCCGCCACCAGGTCCTCGGCGTAGCCGCCCTGCGCGATGTTGGCGTTGGCGTTGTCGCTGAGGGCCGCTGTCTGGGCATCCGGTGCCTTGGGTGCCTCCTGGCCCTTCATGGCAGCGAGGACCGGGGCGAGGTCGTCCGGCTTCACCAGGACGTCGCGGGCTTTCGAACCTTCGGATGGACCAACTACACCCCGCGATTCGAGCAGGTCCATCAAGCGGCCGGCCTTGGCGAAGCCGACGCGCAGCTTGCGCTGGAGCATGGAGGTGGAGCCGAACTGGGTGGTGACCACCAGTTCGGTGGCCTGCAGCAGCACCTCGAGGTCGTCCCCGATGTCGTCGTCGATTTGCTTCTTGGGGGCTTCGGCGGCAACGTCATCGCGGTAGGTGGCCTGGAGCTGTCCCTTGACGTGCTCAACCACCTTGTGGATTTCCGATTCCGTGACCCAGGCGCCCTGGACGCGCATGGCCTTCGAAGCGCCCATCGGCAGGAACAGGGCGTCACCCTGGCCGATGAGTTTCTCTGCGCCCGGCTGGTCCAGGACCACCCGGGAGTCGGTCACCGAGGAGGTGGCAAAAGCCATCCTGGAAGGAACGTTCGCCTTGATCAGGCCGGTGACGACGTCCACGGACGGCCGCTGCGTGGCAAGGACCAGGTGGATGCCGGCGGCGCGGGCAAGCTGGGTGATGCGCACGATCGAGTCTTCAACGTCGCGCGGCGCCACCATCATGAGGTCGGCGAGCTCGTCCACGATCACCAGCAGGTAGGGGTACGGGCGGATAACCCTTTTTGAGTCCACAGGCGGCTGGACCTTGCCGGCGCGGACGGCTTTATTGAAGTCGTCGATGTGCTTGAAACCGTAATTCGCGAGGTCGTCGTACCGAGCGTCCATCTCGCGCACCACCCATTGGAGCGCCTCCGCGGCCTTCTTCGGGTTGGTGATGATTGGCGTGATGAGGTGCGGGACGCCTTCATAGGCGGTGAGCTCCACGCGCTTGGGGTCCACCATCACCATGCGCACCTCGTCGGGGGTGGCGCGCATGAGGATGGACGTGATCATCGAGTTCACGAAGGAGGACTTACCGGCACCGGTGGCGCCGGCCACCAGCAGGTGGGGCATCTTGGCGAGGTTGGCCACAACGTAGCCGCCCTCAACGTCCTTGCCGACACCCATCACCATCGGGTGGTCGGTGCGGCGGGCGTTCTGGCTGCGCAGCACGTCGCCAAGGGAAACGGTCTCGCGGTCCGTGTTGGGGATCTCGATGCCGATTGCGGACTTGCCCGGGATGGGACTCAGGATCCGCACGTCGCTGGAGGCCACGGCGTAGGAGATGTTCTTGGAGAGTGCAGTGACCCGCTCCACCTTGGTTCCCGGGGCGAGTTCGATTTCGTACCGGGTGACGGTGGGACCCCGGCTGAAGCCGGTCACGGTGGCGTCGACGTTGAACTGCTGAAGGGTGTCTGTCAGGGCTGCGACGACGGCGTCATTGGCCTCCGTGCGCTCCTTGGGGATTGAGCCCGGGGTCAGGTAGTCCGACGCGGGGAGGGTGTAGGTAACGTCCCCGGCGAGGGACAACTGCTCGGTCCGCTGGGGAATCGGAACGGGCGGCGGTGCGGGAGCCACGGGGTTGGACGGCACGGTGGGTGCCGGGGAACCAGCCTGGCCGCCGGGGGCTGACATGCCCGGGGTGATCATTGGGATGGCCTCGGTGGCGTTCTCCCCCGGCGCAGCGGAAGCAGCGGCGCCCAGTCCCTGGGCCGCCTTGATCTTTTCGACGGCGATCTCCGCCTGGGTGGGACGGCGCACCCCCGGGGCGGGGCGGGGCGGCTGCGGTTGCGGCTCTTCGTCGTCGTCGATGACGGCATGCTCGAACGCTTCGTCGCCTACGTAGCCTTCCAGGCCGGCGTCGGCATCCTCTTCCTTGCCGAACAGGCGGCGCTTCTTCTTTTTGGGCGCGGCCGGCGGGGTGCGCTCCAGGTAGCTGCGGTCGTGGCGGTCCCTGTCCTGCTCCTGGTCCACAAGGTCGAGGCCCATGAGGTGCTCATAGGCGCCGCGCAGCCGCCGCGGGATGGCACCGAAGGGAGTGGCGGTGATGATGAGCAGGGAGACGAAGGCCAGCAGACCGTAGAGCACCAGCGGAACAGCCGGATGGATGGCGGCCAGAGGCGAGGCGCCCAGGAATCCCAGCATTCCGCCGGCCTGGCGCAACCCGTCAAATCCTTCGGCGACTGTGGGCTGTCCGCCCAGGACATGGGCCAGGCCGCAGCCGGCGAAGGTCATGATGAGGAAACCGATGCCCACCCTGTTATTGCCCCGCCCGTCCGAGGGGTGGCGGAAGAGCCGGAAAGCACACACAAAAAGCATCAACGGAAGCAGCAGCGAGATCCAGCCGAACGTACCGTTCACCACGCTGTAGACGGCGTCCGGGAACCAACCCGTGAGGCCCCACCAGGCGAAGGTGGCGATAAACACGCCCAGGGCCAGGTTGAAGAGGGCAGCACCGTCACGGCGCTCGTCAGCCGGAAGGTCGCTGACGTCATGGCCAATGCGCCGCACTCCCCCGCCCACGAGGTGGCCGATGCCCAGCCATGCTCCGCCCACTACCCGCAGCAGCCAGGGCTGGTGCTGTTCGACGGCGGGGAGCTGGCGGGTCCGCGCCGTACCGGAGCTGCCGGTCCGCCCGGACTTGGCTGCTGTGGTTTTCGCTGCCGTGGAGCCGGAACCGCGGCCACCGGAACCGCTGGATTTGCTGCCGGAGCCGGCCCTGCTTGAACCATTGGGCGCGGAAGTAGTACGAGTGGCCATATCAGCCACGGTACCGGAACTGGGCCTTTATCCCGGGGATTTGGGAGCCAGACCGTTCCGGTTCGGGCCGCTTAAGCACATCCGGCCCGCACTCCTGCTTGAGGAAGGAAGTACGGGCCGGAGCCGACGGCGGGCTGTTAGGCCTCAAGCACCACCGGGATGATCATGGGCTTGCGGCGGAGCTTGCGGTTGACCCACGTGCCCACCACGCGGCGGACCACCTGCTGGAGCTGGTGGGTGGTGTGGTCCGAATGGTTCAGCACGGCTTCTTCCAGCGCAGCGTTGATCTTGGGGATGATCTCGTCGAACACGGCATCGTCCTCGGCCACGCCGCGGGCGTGGATCTCCGGCCCGGACACCACCTTGCCGGTGGCGCGGTGGATGACCGTGATGATGGAGATGAAGCCTTCATCGCCCAGGGTTTGGCGGTCCTTGAGGTCGGCCTCGGTGACCTCGCCAACGCTGGATCCGTCCACGTAGACGAAGCCCACTTCAACCTGGCCGACGACGTCCGCCCGGTGGTCCTTGAGGTCGATCACGGTGCCGTTGTCGGCGAGGATAACGCTGGCTTCCGGGACCCCGGATTCGATGGCGATCTTGCCGTTGGCAATCAGGTGGCGGGTTTCACCGTGCACCGGCATGGCGTTGAGCGGTTCCAGGATGTTGTAGCAGTACAGGAGTTCGCCGGCGGCAGCGTGCCCGGAAACGTGGACCTTGGCGTTGCCCTTGTGGATCACGTCGGCGCCCAGCTTGAGCAGTCCGTTGATGATCCGGAAGACGGCGTTTTCATTGCCGGGGATCAGGCTGGACGCGAGGATGACAGTGTCCCCGTCACCCACCACCACACGGTGATCACCGTTTGCCATGCGGGACAGCGCCGCCATCGGCTCACCCTGGGAACCGGTGGACATCAGCACCACGCGGTTGTCCGGCAGGTTGTCGATGTTCTTGATGTCCACGATGAGGCCCGGCGGGACATCCAGGTAGCCCAGCTTCTCGGCGATGGCCATGTTCCTGACCATGGACCGGCCCACGAAGGCCACCTTGCGGTTGTGCTTTGCGGCGGCGTCCAGTACCTGCTGGACCCGGTGCACGTGGGATGAGAAGGATGCGACGATGATCCGCTTGGTGGCCTGGCCGAACAGGCGCTCCAGCGTGGGGCCGATTTCCTTTTCCGCGGTGGTGAAACCGGGTACGTCCGCGTTGGTGGAATCCGACATAAAAAGGTCCACGCCCTCCTCGCCGAGCTTGGCGAAGTGCCGGAGGTCGGTGATGCGGCCGTCAAGGGGAAGCTGGTCCATCTTGAAGTCGCCCGTGTGCAGGACGGTGCCGCCCGCGGTGCGGAGGAACACTGCGAGGGCGTCGGGAATGGAGTGGTTGACAGCTACGAACTCGCATTCGAAGGGGCCGAACTTCTCCACCTGGCCTTCCTCGACGGTGAGGGTGTAGGGCCGGATGCGGTGCTCCTGCAGCTTCGCCTCGATCAAGGCAAGCGTCAGCTGCGAGCCCACCAGCGGAATGTCGGCCCGCAGGCGCAGCAGGTAGGGAACAGCACCGATGTGGTCCTCATGCCCGTGGGTGAGGACCACAGCTACGATGTCGTCCAGCCGGTTCTCGATGTAAGAGAAGTCAGGCAGGATCAGGTCGACGCCGGGCTGGGTCTCCTCCGGGAAGAGGACGCCGCAGTCCACGATCAGCAGTTTGCCATCGATTTCGAACACGGCCATGTTCCGGCCGATCTCCCCGAGTCCGCCGAGCGGTACGATCCGTAGCGTGCCGTTCGGCAGGCGGGGAGGGGTGACAAGGCCGGTTAGGGCAGTTTGAGTCATATTGCACTACTTTCCAGGCGGAAGGGTGCCGGTCTCAGCCCTCAGGAAAAGACCAGCCCCGCTTCCGCCAAATCCCCGCGGATGGTTTCGATCTCGGCTTCGTCCGGCTCCACGAGGGGCAAGCGGACAATCGAGTTGGGCAGGACTCCCTGCCATTTAAGAATCTGTTTGGCCGCGACGGCCCCCTGGACCCTGGTCATGGTGGCGCGGACCACGGGCAGAAGGTCGAAGTTGATCTTCCGCGCGGTTTCGAGGTCGTTGGCGTTGACCGCATCGATGAGGTCACGGAACTGGCGGGTTGCCACGTGCGTGGTGACACCGACGAGGCCTACGGCGCCCAGTGCCATCCAGGGCAGAGTCAGTCCGTCATCGCCGGAGTAGAAGAGCAGGTCAGTTTCTGCCATGACGCGGGTGGCCGCGACGAAATCGGCCTTGGCATCCTTGACGGCCACAATGTTCGGGTGCTGCGCCAGGCGGATCATGGTTTCGGGTTCGATCGCGATCGAGGACCGGCCCGGGATGTCGTACAGCATCACGGGCACGTCGGCGGCACTGGCGATGGCCTCGAAGTGTGCGCGGAGGCCTGACTGGCTGGGCTTGTTGTAGTAGGGGGTCACCAGCAGGATGCCGTCGACGCCGAGCGCTGCTGCCTGCTGGGAGAGGTGCACTGAGTGCGCGGTGTCGTTGGTGCCGGTGCCTGCGATGATTGCCGCCCGGTCTCCGACCGCTTCCTTGACGGCACGGAACATGCCGAGGTTCTCTTCGTCGGTGAGGGTGGAGGTTTCCCCCGTGGTTCCGGTGACCACCAGGCCGTCGCAGCCGTCGTCCACCAGCTTGCCGGCCAATTCCGCTGCCTGCTGGTAATCCACCCTGCCGTCCTTTGTGAACGGCGTGACCATGGCGGTCAGGAGGGTGCCAAGGGCAGGGATGCGCGCGGAAGTGTCAGCCATGGAAAAAACGTTACCCTGTCCCCGGCTGGTTAGGACAATAGGAGCGGCGTGATGAACGTCAAATATAGGATTACCCGGCGGCGTTGCCGGTTTCGCGGCGGTATTTCTCGAGGCGGCTTCGCTGCAGGACGCAGGAAACAATTTCTGTGCGGGTTCCCGCCGCCTGCTTCAACGGGAAGCCGTCCGGACCCCAAAAGCCGCTCAAGCCGCACGACTCACCCAAGGGGCTCCTGCCGCCAAGGTTGGCGAGCAGCATAAACATCCTGTTGTCCATGGCCCGCGCTCCAAGGTGGAGGCCCAGCCGGTGCTCCTCGTCTTTGGTGTAGAGGGCGGACACGCAGTACACGTCAGCACTTGCTGCCGCAGCGTCCGCACCGCCCTCAGGCACGGAGGCATCGAACACGGAGGCATCGAAGCAGGGAGCGAGGGCAATCCTCCATCCGTCCATTTCCATCAAAGCGACGCCCTCTCCAGGCGTGAACAGCTCTTGCTCCTGCCCGTGCAGGTGGGCCTTGAAAGCCGTTTCGGTACTGCCGTCCGGGTGAAGGGCAACCGATGCCAGCCGGGGCGTGCCGTCGCTTTCGCGGCAGGCTGCGCCTACAACAGCCGTAATCCCGGTCCGGCGGCAGATCTCCCGGACATCGCCGAGGCGTTCGTCATCCGGCTTCAGCCAGGAGTCGGGGTCCTCTAACAGGTCCAGCCGGTAGCCGGTGAGGGACAACTCCGGGAAGACCACCAGGCGGGAGCCGTGGTCATCTGCGTCCTCAATGAGGCGCACATGCTCGGCGGCGTTGGCCGGGATGCCGCCATCCAGCGGCTGATACTGGATCACGGCGGCGGGGAGGGTGTCTGTCACGCCTCCATCCTAGGCAAGCACCTGCCTGCACGCCTCAGCGGCGGACGTCATGGGCCCGGGGCGGCTCCCCTGGCCCGGGGTGGCAATACCTGCCCACCGCCGACTGCCGCAGCCCTTCGGCCCAGGTGGCCAACCGTTGGGCGGCCCTGACGTAGTGGAACAGTTCCACGGGAGTCAGTGCGTCGATATCCGTCTCGCCGAGCCGCCGTGCGAGTTCTGCCCCTTCCGGTTGCGCGGACAGGCTGACACCCTCCCGCTCCCACTGGATGTCCTCGGAGGTTTTTCCGGTCACCAGCTGGCGAAAGAGGTAATCAACCACCCCGGGGCTCATGGCCTTCAGTGGCCCGGCATGTGGGGACTCCGAGGCGGGGACTTCAGGTGATGGGGTTTGCATGCCGCCAATGCTATTCGAACATATATTCGAACACAAGGGCGGTTCGTGACAGCTCCGGTACAGCCAGGTGTGAGACGATCTGGGCATGACCTCCCGCAACGCCGCCGCCTCCTCCCGGATGGCTGCAGGCCGCTCCATCCCGGGCCGGCTTCACGGCATCGACGCAGCGCGCGGGCTTGCCCTGCTGGGAATGATGGCCACGCACCTGCTTCCCACTTTTGAATCGAACGCCGACCTGACCCCCACCTGGATCGGCCTGACCTTTTCGGGCAGGGCCGCCGCACTCTTCGCAGTACTGGCAGGGGTTGGCCTCGCGTTGTCCACTGGAAAGCACAAGCCGCTGGATGGCTCCGACCTTTCGGCAGCGAGGCGCGGGGTGGCCCTGCGCGCCCTGGTAATTGCCGCCGTCGGGCTCACCTTGGGTGGCCTGGAAGTGGGCGTGGCCATCATTTTGGTCCATTACGCAGTGCTGTTCCTGTGTGTCCTGCCGTTCCTGGGCATGCGGCTGAAGCCGCTCCTCAGTTGGGCCGCTGGCTGGATCCTGGCCTCGCCGGTGCTGGCGTACCTGTTGCGTCCCTGGCTGCTGGCTGCGGCCCCGCCGCTGAGGCTTGGCCACAATCCCTCCTGGGAGGACTTGTCCACGCCCACCCGCCTCCTGGTCGACGTTTTTTTCACGGGCTACTACCCCGTCTTCCAGTGGCTGTCCTACCTGCTGGTGGGGCTCGTCGTCGGCCGCCTGATGCTCAACAAGCGACTGGTCCCTTGGGTGCTGTTGATCGGCGGCACCATTGTTGCCTTCCTGGCCAAGGCCTTGGGCACCGCGGCCATGGAGAACTGGGGCGGCCGGGCCGCCCTCGAGAAGCTGCTGGACTCCCCCGGCTACCCGCTGCACAATGTTCTGCAGGTCAACCTGACGGGTATCCCGCAGGAGGGATCCTGGTGGTGGCTGGCGTCCGCGGCGCCCCACTCCGCAACCCCCCTCGACCTGCTCCACACATCCGCGGTGGCAGCGGCGGTGATCGGGGCGTTCCTTCTCCTGGGCAGGCTGGCTGAATGGGTGGCGTTGGATCTGTTGCTGCCCCTGCGCGGCGCGGGCGCCATGACCCTGACCCTGTACTCCGTCCACGTGTGGGTGGTTTCGGGCTTCTACCTGAAGCCCCTCCCCGCCGGCTGGACTGAGGACGCCATGTACTTCGCCCAGGCTGCCGGTGCAGTAATGGTGGGCATCGTGTTTGTGCTGCTGAAGTGGCGCGGGCCCCTGGAATGGCTGGGGCATGCGGCGAACCAGGTGGGCCGCGGCGGCGTCAAGGCTATCAGCTAGGCGAGCCGATCCCGGGCCGCTCCCCCATGGAGCGCTAAGAACTGGAAGGCTAAGCCGGAACGTTGCCGCGGAAGAGCTTGACGGCGTCCCGCATGGAGGCGCGGGCGCGCTTGCGGTCGCCGGCGGCGTCGTAGGCGCAGCTCAGCCGGAACCAGGAACGCCAGTCATCCGGTGCTGCCTCAGCCTCCGCCCGATACTTCTCAAACTCGGCATCGGCTGCGGAACGGACAATACGCCCTGCCGGCGTCCTGGGCAGCTCGTCTACCGGGAGCCCGCCTTCGGCTTCAAGGACTTTCGCCATCTGCTCGGTGCGGGCCCCAAACATCAGTTCCCGGACCAGCGCCCAGGCACCGATCACCGGCAGCACGAGGTAGGCCGCCCCGATGGCTACAGCTGCCGGGTTGCTGTCTGTCAGCAGCAGAACTGAGCGCTGGAAGGACACCACCAGGTAAAAGACCAGGAGCAGCGTTACCGCCCCCACCCAGATCTTGGTGCGGTTCTTCCGGAAACCAGCCAGCACTCCGCCCACGGTTAGAGCCCCAGGTCCAGGTAGCCGTCCAGGCCAACCGTCAGTCCGGGGTGGGCGGCTACCTTCCGCAGGCCAAGAAGCACGCCGGGCATGAACGAGGCGCGGTCAAACGAATCGTGGCGCAGGGTCAGCTGCTCACCGGCGCTGCCGAGCAATACTTCCTGGTGGGCCACAAGGCCGCGGAGCCGCACGCTGTGGACGCGTACCCCGTCCACCTCGCAACCGCGGGCGCCGGCAAGTTCGCTGGTGGTGGCATCCGGACTCGGCGGTACCTGCGCGGCACTGCGTTCGGCGGCGATGAGTTCTGCGGTCCGGACTGCGGTGCCCGACGGCGCGTCAACCTTGTCCGGGTGGTGCAGCTCGATGATCTCCACCGATTCGAAGTACTTGGAGGCCTTGGCAGCGAAGGCCGAGGCCAGCACCGAGCCGAGGGCGAAGTTGGGGGCGATCAGCACGCCGGCCTCCGGGTGGCCGGCCAGCAGGTCCCCCAGTGCGGACAGTTTGCCGCTGCCCCAGCCGGTGGTGCCCACCACGGCGTGCATGCCGTGTTCGACGGCGAAGCGGACGTTCGCTTCAGTGCTCTCCGGAACCGTCAGGTCCACCACGAATTTGGCGCCGGCTGCGGTGAGCTGGTCCAGCGAGTCGCCCCTGCCCAAGGCGGCGACGAGCTTCATGTCAGCGGCGGCTTCGATGGCTTTTACGGCTTCGGCGCCCATGCGCCCGTTCGCGCCCAGCACGGCAACGGGCAAGGGCGCAGAAAGTTGTTCGGTCATGGCGTTAACCCTACCGGTGGGCTCACGGCGGACAGGAACCGCGGAGTGTGCGTTACCTCGCAGGAACTGGTATGTGGCAGCGTGACGGTGGGCGCACCGGGCCGGTCAGGCAATGGAGAAGGTGGCAGCATCAGCTGCCCGCGCCCACCCATTCCACCGTTCCGTCGGTGAAGAACTGTTCCTTCCAGATGGGAACCTGCTCCTTGATCCTGTCCACCAGCTCGGAGCAGACGGCGAACGCCTGGCCCCGGTGGGCTGCGGACACGGCACACACCAGCGCGGGGTCGCCGATCTCCAGCATGCCGATCCGGTGTGCCGCCCAGATCCGCACGGGCTGACTGGAGGAGGCGTTGACCGAATGTTCGGCAACGAGGCGGGCGACGACGTCGGCCATCACCTGGTGCGCCGTGGGATGCGCACTGTAACTGAGGCGCTCGACTGCCTTGCCGCCGTCGTGATTCCGCACTACGCCGCTGAAGCTGACCACCGCACCGGCGGTGTCGCTTTCCACCGTCGCGATGGCCTGGTCGACGGAGATGGGATCAGCGCTCAGGACAGCGTTGACCACCTCGAATGCTGTTTCAGTGCCCATGTCCGCCTTCCAGCTGGTCGCAAAGGTGCCCGATCACGGGGGCCAGGACGGTCAGTCCGTCCATGACCCCTTTGGGTGATCCGGGTAGGTTGATGATGAAGGTAGATCCTGCAGCGCCGGCATGACCACGGCTGAGGGCCGCCAGCGGGGTCTGGGCGGCCCCTGCGCGGCGGACCGCTTCCATGATGCCGGGTATCTCGCGGTCCAGCAGCGGCAGGGTGACATCCGGTGTGCGGTCGTCCGGGCTGAGGCCCGTGCCCCCGCTGGTGATGACGACGGCGGGGCGCTGGGTCAGGAGTGCGCGGAGGGCTGCGCCTACCGGCTCGCCGTCGGGAACCACCATGGGTGGAAAAACGTCGAAGCCGTGTTCGGTCAGCCAGTCCGTAATCACTGGGCCGGTTTCGTCGTTGTATATGCCGGCGGCGGCCCGGGTGGAGGCGATCACGACGCCGGCCTTCCGTCCTTGGACGTCGCCGTGGCGGTGGGGGTCGGGCGCGTTGAGGGTGCTGGTCACAGTGTCCAGTCCCCGCTCTTGCCGCCGCTTTTGGCGAGGACTTTGATGTCGTTCAAAACGGCATGCTTGTCCACAGCCTTGATCATGTCGTAGACGCTGAGGGCCGCGACGGAGGCTGCAGTGAGTGCTTCCATCTCCACCCCGGTAACGCCGCGGGTCTTGACCGTGGCGAGTATGGATACCGAGTCCGGTGCAAGCTCGAAGTCCACGGTGACCTTGGACAGCGGCAGCGGATGGCACAGCGGAATCAGTTCGGGTGTCTTTTTGGCGGCCATGATGCCGGCAACCCGTGCCACGGCCAGGGCGTCGCCCTTGGGCAGGCCACCTGAACCGAGCAGGCCCATGACCTCTGCGGTGGTGCGGACCGTGGCGGTGGCAGTGGCCTCACGGGTGGTTTCGGCTTTGGCGGAGACATCCACCATCTGGGCGCTGCCGTCCTGGCGCAGGTGCGTCAGCGCGGCCTGGGTTTGTTCTGCATTCACAGCATCCATACTTCCACCTCCGCCCCTGCCGCGAGCGCGGCCACTCCTTCGGGGACGTGAACCAGCAGGTTCGAGCCCGCGAGCGCGTGCATCAGGTGTGAACTTTCCCCGCCCTGGAGCTCCACTGTCCCGTCCGGCTGCAGGGTGCCGCGGCGGATCTGGTGCTTGTGCTCGGGCGACGTGAGGGGATGCCTCAGCCTGGCGCGGATGGGCAGTCGTCGTGCAGGGGTACCGAGAAGGCCGGCCAGGACGGGACGGAGGAACATCTCAAAGGACACCAGGCAGCTGACGGGGTTTCCGGGGAATCCGAGGAAGGGGCGCCCTTCGAAGGTGCCAATCCCCTGCGGGCCGCCCGGCTGCATGCCCACGTGCAGGAACTCCACCGGCTGGTCCTCCATGGCCTGCCGCACCACCTCGTACGCGCCTTTGCTGACCCCGCCGGTGGTGACGATCAGATCCGTCCCGCCACCCTCGCTCCGCAGCAGCCTGCGAAGCGCCTCCGGGTTGTCAGTGGCTATTCCCGCACGGCGGACCTGGAGCCCGGACTGCTTCATGGCTGCTTCGAGGAGTGTGCCGTTGGAGTCGTAGATCTTGCCGGCGGGCAACTCCTGGCCGGGTTCCACCACTTCGTCGCCTGTAGTGACCAACAGGACCGTCACGGCCTTGTATACCGTCACCTCCGGGATGCCCAAGGCCGCGAGCAGGCCCAACTGTGCCGGGCCAAGGAAGGTGCCGGCTGCCAGGGCCGTTTCACCGGTCCGGACATCGCTGCCGGCTGCCCGCACAAAAGTGCCGGGCGCGGCCGTTGGCAGCGTCACCGTTGCCTGCTCCGTGTGCGGAAGGAAACGGTCCGGAACGGCCCGCTCAATGGGGACGACGGCGTCGGCCCCTTCCGGGAGCATAGCCCCGGTCATGATCGGGGCGGCCATGCCAGGCCGAAGGGCTGCGGGGCTTGCGCCCGCTGGAACGGGAGGCATAACACGCAACTCCGCACCGCCGTCGGGCACGTCCGCGGAACGGATGGCATAGCCGTCCATCTGGGAGTTAGCGAAGGGCGGCAGGCTGATGGGGGCGCGGACGTCGCTGACCAGGCCGCGGCCCAGCGCCTCATGCAGGGGCAGTACTTCCGTCCGGTCCGAGGACTGCAATGGACGCAGGAGTTGCTCGACGGCGGCGGCATGCCCAGCCACGGACCGCGCCTGGTGATGCGCTTGACGCCCCTGGTGGTTGGGCTCGTGCGTCGCGTCGCCACCGCCCTGATGCTGCGCTTGGCCATTAATCGTTTCATCCAGGGACGTTCCATGGGGTTTCGGGCTGGTCATGGTTCCGCCTTCAGTAAGCCATCAGGGTTGCACGTCCACTCTAATCGTGTGGAACCCGGTGGCCCCGTCAGGCGCCACGGGCCTGCTCTGCTCGTCCTGCGCCTGGCCTGCGAGATCCGTGGCCCGGACCTGGACCTCGTACTGCCCTTCCGTCAACTCCATCGCCAGCTTCCACTGGTACCAGGTGTCCAGCGAGATGCCTTCCGCCAGTTCCGCCTGCTGCCAAGAACCACGGTTCACCCGGAGCTCCACCTTGCCGATGCCCGTGTGCTGGGCCCAGGCGACGCCGCCGAACATCACCGTTCCCGCCTTCACAGGCCGGCCGCTTCGTGGCACATCGATCCGTGAAGAGGTTTTGATGGGGCCCCGCTCCGACCAGCCCCGGGGCGTCCAATAGGCCGTGTCATCCGCGAACCTGGTGACTTTCAGCTCGGTGACCCATTTGGTGGCCGACACGTAGCCGTAGAGTCCGGGCACCACCAGCCGGACCGGGAAGCCGTGTTCGAGCGGCAGCGGCTCACCGTTCATGCCGACGGCGAGCAGGGCCTCACGGTTGTCGGTGAGCACTTCCAGCGGGGTTCCGGCAGTCCAGCCGTCCACACTTTTCGAGAGCACCATGTCCGCGCCGGTTTGCGGCCCGGCAAGGGTAAGCAGGTTGCGGACGGGCCAGCCCAGCCAGCGTGCGTTGCCTATGAGGTCTCCGCCCACGACGTTGGACACGCAGGCGATAGTCACATGGCGTTCGGTCAGGGGTTTGGCCAGGAGTTCGGCGAAGGTCAGCTCCACCTCCCTGTCCACCATTCCGGTGACTTTCAGGACCCATGCGTCCGGATCGACGGCGGGGACCGTGAGGGCCGTGTCGATGCGGTAGAAGTCCGGATTGGGGGTGACCAGCGGCTGCATGCCGTCGATTTTCGCCTCAGCGGTTGGCGGGACTGGCGGCGCCGGCGAGTTGGGGACCGGCAGAGCTACGCGGCTCCGGGCTTCGCTGACCGCAACGGAAGCACCGCGCCATTTGGCCGCCAGCGCTCCACCGATGACGGCGAACGAGGCTCCGCCGGCCAGAGCCTGCAGAAAACGACGGCGGGCAGGCGCGGCATCGACTCCTGTCCGAGGTTCATCGCTCCCCCATTCCTGCAGCCTGGTGATCAGGAATCGAAGCAGGACGCCGGCGACGGCGGAGGTGAGGACCGCCAGTGCAATCGCGGTGAACGTGGCTTGGGCGCGGGTCAGGACGGCCGCCAGGCCCACAAGCCCAAAGACGGCAACCACCGCGACGCCCCTCAGCCGGCGGCGTTCCCCCACCACGCCCGCCAGTGCGGCCAGCGCAGCGATCACCAGGCCCATTCCGACCAGGAGAGCCACTTTGTCCGCTGTACCAAACAGTGCAACGGCCCAGTCCTTGACACCGGGAGGAATGGCATCGATGACGGCGCTACCAACAGCGGTCAGAGGCGACAACGACGGACTGACGACGCCGGCTACCAGCTCCCCCAGCACCACTGCACTGCCCACCGCCACCACCCCGGCGGCCGCCGCCCACCGCCCGTTCCAGTGTGGCACTGCCTGGGGCGGCACTGCCTGAGTCGGCAGCGAAGGTGCCGGTTGCTCCGGCAGCCCCGACCCGTCGTCGTGCGTTGCCTCCCTTGGCCGTGAGGTGTCCACCCTTCAAGCATAAGTTCGCGGAGTACCTGTGGCGCCTGACCTGTCCTGGGCCCTGCCCGGTCTTCTGCTGCCCGCTTGCCCGTGTCACGGGGTGTGATGCGCAACCCAACGTGGCGTAGCCTGAATTCATGAGTGTTCAGCTAGGCATGCCCCAGCCGCGGGAGGAAGCAGCACCCCTGCCGTCGGTTCCTGTTGCCCGCCCCGCTGATGCTCCGGCTGGACTCGCGGACCGCTATGGACGCCGGGCCACGGACATGAGGCTGTCCCTGACGGACAAATGCAACCTTCGCTGCACCTACTGCATGCCTGCCGAAGGCCTGGAATGGCTGGGGAAACAGGCGGTGATGTCTGCGGAGGAAATCATTCGGATTGTGCGGATCGGCGTAGAGCAGCTGGGAGTTCGTGAATTGCGGCTTACCGGTGGGGAGCCCCTTGTGCGGCACGATCTGGTGGACATCATTTCGGCCCTTCGCAGCAACCACCCCGGCCTGCCCATTTCCATGACCACCAACGGCGTGGGACTCGCGAAAAAGGCGGCGCCGCTGAAGGCTGCCGGCCTGACGCGTATCAACGTGTCGCTGGATTCGCTGCACGAGGAAACCTTCACCCAGCTGACCCGCAGGCCGTTCCTGAACCAAGTGCTGGCCGGGGTGGACGCAGCCTGGGCGGCGGGTCTGGGCCCGGTCAAGCTCAACGCGGTGCTGATGCGCGGCATCAACGACGCCGAGGCGCCATCGTTGCTCGCCTGGGCCCTGGGGCGCGGGTATGAGCTTCGTTTCATTGAACAGATGCCGCTTGACGCCGACCACGGCTGGACGCGGCGGAACATGATTACGGCCGCCGAGATCCGCCAGGTTCTCTCCACTGATTTTGCCCTCAGTCCCGATCCCCGCGCCCGTGACGGTGCCCCGGCGGAGCGTTTTGAAGTACGACGGCGTGTAGCCGGGTCCGCTGACGGCGCTGCGGGCGCGTCAGGCCCTGTGTTGGGCACGGTGGGCATCATTGCCTCCGTGACCGAGCCGTTCTGCTCGGATTGCCGCAGGACACGGATCACTGCAGAGGGCAAGATCATGAGCTGCCTGTTCTCCCGGGAAGAATTCGACCTGTTGGGTCTCCTGCGCTCGGGAGCAACCGACGAGGCCCTCGCCCAGCGGTGGCAGGACGCGATGTGGCTCAAACCCAAAGCCCACGGAATGGACCACGTGGGACTTGACGCTCCGGACTTCGTCCAGCCGGACCGCAGCATGAGCGCCATCGGGGGCTGAAACTTTTGAACGTACGTTACTTCGCTGCCGCACGCGCGGCCGCAGGCATGGAGGAAGAGAGCTTCGACCTGGCGCCCGGCGCCACCGTTGCTGACCTTCTCGAGACCGTTTCATCCGTGGAGCGCCCCGAGCCTCCCGCCGGAACTCCCCCGCTCCCGCGCATCCTGTCCCGGAGCAGCTTCCTGCTCAATGAGGTGGCCGTGCGGGACCGAGCCGTCGTCCTGAAGGCTGATGACGTGGTGGATGTCCTGCCCCCGTTCGCGGGCGGGTAGGAGTACCTTTCCTCGCGTTCAATTCGGCCTTCAGGTTGCCGGTTCCTCCCTTGAAGACGTGCTTCCCCCTCAAATGTCAGTGCCTTCGCCGAAGATGTCGGTATGCGGATTTCGGCAGACGGCGAGACCAGCGCGGCCGGCGCGCGTTCCAGCCGCACAGGCTGTCCCTGACCGCCCAGCACCTGCCCCCCACCCAGATTGTCAGTGCTTCCGTAGAGGATGCGGGTATGGAGTCGAAGATGGCGGGCGGGGCGACCAGAGACCTGGCACTTGTTCCTGCCCCCGCTGATCCAGCCGAGGTTCCGGTTAAGCGGGCCGTCCCCGTTCCCACTCAGAATGTCAGTGCCTCCATAGATGATGTTGGTATGGGAAACGGCGGAGGCGCAGTGGCAGCGATGGAGGGCATTCACGCCTCCGTTGCCGGCGTGGGGGCCCTGTTTCTCAAGGATGCCGCCCTGGCCACTACCGCTGCAGCCGGTGGCGGGGTTGACGCGCTCCAGCGCGCGTACGAGATCCGTTTGGACCGGTTGGGGCTGCTGTCCAAGCTCGAAGCGCAGATAGCTGGGCTCAAGGCACGCGACGCAGCCGAAGCCTTCGAACTGCAACAAGCGATGACCCCACCGGACGCGCCCGTGCACGAACGCACCTACAACGAGATGTCAGCAATCGAGGAAACCGCCGGCGTCCTGACCATCAGCGGACCCGCAGCCGGAGCGTTCATCACCCAGTCCCGCCACCTCTGCTCCCTCCCGCTCGCCCTGGCGGCACTGTCCTCCGGAACCATCTCCTGGCAACACGCGAAAATCATCGCCGACGAAACAGAAGGCCTCACCCCCGCCGGCGCCAACGCCCTGGTAGCCCATTTCCTGGACCCGGACGCACCCCACCCGGCCCGCGGAGCCGCCGCCGGGAAACTGGTGCCCTCCCGCTTCCGGGCCAGGATAAGGAACTGGCGCGAACGCCACCACCCCGAATCCATCGAAAAGCGGCACACCAAAAGCGCGGCCGACCGCCGCATCGAATACAGCCCCGACCGCAACGGCATGGCATGGTTCTCCGCCTACCTGCCCGCCCACCAGGCATCCGCGATCTGGAACAAAATCACCGCCCTCGCCCGCGGCGCCCAAAGCCCGAACGAACCCCGAAACCTCACCCAACTCCGGCCCGACATCCTCACCAACCTCCTCCTCAGCGCAGGACCCACACTCAGCCGCGACGAACACACCAGCCCGCACACCCCCGACGAGGGCCCCGCGGACGGCTCCCAGGACGGCGCCGCGGACGGGGGCACCGACGCCACCACAGGCAACAACGGGTACGCGGATGTCGCCAAAGTCCCGGTCCCGAACACAACAGTGCTCGTGACCGTCCCGGTGTTCGCACTCCTCGGACTCACCGACGAACCAGCCGTCCTCGACGGGCACGGCCCCATCCCCGCCTCCATGGCACGCAAACTCCTCACCGACGGTGCCACCTCGTTCCACCGCGTCCTCGTGGACCCCCGCGACGGCGCACCACTGGAAATCGGACGCACAAAATACCGGCTCCCCGAAGCCATGAAACAGGCACTGCGCCTGCGCGACGGAAAATGCACCTTCCCCGGCTGCAACAACCGCTCCCCCGACAACGAAACCGACCACCTCCAACCCTGGCAGCACGGCGGAACCACCGGAATCAGCAACCTGGCACAACTCTGCCCAAAACATCACCGCCTCAAACACAACAGCCGCTGGACACCCACCCCAGCCACCCGAAACGAACCACCCGGCTGGACCTCACCCACCGGCCGCCACTACCAAAGCGAACACCACAACTGGGAACCACCACACTGGCCAGCGGCAGTGCTGTCGAGCCCTGAATTTAGCGAGGATTCCCGGCTTTATGAAACACTGCCTGGCGAATTTCAGGTCCGGGAAGCTTCGGACAAAGGTTCCCGGCTGCATGAAACCCTGCATGAGGAATTTCCGGTCTGGGAAGCTCCGGACGAGGACCTTGTGGACCCTGATGACATAGCCGCGAGCGACTCGTGCTGGGAGGACTTCTACGCAATGCCGCATGTCCTGCCACCTGATCCGGAGAAGAACTGGGAATTGCTCCCGACCTGAATGACATCAGAACGTCAGCCTTTTCTGAACACCGAAGTCATAAAGGGGGTGTACGCCGTGCCAGTACCGTTGGCGCCGACGCCCGCCCCCAGATTCCCCTCCCCCAAACCGCCTTCCCATGCGGCGCCGCCTGCATGGGTACGAAGTTCGGTCACATGCCTTAGGACGCCGCCGTCAGCGCGCAAGGTGTGGCGGGTCCATCCGGCGTTGCCGTGGCGTTCCATGCGCAGGACCCCTTCATGCCACTGACAACGGGCCGGTGCCTCCGGCGCCAGGCCCGCGCTGTCCACGTAATACCACAGAACGTCCTGGTGATCGGGATCCACGGTGAACATCCCGTGGCCTTCGAAATGCGTCCCGTCCGCCTCAACGTGGCGGTAGCTCTGCACCACGGCGAAGCCGCCCGCCACGCGCCTGTACGTCACCTCCGCATCAACGGTCCGCTCCGGCCCCCATGGACCAGCCGCAAGGTGGGTGCTGCCCCGCCAATGGCCGAGCAGGCCAGCCAGTGCTGGATGGTCGTGCAGCGGTTGGTCCTGTGTCCGCGGGCCCTGTGTCCGCGGGTCCTGTTCCGGGTGGTCGGATGACGGGGTGTCAAAGGCATGGCCGTCGTCGGCAAGTCCCTCATGGGCAGGAGGGGTGTGGGCAGGACCTTCGTTGCGGGGAGGCACAGGGCCCGCTCCGAATCCATCCACGCCTTCCACCCCTCACGAACCACACGCCAGCTAAACCCACAGAAATCCGACGTCGGTTGGCCTGATCCTACGCCCCCTGGCCAAGGCGAGGAGAGCCGTCAGAGACCGAACGTTTCGGTCTCCTCAAACGGTCCGACAACGGTCACAGTCCTTGGTGCGGCTGCAAGCTCCGCCGCAAGGTCCTGAACCTGCTCCGCCGTAACCGACTTGATCAGCCGCAGCGTCTCGTCGATGTCCTGGTACTCGCCGGAAACGAGTTCGGCACGGCCCAGCCGCGACATCCGCGATCCCGTATCCTCCAGCGCCAGAACGATTCCGCCGCCCAGTTGGCCCACAGCCTTGCGCAGCTCGTCCTCGGTGATTCCGTGCTCCGCGAGCTTGTCCAATTCCGCACCGAGCAATTCCAGGACCTGCCGAACCTTGGACGGCGTGCACCCCGCGTACATGCCGAAGTACCCGGCGTCGGCGTAGGAGGAGGCGAACGAGTAGGTGGAATACACCAGGCCGCGCTTCTCGCGAATCTCCTGGAACAGGCGCGAGGACATGCCCCCGCCCAGCACGGCGTTCAGGACGCTCATGACGTAGCGCCGTTCGTCGGTAGCCACGATGGTGGGGCAGCCCATGATAATGTTCGCCTGCTCCACCGCGCGCTTGACCACGTGAAGTCCGGCGGTCCCCGTAATCAGCGCCCGGTCAGTGGAACGCCTTTCCACCGGCGCTGCATCCGCCTTCAGCGACCAGCCCGCGGTCTCGAGGGCGTCCACCACAAGGTTGCAGACGACGTCGTGCTCCAGGCCGCCTGCTGCCGTGATCACCAGCTCGTCGGGCCGGTAATACCGCTGGTAGTGCTCCCAGACGGAGTCGCGGGCCACCGCCTTAATGGCGTCCGGGGTGCCGCCGATGGGCCGGCCCAGTGGGTGGCTGCCCAGCACGGCTGAGACAAAGTGTTCGTGGGCGACGTCGGTGGGGTCATCGCTGTCCATGGCGATTTCCTCGAGGATAACGTCCCGTTCCTGTTCCATCTCCGTCGGGTCGAGAACGGCTCCGGTAATCATGTCGGCGATGACGTCGATGGCCATCGGCAGGTCCGAATCCAGGACCCGTGCAAAGTAGCATGTGCTTTCCTTGGCCGTGGCCGCGTTTGACTCACCGCCCACCTCGTCGAAGGCCGAAGCGATTTCCAGCGCTGTACGGCGCTTGGTTCCCTTGAACAGGAGGTGCTCCAGGAAATGGGTGGAACCGTGCTGTCCCGGGGCCTCGTCGCGGGAGCCGACGCCAACCCAGAAACCAATGGTTGCCGACCGCTGTCCCGGCATTGCCTCGGTCAGCACCCGTACTCCCCCGGGCAGCACCGAACGCCGGACCTCGGAGCCGCCGTCGGAGCCGTGGAACCAGGGTGTCGCCGCGGTGGTTCTGCTCAAGCGGCAGGGGTACAACAGTCATTGAGGCCTTTCAAAAGGGGCAGCCGGGATCTGGCTGCCATCGTAACAGCGGCGGGGCCGGTGGATCATCCACCGGCCCCGCCGATTCATGCTTGTGTTCCGGAAACCGGAGCTGCTAGATGTCAGCGCCTTCAGCAGGTTCCGTGGTGTGGGCGCGCTCGGTCTCAACCTCGGCGCCTTCTTCCTCGGCAACTACCGGGGCGAGCGAGAGCTTTCCACGGTCGTCGATCTTGGTGATTTCCACCTGGACCTTCTGGCCCACCGAGACCACGTCATCCACGTTGTCCACGCGCTTGCCGTTGGCCAGCTTGCGGAGCTCGGAGATGTGCAGGAGGCCGTCCTTGCCCGGGGTCAGCGACACGAACGCACCGAAGGTGGTGGTCTTGACGACCGTACCCAGGTAACGCTCGCCGATTTCCGGGACCTGCGGGTTGGCGATGGCGTTGATGGCGGACCGTGCTGCGTCTGCAGACGGGCCGTCGGTGGCGCCAATGTAGACCGTGCCGTCGTCCTCGATGGAGATGTCGGCGCCGGTGTCTTCCTGGATCTGGTTGATCATCTTGCCCTTGGGGCCAATGACTTCGCCGATCTTGTCCACGGGGATCTTCACGGCGATGACGCGCGGTGCGAACTCGGAGAGCTCGTCTGGGGTGTCGATGGCCGAGTCGATGACCTCGAGGATGTGCAGGCGTGCTTCGCGGGCCTGCTTGAGGGCTGCTGCCAGGACCGAGGCGGGGATACCGTCAAGCTTGGTGTCCAGCTGGATGGCCGTGACGAACTCGGAGGTTCCGGCAACCTTGAAGTCCATGTCACCGAAGGCATCTTCGGCGCCGAGAATGTCGGTCAGTGCCGCGTAGCGCGTCTGGCCGTCAACCTGGTCGGAGACCAGGCCCATGGCGATACCGGCGACGGCGGCCTTCAGGGGCACACCGGCGTTCAGCATCGACAGGGTGGAGGCGCAGACAGAACCCATCGACGTCGAACCGTTGGAGCTGAGAGCCTCAGACACCTGGCGGATGGCGTACGGGAATTCCTCACGGGACGGCAGGACCGGCACGAGTGCGCGCTCAGCAAGGGCGCCGTGGCCAATTTCGCGGCGCTTGGGCGAGCCCACGCGTCCGGTCTCACCGGTGGAGTACGGCGGGAAGTTGTAGTTGTGCATGTACCGCTTGGTCTTCACCGGGGACAGCGAGTCGATCTGCTGTTCCATCTTCAGCATGTTCAACGTGGTGACACCCATGATCTGGGTTTCGCCGCGCTCGAAGATGGCCGAACCGTGAACGCGGGGCAGAACCTCGACCTCGGCGGTGAGCTGGCGGATGTCCGTCAGGCCACGGCCGTCGATGCGGATCTGGTCCTTGAGGATGCGCTGGCGCACAACCTGCTTGGTGACCGAGCGGAACGCTGCAGACAGCTCCTTCTCGCGGCCTTCGAACTGGGCGCTCAGGGACAGCGAAGCGGTAACTTCGTCCTTCAGCGCGTCCGAAGCGTCGTTGCGCTCCGTCTTGTCCGCGATCTGGAAGATAGCGGCCAGCTTGTCAGCGGCAGCAGACTCGACGGCTGAGTAGACATCGTCCTCGTAATCGAGGAATACCGGGAACTCCACAGTCGGCTTGGCAGCGCGTGCAGCCAGGTCGGCCTGGGCGTCGCACAGTGCCTTGATAAACGGCTTGGCAGCCTCAAGGCCCTCGGAGACAACCTCTTCAGTGGGGGCGGTAGCGCCCTGTTCCTTGATGAGGTTCCAGGAGTTGTCGGTAGCTTCGGCTTCAACCATCATGATGGCGACGTCGTCACCGGCAACACGGCCGGCCACCACCATGTTGAAGACGGAGTTTTCCAGCTGCGAGTGCTTGGGGAAAGCAACCCACTGTGATCCGTTTTCGTCAGCAACCAGGGCAACGCGAACACCGCCGATGGGGCCGGAGAACGGCAGGCCGGAAAGCTGGGTGGACATGGAGGAGGCGTTAATGGCCACCACGTCGTAGAGCTCGTCAGGGTTGATGGCCAGGACGGTCACCACGATCTGGACCTCGTTGCGCAGGCCCTTCACGAAGGCGGGGCGCAGCGGGCGGTCCATCAGGCGGCAGGCCAGGATGGCTTCGGTGGACGGGCGTCCTTCGCGGCGGAAGAACGAGCCCGGGATACGGCCGGCAGCGTACATACGCTCTTCGACGTCGACCGTCAGCGGGAAGAAGTCAAAGCCTTCACGCGGGTGCTTGCCGGCCGTAGTGGCGGACAGCAGGGCGGTGTCATCGTCGATGTACACCATCGCCGCACCGGCTGCCTGCTTGGCAAGGCGGCCGGTTTCGAAGCGGATTACACGCTTGCCAAAACGGCCATTGTCAATGACTGCTTCTGAGAACTGGATTTCGGGACCCTCCAAGAGAGTCACCTCCGTTTCTTTCTTACGGAAGTCCAGCCGCATCAACCCAGGCCAGCATCTGTCTACTGGCCCTGCACCCGGTCGTCGATCGAGACCCACGGGCCGGGGCTTCAGTCAACGAAGCCGTTCCCGGGGATCACTACCGAGGACCGCGAATGCGTGATGCGGTTGATCCTCCTGTTTAATTTTTTAGGTGAAGGAGGCGGCCCATCCCGTGCGGGAACGGGCCGCCCCTAAGTCCGACTAGCGGCGCAGGCCGAGGCGCTCGATGAGCGCACGGTAGCGGGCGATGTCGGTCTTCTTGAGGTAGCTCAGCATGCGCTTGCGACGACCAACCATGGCCAGCAGACCGCGCTGGGTGTGGTAATCGTGCTTGTGCTCCTTCATGTGCTCAGTCAGATCCTTGATCCGCTGGGTAAGGACAGCAACCTGAACCTCGGGTGAACCGGTGTCGCCTTCTCCGGTTGCGTATTCCTTGATGATGGACTGCTTTACAGCGGCTTCAAGTGCCACGATAACTCCTAGGGATGTGCCGTGAGGGCCCAGGTCAGTAAATCACTGCCGGGTCTGCCGCCGCGGCTGGTCCGGGAAACCCGGACAGTGCCACACACAACAGGAACCAGCCGCCACGGACTGCAGCCGGATCCATCCCTCAGTTTACCGGCCCCCGCCCAATCTTGTCGAAACAGACCCCACCGGCCAGCCGCGTCACCAACCTCCCAGGTCAATACAGCTAGTCCGTTAGTGCGCCAGCTGCTCCCGGATTGCCGCCATGCCCTGCAGGACCTCCGCGAAGCTGGTGCTCAGCGGCGAGAGTCCCACCCGGATGCCGTGCGGGGCGCGGAAGTCCGGGATGACGTCCTCGTCCCAGAGCGACGCGACGTTCTCTTTGGTGAAACCGGGGTGGTCCAGGGTGATGTGGCTGCCCCGCTCCCCCGGCTCCCGCGGCGAGGCAAGTTCCACGCCCAGGGGTGCCAGCCAGGCTTCGAAGACCTCGACGGCAAAGGCGGTCAGCTTCACCGACTTCTCCCGGATGGCGGCCATAGTGGCTTCCTCGATAAGGTCGAGCGTGCCCCGCATGGCCAGCATCCCGAAGATCGCCGGGGTGCCGCTGAGGAATCCCCGGATACCCGCGGCCGGCTGGTAGCCGGGGCCCATCTCGAAAGCGTCCTTGCGGCCCATCCACCCCCAGATCGGCTGGTTGAGCGAGGGGAGGTGGCGCTGGTTGACGTAGGCGAAGGCGGGCGATCCCGGCCCGCCGTTGAGGTACTTGTAGGTGCAGCCGGCAGCAAAGTCCACGCCCGCACTGTCCAGGCCGATCTCGACTGAACCGGCAGAATGGCAAAGGTCCCACACCACCAGCGCGCCGGCGTCGTGCACTGCTGCAGTGATGCCCGGCAGATCCGCCAGATGGCCGGAACGGTAGGCGATGTGGCTCAGGAGTACGACGGCGGTGCGCGGCCCGGCAGTTTCGCGCACCTGGTCCACGGTCACCCCCGCGTTGGGGTCCGCTTCGATCCAGCGGAGTGTCAGGCCTTCCTCGAGGGCGATGCCCTCCACGAGGTAGCGGTCCGTGGGGAAGTTTTCGGTATCAAGGACCAGTTCGTTGCGGTCGGGGTCGGCCACGGCCGCGAGGGCAGCGCGGATCAGCTTGTACAGCACCACGGTGGTGGAGTCAGCGATGATTGTTTGTCCGGGTGCGGCGCCGAGCACGGCGCGGCCCAGCTGGTCGCCGATGGACTGGGGCAGCTCCAGCCACTCCTCGTCCCATCCCCGGATCAGGCGTCCGCCCCAGCCGTCCCGGATGAACGCGCCGATGTCCTCTGCGGTGCGCTGGAGCGGGCGGCCCAGTGAGTTGCCGTCGAGGTAGGACAGGGGTGTATCGGTGCCGATGAACTGAGTGCGGTAACGCGCCAGCGGATCCTGCCGGTCCAGTTCGGCGGCGCGCTGCTGCAGGGCCGCTTCCTTGTCGTCGGAGTTTCCCACGGTTAGTTGCTCCTGTGTTGTCACTGGCCGATCTCCGTCCGGACGGCGAACAGTTCCGGGAAAAAGGTCAATTCGAGGGCTTTCTGCAGGAATGCTGCGCCGCTCGAGCCGCCGGTTCCCGTCTTCATGCCAATGGTCCGCTGCACAGTGCGCAGGTGGCGGAAGCGCCATAACTGGAAGTTGTCCTCAAGATCCACCAGCTCCTCGCAGGCCTCGTAGGCGCCCCAGTTGTCCGCGGCGTTCTCGTAGATGTGCTTGAAGAGCGGCACCAGTTCGGGCGTGAACTCGTGGGCCTGGGTGACGTCCCGCTCGAGCACACCCCGGGGCACAGCAAACCCCTGGCGGGCGAGGTAGGCCAGGAATTCGTCATAGATGCTGGGCGCGTGAAGCAACTCATCCAGCATGGCGTGGGCTTCCGGATCCGAGTTGAACACCGGAAGCATCTTGTGGTTCTTGTTGCCCAGAATGAACTCAACGGCCCGGTACTGGCTTGACTGGAAGCCGGAGGAATTGCCCAGGAAGCCGCGGAACTGCGAATACTCTGTGGGAGTCAGCGTGGCCAGCACCGACCACTGCTCGGTGAGGGTTTTCTGGATGTGCTTGACGCGGGCAATGCCTTTGAGCGCGGAACCGAGGTCGTCCGCACGGAGCCAGGCAGCAGTGCTCCGCAGCTCGTGCAGCACCAGCTTGAGCCACAGCTCAGTGGTCTGGTGTTGGATGATGAAAAGCATCTCATCGTGATGCTGCGGCTGGCTGACCGGCTGCTGCGCACTAAGCAGTGTTGGCAGTTGCAGGTACGAGGCGTAGCTCATCCTCGAGCTGAAATCGCGGACAATGCCTTCGTCCAGTTTTCTGGTGTTCTTCTCAACAGACACGCAACTGCCTTTCCCTGGGGCGCGCTTACCCTGTAGGAGGTTTCAGCGCCTGGCGAGGAGGTGGTGCGCCTGGACCACATCCAGGCGCATCTGGTCCACCAGCGCCTCAGGCCCACGGTATGCCACCATCCCCCTCAGCCGGGCCACGAATTCAACAACTACTGTCTGGCCGTACAGATCGAAGTCCTCCACCGCTTCGTGTGGCCGGTCGATGACATGCGCTTCGACCTGCCGGCTGACGCCGTCGAACGTGGGATTCGACCCCACGGAAATGGCGGCAGGCCAGCGCGTCCCGGCCTGGTCCACCAGCCAGCCGGCATAGATGCCGTCAGCCGGGATGAGTCCGCTGGCGTTACTGGCGAGATTGGCCGTGGGGAATCCGAGCGCACGGCCGCGGGCGGCACCATGCACAACTTCACCGCGCATCCGGTGCGACCGGCCCAGCACAGCCGCGGCGGTGGCGACGTCCCCTTCCTGCAGGGCCTCACGCACCCAGGTGGAGGAGCAGCGGCGGTCTGTGCCGTCGGCGTCATGCAGGGGGTAGCCCTCCGAGCCGAACTCGCTGATCACCTGGACCTCGAACCCGAACTTCCCGCCGAGCGCCTTCATGGTGTCCAGGTCGCCGGAGTTGCCGCGGCCGAACCGGGCGTCATGGCCGATCACCACGTGGCTGGCGCGCAGGCGGTCCACCAGGAACTGCTCCACGAACTCTTCTGCAGTGAGGCTGGCGAGGTCCAGGGAGTACTTCATCACCAGGATGGCGTCCAGGCCCAACTCCCCCAGCGCCTCCAGTTTGTCCTGGAGCCCCATGATCAGCTCAGGCGCGGATTCGGGGCGGTGGACCAGGGCGGGGTGGGGGTCGAAAGTGACGGCCACGGACTTGGCCCGGTTGAGCCGTGCGGTGCGGATCAACTGGGACAGCACCTGCTGATGGCCGCGGTGAACTCCGTCGAAATTCCCAAAGGTGACAACAGATGGGCCGAAGTCCGCCGGGACCTCGGACGGATCGTTCCAGATGTAGACCATCACCCTCGCCTTTTACTGCGTGCACATATTAACGCTCCGGACCCTGACGGCCGCGGAACTCTCTAAAGATTACCTGTATTCACGCAGCGCACCTTGCCAGTCGGCGCGGGACGCCAACCGCCCCGGCGGAACGATGTCAGGACGCGCGGGACGGCCGCCGCCGGTACAGCCACCCCAAACCCAGGATGGGCAGCAGCAACGGAATGAATCCGTAGCCCCGGCCAAACAGGGACCACACCGTCTCATGCGGGAACTGGACGGAATCGAAGACACTCAGGGCGCCAACCACCAGCACGCCAACCAGTTCCACCAGGACGGCTGCGACGGACACTTTGAACCATGTGCTGCCGGCCCGGGCAAGGGAGATCGTGGCAATGACGTACACCAGCGCGGCGAACGCGGACAGCAGATAGGCGAGCGGCGCCTCGGCAAACTTAGTGAGGATCTGGTACCCGGCGCGGGCCGAGGCAGAGATGGCGAAGACCGCATAAACGGCGATCAGCAGGCGTCCCGGCCCGGTGTTGCGCGTGTTCCCGGCCCCGGTTCCGCTCGCGGCGGCGTCCTGGGCGGTTCCGGAGTGCTGGTCTTTCACGTTACGTGCTTCTTCCACTTCAGTACCAGATCTGATTCATTCGGGCGGCCATCACCAGGGCGGTAACCCCGACGGCGGCCAGGACAAAGTTGCTCCACCGGGTACGTTCCAGAATGGACCAGTAGACGGCGGCGGGCGGCAGGAGCATCGCCGTGGCTAGATAGCCCCAGAACTCCCAAGCCTCCCCCGCGATGGGCTCACCCGCGATAACGCGCACGATGGATCCCACCAGGTACACCAGCAGGGCCACCTCGACGGCGGCGACCGAGAGGATGGTGACGTCGTTAGGTGCTTTTTTCAGGATGCCGGCCAGCAGGCACACTCCGCTGGACAGGAGCCCCACCACCAGGATGATGTAAAAATACGCGTCCACCCTCAGGCCACCCCGGACGCGCCGGTACCGGGAGCGCCATTGCCGGGGCCTCCGTTGCCGGGGGCAAAGACCAGCACGGGTTTGGCAAAGCTGCCCGCGTCAGCGAGCAGCGCCACCAGGTTTCCGTCGGGGGCGAAGGCGGCTGCGGGATGTTCGGCCGTGGCTGCATCCGGGCTGCCAGGGGCAGCACCGGCAGCAATCCGCCGGCCAAAGGAGATCTCCGTGGTTTCTTCCGGGCTGAGCTCGCGGTTGGGCATCAGCGCCCGGGCGGCCTCGGACATGTCAAGGACGTTGAGCTCTTCCGCAAGCTGTTCAAGCGTGCGCGCCTGCTCCAATGAGTACGGCCCCACGTGGGTCCGCCGGAGGGCGGTGAGATGTCCACCGACGCCAAGTGCGTTGCCAAGGTCGCGGGCAAGGGCACGGATGTAGGTCCCGGAGGAGCATTCCACTGTGACGTCCAGGTCCACAACGTCGGCCCCGGCGTCCCTGCTGATGCTGTGCACCTCAAACCGGTGGATGGTCACTGGGCGGGCCGCCAGCTTCACTTCTTCCCCGGAGCGGACCCGGGCGTAGGCGCGTTCTCCGTTGACCTTGATGGCGCTTACGCTGCTCGGCACCTGCTGAATTTGCCCGGTCAAGGCCGCAACGCCATCGTGAATTGCCTGCTCGCCCACCGCGGAAGTGCCTGCCGTGGCAGTGACGTCACCTTCGGCGTCGTCCGTGACGGTGGACTGGCCAAGGCGGATGGTGGCGGTGTAGGTCTTGGAGGTGCCCACGATGTACGTGAGCAGGCGGGTCGCCTTGTTGATGCCCACCACCAGGACCCCGGTTGCCATGGGATCCAGCGTCCCGGCGTGCCCCACTTTCCGGGTACCGGCGAGGCGCCGCATCCGGCCAACCACATCATGGCTGGTCCATCCCTGCGGTTTGTCCACTATCACCAGTCCAGAAAGCACGCTTCCCAGTATATCGGCGCTGGTCCCGGCGCCCGCCCACCCGGTGCCGCCCCGCGGAATGCCGGCCCGCCCCCGCTAACGGGGCCAGCCCGTGCTGCAGTGTCCGCCAGTTAGGATGGCAGGCATGCCTGAGCTTGCCGCCCACGTCCGCGACGTCCCCGTCAACCAGATCCGGGAAATCACCGAGGCCGCGTGGCGTACCCCCGGCGCCCTGGTCCTCAGCATCGGCGAGCCCGGGTTCCCGCTCCCCCGCCATATCCTCGACGCCGGCATGGCCTGCCTGGACAGGGACGAGACCAACTACACCCCCAACGCCGGTATTCCGTCACTGCGGGAAGCGTTCGCGGCGAGGTTCCGGGAGCAGCAGGGCTGTGATGTGGGCGCCGACCGCGTGTACGTGGTGGACGGCGCGCAGCAGGGCCTGCACTTCGCCATGAGCCTGCTGCTCTCCCCCGGGGATGAAATCCTGATTCCAAACCCCGGCTACCCCACGTTTGCGATGACCAGCCGCCTCCTGAACGCCGTGCCGGTGGGTTACCCGCTCTACCCTGACCACGGCTTCCAGCCTCGGACCGCGGACATCGAGGCCCTCATCACGGACCGGACCCGGGTGCTGGTCCTGAACTCGCCCTCCAACCCGCTGGGCGCGGTACTCAGCGAGGACCTGACCCGGGAACTCGTGGAGCTGGCCCGCCGGTACGACCTGTGGGTGATCTCTGACGAATGCTATGAGGCGTTTACCTACGATGTCCCACACGTGAGTCCAGCAAGGTTCGAGGGCGTGCTGCCGGGTGAGGCGCGCGTCTTCACCTCGCTGACCCTGTCCAAGACCTATGGCCTCACAGGGCTCCGCATCGGTGCCTTGGTGTGCCCACCGGGGCTGGAGCAAAAGATGAACAACGTCATGGAGTCGATCGTTTCGTGCGTGGCATCGCCGTCGCAGTATGCCGCGCTCGCCGCCCTCACCGGGCCGCAGGATTACGTCCAGCACGCCCACGGGCATTACCGGGCCAACCGGGACGCCGCCTCCGCCGTGCTGGACGCCAAGGGAATTCCCTACTTGAAGGCCGACGGCGCGTTCTACCTGTGGGCCGACGTGTCCCATGTGAGCGGCGGTGACGTGCGCGGGTGGGTGCGGCGCTTCCTTGCGGAGTCGGGCGTCGCACTTGCACCGGGAACTGCCTTCGGCTCCATCGGTGAGGGCTGGGTGCGGATCGCGCTGTGCGGCAAAAAGCAGGAGCTGCTGGACGGCCTGGCCCGGCTGCCGGAACGCGCCTAGGCCGAATGGCGGTCCTTTGTCAGCGGCGGGTTCCGGAAAGAGCTCCGTCCAGCCATTGGCGCAGAACCTCTGCGGGGGCGGCGCCGGCCTGCCGGGCTGCCACTGTGCCGTCCACCAGAACCATCAGGGTGGGAATGGCCTGCACGTCAAAACGCCGGGACAGGCCCGGGGATTTGTCGACGTCCACCTTCACCAGCTTGATTTCGCCGGCCCGTTCACGCGCCAGCTTGTCCAGGACAGGGCTCACCATACGGCAGGGCCCGCACCACGCCGCCCAGAAGTCCACCAGCACCGGAACGGGCGACTGCTCGGCTACGGTGCCGAAGTCAGCATCGCCAGCGTCCACAATTCAGGGCAGCCCGCCCCGGCAGCTGCCGCAGCGGGGCCTGCCGGCAGCGCTGGCGGGCACCCGGTTGGTCTTCCCGCAGTGCGGGCATTTAACGAGGGTGGCATCCATACCTAGTAGTCTTTCCGGCTTTGGTGGGCGGCGCCCCACGCGTGGAAGGGCGCGTCCGACGCCGGCACGTCACCCCGGGTGACCGGCAACAGTTCCGGGCGGGTCCCCGAGAAGTAGTCGTAGAAAACAGCGTCGTCAAAGCCTGCGGAAGCAGCACCGTACCGGTCCGCGGCGAAATATACGCGGTCTATCCGCGCCCAGAGGGCAGAAGCCAGGCACAGCGGGCACGGCTCGCAGCTGGTGTAAAGAACCGCGCCGCGCAGGTCGAAGTTCCGCACTGCAGCCGCAGCCGTACGGATGGCAACCACTTCGGCGTGGGCCGTGGGATCGTTGTCGCGGGTGACGCGGTTGACGCCCTCGTGCACCCGCCCATCCTTCGTCACCACCAGCGCACCGAACGGCCCGCCCCCATCCGCGACGTTTCGGGTGGCCAGGGCTACCGCCCGTTCGAGGTACTGGCTGGTATTGCCGTGGTCCGCCTGAGTCATAGCTAGATCCTAGCCAAGGGGCTGGCATTAGGGGGCGAAAATAGGGGGCGGAATAGGGGGAGATCCCGGCGACACAGTTGCTGTGCAGGCATACTCTGGCGCGGGGGGTTTCCGCATTTTTGCCTCTTACGAGGCTCCTTATACAGGCCCGCCAAGGGCGCCAAACCCGGAGTACCCCATGAAGAAGAAATTTTCAATCGTCGCTTGTCTCGCTGCTGCTGTGATCGCAATTCCTGCCGGCCCCGCGCTGGCGGGCTCCACCCCTGAGCAATCGGAGCCGCGGACCCTGGCGGAGAACCTCATTGGACCCCTGAGCCTGGCCGTGGACTCCGAAGAGTCTGTTCTGGTCACCCAGAATTTCGCCGGGCTCCTCAGCCGTGTCAACGACGATGGCTCCACCACCACCCTCTACAAGGGCAAGAAGGGTTGGGACGTAGCCGGTGTGGAAACCCGGCGCGGAACCATCTACTTCGTGGAAAGCGTGGGCGCCGGTGATCCGAAGGCTCTCGAGGGCTACCTGAAGTCCATTGACTCACAGGGGGAAGTGCGCACTATTGCCAACCTGGCCGGCTACGAACGCGAAAATAACCCGGACCGCGATCAGCATTACGGCTTCGGCGCCGACGTCACAGCCGCATGCCTGGCCGATTGGCCTGCCTTCCCGCCTGCCCGTTACCAGGGGGCTCTGGACTCGCACCCCTACGGGGTGGCCGTGCGGGGCGATACCGCCTACGTCGCTGACGCAGGAGCAAACGCCATCCTGGAAGTGAACGTAGAGACAGGCGACGTTTCCACGTTGGCAGTCCTGCCGCCCCGGCCTGCCGTAATCCCTGCAGGGACGAAGATCCCGGTGGACATGGCGGGGACGACTGTGGAGGTCCCTGCGTGCGTGGTGGGCCACGAATACGCCTTTGAACCCGTACCGACGGACGTGGAGTTCGGCCCGGACGGCCGGCTGTACGTCACGTCCCTTCCCGGCGGACCGGAGGATCCTTCACTCGGAGCCCGCGGAGCCATCTTCCGTGTGAACCCCTGGAGCGGCTCTTCCCGTGTGTGGGCTGAGGACATCCTGAGCCCCACTGGCCTTGCCATCGCTGACGACGGCGACGCGTACGTAGCGTCCATGTTCGGCAACGGGATCATCAAGATCGACGCCTGGACCTGCGACAAGTCACAGTTCCTCGCCATCGACGGGCCGGCAGCGGTGGAAGTCCGCGGACAGTCGCTGTATGCCACGGCAGGATTCAATTTCGCTGACCCAAGCAAAGGCAAGGTAATCAAAGCGGGCATCCGGTAGGACAAGACATAGTTTCCTGGGAAGCAGAAACCCCGGGCCGCAACTGCGGCCCGGGGTTTCTGCTGCCATGATGGCTACTGCTTGTTGCCGTCCTCGTCGAGTTCCTCGCCGTCCGTGACGTCAAAGTCCTCTTCATCAAAGTCGTCTTCGTCGATGTCCACATCGGCCGACGCATCGCTCTTATAGGGATCGGCATCCCCCGCGTGGCTTGCGCTGGCAGCCAGGGCTGCCACTTCGGCGTCACGCTTTTTGGCTTCCCGGAGGAGTTCCTCCAGGTTGGATGCAATAACGGGAACCTCATCTGAGACGAACTCAAGGGTGGGAGTAAGGCGAATGCTGAGATTGCGCCCCACCTCCTGGCGAAGTACACCCTTGGCTTTCTCCAGGCCCTTGGCAGCATCAGCCTGAACGGCCTGGTCACCAAAAACGGTGTAGTAGAGGGTGGCATGCTGCAAATCATTCGTCACCCGGGCATCGGTAACGGTGATGCCCTCCAGCCGAGGATCCTTAACCTTCCGGCCAAGGGCCTCAGCAACAACAACCTTAATCCGCTGCGCCAATTTGGCAGCACGTGCCGGATCAGCCATTTCCACTCCTAAAAAAATTTGGGGGTACGACGACGTGGTGCAACAGACGTACCCACGTTCAATGGATGCCACGCACCCAAGGTGCGTCACGTAACGGACTCACGTTGGGATTTTTCCGGCGGCCTGGGAGTGGCATCGGGCCTGCCGAAGCTGGGCGGCAAAGGATCGCAGATCCATTGCCGCCCAGCGTAGGGGCGGGGCCGCCGGAAAAATTCCAACGGCACCCTGCCTAAACGAGCAACTTAGACGCGCGGCTTCTCACGCATCTCGAAGGTCTCGATGATGTCGCCTTCGGTGATGTCGTTGTAAGAGCCAAGACCGATACCACACTCGAAGTCCGTGCGGACCTCGGTGGCGTCGTCCTTGAAGCGCTTGAGCGTCTCAACGGTGAGGTTGTCACCGATGATCTTGCCGTCGCGGCTGATGCGGGCCTTGGTGTTGCGCCGGATGATGCCGGAGCGGACGATCGAGCCGGCGATGTTTCCGAACTTGGAGGAACGGAAGACTTCGCGGACCTCGGCGGTGCCCAACTGGAATTCTTCGTATTCCGGCTTGAGCATGCCCTTGAGCGCCATCTCGATGTCATCAATTGCTGCGTAGATGACGGAGTAGAAGCGCATGTCCACGCCTTCGCGGTCTGCCAGTTCGGCAACACGCTCGGCAGGCTTGACGTTGAAGCCGATGATGACGGCGCTGTCGACCGTCGCCAGGTTGACGTCGTTCTGCGTGATGGCACCAACACCGCGGTGGATGACGCGAAGCTGCACGCCTTCGCCGACGTCGATCTTGAGCAGCGCGTCTTCGAGGGCTTCCACGGCACCGGATACGTCACCCTTGAGGATGAGGTTGAGGGTGTCGATCTTGCCTTCGGCGACGGCCTGGTCGAAGTCTTCCAGGCTGATGCGCTTGCGGCGCTTGGCCAGGGCGGCATTGCGGTCGGCTGCTTCACGCTTCTCGGCGATCTGGCGGGCGGTGCGCTCGTCAGCGGTCACGAAGAAGGTGTCGCCTGCACGCGGCACGTTGGACAGACCCAGCACCTGGACGGGGCGGGACGGGCCGGCCTCGGTCAGGGCGCTGCCGTCGTCGTCGAACATCGCACGGACGCGGCCGTGGGCGGTGCCTGCAACGATGGTGTCGCCGACGCGCAGCGAGCCGGACTGCACCAGGACGGTGGCCACGGAACCGCGGCCCTTGTCCAGGTTGGCTTCGATGGCGATACCGCGGGCGTCCTTGTTCGGGTTGGCGCGCATGTCCAGGGCAGCGTCTGCGGTGAGCAGGACTGCCTCGAGCAGCTCGTCGATGTTGAGGTTCTGGCGGGCAGAGACCTCCACGAACATGGTGTCGCCACCGTATTCCTCGGGAACCAGGCCGTACTCGGTCAGCTGGCCGCGGACCTTGTCCGGGTTGGCGCCTTCCTTGTCGATCTTGTTCACGGCCACCACGATGGGCACGTTGGCCGCCTGGGCGTGGTTGAGGGCTTCAACGGTCTGGGGCATCACGCCGTCGTCCGCTGCGACCACCAGGATGGCGATGTCGGTGACCTTCGCACCACGGGCACGCATGGCGGTGAACGCCTCGTGGCCCGGGGTATCGATGAAGGTGATCTTCCGGTCGTCGCCTTCGTGGTTGTGTGTGACCTGGTAGGCACCGATGTGCTGCGTGATGCCGCCGTGCTCGCCCGCCATAACGTCGGACTTGCGGATGGCATCAAGGAGGCGGGTTTTACCGTGGTCCACGTGGCCCATAACGGTGACAACCGGAGGACGTGCCTCGAGGTCTTCGTCGCCTTCGGCTTCGAGTTCGGCTTCGAAGTCGATGTCGAAGGTGGAGAGCAGCTCGCGCTCCTCGTCCTCCGGCGACACAACCTGAAGCTTGTAGCCAAGCTCCTCGCCCAGCAGCGCAAAGGTTTCCTCGTCCAGCGACTGCGTGGCCGTTGCCATTTCACCGAGGTGGAACAGCACGGTTACCAGTGCGGCGGGGTTCGCCTCGATCTTGTCGGCGAAGTCCGTGATGGACGAGCCGCGGCGGAGGCGGATCACAGTGTTGCCGTCGCCGCGGGGTACGCTCACGCCACCCAGCGACGGGGCACTCATCTGCTCAAGTTCCTGGCGCTTTGCACGCTTCGACTTGCGCTGCTTGCCACGTCCGGCGCCACCCTTGCCGAAGGCACCCTGGGTGCCACCGCGTCCGCGGCCGCCCTTGCCAAAGCCACCACCGGCGGGAGCACCGCCGCCGCCACCGGGACCACCGGTTCCGGGAGCGCCGCCCGGGCGTCCCGGGCCACGGCCACCGGCACCCGGACGTCCGGCACCGGCCGGAGCCGGGCGTTCAGTGCGGTTGGGCATCATGCCCGGAGTAGGACGGTTTCCACCGGCACCACCGGGACGGGGTGCACCCGGACGGGGTCCGCCGGCACCTGCGGCGGGACGGGGCCCACCGGCGCCTGCTGCGGGACGCGGACCACCGGGACGGGGGCCGCCGGCACCTGCTGCGGGACGCGGACCACCGGGACGGTCGCCGTCGGTACGGCTTCCGCCCGGGCGGGGCATGCCCTGGGAGGTGGCAAACGGGTTGTTGCCGGGACGGGGAGCGCGGTCACCGTCACCGCCACGGCCGCGGGGCATGCCCTGCGAGGTGGCGAAGGGGTTGTTGCCCGGACGGGGACCGCCGGGACGGGGAGCTGAACCGCCCTGCCCGCCGGAGCGGGGAGGTGCTGCCGGAGTCTCGGCCTTGGGGGCCGGGCGTGCACCGGGCTTTGCGCCGGTGGACGGTGCAGCGGGGGCTGCCGGAGCTGCAGGCGCGCTGGCAGCAGGGGCTGCCGGTGCCACGGGTGCTGCCGGCGCGGCGGGTGCCGATGCAGCCGGAGCTGCGGGGGCAGGTGCCTGCGCCTTGGGGGCCGGAGCCTTGGGCGCCGCCGGACCGGGAGCGGGGGTTGAAGGACGTGCCTCTGCCGCCGGGGCTGCTGCCTTGGGCGCGGCCGCCGGTGCTGATGCCTTGGCAGCAGCGTCGGGGAAGGCGTTGCGCAGTTTGCGCACAACGGGGGCCTCAATGGTGGAAGAGGCGGAGCGAACGAATTCGCCCAGTTCCTGCAGTTTTGTCACTGCATCTTTGGAAGTTATACCGAGCTCTTTGGCGAGCTCGTGTACGCGGACCTTGGCCACATTTCTCCTGTCTCGGTCCGCACCGAGCCAGGCACGAACCGTCTACTTCTTACTGCGGGCCCAAGCCGCGATTACTGCAGAAGGGCCCATTGCAGAGCGCAACAAAGTTGTCATCGTTGCGCACTCATCGCTGGGAACTCATCGGGTTTCCATCAGATTTCTGACCCGCTTTCAGGTTGGACGGTTGGTGTTGCAGTTGCCGTGGCTGCAACGTTCGCTCCCGACTTGATCCAGTGTTCGACGGCGGCCGTTCCGGTTGCGCCCGAAAGGGCACGTCCGAAAGCCCGCCGTTTAATCGCCAGAGCCAGGCACGATTCGCTGGGGTGCAGCCATGCACCCCGGCCAGCCATCCGGCGTCGTTCATCCACCAGGACAGCGGTTGATCCGCTGCCTTCGGCGACGAGCCGGAGTAATTCATTCCGCTTGCCCTTCTTCCGGCAGCCGATGCAGGTACGTTCCGGTTGATTCCCGTTGGAAAGCACTGCCACGGTCATCTTCCTGACGTTCATATCTGCTGGCCCTGGAATTCCTTACCTCCGCTTGTTCAAGCGGAAGGGGCACTCGCAGGGCGCACAACTGCCGGCCGTTAGGCGCGGCCTTTTCTATTCTAGCCCCTCCGGGCCGTTCTGCCCGAAACCCCAGTGCGGTTCCGGCGTGGCCCGCCCTGCCGGGCGGGGCTAGTTTTCGCGCGCGGTTGCGGCGTCGGAAACGATGTCGATGCGCCAGCCGGTGAGCTTGGCCGCCAGGCGGGCGTTCTGGCCCTCCTTGCCGATGGCCAGGGAAAGCTGGTAATCGGGAACCACCACGCGGGCGGAACGGGTGGCCTCATCGGTAATGGTGACCGAATTCACCCGCGACGGGGACAATGCACTGGCAATGAACGTAGCCGGATTCTCGCTGAAGTCGACGATGTCGATCTTTTCGTCATTCAGTTCGGTCATCACGGCGCGCACGCGCGAGCCCATTTCGCCGATGCAGGCACCCTTGGCGTTGATACCGGCGGCGTTGGCCTTGACGGCGATCTTGGTGCGGTGGCCGGCTTCCCTGGCCAGTGCGACGATCTCGACGGAGCGGTCGGCGATTTCCGGTACTTCCAGTTCGAAGAGTTTCCGGACCAGTCCCGGGTGCGACCGGGACAGCGTCACGGACGGGCCCTTCGAGCCGCGGTGGACGTCGATGACCAGGGCACGCAGGCGGTTGCCGTGGATGTACTTTTCCCCTGGGACCTGTTCGGGCGGCGGCAGGAGGGCTTCAACGGCGCCCAGGTTGACCTGGACCATGTGCGGGTTGTGTCCCTGCTGGATGGTGCCGGCCACGAGTTCACCTTCGCGGCCCTTGAACTCGCCCAGGACGTTGTCGTCCTCGACGTCGCGCAGCCGCTGCAGGATGATCTGCCGGGCCGTGCTGGCAGCGATGCGGCCAAAACCTTCCGGGGTATCCTCGAACTCGCCGATGGGGGCGCCGTCGTCGTCAATTTCCACGGCCCAAATGGTGACGTGGCCGCTCTTGCGGTCCAGCTCCGCGCGGGCCTTTTCGAAGGCGCCGGGCGACTTGTGGTAAGCCACCAGGAGCGCCTGCTCGATGGTGGGGATCAGGAGGTCCAGCGGGATTTCACGCTCACGCTCCAGAAGTCTCAGTGCGCTCATGTCAATATCCATCAGGCCTCCTCAGAAGGTCCATTGTGTTCAGTTTCCAGACCATTCCCGTTGAGGTGGCTGAATTCGATCTCGACTTTTCCGTTGCGGATCCTGTCGAAAGGAAGCTTGATGGGATCGCCCTGCTTGGGCTTCATCCCCTTTTTAACGGCGATTTCGGGCACAATCATCACACCGCCGTCATCCACCGACTGAACGCGGCCCATAACGTTGTCGCCCTGGACGACGTTGACTTTCACCATCCGGCCCTTGGCGCGGTGCCAGTGCCGCGGCTCCGTCAGCGGCCGGCCGACACCGGGCGAGGACACCTCAAGGTCGTAGGGGCGGCCGTCGTCGGCAGGATCGTTGTCCAGCACATCGGACAGCACCTTGGAGATGTCAGCAATGACGTCAAGGCTGACCCCGCCGGTTTCCTCCTGGGGAAGGTCCACCACCACGTGGACCACCCGGTGGGAACCGGGGACGATGGCGACGTCCTCAAGGTACAGGCGGTTGGCCTGGACCGAGGGTTCAAGGAGTGCCCTGAGCCGTGCAGCTTCCGGATTGTGTGCGGCCTCAGCCTTACCCGTAGCGGTCTGGTCTGATGAAGCTGTGGCTTCTGCATTGCTCACGATGCCGGCCGCCTCCCGTTAGATGATGTTGTGTGTACTAGCGTAGCTATTTTAGCGGTTCATTGGTGCACGAAGTCCCCCCTCGGCGTGACACCATGGTCTGTTGTGAAAGACGACGACCAGGAAAACCGCCCGCGGATGCGCTATTTCCGGTACGCCGTTTTTTCGCTCACAGCCCTCCTCGTCCTGAGCCTGGGTTTCGCGCTGATCCCGCCTGAACCGCCTGCACCTGCGGAACCGCCGTTCTCCGAACAGGCGCGCGCAGCCGCCTTGGAAGAGGCGCTGCGGCTCCGTTCTGCCGGGCTGGAACTTGGCGCTGCCGGAGGGAACGTTTCCACCGGCGGGACTGCGGCAGCCCCAATGGATCAGGTTGTGACATTGCTGACCTTCCAGGCCCGGGCGCTGCTGCTTCCTGACAGTCCGGCTTCCGCTGAAGCTAGGGCGTCAGCTACGGCTACGGCGACGGCGTCCCTTCCGGCCGGGGCTCCCCCCACGGTTGCTCCCCCGTCGTCGGCTCCTCCTGCCCAAGTGACTGTGGCCGGGTTCGCCGCCGCCCTCGCCGCCAGCGGGCAGCAACGCCTGAAGGACGCGGAAACGGCCGACGGCGGCATCTCGCGGCTGCTGGCCGGCAGCGGCATCGCGCAGCTTCTGGCAGCCGAACAGCTTGGGGCGAAAGCTTCACCATCCCGGGGCGACCAGGGGCAGCAAGGCATGGCGCAGGACGGGACAGCGCCGGAAGGCACGGCAGCTACGCCGGGCTCGACGGAGCCCGCAGCGGCGTCTGCCTGCCCGTCCGCTCCCCCCGGGCAGGCGGACGCCAACGTCGACGCCAATGCCGCCGAGGGCACGGTGGATGACAACGGTGTCAGCGTGGGGGCCGCTCTTGTAGCCGCGGCTGAGGCGGAACTGGAGACGGTGTACGGGTACCAGGCCGCCCTCACCCGCCTTCCCCCGGAAGCGGTACGCGCGGCGTCGGACCACCTGAAACAGCATCAGGACCTCGCCGATCAGGCCGCAACGATCAGCCGGCTGCACTGCGGGACTCCAGCCCCGCAGCCGCCCGGCTACGTCCTGGACCAGGAGTTCCTGGATGCTCCGGCGGCAGGACTTGCCCGGCTGGAGGCCGACACCTTGCCGGCTTATGGGGACATTGTGGCAATTACCGACGGCAGCACGCGGGCTTGGGCCCTGTCAGCACTGCAGGGAGGGGCCCGCCGAGCGCAGCACTGGGGCGCCGGTCCAGACCCGCTTCCGGGTCTTGTCCTGGACGAAGCGCAGCTTCCCCCACTGCCCGGATAGGGCAGCCTGGCCCCGATCGGCTGCTAGGCCTGGCCCCGTCCGGCTGCTCAGGGAGCGGCCCCGGGCGGCCTGGAGTTGCTGGTGCTGGCGGGTCCGCCGAGCCGGGTGGTTTGCTGTAGGGATGGACGCCGCCACCGCACCCTCCTTCCATAACAACGAACCGCACGGCAACGACATGGCGCAGCGGCTGAACTGGCTGCGGGCGGGCGTCCTTGGTGCCAACGACGGCATCGTCTCGGTGGCCGCCATCGTTGTGGGCGTCGCGGGAGCCACCGCCGCAACCGGGCCGATACTGACGGCAGGAGCTGCGGGCCTGGTGGGCGGGGCCGTGTCCATGGCGCTGGGCGAATATGTCTCCGTCAGCAGCCAAAGCGACAGCCAGCGGGCCCTGATAGAGAAGGAACGCCGTGAACTGGCGGAGGAACCGGAAGAGGAACTTGCAGAGCTGACTGCCCTCTACCTGGCCAAGGGCCTCAGCCCGGAAACAGCCGGCAAAGTAGCTGAGGAACTCACGGCGCATGACGCACTGGCCGCGCACCTGTCCGCCGAGCTCAACATCGACGAGACGGACATCGTCAGCCCTTGGCATGCGGCCTTTGCCTCCGCCGTCGCTTTCATCACCGGCGCAATCCTCCCCATGCTGGCAATCCTGCTCCCGCCGCCGGAGATCCGGGTCCCCGTCACCTTCGCCGCAGTCCTCCTTGCCCTGGCACTGACGGGTGCGCTGGGGGCTTGGATCGGCGGCGGCTCCAAAGCCCGGGCAGCAGTCCGTGTCGTAGCAGGCGGAGCCCTGGCGCTCGCCGCCACGTTCATCCTTGGCAACCTGCTGGGGGCCACGGGCGTGGTCTGAAGAAGCATCCTGCCACGCCGGCCGCTCCCCTGCCCCTACGCTGGAACTGATGAGCGAACAGGCGGCAGTACCAATCCCACCCGACCTCACTGCGCGGTACAGCCGCAGCAGCGCAGGGCGGGCCTGGCTTGCATCCCTGCCGGGCCTCATCCAGGGCCGGCTGGACAACTGGCAGCTGACGCCGGACCTGCCCCGCGGCTCCCTGCCCTGGAACGGCCATGGCGGGGTGGTCATCCCGGTGCAGCAGGTGGACGGCACTCCGGCGGCCCTCAAAATCGCTTTCCCGCATGACGAAGCCCGGGTTGAGCGGCATGCCCTCGCCTTATGGCAGGGACGGGGGGCGGTGGCGCTGTTGACCTCCGATGCGGGTACCTGCGCCATGCTCCTGGAACGGCTCGACGGCGAACGCTCCCTCGCCGCTGTCCCCATGAAGGACGCTGTGGAGGTGTGGGCAGGCGTGCTGCGGCAGCTGAGCCTCACGCCCGATGACCGGCCGCAGTGGCAGGAGTTCGAACACATCGCCGCGCGGGCAGAGCAGTGGAGTGACGACCTGCCCGTGGAATGGGAACAGCTGGGGCGTCCCTTCCCGCGCTGGCTGCTCGAGGCAGCCCTCGAGGTGTGCCAAACCCGCGGGGCGGTGGGCAGGCGTTCGGCCCGCGATGTCCTGGTCCACACGGACCTGCATTTCCTCAATGTCCTGGCCAGGCCGTCTGCGTCCGCACCGGCAGGTCTTCCATCCTCGCCGGTACTTCCGACGGCGGCAGGCTTCGCCGCCATCGATCCCCAGCCCATGATCGGGGAGCCGGAGTTCGCCGTGGCGCCGCTGCTGTGGAACCGCTTGTCCGACTTGCCCGTCAAGGACACCGGAGCAGGGCTGCGGCAACGCTGTTCTGATTTCAGTTCCGCTGCCGGGCTGGACCCGGACGTTGCACGGCAATGGGGCATCGCCCGGGAAGTGGAGAACGCTTTGGCTTACGCGGGAAAGCCGGACCATCGAGGCGACCTTGAGCGTTCCCTATGGGTGGCCAGCACTTTGGCCGGCCAGACCTTGGACGGGCTGCCGTCCGCACATCGCCTGCCGGAACCGGGAGCGGCGCCCAGGGCGCGCTGACGCTGAAGGTTTCCCGTGACGTCAGATGTCCCGCACGGCCGCGAGGGCGGACCCGACGGCCGCCACGGCGGTGCGCACTTCGTCCTCCCCCGTTTGCCAGTTACTGACGGAAATACGCAGGATGTCCCGGTCCTGCCAGCGGGAGCCGGACATCCATACCCTGCCGTCCGCGATGATGCGTGCTGTCACGGCACGGGTCGTGGCGTCGTCGCCGAACGCCACGCAGACCTGTGTGTAGCCGACGTCGTTCAGGACCTCCACGCCGTCGATTCCTGCCAGCCCGGCCGCAATCTCCGACGCCGCGGCCACAAGCCCGCGCACCTGGGCTGCAACGCCGTCGCTGCCCAGGCTTTTCAGTGCCGCCCATACAGGCACACCCCGGGCACGGCGGGACAACTCCGGCACCTTTTCGAAGGGGTCACCCAAGCCCTCGCCGTCCTGTATGAGGTAGCTGGTGTGCAGGCCCATGGCGGATCTGAGAGCCGCCGCGTCGCGGACAATGGCAATGCCGCAGTCGTACGGCACGTTCAGCGTCTTGTGGGCGTCGGTCCCCCACGAGTCAGCGTCCTCGTAGCCGCCTGTCAGGTCCCGAAGTTCGGGCACCGCCGCCGCCCAGAGTCCGAAAGCACCGTCGATGTGGACCCACGCGCCATGCTTCCGGGCGATGCGGATGGCTTGGGCGAAAGGGTCAAAAGCCCCGGAGTGCAGGTTTCCTGCCTGCAGGCAGACCAGAGCCGGCCCGGAACCGCCAGCCAGCGCCGCCTCGAGGGCTGCGGGAATCAACCGCCCCTGATCGTCAGCATCAACCACCACCGGTCTTCCCAGCCCCAGATACCGGAGGGCAAGGTCTACGGTGTCGTGCCGTTCCCGGCCCACGAAGCAGCGAATTCGAGGTGCCCCGCTCAGCCCGTCCCGGTCCAGGTCCCACCCTGCATCGGCGAGAAGCCGCCACCGTCCTGCTGCCAGCCCCGTGAAGTTGGCCATGGTGGCTCCGGTGACGAACCCGACGTCGGACGCGGCAGGAAGAGCCAGCAGCTCCAGCAGCCAGGCCCCTGCGCTTTCCTCGATGGCCGCCATGGCGGGGGTGGCGTAGCGGAGGCCGGCGTTCTGGTCCCAGGCGCTCACCAGCCAGTCAGAGGCAAGGGCAGCCGGCAGCGTTCCGCCGATCACCCAGCCGAAGAAGCGGCCGGATGGCATGGCCATGAGCCCCGGCTCGGCTGTCCGGGCCAGGAGGTCAACGACGTCCTCGGCCGCCATGCCGGAGGCGGGCAAGGGCCCCCCGAAAGCGCCCGTGAGGTCAGGGGCGGGCAGGCGCGGGCCAACAGGCCTTTCAGGCATACTGCGCAGCCAGTTCCCGGCATGGCCGGCAGCGGCAGCTAAAGCACGGGCGTACTCGTCTTCACCGTGTGGCATAGCTGCATGCTACGCCCCGCGTTCGGTGCCCACGAGGTCCTCTTCTACCCCTGTTTGGGCGAAGTTTTCCTGCCAGACGTCGTAACCGAGTTTGAGGATCAGGGCGGCCACCACCACAAGGAAGACGACCCGGACGAACCGGCTCCCCTGCGCTACCGCCGTCCTGGCACCGAGGTACCCGCCGGCCATGTTGGCAATACCCAGCAGCAGGCCCAGCCCCCACAGGATGGATCCGTGCGGCAGGAAGAACATCAGGGCGCCGGCATTGGTTGCCATGTTCACGATCTTGGCTTTGGCACTGGCTTCGAGGAACGCATAACCCATCGCGGAAACCAGGGCAATCACCAGGAAGGAACCGGTCCCCGGACCAATGAGGCCGTCGTAGAAGCCGATGACGGCGCCGATCAGGCACGCCACCACATAGTGCTTGTGGCCGTTGTGCCGCAGGGCGGTGATGTGGCCCGCGTCCGGCTTAAGGGCGGTAAACAGCGCTACTGCCACCAGCGCGGCCACGATAATGGGCTTGAACACGCTGGACGGCAGCGTGGCGGCCAGTACTGCGCCGCCGAAGCTGCCCGCCAGGGCAATGACAGCCATCGGCAGAGCCGTCCTCAGGTCCGGCCCCACCCGTCGGTAGTACGTGACAGCGCTGGTTGCGGTTCCGAAGATGGACCCCATTTTGTTTGTCGCCAGTGCTTGGACAGGCGAGATGCCCGGGACCAGCAACAGGGCGGGGAGCTGGATCAACCCGCCCCCGCCCACCACGGCGTCCACCCAGCCCGCGGCGAAACCCGCCAGCACAATCAATACCAGCGTGGTGAGCTGGATGGACTCAAGCCCCGGGAGCACTTCTGCGGGTCAGCCGGCGCGGACAGCGTTGACTACGTAGTCAACTGCCTTGTCTACGGCAACGTTCTCGGCTTCGCCGCTGCGGCGGTCCTTAATCTCCACTACGCCGTCCACCAGGCCGCGGCCCACGGCAAGGATAGTGGGCACGCCCAGCAGCTCGGCGTCGCCGAACTTGACGCCCGGCGAGACCTTGGGCCGGTCATCGAGCAGAACATCAAGGCCCGCTGCTTCCAGGCTTGCTGCCAACTGCTCTGCCGTGGCGAAGATGTCCTCGCCCTTGCCCACAGCCACGACATGGACGTCTGCGGGCGCTACGGCACGCGGCCACACCAGGCCCTTGCTGTCATTGTTGGATTCGGCCAGCGCCGCAACAGCCCGGGTGACACCCACGCCGTAGGAGCCCATGGTCACTGTGACCTGCTTGCCGTTCTGGTCCAGGACCTTCAGCTCCAGGGCTTCGGCATACTTCCGGCCGAGCTGGAAGATGTGGCCCATCTCGATGCCGCGGGCAATTTCCAGGGGGCCGGAGCCGTCAGGAGCCGGGTCACCTTCGTGGACGTCGGTGCACTCGATGACACCGTCCCAGGTGAAGTCCCTGCCTGCCACCAGGCCGAAGACGTGCTTGCCGGCTTCGTTCGCGCCGGTGATCCAGGCGGTGCCGCTGACAACGCGGGGGTCCACCAGGTAGAGGAGCTTCGATTCGCTTTCGCTGCCCAGCAGCGGTTGGTCCAGCGCAAGCCCGGGCCCGAGGTAGCCCTTGACGATCAGAGGCTGCTTCTTGAGGTCGTCGTCGTTTGCTGCTTCGAGGCCGATCTCGCCGGCGATCGGCAGGAAGGACCCGATGTTCGCTTCGACGCGCTTCAGGTCCACGCCGCGGTCGCCCGGGAGGCCGATGACCACAAGCTGGCGCTCGCCGGTGGGCAGGGTAACGGCCACCACCACGTTCTTGAGCGTGTCCGCGGCAGTCCAGGCGCCGCCGTCGGCCTCCGAGCGGGGGGCGAGCTGGTTGGCGGCTGACACCAGCGTTTCGATGGTGGGCGTATCAGGGGTGTCGAGGACCTCCGCGGCGGGAGCAGCGGAAAAGTCGATCTCTGCCGGCGCCACCGTGGTGACGGCCTCCACGTTTGCGGCGTAGCCGCCCGCTGAACGGACGAAGGTGTCCTCGCCGATCTCCGTGGGGTGCAGGAATTCTTCGCTCTTGGAGCCGCCCATGGCGCCGGCGGTTGCGGTCACCGGGATGACTTCCAGGCCGAGGCGTTCAAAGATCCGCAGGTAGGCGCCGCGGTGCGCGGCGTAGCTGGCGTCCAGGCCGGCGTCGTCAACGTCGAACGAGTAGGAATCCTTCATGATGAACTCGCGTCCGCGCAGGAGCCCGGCGCGGGGGCGGGCCTCATCGCGGTACTTGTTCTGGATCTGGTAAAGGCTGAGCGGCAGGTCCTTGTACGAGGAGTAGAGGTCCTTGACCAGCAGCGTGAACATTTCCTCGTGGGTGGGGGCGAGCAGGTAGTCAGCGCCCTTGCGGTCCTGGAGGCGGAACAAGCCCTCGCCGTATTCGGTCCAGCGGTTGGTAGCCTCGTAAGGCTCGCGCGGCAGGAGCGCCGGGAAGTGGACCTCCTGGGCACCGATGTTCGCCATTTCCTGCCGGATGATGGCTTCGACCTTGCGCAGGACGCTCAGCCCCAGCGGCAGCCAGGTGTAGATTCCGGGGGCTGCGCGGCGGATGTAGCCGGCACGGACCAGCAGGCGGTGGCTGGCCACCTCGGCGTCGACGGGGTCTTCACGCAGGGTGCGAAGGAAGAGCTGGGACAGTCTTGTAACCACGGGTGGGTATCCGTTTCTGGGGAGGTGCTGGAGCAACAGCAGGCCGGGCAATTCGTCTGCGTACTAATCTACCGGCAAGCGCAGTAGAGCCACGCCCGGGAATACAAAGCCCCTGGCCCCCCAAAAGGGCTGGTCATTGCATCCGGGCGTGGCTCAACGCCGTTATCGCCTAAGTACTGGTGAGGAGTGGTGAGACCGCCCACGCCACTGCAGCGCAGCTAGATCGAACCTAAGTGATGACGGCCACAATTGACAACTATTCTTTCTATCAGGACGTAGATCAGCGACATGTCCGGGCCTGGTTTTAGTTCACCGGCTGATCAAATTTAGGGCCTGCCGGGCCTGAGCACCCGGCGGCAGCGGAGACGGCGATGGCGCCACTAGAACAGCACCGTAGCGAACGTGCCCACCTGCCGGAAGCCGACCCGCTCGTAGGTGGCACGGGCGCGCAGGTTGAAGCCATTGACGTACAGGCTGGTGACGGGAGCGATCTTCCTTGCCTGCTCCACAACGGCGGCCATGTATGCGGAGCTGAGGCCCTGGCCCCGGTAGAGCGGATTCATCCAGACGCCCTGGATCTGGGTGACCTCCGGCGTGACCGCACCGAGTTCGGCTTTGAACACCACCTCGCGGGCATTGTTGAGGTGAACCAGGGAATGGCCCTGGCGGATCAGTCCTTCCACCCGCCGGCTGTAGAACTCCCTGCCGCCCAGGAAAGGGGAATATCCCACTTCTTCTTCGAACATGGCGGCGCAGGCAGGAAGGATGCGGTCGAAGTCGGCAAGGTTTCCCGGCCCAAGGCCGGGGTCCGGTTGGATCGACGGCGGGCCCTCGATGGTCATCAGGGGCTGCTCGGCGCGGACTTCGTGCGCCCGGTGGCCCAGTTCCACAAGTTCAGCATGGAGGGCTAGAACGGACTGGGCCGGGCCGAACGCGGAGGCGTAGCGGCGTCCGGACGCATTGGCCGCCCCGGCGACGGCCCCGGCAAACTCCGGGTCAAGCTGGACCGGAACCAGGTTGGCCCCTGCCCAGCACGCACCCACCAGGACGCCATCGTCGAAGACGCCAATGACGCCGGCGCCGCCGCTGGTGGGTGCGGCAGTACCGGCAGCACGCAGGTGCGCGAGGATAAATACATTGGCCACCGGATCCTGCTGCGCCAGCAGCCGGAGCGCGGCAGTATTCGTTCCGTCCAGCGTACGGACGGAAATTCCCGGGGGGTCGGGGACGTCCTTACGAGACGCTAACCACGGGGCTACCCTTGACAGCATCTTCGCCATCGGCCTCCCCCATCTCTTCCGCGATACGCATGGCCTCTTCGATCAGTGTCTCAACAATCTGGCTCTCGGGCACAGTCTTGATGACTTCACCCTTCACAAAGATTTGGCCCTTGCCGTTGCCGGAAGCAACGCCAAGATCAGCCTCACGGGCCTCACCGGGACCGTTCACCACGCAGCCCATAACAGCCACCCGCAGCGGAATCTCCATGCCTTCAAGGCCGGCAGTGACCTGCTCGGCAAGCGTGTACACGTCCACCTGGGCACGGCCGCAGGACGGGCAGGAGACAATCTCCAGCTTCCGCGGGCGCAGGTTGAGGGACTGGAGGATCTGGTTGCCCACCTTGATTTCCTCCACCGGCGGAGCCGAGAGTGATACGCGGATGGTGTCGCCGATGCCCCGGGACAGCAGGGCGCCGAAGGCCGTGGCGGACTTGATGGTTCCCTGGAATGCCGGGCCTGCCTCGGTCACACCGAGGTGCAGCGGCCAGTCGCCTTTTTCGGCCAGCATCTCGTATGCCGCCACCATGATCACGGGGTCGTTGTGCTTGACGGAAATTTTGAAGTCGTGGAAACCGTGCTCCTCGAACAGGGAAGCTTCCCAGACGGCGGATTCCACCAGCGCCTCGGGAGTCGCTTTGCCGTACTTCTTCAAAATGCCGGGCTCCAGCGAGCCCGCATTGACGCCGATCCTGATGGAGGTGCCGTGGTCGCGGGCCGCAGCAGCGATTTCCTTGACCTGGTCGTCGAACTTCCGGATATTGCCCGGGTTCACCCGCACCGCGGCGCAGCCGGCTTCGATGGCCGCAAAGACGTATTTGGGCTGGAAGTGGATGTCCGCGATCACCGGAATCTGGGACTTCTTGGCGATGATGGGCAGCGCTTCGGCGTCATCGGCAGAAGGGCAGGCCACGCGCACAATGTCACAGCCGGACGCCGTGAGCTCCGCAATCTGCTGCAGGGTGGCGTTGATGTCCGTGGTGGGGGTTGTGGTCATGGACTGCACGCTGATGGGGAAATCCGAGCCAACCCCTACTGAACCAACCTTGATCTGGCGGGTCTTGCGGCGGGGGGCGAGGACGGGCGGCGGTGCTGAGGGCATTCCCAGGCTGACCGAGGTCACGTGGACTCCTAGAGTTGAAAGGGGTGTTGAGGCGGCTACGCGGCGAAGCCGGCCAGCATGCCGGTAACGGGTGACCATTCGGTGATGCGGGTTCCGGCGATCACCCCGGCAGCGGCGAAGGGGTCCTGCTTGAGGATGGAGTTCAGGGCGGACTCGTCTGCTGTCTTGAAAATCAGCAGTGCTCCTGCCCCGTCACCGTACGGTCCGCTGGCCAGGATTGCACCGTCCTGCGCCAGGCCCGACGTCCATTCACGGTGGGCCGGACGGGCGGCGCTGCGGGCTTCGGTGGAATCGGCGGCGTAAACATACTCAACGGCAAAAACTGTCATACCGCTACCCTATCGCCCTGCCTGCCCTTGCACCCATCCGGGAAGCCTGCGGAGGCGCTCCTGCCCGGACCCGCCTGTTCCTAGGAGAGGAACAGTACTTTGACCACCGCTGCCGTTCCGGCGGCCCACAGCATGGAGGCCAAGGTTCCGATGATGAAGCGTTCGGCCGCCACGGGCGTTTCCTTCAGCTCCGCGAATCTACCCAGGCCCTTGATGGCAACAATGTATGCGATGGCCACAGGCTGTCCGGTGAGGATCGCCAGGCACACGCCGAGCCGCTCCAGCACTCCGATAATGGCACCGCCGCGGAGGATGCGCTGGCTGGGAGCAGGGGCTACCACAGCGGAAGCGCCCGACGACGGCGCGCCGGCTGCGGCTGTCAGCTCGCCATCCACGTTCTGCGCTTCGGCGTGCGCCACGTCCACCGTTACGTCAGCTGCCGGGTCCTCGGCTGCCCTCCTGGCTTCCCCGGCAGCCTTTGCGGCATCGGCCTTGTCGTCGATGGTTCTGGCGAGGCGGAACACCAGGGCGGTCACCGGCCAACCGGCGAAGCCCGCCACGAGCAGTGCAACAGTGATCCAAAGCGCGGTCACCTGGCTCCTTCATTCTGGGAACGGACAAGGTGGGAGTGGGCGTAATCCAGGAGCATTGCTGCTGCCGGCCTGGCTGCCCATTCTTCCTGCCAGCCGGATCGAAGGACGGCCCGGCTCACCGATTGCTCGGTAATTCCCAGCTCCTGGGCAACGTGCTTCTGGCTGCCGTGCCTGCCCTCGCCGCCCTGGAATGCGCGCAAACGGTCCACCACCCGCCACTGCGCCTCGGTACGCTGCTGCACCACCCTCCCGATCAGGCGAAGCACCGCCTGGGCATTTGCACTGGCCATGGCCCCATCCTGGGCCTGGGGCGGGATGTCCCTGCCACGGCCCATGGTGCCTGATACCACTGACAACGGAACCTGGCCTGCTGCAGTCTTCGCTAATTCAACAGCTTTTCGCGCCGCCACGAAGCCGCTTCCGGACCCCTCCCTGGGACTGTCCCCCGGAGCCAGCTGCACGCTGCCGATTCCGATTCCGACGTACCAATGACCAGTCCGAAGCGCCCGGAGGGCTACATCCACCACCTCCGCGGCATGCTCAACGACCCCTTGGAGCTCATCACCTACGGAACGTTCGAAGGCTGCAGGCGTGAGATCCCGCAGGGCGGAAATCAGCTCCGGGACCCGGTCCACGTCAGAAGAGCTGCCCTGCTGGTCGATGGTGAGAACGTACATGCCATAACTTTAGGCAGCTGATTCCGGATAATCAATCACTGATAGCTGATTATTAAATATCAGCCAGCAGAGGCTGATAGGTGGAAATCACCTCTTTCTTTTGACCGAACAGGAAGGTCAGCCGAAGAGGTTCACCGGCTTCACGATATCGGCGTAGATGAGGAGCGCGCTCATGCCCATGAGCAGGGCCGCCACCACGTAAGTCACGGGGAGCAGCTTGGCAATGTCGAAGGCTCCGGGATCCGGTTTGCCGAACAGTTTGGCCACCTGCCGCCGGGCGCCTTCGTACAGCGCGCCCGCAACATGGCCGCCATCAAGCGGCAGCAGCGGGATCAGGTTGAAGACCGCCAGGGCGAAGTTCAGCCCGGCAAGCAGTCCCACCAGGGTTGCCACCCGCGACTGGACCGGAATTTCCTCCATGGCGGCCACTTCACCTGCCACCCGGCCCACACCCACTACGCTGATGGGGCCATTGGGGTCGCGTGGTTCCTCGCTGAAGGCAGCCTTAGCCACGCCCACCACGCGCGCGGGCAGGTTAAACACCACTCCTGCCACCTGCCGGATATTCTCCCCGGCCATGGGCAGGACGGACGACGCCGGCTGGGCCACCAGTTCTGTCTGCGCACCGATGCCCAGGAAGCCGACGTCCTGATACAGGAGGGTTCCGGCGTCGTCCTTCGCCTGCCGGCCATCCGGACCGATGATCGGCCGGGCCGACAGCACGGGAGTCACGGTGGTGGAAACGGGGGCACCGTCCCGCTCCACGGTAATGGCCACTTCACGTCCGGCCGAGGCCCTGATCCATTCCGTCAGCTGGTCCCAGCTGGTCACGGCCTTGCCATCAAAGGAGGTGACCGTGTCGCTGGGTTTGAGGCCGGCGGCGGCAGCGGGCGTCAGCTGGCAGTCTGCTGAATCGGGGTCAACGGTTTCGCCCGCTGCCACCTGGCACTTGGAGACGTCGGAAATGGTGGTGGTGGCCGTGGCCATGCCAAAGCCCATCAGCAGGACCGCCGTCAGCGCCACTCCGAGGACCATGTTCATGGCCGGGCCGCCCAGCATCACAATGATCTTTTTCCACACCGGAAGCCGGTAGAACACCCGGTTCTCATCGCCCGGGCCCACTTCCTCGTGGGCCACGGAGCGTGCTTCCGTTGCCAGGGTCTGGAACATGCCCGTGCTGGAGGGACGCACCGATCCGTCGTCCTGGTTGGGCGGGTACATCCCGATCATGGACACGTAGCCACCCAGCGGGATGGCCTTCACCCCGTACTCAGTCTCGCCTTTCCGCCGCGACCAGAGCGTGGGACCGAAACCGATCATGTACTTGGTGACGCGGACCTTGAAAAGCTTGGCGGGCAGGAGGTGGCCCACTTCGTGGAGCGCGATAGAGGCAGCGATGCCGATGGCCACAAAGACGACACCGAGGATAAAAAGGAGAACGGGGGTCATGGAGGTACTTGCTGCTTCCTAGAGACTGCTGACTGCTAAACGTTCGTTGGCGCGTGCGCGTGCCCAGCTTTCAGCATCCAGTACGGTTTCCACCGTCAGCCCCGAGGAGCCTGAATGTTCGCTGAGAACCGCTGCGACAGTGTCCACGATGTCCGTAAACCTGATGCGGCCGGCATGGAAAGCCGTGACGGCTTCCTCGTTGGCGGCGTTGAACACGGCGGGGAAGGTGCTGCCCTGCTTTGCGGCATCCTTGGCGAGATCAACGGCGGGGAACGCAGCCACGTCCAGCGGCTCGAAAGTCCAGGCAGCCGCCCGGGTCCAGTCGCAGGCAGCCGCGGCCCTGGGCACCCGGTCCGGCCAGCCCAGCCCCAAGGCAATGGGGAGGCGCATGTCCGGCGGGGAGGCCTGGGCGATGATGGAGCCATCGATGAACTGGACCATGGAATGCACCACGGACTGCGGATGGACCACCACGTCAATGCGGTCCAGCGGCACGTCGAACAGCAGGTGCGCTTCGATGACTTCCAATCCCTTGTTCACGAGGGTGGCCGAGTTGGTAGTCACCATCACACCCATGTCCCACGTGGGGTGCGCCAATGCTTCCTGCGGGGTGACAGCGTGGAGCTCCTCACGGGTCCTGCCGCGGAAAGGGCCGCCGGAGGCGGTGAGAATGAGTTTGTCCACCTCGGCCGCGGACCCGGAGCGCAGGCACTGGGCGATGGCCGAGTGCTCCGAGTCAACCGGGACAATCTGGCCCTCCCGTGCTGCCGCCTTCACCAGCGATCCGCCCACAATAAGGGATTCCTTGTTAGCAAGGGCCAGCGTTGCGCCGGACTTGAGGGCCGCCAGGGTGGGTGCAAGGCCGATCGATCCCGTAATTCCGTTGAGCACAACGTCGGCCTCGACTTCGGCGATCCGGGTGGAGGCATCCGGTCCGGCGATGATCTCCGGCCGGTAGCCGTGCTTTCCCGCCGCGCCCGCAGCTTCGTCGATCAACGCAGCCAGGCGGCGGGGGTCGCCGCCGGCAATGCCCACAGCCGCTGCCCGGGTGTGCACCGCCTGGCGGGCGAGGAGCTCCAGGTTACCTCCCCCGGCGCTGAGGGCAACCACCTCGAAAAGGTGCGGGGCGCCGTCGACGACGTCAATCGCTTGGGTGCCGATGGAGCCGGTGGATCCGAGGAGGGCGATCTTGCGTGGCTGCATTGCTTAAGTATCGCGCACCATCCTTGACCCGCTGCGCCTTGACCATGGGGTGGCCGGGCGTAACGTGGACTGCGTGGACTGGCTCTCCTGGTTTGACGCGCCGGAATATGAGTTCGCCCGGCAGGTGCTGCAGCGGGGTGTGGCGGCACTTTATTTTGTTGCGTTCCTGTCCTCACTGAACCAGTTCCCCGCGCTGCTGGGTGAAAGGGGCCTCCTGCCCGCACCGGAGTACCTTTCCGGTTTCAGCCGTTTACGCCGGCCAACCCTTTTCCGCTGGCGGTATTCCGACCGGTTGCTGCGCTGGGTCTGTGCGGCAGGGCTACTGGTGTCCGCGTTGCTTGTGGCCGGCGTCCCGCAGCAGGGGCCGCCCTGGGTTCCGCTCATTGCGTTTTTGGGCCTGTGGCTGCTCTACATGTCCATTGTGAACGTCGGCCAGACGTTCTATGGATTCGGCTGGGAGATGCTGCTCCTGGAAGCCGGCTTCACTGTCGCCTTCCTGGGGTCGAACCAGACGGACCCGCCGCGCACCATCCTGATCCTGATCGTGTGGCTGGTGTTCCGGCTGGAATTCGGCGCGGGCATGATCAAGATCCGCGGCGGCCGGGAGTGGCGCGACCTGACCGCCCTGTACTACCACCACGAGACCCAGCCCATGCCTGGGCCCCTGAGCCGGCAGGCACATCTGCTGCCCAAGCCGCTCCATAAAGTCGAAGTGCTGGGCAACCATTTCGCCCAGTTGGTGGTGCCCTTTTTCCTGTTCGCGCCCCAGCCGGTAGGCAGCGTGGCCGCGGCGGTGGTGATCCTCACGCAGTTGTGGCTCGTGGCCACCGGCAACTTCGCCTGGCTGAACTGGATCGCCATCGTGCTGGCCTTCGCCGCGGTCAGCGATCCGGTGGCGCACGCCGTCCTGCCGGTTATCCCGCTGGACTGGCACGGAGAAGCCGCCACGGACAGGGACACTCCCCTGTGGTGGCTGGTGATTACCCTGGCAGTCACGCTGCTGCTGGTGGTGCTCAGTTACTGGCCCCTGCGCAACCTGTTCTCCCGCCGCCAGCTGATGAACGCCAGCTTCAACCGCTGGCAGCTGGTCAACACCTACGGGGCGTTCGGATCCGTGACGAAGAAGCGCATCGAGATCGTGGTGGAAGGCACGCTGGACGAGGACCCTGACGATTCCTCCAGCTGGCGGGAGTACGGCTTTAAGGGCAAGCCGGGGGATGTCCGCAGGATTCCGCGCCAATGGGCGCCGTACCACCTGCGGCTGGACTGGCTGATGTGGTTCCTGCCGTTGCGGAGCGTCCACGAGGAGTGGTTCTACGCCTTCCTCGGCAAGCTGCTGGAAGCGGACCACCGCACCCTGCGGCTCCTCCGCCATGACCCGTTCGACGGCGTGCCGCCGCATTGGGTGCGTGTGCGCAGCTACCACTACCGTTTCGCGACGCGCCAGGAGTTCCGGGAGACCGGAGACCGGTGGGTGCGCACGCTGCTCCACGAGCCGATTCCACCGGTTTCGCTGCCGCGATCCAGCGGGCGGAAACGTTAGGCGTGCTCCCTGCGCGCCGGAAACGTTAGGCGTGCTCCCCTGCGCGCCGGATGACGGCCTCGGCGTGCTTGAGGATGGGTCCGTCAATCATCTGGCCCTTGTACTGGAAAACGCCCTTCCCTGCCGCCGCGGCGGCCTGCAGCAGCGCTGCCGCAGCTGAGACTTCCGCTTCCGACGGCGCAAAGGCGCCCCGGACTACTGCAGCCTGGCTGGGATGGATGCATGCCTTGGATCCGAAGCCTGACGCGACGGCGTCGGCAGCTTCGGCAGCAAGACCCGTCAGGTCCGGGATGTTGGTGTAGACGGCGTCCACGGCTTCCTTGCCGAACGCCCGGGCGGCCAGGAGAACCGAGGACCGGGCATGGAGCGCAACTGCCCGGTAGCCGCCGTCGTCCTTCCTGCTGGAGGTTCCACCCAGTGACGCGAGCAGGTCCTCAGCTCCCCACATCAGGGCCACTGCGTTGGGGGCCGCGGCGATTGCGGGGGCGTTGAGGACGCCCGCTGCCGTTTCGCACAGTGCAACCACCTGGTAGCGGGCCAAGGCCTCCAGCTGCGCCGCACTCTCGGCCTTCGCGAGCATCACGGTTTTGTATGGGGTATGGGCCAGGCAGTGCAGGTCCTTTTCGAATTCCTCAGTCCCGGCCGGGTTGACCCTGATAATGGTCCGGCTGGGATCCAGCTCGGGTTCGTCACCGGTGGCGCCAAGCTGGGCGAGAATCGCACCCCGGGCGCGCTGTTTGTCGGCAGGGGCCACCGCATCCTCAAGGTCAAGGATGACGGCGTCGGCCCTTGTGGCGGCCTTCTGGTAGCGCTCCGGCCGGTCGGCAGGGCAAAAAAGCAGGGCAGGGCCCATCACAAAGGTCATACCGGTATTGTCCCTTCTCCCGCACCTGGTTGCCGGGCGTGCGCATCCTTCGTCCACATCAGGCAGCTGCGCTTCGCGAGCGCCACTACGGTGCCGTCCTGGTTGCGGCCCGTGTGTTCCATGGTCACGACTCCCTGGCCGGGACGGGATGCGGAGAGCCGTTTCCCGGTGATCACCGTCCCCGTATAGAGGGTGTCGCCGTGATAGAGCGGGTGCGGGAAGGAGACGTCGGTCAGGCCCAGTTGGGCGATGATGGTGCCCTGTGTGAGCTGGGAGACGGACTGGCCCACCATCGTGGCGAGCGTGAACATCGAGTTCACCAGCCGCCGGCCAAAGGGCTGCCCGGCGCTCCAGGCAGCGTCCAGGTGCAGGGCCTGGGTGTTCATGGTGAGGGTGGTGAACAGGACGTTGTCCGCTTCCGTGACGGTGCGGCCGGGACGGTGTGCGTACAGCACGCCCTCTTCCAGCTCGTCGAAGTACAGTCCGCGCTGCTCAATCACGCGTTGCTCCCGGGTAGTTGAGCCTGTCGAAACCACGTCGCCCGTCATACAGTCAGTTCCCGGTCTTCCTCGAAAAGCTCGGCGCCGGTGGCTGCTGCCACGTCTTCCACGGAAACGTTGGGCGCGAGTTCCCGCAGCACCAGGCGCGACCCTGAGGTGTCGGCTACGACGTCGATGACTGCCAGGTCGGTGATGATCCTGTCCACGCAGCCCTTGCCGGTCAGCGGCAGGGAGCACTGCTGGACGATTTTTGGGTTTCCGCTGCGGTCCACGTGCTCCATCATTACGATGACCTTTTTGGCACCGAACACCAGGTCCATGGCGCCGCCCATGCCTTTGACCATCTTGCCCGGGATCATCCAGTTGGCGAGGTCGCCGTTCGCGGCCACCTCCATGGCACCGAGGACTGCGACATCCACGTGGCCGCCGCGGATCATTCCGAAGGAAGTAGCCGAGTCAAAGAAGGCAGCCCCGTTGTTGACCGTGACTGTTTCCTTGCCGGCATTGATCAGGTCCGGGTCAACAGCGTCCTCCGCGGGGTAGGGGCCCACGCCCAGGATCCCGTTTTCGGAGTGGAGCACCACTTCCACGCCGGCCGGAATGTAGTTGGGAATGAGGGTTGGCATGCCGATGCCCAGGTTGACGTACTGGCCGTTGCTGAGCTCCTGCGCAACCCGTGCGGCCAGCTCGTTACGGGTCCAGCCCTTGGCTTCCGACGTATCACGTCCGTCACCGGGGGCGGCGTGCTGGGAAGCTGCGCGGCGGTACTCGGGACGGACGCCCTCAGGCCGTGGTGCGTAGGGGCTGTTTGGATCCATGGCTAAGCTCCTGCCGGTTGGGTGAGTGCAACGGTCCGTTTCTCGATGCGTTTCTCGGCGCCGGGGGCCAGCACCACCCGCTGGACGAAGATCCCAGGGGTGTGGATGTGTTCCGGGTCCAGCTCGCCCGGCTCCACGAGTTCCTCCACCTCCGCGATGGTGATCCGCCCGGCCATGGCGCAGAGCGGGTTGAAGTTCATGGCGGTGGCATGGAAGACCAGGTTTCCGTGTCGGTCCCCCTTCCATGCGTGGACCAGACCAAAGTCCGGGGTCAAAGCCTCCTCCAGCACATAGTCGACCCCCGCGAAGGAACGCACCTCCTTCGGTGGGGACGCGACGGCGATGCCGCCCTCGGCGTCGTACTTTTGCGGCAGGCCCCCCTCGGACACCTGGGTGCCGACCCCCGCCTTGGTGTAAAAGGCCGGGATGCCGGCCCCGCCTGCCCGGAGTTTCTCAGCCAGCGTTCCCTGCGGGGTGAGCACCACTTCAAGCTCGCCGGCCAGGTACTGCCGGGCGAACTCCTTGTTCTCGCCGACGTAGGAACTGATGGTGCGCCGGATCCGGCCGTCGCGCAGCAGGATTCCCAGGCCCCAGTCGTCCACACCGCAGTTGTTGCTGACCGTTTCGAGCTCCGATGTGCCGGCCCGGTGCAGCGCGTCAATGAGGGACACCGGGATGCCGCACAAACCGAAACCGCCCACGGCCAGCGAGGCGCCGTCCGGGATGTCCGCCACGGCCTCCTCGGCGGTGGCAACAACCTTGTTAATCATCAGTGATCCTTTCAGGCCGGCTACAGTCCCAGTTACTACAGGCCCACGTCCTACAGACCCAGTTCGCGGGCGATCAGCATCAGCTGGACCTCCGTGGTGCCCTCCCCCACTTCAAGGATCTTGGAGTCGCGGTAATGGCGTGCCACGGTGAACTCGTTGATGAAGCCATAGCCGCCGAATACCTGGGTGGCATCCCGCGCGTTGTCCATGGCCGCCTCGCCTGCGACCATCTTAGCGATGGCCGCCTGGGTCTTGAACGGCTTTCCGGCCAGCATGCGGAACGCCGCATCGTAATAGGCCAGGCGGGCGGTATGGGCCCTTGCCTCCATGCGCGCGATCTTGAACGAGATCGCCTGGTACTTGCCGATCTGGTGACCGAAGGCACTGCGTTCCTTGGCATATTTGACCGAAAGGTCCACGCATCCCTGGGCCGCACCGGTGGCGAGGGCTGCGATGGCGATGCGGCCCTCATCGAGGATGGACAGGAAGTTCGCGTAGCCGCGTCCCTCCACGCCCAGCAGGTTCGCTTCCGGGACCCGAACATCCTTGAGCGTCAACGGGTGGGTATCGGACGCATTCCAGCCCACCTTGTTGTACGGTTTTTCGGCCCTGAAGCCGGGCGTGTCCGTTGGCACAAGGATGGTGGAGATTTCCTTTTGGAGGCTGCCGTCCGGCCGTTCCTTCTGGCCCGTCACCGCGGTGACGGTGACCAGGCGGGTGATGTCCGTGCCGGAGTTGGTGATGAACTCCTTGTTGCCGTTGATCACCCAACTCGTCTTGTCTCCGACGACTTCCCGCCGGGCTGAGGTTTTGGTGCCGCCCGCGTCCGACCCCGCCTCCGGTTCGGTCAGGCCGAATCCGGCGAGCGCCTGGCCTGACGCCAGCATGGGCAGCCACTCCTCCTTCTGCTCGTCGGTACCGAACCGGTAGACGGGCATGGCGCCCAGTGACACGCCTGCCTCAAGGGTGATGGCGACGGACTGGTCCACGCGGCCCAGTTGCTCCAGTGCGAGGGCCAGGGCGAAGTAGTCACCACCCATGCCGCCGAACTCCTCCGGGAAGGGCAGACCGAACAGCCCCATCTCCGCCATCTGCTTCACTACCTCATACGGGAAGCTGTGTTCCTCGTCGTGCTTGGCCGATACCGGAGCAACAACGTTGTCCGCGAAGTCCCGCACGGTGTCGCTGAGGTCCTGGTATTCCTCGCTGAGTTCAAAACCTGCCATGTCTAGGCTCCTTCGCCATTGGATGAATCGATGTTCAGGGGGTGGGTGCCATCCGTGGCGGCATGCGGGTGGATGGTGGCCAGGACCTGGTCCGCCTTCACGAGGTCACCCGGCCGGATGCTGAGGTGGACCGTCCCGTCCAGGGGTGCCAGCAACTGGTGCTCCATCTTCATCGCCTCTACGGACACCAACACCTGTCCGGCCACCACGGCCTCGCCGTCGCTGACCGGAACGGACACCACCGTTCCCGGCATCGGTGAGCGAACGGCGGGATCGGCGGCGCCCTCCTCCCGGTGGATGGCAGCGAGCACCCGCTCAAGCCGGGACTCGCGGGTGAGCACCTCCAGCCGGCAGGACCAGCCTCCGTTGCCTAAGAACAGTTCCGCGGGTACCCCGCTGACCGGCGAATCGTATGCAGGGGCCGCCGGGCCGCGGAAGACCTGGGCGACAGCGTAGGTTGTGGCGCGGCCGTCCAGGGTCAGCACGGCCGCGCGCGGGGAAAGGAACTCCAGCCGCGCCGGGCGTGCGGGTCCGCTGTCCACTGCCACAAGGACAGTACCCCCGGCAGCGGCACCGCTGATGCGGACTGTTGCGACGCCGCCGTCGGGCGTTCCCAAGCTGACCCGCCGGGGTGCCGGTGCTCCCAGCCGCCAGCCATTCCGCGCGTGCCAGGGGCCGGGCGGCAGGGGTGTGTTGTTCTGTTCCTCGGCCGCGACGGCGAGAAGCGCAGCCGCCACCAGTTCGGAATCGGCAACCCGGCGAAACGAGAGGTCCGGCAGTTTGCGCTCTATGAGGCCGGTATCGAGCCGGCCCGCGCCGACGTCGGGATCATTGATGAGCAGCCGCAGGTACTCCACGTTGGTGTCCAGCCCCAGCGCTGTATATCCGGCGAGCGCCGCGTCGAGGGTAGCCAGGGCGGCTGCGCGGTTTCCGCCCCAGGCGATGAGCTTGGACATCATGGGGTCGTAGCTGGCCGAAAGTTCCAGGCCCTCCACCAGGGACGAGTCCACCCGCACGACGCCGTTACCGGCAGTAACCTGGGTCCGGGAAGGGGCGCTGGGCCGCCTTGGCCCGCCGGGCAGTTCGTCCAGCAGGAGCAAAGTGCCCGTGGAGGGAAGGAAGTTCTTCTCGGGCACCTCGGCGTACACGCGGGCTTCCACTGCGTGCCCGTTAAGTTCGACATCGGACTGCCGGACGGTGAGTTCCTCGCCGGCGGCGATCCGCACCTGCCATTCAACGAGATCGATGCCGGTCACCATCTCGGTGACCGGGTGCTCCACCTGCAGCCGGGTGTTCATTTCCATGAAGTAGAACTCCTCCGGCGAATCATCGGAGACGAGGAATTCCACTGTTCCGGCACCGCTGTAATTCACGCTGCGCGCGGCGTTGCAGGCGGCCTCGCCGATGCGGGCACGGATCGCGCTGCCCTCGGGGAGCCCTTCGAGCAGCGGCGACGGTGCCTCTTCAATAACCTTCTGGTGCCGCCGTTGCAGGGAGCATTCACGCTCGCCGAGGTGGATGACGTTGCCGTGGTTGTCCGCGAGCACCTGCACCTCGATGTGCCGGGGGGTTGGCACCAGCCGCTCCAGGAACAGGGTGTCGTCGTTGAAGGCGCTTGCCGCCACCCGCCGCGCCGTGGACAGCGCGGCTTTAAGGTCCTCCGGGCGTTCCACCACATGCATGCCCTTGCCGCCTCCACCGGCGGAGGGTTTGATGAGCAGCGGAAAACCAACAGCCTCGGCAGCCTGGACCAGTTGCCCGTCTGTCATTCCCGGTTGCGCCACCCCGGGGACGACGGGAACGCCGTATCCGGCCACATGGTTTTTGGAGCAGATCTTGTCCCCCATCATGTTCAGGGCCTCCACGCCCGGGCCGATGAAGGTGATGCCAGCCTGGTCCAGGGCGCGGGCGAAGTCCGCGTTCTCGCTCAGGAAGCCATAGCCCGGGTGCACTGCTTCGGCGCCGGTCTTCCGGCAGGCCTCGATGATGGCTTCGATCTTCAGGTAGCTCTCCGTGGCAGCGGCGGGACCGATCCGGACGGCAGTGTCTGCTTCGCGCACGTGCCGGGCGCCGGCGTCGGCATCACTGTAAACGGCGACAGACCTGATGCCCAGGGCGCGGAGCGTGCGGATGACGCGGCAGGCTATCTCGCCGCGGTTGGCCACCAGGACTGTGCCGAAAAGTGCATCCTGGTTTGGCGGCGCCGTGACGGCTGTTTCCTGCCGGGTAGCGGGCGAAAGGGGCATGGTCATTGTGGCTCACATCCTGAAGAGGCCAAAGGAGGTTTCCGGCAGCGGGGTGCGGGACACCACGTCCAGCGCCAGGCCCAGGACGGTGCGTGTGTCTGCCGGATCGATCACGCCGTCATCCCACAGCCGCGCGGTGGAGTAGTAGGGGCTGCCCTGGTCCTCGTACTGCCGGCGGATGGGCGCTTTGAATGCTTCCTCGTCCTCGGCGGACCACTCCTGGCCGGCAGCCTCGTACTGGTCACGCTTCACGGTGGCCAGGACGCTGGAGGCCTGGTTGCCTCCCATTACGGAGATCCGGGCGGCGGGCCACATCCACAGGAACCGCGGCGAATAGGCGCGGCCGCACATGGAATAGTTGCCCGCACCGAAAGAGCCGCCGATCACCACCGTCAACTTGGGCACGCGGGCCGTGGCCACGGCCGTGACCATCTTGGCGCCGTTCTTGGCGATGCCGCCCTGCTCCGAGTCCTTGCCCACCATAAAACCGGAGATGTTCTGCAGGAACACCAGCGGGATCCCGCGCTGGTCGCACAACTCAATGAAGTGGGCGCCTTTCAGCGAAGACTCACTGAACAGCACACCATTGTTGGCCACGATGCCCACCGGGTGCCCGTGTAGCCGGGCGAAGCCGGTCACCAGGGTGGCGCCGTACTCCTTCTTGAATTCGTGGAAACGGCCGCCGTCCACCAGCCTGGCAATCACCTCGTGGACGTCGTACGGCGCATTGACGTCAGCGGGAACAGCCCCGTAGAGCCCTGCCGGGTCTTCAGCGGGTTCGACGGCGTCCGCCACCTCCCACGCCGGTGGCGCCGGGGGTGGCAGGGTGGCGACGATGTCCCGGATGATCTGCAGGGCGTGTTCGTCGTTTTCGGCGAGGTGGTCGGTCACGCCGGAGATCCTCGAGTGCACTTCCCCGCCGCCGAGTTCCTCCGGGCTGACGATTTCACCGATCGCGGCCTTTACCAGCGGCGGCCCGCCCAGGAAGATGGTCCCTTGGTTCCGGACGATAACGGTCTCATCGCTCATGGCAGGGACGTAGGCGCCTCCCGCCGTGCAGGAACCCATGACCGAAGCGATCTGGGGAATCTTCGCCGCCGAGAGCCTGGCCTGGTTGTAGAAGATGCGGCCAAAGTGGTCCCGGTCCGGAAAGACCTCGTCCTGCTTGGGCAGGAAAGCTCCGCCGGAATCCACGAGGTAGATACAGGGCAGCCGGTTTTCGAGGGCGATCTCCTGGGCCCGCAGGTGCTTCTTCACAGTCATGGGATAGTACGTTCCGCCCTTGACGGTGGCGTCATTGGAAATCACCAGCACGTGCCGGCCGTGAACCAGCCCGATTCCCGCAATGACGCCGGCGCCGGGAGCCTCATCGTTGTACATCCCGTTGGCGGCCAGCGGGGCGACCTCAAGGAAAGGGCTGCCGTCATCCAGCAGCTGGTTGATGCGCTCGCGGGGCAGGAGTTTCCCCCTGGCCACGTGGCGTTCCCTCGACTTTTCGGGCCCGCCCAGGGCGGCGTCGGCGAGCTTCTTCCGCAGCTCTTCGGCGAGCGCCAGCTGGGCTGCCCGGTTCGACGCATAGGCCTCCGCTGTTGAGTCGAGCCGGGTGGCAAGGGTCTCCATTGACGGTCCGTTCCTGTTCCGATCCAAGCTGCTCGAAGGCAACTCGGTTAGCGGCCAATAACTGAAATTCAGGTTAGTCTGTCTTAACTGTGAAGTCCAACACACCACCCTGGCTAGATCTGCGGTCCGAGGAGGAAACGTGGCCAGCACCAACGCCACCCAGGCCGGCGAACGCACGTCCTCGACCGGGAGCGGGTCTTCGTCCCAGCACGGGCCTTCTACCCAGCGCGGCCAGGCGAAGGAGAACCGCCGGCAGGCGCTGCTGTCCGCCGCGGCTTCGCTGTTCGCCGTCAATGGGTTCAACCGCGTTTCGCTTGAGGACCTCGGGGCAGCTGCAGGGGTCAGCGGCCCCGCCGTCTACCGTCACTTCCCCGGCAAACAGGCGGTCCTCGCCGACCTGCTGGTGACCGTCAGCCAGGAGCTGCTCGACGGCGGACTGGAGGTGGTTGCCCAAAATCCCGATCCCGCATCCGCCCTGCGCTGCCTGGTGGAGTTCCAGGTGGACTTCGCCCTCGGCAAGCCGGACGTCATCCGGGTACAGGACCGGGACTTCAGCAACCTGTCCGAACAGGATCAGTCGGCCGTACGCACGCTCCAGCTCAGTTATGTCGAGGTGTGGGTGGACGTGCTCGCCAAGTTGCATCCGGGCACCGAGATGGCGGAACTCCGGATGCGCGCCCATGCCACGTTCGGGCTCATCAACTCCACGCCGCATTCCGTCCGCAGCCACGGCCGAAAAATGGCCGCCCGGTCCGCCCGGCCCCTGCTGGAGCGCATGGCCCTGGCCGCGCTGCTGGTGGAGGTCCCGCAGGACTCCCCCTAAAACCGGAGTTTTTGGACAGCGGACGGGACGTGGGGCCCGCCGGAGTCGTGTTTGCTGTCCAAAGCTCCAGTTCAGACCATCGTGAGGGCCATCCCCGGCTCCGCGAGGATCCCGCCCACGTCTGCCAGGAAGCGTGAGCCCTGTTCCCCGTCCACCAGGCGGTGGTCGAAGGACAGGCTCAGCGTGAGGACCTGGCGCAGTGCCACCTGGCCCTGATACTCCCACGGCGTGTTCCGCACCGCCCCCAGCGCGAGGATGGCAGCTTCGCCCGGGTTGAGGATGGGTGTGCCGGCGTCGATCCCGAACACACCGATGTTGGTGATCGAGATGGTTCCCCCGGACAGCTCGGCAGGTGTGGTCTTGCCTGCCCTTGCACTTTCGGTGAGTTCGGCAAGGGCATCGGCGAGCTGCAGGAGTGACAGCGAGTCCGCGTCCTTGATGTTGGGTACTGTCAGTCCCCTTGGCGTTGCGGCAGCGATGCCGAGGTTCACGTAGTTGAACGTCACGATCTCCTGGTTCGCCTCGTCCCACCGCGCGTTCAGGGCGGGGTTCCGGCGCAGCGCGATCAGCACAGCCTTCGCCGCCAGGGTGAGTGGAGTCAGTTTGTGGCCGCTGAACTCGCGGCTTTCCTTTAGCCTGGCCAGCAGCTCCATGGCGGGAGTGACATCCACCGTGAGGAACTCGGTGACATGCGGCGCGGTGAAGGCGCTCTGCACCATGGCCGCCGCCGTGAACTTCCGCACGCCCTTGATGGGCGTCCGGGTTTCCCGCTCCCCTGGACGGGTTTGCAGCGCGACGGCGGCCCCTGCCTCACGGGCAGGAGCAGCGCCCGCCGCCCCGCCGTCCAGAAAGTGCTGGACGTCCTCGCGGGTGATCAGGCCCTGAGGTCCCGTCGCTGCAACCAGTGCAAGGTCCACGCCCAAGTCCTTCGCAAACTTGCGCACGGGCGGGGTAGACCGGGGGCGGGTTTCGACGGGCTGGGTTTTGACGGGCTGGGTTTCGACGGGCTGGGTTTCGACGGGCTCAACCCCCGGGGCTGTCACTGGGAAAGACTCAACCACCGGGAGAGCGTTGCGGGGGCGGCGTGCCGGCCGGGCCGAGCTTTCGACGACGGCGCCGTACCCCACCAGGTTGGGTTGCCTCCTGGCAGGCTCCCCCTCCTGCCCCACGGCGGGAGACGCTGGAGCTGCCGGGGACGAAGCGGCGGGGCCGGGCCCTGACGAGGGGTTACCGGCGTCGTCCGCTACCTCGAACGAGACGATGGGCTTGCCCACCTCCACGATGGTGCCGGGTTGTTCGTGCAGCTCCCTGATGACTCCCGCGAAGGGGGACGGCAGCTCGACCACTGCCTTGGCGGTTTCGACCTCCGCGATCACCTGGTTGAGGCTGACGGTATCCCCTACCCCAACCTTCCAGCTGAGGATTTCTGATTCAGTAAGCCCTTCGCCCAGGTCCGGGAGCCGGAATTCCTTGATCATGGTGGCGCTCATCCTTCCAGCCCGCTGAGGGAGTTCGGCCGGCCCAGGGCGCGGTCCACGCCGTCGAGGATGCGGTCCAGGCCCGGCAGGTGGTGCATCTCCAACTTGGAGTACGGGTACGGGATGTCGAAACCGGTAACCCGCACAGGCGCGGCTTCGAGGTAGTAGAAGCAGCGCTCGGTAATGCTGGCCGCCACCTCCGCACCGATGCCGCCGGACTGGCCGGCCTCATGGGTCACCACCAGCCGGCCGGTCTTGCGGACCGAGGCCACCACAGTGTCGTAGTCCACGGGGGCCAGCGAGCGCAGGTCGATGACCTCGATGGAGATCCCTTCATCTGCGGCGGCCAGGGCGGCGTCCCGTGCAGTCTTCACCAGCGGGCCGTATGCCACCAACGTGAGGTCGGCACCTTCCGTCAGCACACTGGCCCTGTCCATGGGTACGGCGGAGTTCGGATCAACTGACTCATCCACTTCGCCTTTGTCGTGATAGCGGCGCTTGGGCTCGAAATAGAGGACGGGGTCGTCGCAGGAGATGGCCTGCTGGATGACGGTGTGGGCGTCCTGCGGGTTGGAGACGGTCACCACCCGCAGCCCGGAGGTGTGGGTGAAGTAGGCTTCCGGGGATTCCGAGTGGTGTTCGGGTGAGCCGATGCCGCCGCCGAAGGGGACCCTGATGGTGATGGGCATTTTCACGGCGCCACGTGTCCGGTAGTGGAGCTTGGCCACCTGGCTGACGATCTGGTCGAAAGCCGGGTAGATAAAGCCGTCGAACTGGATCTCCACCACGGGACGGTAGCCGCGGTAGGCCAGCCCTACAGCGGTTCCAACGATGGCGGACTCTGCCAGGGGCGTGTCCACCACGCGGTGCTTGCCGAAGTCCTTCTGAAGCCCGTCGGTGATCCTGAAGACGCCGCCCAGGGCACCGATGTCCTCGCCGAGGAGGATTACCTTGGGATCGTTCTCAAGGGATTTGCGGAGACCGGCGTTGATGGCGCGGGCAAAGGTCATCTGGGTCATCAGCGTGCACCTTCTTCTGAGACGGCTTCTGCGGGATCACCGAAGGAGGCCAGGTAACGGGTGTAGTGGTCCTGCTGCCGGTCCAGCCAGGAGTTGGGGGTGCTGTAGACGTGCTTAAAAACGTCCAGCGGCTGCGGCTCCGGCATGGTGGTGCAGCCTGTGCGCATTTCACGGGCGACGGCGTCGGCCCTGTCCTTGACCTGTTGCTTCAGCGCTGCCGTCAGCAGGCCCTTGCGGTCCAGGAGCGCTTCCACCCGGCTGATGGGGTCCTTCGCTGCCCAATCCTCCAGTTCATTCGCGTCGCGGTAGCGGGTGGGGTCATCGGCAGTGGTGTGCGGACCCATCCGGTAGCTGACCGCCTCAATGAAGGTGGGACCGCCGCCGCGCCGGGCACGGTCCAGGGCCACCCGCGTTGCGGCCATCACGGCCAGGACGTCATTGCCGTCCACCCGAAGGCTGGGGATGCCGAACCCGGCCGCCCTGTCCGCCAGCTGGATATGCGACTGAAGCCGCACCGGCTCGGAGATGGCCCAATGGTTGTTGGTGCAGAAAAAAACCACAGGCACCTGGAAACTCGCGGCGAAAACCATCGCCTCGTTGACGTCGCCCTCGCTGGTTGCGCCGTCGCCGAAATACGTCACCGCCGCGGAATCTGCGCCGTCGTTCTGAATGCCCATGGCGTACCCGGTGGCGTGCAGGGTCTGCGCGCCGATGATGATCTGCGGCGTGGCCATGTTGATGGAGTACGGATCCCAGCCGGAGGAGGCATTGCCGCGCCAGACCCGGATGATGTCCGTCAGGTCGACACCCCGGCAGTAGGCAACACCGTTTTCGCGGTAGCTGGAAAAAACGAAGTCATCCGCCCGGAGGGACCGGCCGGAGCCCACCTGCGCCGCTTCCTGCCCCAGGAGGGGCGGCCACAGTGCGAGCTCACCCTGCCTCTGCAGGGCCGTGGCTTCGACGTCGATGCGCCGGACAACAGTCATGTCCTCGAACAGCGAGCACAACTGCTCGTCCGTAACGTCCTGTACCCAGGGGTCGAATTCCGGGTGGCTTACCCGCTCCCCGGAGGGAGTAATCAGCTGGACGAGGCCCTTGCCCTGCCCGTGGATATCCGCCCTGGCCTCAGCGCTTGGGGCACCTGCACCTGGGGTATTTGCGCCGTCCTGGCCCGTTCCGCCTGTAGACACGATAGCCGCACCTTCTCACGTTGTTGACCCGCGGATTCCGGGACTTGTGATCCCGCTGGCCGCCGGCCCCCGGGCGCCGTTGCCCCGGATACTGTGACCCTACTCACAATGCTCATTGGGTACAACCGCCAGCGCCATCGTTGAGCACAATGCTCTGCCAGGCGTCTTGTGACGGTGCTAACGTTGCGCATTATGCAAGCTTTGGATGGCACCGACACCCGCCTTTTAGCTGCCCTGGCCCAGGATCCGCGGCGGACGGTAGTGGCCCTGGCCCAGAAGCTGGGCCTGTCCAGGAATACCGTGCAGGCACGGATGGCCCAGCTGGAGAAAAAGCACGTGTTCCTGTCCTTCGAACGCAGGATCAATCCGGTGGCGCTCGGGTATCCGCTGATGGCGTTCATTTCCGTCCATGTCCAGCAGCAGAAGCTTGCCCAGCTGGCGACAGCCCTGGCCGAGGTCCCGGAAATCCTCGAAGGCTACGGGCTGACGGGCTCCGCCGACCTGCTGCTCCGGGTGGTGGCACTGGACGCCGAGGACCTCTTCCGCATCAACGGGAAGATTCTTGCGTGCGACGGCGTGGACCGGACCGATACTGCGCTGGCTATGGGTGAGCTCATTCCCTTCCGCGTGCAGCCCCTGCTGGAGCGGGGCCCGCAAGGCGGCTGACAGCACCGCGGACTGCCACCGCCACGAAAGTACGACGGCGGCAGCCCGGGCTATAGGCTGTTGCAAGTTAATCACGGGTTCCGGGAGGTCCCCGCAACCAGGCGGTGCCATGCACCACGCCGGAAAGGCCCCATCTTGAGCAGTCCCCAGGAACCGTACCAGCAGCCCCCGGTCAAGAGCCGGCGGAAACTCTGGATCATTCTGGCGAGCATCGGCGGCGTCCTGCTTCTGGTGGTCCTGGGCATCATCATCCTGGTCAACGTGGTGGGGAATGCCACCAACCAGGCGAGGGGCCTTGCTGACGGTTTCACCAGGATGGTCATCAGCGGCCAGAGCTCGCAGGCCTACGATGAGTACCTCGACCCTGCCCTGAAGGAACAGTTGTCAATGGAAGCGTTTATCGCTGGAGTGGACACCCTGGAGATGAATGATTCGTGCAAGCCGTCCTACAACGACTTCAAGGTGGGCACCGACAACGGGGTCAAGGCGGCGGACGTGGCGGGTGTCATCACCTGTGATGGCAAGGAAGTAGACCTTGCCTACCGCTTCGAAGGCACCGAGGAGCTGAAGATGACCAATATCAAGCTCCGGCCGAAGGCTTAGGCCCACACCGGTCCAGCTCCACAACTGCCTCCTCACAACACCTCCACACCGATAAGCTCCACACAGATAAGCCCCACACAGCTAAGCTCCACCGAAAGACACGAAAGAGCCTCGGCGCCGCAGCGCCGAGGCTCTTCTCTGCAATGGCAGATAAGCGGTCCGCGACAGTTAGTGGTTGACTGCCTTTTCTGCCCCGACACCGGTGAGGGACCGGACTTCCATTTCGGCCTGCTTCGCCGGATCTTCGCGCCTCTTGTCCAGGACGGTTCCCAGCCAGCCGAGGAAGAACGCCAGCGGAATGGACACGATGCCCGGGTTGCTCAGCGGGAAGATCGCGAAGTTGGCGTCCTTGATCATCGAAGTCGCTCCGCCGGAAACCACCGGCGAGAAGATGATCAGGACAATCGCGGCGCCAAGCCCGCCGTACATGCTCCACACTGCGCCCTGCGTGGTGAACTTCCGCCAGAACAAGGAGTAGACGATGGTGGGCAGGTTGGCGGAGGCGGCGACGGCGAATGCCAACGCCACGAGGAACGCCACGTTCTGCCCGTTGGCGAGGATGCCGCCCAGGATGGCCAGGATACCGATGACCACCACGGTGCGCCGGGCCACTTTAACTTCAGTGTCGGCGTCGGCCTTGCCCTTGGAGATGACGCTGGCGTAGATGTCGTGGGCGAAGGACGCGGCGGCCGTGATGGTCAGGCCGGCCACAACGGCGAGGATGGTGGCAAACGCAACCGCCGAGATGAAGCCCAGCAGGAGCGGTCCGCCCAGGTAGAAGGCCAGCAGCGGGGCCGCGGCATTCACGCCGCCGGGTGCCGTCCGGATGGTTTCCGAACCCACGAGTGCAGCTGCGCCGTAGCCGAGCACCAACGTGAAGAGGTAGAACAGGCCAATCAGCCAGATGGCCCACACCACGGACTTGCGGGCTTCCTTGGCCGTGGGGACGGTGTAGAAGCGCATCAGGACGTGCGGCAGGGCGGCAGTTCCGAGGACCAGCGCGAGGCCCAGGGACATAAAGTCCAGCTTGGACGTCTCGGTCTTGCCGTACTGCAGGCCCGGATTAAGGACGGCGGGGTTGTTCGCCGTCTCCACTGCCGCACCCAGCAGGCTGGAGAGGTTGAAGCCGTAAATCGCCAGGACCCAGAGGGTCATCACGGCCGCTCCGGCGATGAGCAGGACTGCCTTGATGATCTGCACCCAGGTGGTGCCCTTCATGCCACCGATGAGCACGTACATGATCATGAGGCCGCCGACGACGATGATCACCAATGCCTGTCCGCCCCAGTCGCTGATGCCGAGCAGCAGCGACACAAGGCTTCCGGCGCCTGCCATCTGGGCCAGGAGGTAGAAGAAGCAGACAGCCAGGGTGGAGATGGCGGCGGCAATGCGGACGGGCCGCTGCTTGAGGCGGAAGGACAGCACGTCTGCCATGGTGAACTTGCCCGTGTTGCGCAGGAGCTCGGCAACGAGCAGCAGCGCCACAAGCCATGCGACCAGGAAGCCGATGGAGTACATAAAACCGTCGTAGCCATTGATGGCGATGGCTCCGGTGATGCCCAGGAACGAGGCTGCCGAGAGGTAGTCCCCTGCGATGGCCGTTCCGTTCTGCGAGCCGGTGAAGGAGCGGCCGGCGGCGTAGTAGTCGGCCGCGGTTTTGTTGTTCCGGCTGGCGCGGAACACAATGACCATGGTCACGGCCACGAACAAGGCAAAGACGCCCATGTTCAGCAGGGTGGTGTCCTTGAGGGCGGCCACGTCCACCGCTGTGGCGATCCCGATCATTTGTTTACCCCGCCCACTCGGTTGCCGTCCTTATCAAATTCGTGCCCTTCGATTTCATCGCGGATTTCTGCGGCGATGGGGTCCAGCTTCCGGTTGGAGTAGCTGACGTACCAGCTGGTGATCGCAAACGTCGAGACGAACTGGAGCAGGCCCAGAATCAGGCCAACGTTGATGTTGCCCCAGACCTTGGTGGACATAAAGCCCACTGCGTAGTCCGCCAGCAGGACGTACGCGAAGTACCACAGCAGGAATGCGATTGCCATGGGGAAGACAAAGCTGCGGTGACGCTTGCGCAGTTCCTGGAACTGCTCGGTCGACTGGACCTGTTCAAAGTCCACGGACGCCGCTGCGTCCGGAGTGTGGGCATCGTTACCCATCGTTCCTCCTCATTGAGACTTGCCTTGGACACACCAGCCGCAAATCCTGTCAGGAATACCGCAAGTGTGACTGCAATCACTCTGCTGGGCGATGGCGGCACATGAAAGATCCGGCTCGCCGGCGGTCGCTCAACGGTCGGGATGCTGCGACAAACGGCACCCGCCATTACGCTGGGCACCATGCCGGACTCCCCCCTCCTGACTGCCGCGGCCGTGGCCGTGATCGCCATGGCCGTCGCCGTCGTCGTCGGCGTGGGACTCAAGGTGCTGCGCTCCTTCCGGGACCTCGGCACGGACGCCGAACGCGCGACGTACCACACGCTGCACGCGGCATCCCAGGCAGGCCAGCATCTTCGGCGCGGCCTCAACCCCGCGGGTGCGGCGAAAGCCAGCCGGCAGCTGCGCACGCTGCTGGGCTGCGAGGCGCTGGCCATCACCGATACCACAGGGGTGCTTGCGTGGGACGGGGCCGCCGAAGAACTGAAGCCGCAGTTGATGGATCTCGCCGAAGGGGTGCTGGCAGGCGGGCGGACGGCAGTTCTTCCGCCCGGCCGGCCGGCAGGGCGGGGTGGTGCCCAGAAGAGCGGCACGGGCGGTCAGCTCGCCGCGGTGATTGCCCCGGTGCGGGCCGGGACCCGGGTGGTGGGCGCCGTCGCCGCCTTCGCACCGTCAACAAGCGCGGGACTGGTGCGGGCCACCGGCGAAGTGGCCGACTGGGTGGCCGTGCAGGTGGAACTTGCGGAGCTGGACGCGTCACGGACACTGCTGATGGAGGCCGAGGTACGCGCGCTGCGCGCCCAGATCAGCCCGCACTTCATCTACAACTCGCTCAACGCCATAGCGTCCTTCATCAACACCGACCCCGCCCGGGCACGTGAGTTGGTGGTGGAGTTCGCCGATTTCACGCGCTACTCCTTTCGCCGGCACGGCGACTTCACCACGCTCGCGGAGGAGCTTCGCTGCATTGACCGCTACCTCCTCCTGGAACGTGCCCGGTTCGGCGAGCGCGTCCAGGTCAGCCTGCGGGTGGCGCCGGAGGTCCTCAGCACCGTCATCCCCTTCCTCAGCCTGCAGCCGCTGGTGGAAAACGCGGTGCGGCACGGTCTGGAGGCCAAGGAAGGGCCGGGGCACATCAGCATCAGCGCGAACGACGCCGGCGCTTTCGCCGAGGTGAGGATTGAGGACGACGGCGTGGGCATGGACCCTGCGCAGCTGCAGTCCGTGCTTGCCGGCCATACCGACGGCGAGCACGTGGGCCTGCGGAACGTGGACGCCCGCCTCCGCCAGGTCTACGGCAATGACCACGGCCTGGTCATCGACACCGCCCCCGGGGAGGGGACGCTGATCACCATGCGGGTCCCGAAGTCGCAGCCGGGGCACGACGCGTGAACCTGCTGCTTCCGCCGGAAAGTACCCTAGGAACATGATTAACGTCCTCGTCGTCGATGACGAGCTGCCCGCCGTCGAGGAACTGGCCTTCCTCCTGGGGCGGGACGACCGCATCGGCACCGTCCTCCGCGCCACCTCCGGCACCGAGGCCCTCCGGGCCCTTGCAGCCAGCCCTGTTGACGCCGTCTTCCTTGACATCCATATGCCGGCGGTCTCCGGGCTGGATATCGCACGCGCCATCGCCGGGAGCAGGAATCCCCCGGCGGTGGTCTTTGTGACCGCAGACGAGGACCACGCGCTGAAGGCGTTCGAACTCGCCGCCGTGGACTACCTGCTGAAGCCGGTCCGGGCAGAACGGCTGGCCAGGTCGGTGGGGCGCATCAGTGAACTGCGCGACGGCGGTACCGCACCGGAGATGATCACCGTTGACCAGGGCGGAACCACCAGGATGATCAGGCGCGACGACGTGACGTATGTCCAGGCCCAGGGCGACTACGCCAGGCTGCACACGGCGGATGCGAGTTACCTGATCCGGGTGCCGCTGGCTGACCTCGAGCAGCAGTGGGCGGACGCGGGCTTCATCCGGACGCACCGCTCCTACCTCGTTGCCCTCAAGCACGTGACATCCATGAAGCTTGCTGCGGACGGTCCCAGCGTCACGGTTGCCGGCGCCGGCCTTCCCATCAGCCGGCGCCACCTGCCAACAGTCCGCGAAAAGCTGGGCGCCACCCGGATCAGGCCGCACGCATGAGCAGGGTACGGGTCACTGCACCGCGCTCGGCAGCGCTTCCTCCCCGCGACAGCCGGGAAGCGGCGCAGGACTCCGAAGTGGGGCAGGTCTTCGTCAGGTCGCTCATCCGGTCCCAGCTCCGGCTGGCCCTGGTGGTGGCGGGCGGTTTCCTGCTGATCCTTGGCGCCTTTCCGCTGCTGCTGGCCGTGGTGCCCGGCTTGAAAGAGACCCGCATTGCGGGGATCCCCTTTGACTGGCTTCTCCTGGGCGCAGGCATCTACCCCCTGATCGGGCTCAGCGCCTGGCTGTACATCCGGACCGCCGCGCGCAACGAGGCGCGTTACCGCGACCTGGCAAAGGACCAGTGACGGCGCCATGAATCCAGGCGTGGCCATAGCCGCGCTCACCGTAGTGTCCGTAGCCACTGCGGTGATCGGCTTCTACGGCCTGCGGATCTCGCGGACCACGGGCGACTTCTATGTTGCTTCCCGGACCGTCCGGCCCTGGTGGAATGCCTCGGCCATTGGCGGTGAGTACCTTTCGGCCGCAAGTTTCCTTGGGGTTGCCGGGCTCATTCTGCTGTCAGCGGGACGGACGCCTTGTGGTTCCCGGTGGGTTACACCGCCGGGTACCTGATGCTGCTGCTGTTTGTTGCTGCGCCTTTGCGGCGCTCCGGCGCCTACACGATTCCTGATTTTACCGAGGCAAGGCTGGACTCGCGGGCGGTCAGGAAGGTCACCAGCCTCGTGGTGGTGCTGGTGGGCTGGCTGTATATCGTGCCTCAGCTCCATGGTGCCGCTTTGACCATCCGGATCACCACAGGGCTGCCTTCCTGGGTGGGATCGGTGGCTGTGGTGATTGTTGTGTGCCTGACGGTGGTTGCCGGCGGGATGCGTTCCATCACTTTTGTCCAGGCCTTCCAGTACTGGCTCAAGCTCACGGCCCTGGCGGTTCCTATCCTGTTTATCGTCTTTATGCTCGCGGGGAACGGCACCCCTGCCCTGTCTCCGCCTGCTGTGAACCCCACGGACCTGGCCCCTGCCGGGGTGTACCAGAACGTGTCGCTGCTGGTGGCCCTCCTCTTCGGCACCCTCGGGCTGCCGCACGTGCTGGTCCGCTTCTACACCAACCCGGACGGCCATTCCGCCCGGCGGACCACGCTGATCGTCCTGGGCCTGTTGTCCGTGTTCTACCTGTTCCCCACCGCCTACGGACTGGTGGCCAGGATGTTTGCGCCAAGCCTCGCCCGCGCCAACCAGGCCGATGCCATGGTGCTGCTGCTCCCCGGCGAACTGGTGGGCGGTGCCGCCGGCGACCTGCTCTCGGCTTTTGTGGTGGCCGGCGCCTTTGCCGCCTTCCTCTCCACTACATCGGGGCTGGTGGTATCCCTTGCCGGCGTTATCAGCCAGGACGTCCTGGGCGCCGGCGTAGGTGGCTTCCGGCTGGCGGCGGTGATCTCGATCGTGGTGCCGTTGGGTTTCGCCTCCATGACGGACTCACTGGCGCTTGCCGGCAGCGTGGGCCTGGTCTTCGCCTTCACCGCCTCCACAGTCTGCCCCGTACTCCTGTTGGGCATTTGGTGGCGTGGGCTCACCGACGCCGGTGCCATCGCCGGGATGCTGACGGGCGGGGTGCTGTGCGGCGGGGCGATGATCGCGGGCGCCGTGGCGGGCGCGTCCAACCTGGCGCCCTGGCTTGCGCAGCCCGCGGCCTGGACGGTGCCGGCGGCCTTCGCCGTGATGGTGGTTGTTTCGCGTGCCACCGTTCGGAGGGTCCCCAAGACGATGTCACGGGTCATGACCCGGCTCCACACCCCGGAACGGCCGCTGGCCACAGAGCGCTGACTCTCAGAATCAGTCGATGGCTGCCATCAGTTCCACCACGCGGTCCAGGAAAGCGTCCACCTGGGTTTCCTCGTACCCGTCACGGCCAACGGAGGGACGGAAGACTGCCCGGCGGACGTTGTCGACGCTGAGCGGCTTGTCCTGTTCCAGGTAGGCGATGAGTTCGTGGCACAACCGGTCCACGTCAGCGGTGTTGTAGCTGCGTGCCTTCTTCCTTGCGGGACGGCGGAAGCGGTCTCCGTCAGGGCGGTGAAGCCGGCCCCGGAGGATGCCGGACAGGTTGCCAATTTCGCGCAGCCAGGCATCCTCGCCGCGGGCAGCGATCAGCTCGTCGCGCTCCCGGCGAGCGAAGGCGTCTTCCAGGCGGTCCAGGGCTGCGTCCACGACGGCGGCGGAGTAACCGCCCTTGACCGGATCAAAGGAAACTGCCCTGACATCAGCACTGTTGACAGGCTCCGCCGCGGCGTCGGGGGTTTCAAGTGATACCCGCGCCCGCTGCAGGAACTGGTCCACCTGCTTGGCGTTGTAGCCGTAATCGCTGCGCTGCACCCGCTCAAAGGACGCAGGGATCTGCCGATGAATGTCCAATGCCACTTTCAATTCCTTCGATGCTCTTCAAGCCGTACCGCTCCTGCACCAGTCTATTGGCGTCCGGGTCCGGCCGGGGGTGTGTGTTTCAGGCCCCCGAAACGAGGCCGTACAAGACAAAAGCCGCCGGGGCTGCAAAAACGATGGAGTCCAGCCGGTCCATGACGCCGCCGTGTCCCGGCAGGATGCTGCTCATGTCCTTGACTCCCAGTTCGCGCTTGACCATGGATTCGGCGAGGTCACCGCCTGTGGAGGCCGCCACGAGTCCCACCGCAAGGACCACACCCACCCACCAGGGTTTGTCCAGTAGAAAGAGACTGGCCAGTACGCCGATGAGTATCGCGCCGCCGATGGAACCGGCAAACCCTTCCCACGATTTCTTCGGACTGATCTTGGGCGCCATCGGGTGCTTGCCCAGGGACGCACCCACGAGATAGCCAAAGGTATCGTTGGACACCACCAGCAGCAGCATGACGGCCACCTGCCACGCGCCGTCGGGAATTGTTCCTCCCGGCCAGAAGCCCAGCGGAGTAGCACCGCCCGAAGCATGCAGCGGGAGCGCTGCGAAGCTGATGAAGAACGGCACCCAGCCCAGGGTGAAGACGCCCGCGAAAATGCTGTTGGCCGAACCGGCCGCGCTTTCGATGGAACGCCACAGCAGTACGGCAACGGAGCTCAACAGCATGGCGAAAAGCAGGCTCTCGATCCCGCCGAAGTAGGCGGCAAAGGGCATCGCCACCGTTCCGGTCATCACCGGCACTATGGGCATCCTTGTCCCGTTCGCCTCCAGGGCACGGAAGATTTCCCACACCCCAAAGACCGCGAAGGCGGTGGTGACCGCAACAAAGCCGAGGGGGAGGAACAGAAGCCCGCCCAGCACGGCGAAGAGCATTGCCAGGCCCACCACCACCGCGGCCGGCAGGTTCCGCCCGGCCTTCGGCGTCGGGTTGGTCCTGGGCTGCTTCCCCCGTGTGCGCGCCCGTTGTGCCGGGGCCTGCTCTGCCTGGCCCATCAGACTTCGAGCAGCTCTGCTTCCTTGCGCTTGAGCAGCTCGTCGATGCCGTCCACGTGCGCCTTGGTGAGGCCGTCCAGTTCCTTTTCGGCGCGGGTGCCCTCGTCCTCGCCGGCCTCGCCGTCCTTGACCAGCTTGTCGAGGGTTTCCTTGGCCTTGCGGCGGATGTTACGGATGGAGACTTTGGCGTCCTCGCCCTTGGTCTTGACGATCTTGACGTACTCCTTGCGGCGTTCCTTGGTCAGCTCCGGAATGGTGATCCGGATGACGTTGCCGTCATTGGACGGGTTGGCACCGACCTCGGAATCGCTGAGCGCACGTTCGATGTCGCGCAGGGCCGTCTTGTCGAAGGGGGTGATGAGGATGGTGCGGGCGTCCGGAATGGCGAACGAGGCGAGCTGCTGCAACGGCGTGGGTGAGCCGTAGTAGTCCACCAGGACCTTGTTGTAGAGGCCAGGGTTGGCACGTCCGGTGCGGATGGAAGCGAAGTCTTCCTTGGCTACCTCAACGGCCTTGTCCATCTTTTCTTCGGCTTCGAGCAAGGTTTCTTCGATCACGGTCTCTCCTGAAGGTTCTGGTGCAGTCCGGGGCGCCGGGTCCATGCACAAAACGTCGTTCTGTATTGCTTCCGCCCCATGCCGCGAAGGCAGGGGCCGGAACTGTCCTGAAGACATCCTAGCCGTAGCTAGGCCGTGACCAGGGTGCCCAGCTTCTCGCCCAGGATGGCCCGGGTGACGTTGCCTTCGCCCTCCATGCCAAAGACCACCATCGAGAGGTTGTTGTCCTTGCACATGGTCATCGCGGTCTGGTCCATGACGCGGATGTCGCGGCGGAGGGCATCGTCATAGCTGAGGGTCTCGAGCCGTTCGGCAGAGGGGTCCTTTTTCGGGTCGGCCGTGTACACGGCGTCCACACCGCTCTTGGCCATCAGGACGACGTCGGCATGGACTTCGAGGGCACGCTGGGCGGCAACGGTGTCGGTGGAGAAGTACGGCAGTCCCGCACCCGCTCCGAAGATGACCACACGGCCCTTTTCCATGTGCCGGATGGCGCGGCGGGGAATGTACGCTTCTGCAACCTGTCCCATGGTGATGGCGCTCTGGACCCTGGTCTCGACTCCGGCCTGCTCCAGGAAATCCTGCAGTGCCAGGCAGTTCATCACCGTACCGAGCATGCCCATATAGTCGGCCCTTGAGCGGTCCATGCCGCTCTGCGAAAGTTCCGCACCGCGGAAGAAGTTGCCGCCACCAACGACGATTGCCACTTCCACTTCGGGGACGGCTGCTGCGATCTGCTTGGCGACATCGCGGACGGTCTCGGGATCAACGCCCAGCTTCCCGCCGCCGAAGACCTCGCCGGAAAGCTTCAGGAGGACCCGGCGTCGACTTTTCTCTGGCTGGACTACAGTGTTGACGGCTTCCATGATGCCTTCCCGTTGGTGAACTCTAAAAAAGGTTATCCTGCTGCGCGGCGAAAGGTCCCATACGGGGCCTGTCCCATACGGGGCGTCCCCGCGCATGCAAAAGGGGCGGCCACCGAAGTGGCCACCCCCTTGCTGTTTCGACTAGGAGCCGACGCGGAAACGCGTGAACGCGGTTCCCTTGACACCGGCCTCTTCGAGGACCTGTGCCACGGACTTCTTGGCGTCCTTCGCGAATGCCTGGTCAACCAGGACCTCACCCTTGTAGAAGCCGGTTACGCGGCCTTCCACAATCTTGGTGAGCGCGGCTTCGGGCTTGCCCTCTGCCTTTGCGGTCTCTTCGGCGATGCGGCGCTCGGACTCAACCAGGTCAGACGGAACGTCTTCGCGGGTCAGGTAGTTCGGGGCCATGGCAGCGATGTGGACTGCCACATCGTGGGCGGCGGTGGCAGCGGCTTCGCCTTCACCGTCAACAGCGAACAGCACGCCAACCTGGGCCGGGAGGTCCTTGGAGGTCTTGTGCAGGTAAGCGTCAACCGTTGCGCCCTCGACGCGGGAAACGCGGCGGACAACAACCTTTTCACCCAGGACAGCGCCTTCTTCGACGACGACCTCGGAGAGCGGCTTGCCGTCAACTTCGGTGGCCAGCAGGGTCTCGAGGTCGGCTGCGCCGGACTCGACGGCAACGGCCAGGACCTTGTCGGCCAGCTGGATGAACTTGTCAGCCTTGGCTACGAAGTCGGTCTCGCAGTTGACCTCGATCATAACGCCGACGCCGTTGCTGACCTTGGCAGCCACCAGGCCTTCAGCGGTGGAGCGGCCCTCGCGCTTGGTAGCGCCCTTGAGGCCCTTGATGCGGATGATTTCGATGGCCTTTTCGGCGTCACCGTTGGCTTCGTCAAGAGCCTTCTTGACGTCCATCATGCCGGCGCCGGTGCGCTCGCGCAGGGCCTTGATGTCCGCGGCAGTGTAGTTCGCCATGTGAACCCCTCTGTCTAGAAATTTGGTGTGGTGTACGGACCGACAGGACAGCAGCCCACCTGGTGGGCCGCCATCCTGTCAGCAGCTCCGGCGCCGCAGGCGCTGGAGAATCCGGGTTTAGTTGTTACTTGGCGTCTTCAGCCGGAGCAGCAGCTTCTTCTGCCGGAGAAGCTTCCTCGGCAGCAGCCGGAGCTTCAACTTCCTCTGCCGGAGCAGAAGGAGCGGCAGCAGCAGCTTCTTCAGCCTTGCTGCCTTCGAGGAGTTCGCGCTCCCACTCGGCAAGGGGCTCTTCCGGAGCTTCGGTGGTGCCGGTGGCGCGGTTGTTGCGGGCGATGAGGCCCTCGGCAACGGCGTCGGCAACAACGCGGGTCAGGAGGTTCACGGAGCGGATGGCGTCGTCGTTGCCCGGAATCGGGAAGTCGACCTCGTCCGGATCGCAGTTGGTGTCCAGGATGGCCACAACCGGGATGTTCAGCTTCTTGGCCTCGTCAACGGCGAGGTGCTCCTTCTTGGTGTCCACGATCCAGAGCACGGAGGGTGCCTTGGTCAGGTTGCGGATACCGCCGAGGTTGGACTCGAGCTTGGTGAGCTCGCGCTTGAGGAGCAGCAGCTCCTTCTTGGTGTACGCGGAGCCGGCGACGTCGTCGAAGTCGATCTCTTCGAGTTCCTTCATGCGCTGGATGCGCTTGGCGACCGTCTGGAAGTTGGTCAGCATACCACCGAGCCAACGCTGGTTCACGTACGGCTGGCCAACGCGGGTTGCCTGCTCGGCAATTGCTTCCTGGGCCTGCTTCTTGGTGCCGACGAAGAGAACGGTGCCGCCGTGTGCAACGGTGGCCTTCACGAACTCGTAGGCGCGGTCGATGTAGGACAGCGACTGCTGAAGGTCAATGATGTAGATGCCGTTGCGCTCCGTGAAGATGAAGCGCTTCATCTTCGGGTTCCAACGGCGGGTCTGGTGTCCAAAGTGGACGCCGCTGTCAAGCAGCTGGCGCATAGTTACGACGGGCATGCCGACGCTCCTTCCGGCAGGTCATTCATGAGAAACCCCGAAGGCTTCTTACCCTGCCAATAGTTGACGGTTGATTAGCGTGGCCCGGGCGGGCCGTGCTCCTGGCATCCATCGCGCTTCTCATCAGCACCAGGGTGCTGACCGCAAGAAGCATGATCCTCCAGCGGAGGGCTGGATGCGCGTAGTCAGCTGCCGCTCCCCCACACTCCTGAATGAGACGTGCCGACGCAAACCCGGACAGGGGCGTATACCGTGGGAAAAACCAGTGGGATAGCCGCCGGACGGAAAGCGTTGAGGGCGCAGCAAACTGCTCCATCAAGTGTACTACAGGCGCCCGCACCCGGAGGACAGGAATGACGCCGGCGCACGGCCTTATCCACATAGGCCGGCCCGCCCCTGCCAGCTCCTTTTCAAGCGGTGCAGGCTGGGCATATGAAACCTCCGGTACTGCTCGCAGCCCTGCTCCTGCTGCCCGCTTCCCTTGCCCCCGCCGGGGAGACCCTTGCCTTCGGTCCGGCACCCGCCGCCGGGGAGGCCGCGCCCTCCTGGCAATGGCCGGTATCCCCCCGCCCGCCGGTTCTTCGGAACTTCGACCCGCCGCCCAAGCCGTGGCTCAGCGGCCATCGGGGCGTGGACCTTGGAACAGCGCCCGACGGCGCCCCGGTCACCTCGCCGGCGGCCGGAACCGTCAGCTTCGTGGGGGTTGTGGTGGACCGGCCGGTGATCACCATCGACCACGGCAACGGCCTGCGCAGCAGCTTTGAACCTGTGGAGAGCAGCCTGGCGGCCGGCAGTGCGGTGGACGCGGGCCAGGTAATCGGCACTCTTCTCCCGGGCCATTGCCCGGCCGCTTCCTGCGTGCACTGGGGCGTCCGGCGCGGCGAGGATTATGTGAATCCGCTGCAGTTTGTGATGGACCTGCGGCCATCCATCCTGCTGCCCCTAAGTGCACCGCCGTAGTGCCCGGCGGCGCACTCGCGGGTACGGTCCGCAACGGGTCAGACGATCGCCGAGATACCGGTGATGGCGCGGCCGGTGACGAGGGTGTTGATTTCGTGCGTTCCCTCGTAGGAGTAGATGGCTTCAGCGTCTGCGAAGATCTTGGCCATTTCAAAGTCGGTCACGATGCCGTTGCCGCCGAGGAGGTTCCGGCCGATCGCAACGCTTTCACGCATCCTTGCCGTGGTGAACGCCTTGGCCAGGGCGGACTGCTCGTCCCTGGCAGCGCCGGCATCCTCCAGCTGTGCCAGCCTCACCATCATTCCCATGGAGCTGACGGTGTTGCCCAGGATCTGGACCAGCTGGCTTTGGACCAGTTGGAAGGACGCCAGTGGCCGGCCGAACTGGTGGCGCTCCACCGCGTAGCGCCGGGCCACGTCGAACGCGGCCAGCTGCTGGCCCACGGCCTGCCAGGCCACACCGAGGCGTGTGACTTTCAGGACCTTGTTGACGTCGCGGAAGCTGTTGGCGTGGGCGAGCTTGCAGAAGTCCGGAACCACCACGTTGTCCAGCGTGATGTCGGCGTTCTGGACAGTGCGGAGTGCGATCTTGTTCTCGATCTTCTCCGCTCTGAAACCCTCCAGCGTGGTGTCCACCAGGAAGCCCTTGACCTGGTTGTCCTCAAGGTCCCGCGCATAGATGACCACCCAGTCAGAGAAGGTGGCGTTCCCAATCCAGCGCTTGGCCCCGTTCAGGATCCATGAACCACCCTCGCGGCGCGCAGTGGTCCGTGTTCCACCCGCTACGTCCGATCCGCCCAGGGGCTCGGTCAGGCCGAACGCCCCGATCTTCCTCAGCGCATAGATGTCCGGCAGCCAGGCGTCCTTTTGCTCCTGGGACGCCAGCGCTTCGATGGAACCGGTGAAGAGTCCGTCGTGGACGCCCATAAACGTGGAGATGGACGCGTCAGCGCGCGTCACCTCGGCATGCATCAGGCCGGCAAAGAGGTTGGAATGGCCCTGCCGCCGGACCGGACTGACCAAGTCGATGTCCGCCAGCTTTGGAATCAGGTCCATGGGGAACTCGCCGCGGTTCCAGAAGTCGACAGCGATGGGCCGCACCTCGCGGGCCAGGAAATCCCTGATCTCCGCCAACCGGTCCTGCTCCTTTCCGCTCAGCAACTGCTCGAAGGAATAGAAGTCGCCGTCGGCATAAGGCAGGTTGGTGAGGTCGGCAGCAGGAGTGGACATGTTTACCTCGCAGATGATCAGCGGTGACCGGAGCTCGCCGGAAAGGAGCACGGTAAGTTACTGCTCAGTAACATACCGCAGGTACGGCGCTAAAGAAAGAAAACCGCGGCCTGCAGATGTGCCGGCCGCGGTTTCCGCGTTCGTGGGTAGGGCTACTCGGACTTGAACCGAGGACCTTAGGATTATGAGTCCCGCGCTCTAACCAGCTGAGCTATAGCCCCAGATGCCCTGGCTGGTCTCCGCAAAAAGGGATATCCCTGCAGGGCAGAATTACTCTAGCAAACCCCGGAAAGCGTTCAGACCACTTTGTCCTCGAAGCGCGCGCCCCGGTACAGGTCCTCGAAGGTCTGAAGGGTGCCTTCGATGCTGTGCGGTTCCACCATCTGCCGGCTGACCTGGCCCATGGCGGCACGCTGGTCTGCCGGCAGTTCAAGGATCATGGTGATCTTCTTGGCCAGGTCGTCACTGTCGTTCGGCGCGAACAGGTACCCGTTTTCGCCGTCGCGGACCAGGTGCGGCAATGCCATGGCATCCGCCAGCACTACCGGCGTTGAAGCGGACATCGCCTCCAGGGTGACCAGCGACTGCAGCTCCGCCGTCCCGGGCATGCAGAAGAGATCAGCCTTGATGTAGGCATTCCGCAGGTCCTCGTCGCTGGCCAGGCCCAGGAACTTCACCCGGTCCCCCAGCCCGAGCCGCTGGACGAGGTTTTCGAGCGAGGAACGGACTTCACCGCCACCCACAATTTCCAGGTGCACGTTCAGCTCGGGTGGTGTCTTGCTGATGGCTTCGATCAGTACATCCACATGTTTTTCCTCGGCGAGGCGGCCGGCAAACATCACGGTGGGGTGGGCGTGCGGTTCGATGTGCTCGCCCGGCTGGAGTTCGTAGGCAGCCGAGTCGATGCCGTTGGAGAGCGGGAGGACCTTGCGCAGGAAAGCGTGCTGGTGCATGGCCTTGGCAGCCAGCGGGGTTGGCGTGGTGACCACGTCTGCCCTCCCCATGACCTTGCCCATGTCCTTCCAGGAGATCTTCCCGATGATGTTCTTGAACCACTGCGGAAACGGCAGGAACGGGTTGAGGTTTTCCGGCATGAAGTGGTTGGTTGCGACGATCCGGATGCCCCGTTTGTCGGCCTCGTACAGGACGTGCTCGCCGATCATGTAGTGGCTCTGAATGTGGACTACATCGGGCTTGACGCGGTCAAAAAGCAGGCTTATTTCCCTTTTGATTTCCCACGGGAAGCAGATCCGGAAGTACTCATGGGTGGGGACGCCGTGCGAGCGGAGGCGGTGCACCGTTGCTTCTGAACGGAACTCGGTGAAGCTCTTCCCGTTGTCCGCCCGGCAGGCCAGCACGTGAACGTTGTGGCCCCGTCCTGTCATTCCCTTGGCCAGCCGGTAGCCGAACTGGGCGGCCCCGTTGATGTGCGGCGGGTAGGTGTCCGCGGCGATCAGGACAGTCAGGGGTTGCTGGGCTGCGGGCGTGGTCACGTAGAAGGCTCCTGATGGTCACGGTGCGGACAGCTGGCACTGGCAGCACGGTTGGCCGCCGGCATGGCACCGGGGCCTCGTGTGGTTGCTGGACGGACTAGTGGGTGGGCCTGCCCGCGGCCTTCCGAGCGTCTTTTTTGCGCTTGGTGACCTCGGGATGGTGCCTTGAGAGGGCGATTACCCCCACGATAGCAAGTGATGCAGCCGTTCCCATGGCAATGGCCATCACGGCGTGGACATCGGGGCGGAGTTCACCGAGGATGACGATCCCGATGGCGATGCCGACGATGGGGTCGATGACTGTAAGGCCCGCGATCACCAGGTCGGGCGGGCCCGTGGAATAGGCGCTCTGGACAAACCAGGATCCCAGGCCGCCTGCGGCGATGATGGCAACCACCGAATACCACTGCACGTTCAGCAGGAACAGGCCGTTGGGATCAAGCAGGTGCTTGCCGATGATCCTGGTCAGCACGGCCACAAAACCGAAGAGGACGCCGGCGCCCAGGATATAGACGAACGCGTTCAGCCGGTGTCTGAACATCACGGCAAGAGTGCCGAAGAGCCCGACGGCGAGGGCAAGCAGCAGGACAATGGTGAGTTCGGCCTCGAGGCTCACATGGTGGTTTTCCTGCGTCACGTTGACGGCGAGGAGAACAAAAAGCGCCGAGCCGGCAACGCAGGCGGAGATTGCCACTATGGTGGCGCGGTTGATGGTGAGGTCCTGGTCTTTGGCATTGACGATAGTGGTGATCACCAGCGCAATGGCCCCAATGGGCTGCACGACCGTAAGCGGGGCGGAGACCAAAGCCACTGCGTTCAGGGCCATTCCGGCGCACAGCAGCAGGAGCCCGAATACCCAGCGCGGGTTCCTGAGGAGTCGGAGGAACCCGTTGGAGCTCAGTGCCAGGCCTCCGGTATCGGCTTTCACCGCGCTCCCTTGGCGCTGGGCTCCCAGCGCCAGGCAGAAGGCGCCAAGCACCGCAAGCGCAACCGCCATCCACACCATCAGGAGGCCCCGCCGTCGTGATCCTGCTGCATTCTCCCTTTACGGAGGATGGCCCAGAAGTAGTTGTAGGCGGCGATCCAGTGGCCCATGAGGCCAAGGCCCAGGACTATCCACGCGGCAACGAGCAGCTCACCGGAGAACGCCGTGTCCAGCCTGGACAGGACCAGCAGCGGCGTGCCCAGGAGCAGCAGGCCGGTGCGCACCTTGCCCACCACGCTGACGGGAAGGTCCGGGTGGCCGCCGAAGAAGGACAGCGTGAGGACCAGCAGTACGGCGTCGGGGATCACCAGCGCGGCCAGATACAACCAGTGCACGACGTCCGCGATCACCAGCGTGACGGCGACGGCGATCAGCGCCAACCTGTCGGCAATGGGGTCGAGGACGCGGCCGAGCTTGGAGGCCTGGTCGAAGCGGCGCGCCACGTAGCCGTCAATCCAGTCGGTGCAGCCCATCACGGCCAGGACCACCACAGCGGCGCCGTACTCTTTTTGGGCCAGGACCAGCCAGACGAAAAGCGGTACGCCCATGAACCGGACCACAGTCAGCAGGTTGGGGATGGTGAAGACGCGGTCGTGGTCCACCTGGGAGCGTCCCGGCCGGGAGCCGGCACCGATGAACCTCATCCCGACCCCTTTCCTTCCTGCTGCCCTCCGGGCACGGCCTAACGGTTTCTGCCTGCGGCCCTGCCACGCGCTGCCCGTCGGCGGCGGCGTTTAAGGCCGGGTCCTAGTAGCTCCGAAGAAGCTTGCGGACCAGGACGACGAACACGGTACCGGCAGCCGCAAAGACGGCCAATGGCTTCCACCGGCTGCCCAGGCTTCCTGCGGACTCTGAAAGAGCTGCAAACCGGTGCCCGGCCAGGTCTTTGCCCCGCCCGGCCAGAGCCTGGCCCTGCCGAAGTTTGCCCTGTCCGGCAGCCAACAGGAACCGGGCCTGGGTTTTGACGTCGAGCTCTTGGCCGAGGTCGTCCCGGACCTCGGTGAGGTGGTGGCGGCGCTGGTTCAGGCGGCGGACAAGTTCGGGCTCGGAGGCCTGCGGGAACTCCTTGTTGTGCTCTGCCGCCTTTGCTTCCTTCTCGGCCTTTGCCTTCGCGTCGGCCTCCGCCTTGGCCGCCTTGGCCGCTTTCGCTTCGGGGCTCTGCGGATCGAGGACCGCGGGGTTGAAGGCGGAGCCCTCCTTCGCGATGCCGATATCGTGCTTGATCCCGCGGATGGTTTCCTCCGGCAGCAGGGGCATGGCCTTCTTGAATTTACGCATGCCGATCAGGCCGCCGATGAGTGCTATCAGCAGGAAAGCCGCGGAGACCAGCAGGGCAGCCAGCCAGGCCGGCATGATCGTGGCGAGGCCCATGATGGCGGCAACAATCAAGCCGACCAACAGGAAAAGGAGGAAGACGAGGGCCACTGCGAGGAAGGCGGCGGCAACTCCGACCTGGATGCCCTTGCGCTTGAGCTCGACTTTCGCGAAGGCAACTTCGTCATTGAGCTGGCGGGGCGCCAACCGGAAAAGGAGTTTAAGCGTCCTGGGCAGCGCAGCAATGCGCAATCCCGGGCTGGTCCGCCCGCTGTGACGTCCGCTCATCGGTTCCGCCTTACTGTTTCATGGCCGATTCGGCTTCCATGTGCTGCGGGAAAGTGCAGCTGCACAGTCCCCGGCACCAAAACTATCATTCAGCTGAATGACGGACCCCGGGGCTTGCCGGACGGCGCGGCCTACAACGCTGCAGAATTACTTCCCGCCCCGGGCCTAGGATTAATCTCCGTGACCATACCCAGCAATCCGGGCGATCTTCTGAGCCGCCGCCGGAAACTCCTGTACATCCTCCTCCTCGGCGCCCTGACGGCATTGGGTCCGTTCACGATCGACCTTTACCTTCCCGCCTTCCCCGCCCTGGAGGAGAGCCTCGGCGTGACCGAGGCCCAGGTCCAGCTGACCCTTGCCGGGACTACCGTGGGGTTTGCCATTGGCCAGCTGGTGGTGGGCCCCTTCAGCGACAGGTTCGGCCGCCGGACGCCGCTGATCCTAGCCACGGCTGTTCACATCGCAGCGTCGCTGGGCGCGGCCCTGTCCACGGACATCACGAGCCTTGGCATTTTCCGCGTCCTGATGGGTGTGGGTGCTGCCGGCGGCGGCGTCGTAGCGATGGCCATGGTTCGGGACCTGTTTTCCGGCTACGCATTGGTCAAGATGTTTTCCCGGATGTCCCTGGTCAGCGGGCTGGCACCGATCCTGGCGCCCGTGATCGGCTCCCAGCTGCTCCTGGTGATGCCGTGGCCGGGGATTTTTGTTTTCCTTGCCGCCTACGGCACTTTGGTCATCGTTGCCGCCCTGTTCCTGGTACGCGAGACGCTGCCTCCGGAAAAGCGCCGGCAAAGCGGTATGACGGCCCGCCAGCGCTACCGGGTCCTCTTCAGCGACAGGGTCTTTGTTGGGCTGCTGCTGGTGGCCGGCCTGAACTTTGGCGGCCTGTTCACCTACCTTTCGGCCTCCCCCTTCCTCTTCCAGGACATTTTCGGTTTTTCCGCCCAGGAGTACGGGCTGCCTCTTCGGCATCAATTCCCTGGGTATCGTCGCGGGAATCCAGACAAGCTCTCGTCTCATCCGCCGCGTGCCGCCACAGTGGATCATTGCCGCCGCCACGGCCTGGATGTTCGTCATGGCCATGCTGATCGTGGTGTTCGACCAGCTGGGGTTCGGCCTCTGGGGCGTGATGGTCCCGCTGTGGTTCTACATCATGGGCACGGGCTTTATGTTCCCCTGCGTGCAGGTGCTCGCCCTGGCCAGCCATGCTGCCCAGGCCGGTACAGCAGCTTCGCTGCTGGGTTTCGCGACCTTCATGATGGCAGGGCTCATCTCCCCGGTAGTGGGCTGGCTGGGAATCACTAGCGCCGCTCCCATGGGCGCCGTCCAGGGCGCCTGCATCCTGCTGGCAACCGCCGCCCTCTGGCTGGTGGTGCGGCCGCGCACCGTGCCTTCCATCCACTGAGTCCCGTCGATCCACTGACGCCCATGAAGCATCCTGAGAAGCGAAAGCCGCACCGGAACCGCCGGGGACTCTTCCTTGGGGCGGTGCTGGGCGCCGTCGCGGGCTACTTCGCCGGCCGCGCCCTGGGCAACCCCGCCATGGGGATTGTCCTGGGCATGCTCGCGGGGTCCGCTTTGCTGTCCCGGGTCAACCCCGGGCCCTGGAACCGGCCCTGATCATTCCCGCACGGCCCCCGACGCTCCCGCACGGCCCCCGTAACGCTCCCGCCGGCCGGGCCGTGCCGCAGCCTCCACGTCTGCCGCTGGGCGCCCGTCCCGGGATAAAATGTGTCCGTGCCCCGCCGGCAGAATCAACCGCCGCTTCCGGCCACGTGGCAACGGTGCGATACCGGGATACTGCCACTGTGGTGGGAACGGTTGTGTGCCGAGAGCGGCGAGCAGTCCGCCGCCCTCTACGCCGCCGGTCTGTTCACCGAGGACCGCCGCCGGCCGATCGCCCAGTGGTACAACCCCGCCTTCATGGCAGCACTGCTGGTAGCCCCGGAAACCTCCCCCGAGTGGCCCGTGCAGCGCTTCGGCATCTTCTACGCCCCACCGGAAACCGGCTTTGTGCGCGTCCATTCCGCGCCCCACGAGTGGAACCCGCGCCAGCCGCGGAAGTCGCCCACGGAACGGGAGGCGTTCCTGGCCGCCATCGTTGAAGCAGAGCGGTTCCTCCAAGTGGAAATGGACTTCGTCTAGGAAACGAAAAATCCCTGTCCCTCCGAGGGAGGCACAGGGATTTTCCGTTTGGCTCCTCCTGCTGGACTTGAACCAGCAACCCTTCGATTAACAGTCGAATGCTCTGCCAATTGAGCTAAGGAGGAATGAAGCAGGTACGACCTTAGCAAAGGATTCGCACCAAAGTGAAATCGGCGGTTTTGCGGGCCCAATTGCGCCTCGAGGGCATAAAAAATCCCCGTTCCGGAGGCCGGAACGGGGATTGTGCGCTCCTCCTGCTGGACTTGAACCAGCAACCCTTCGATTAACAGTCGAATGCTCTGCCAATTGAGCTAAGGAGGAATGAAGCGGGTACCAGCCTAGCAAAGGTCTGGCCGGGAAACGAAATCGGGGCCGGCGGGTGCAGTGCCGGGGACCGGGTCAGGCATCCGAGCGCAGGGCGCGGCGTTCCATCTCCAGCATCATCAGCTCGCGGTTGAGCCGCTGGTAGGTCTCGGGATCAGCCGCCGGGTCCAGCCGTTGGAGCTGGCCCATCTTGTCCGCCTTGACCCGGGTGATCTGGAGCTCGAAAAGCCGCGAGAGGATGTCACGGCAGTACTTCTGCACTGCTTCCTCCGTACTGGCGGGCAACGGCACCACGGCCAGTTCGGACACCAGGGGCCGCAGCGGTTCGGGAACTTCGTTCATCACGTGCTCCACCCAGCGGACCGGGTCAGCAGTGAGTGCCGGGTCCGTGGCGCGCATGGCGTCATGGACTGCCTGGAAGGCGGGTGTGGCGAACCGGGCAGCGGAGAAGCGCTCCCAGACCCCGCCGCTGAGCAGCGCAGGCTCCTGCAGTGCCACCTCCAGGGCCTGCCGTTCCATGGAGGCCACCGGATCACGGGGGTCCGGGCGGTGGAAGGACGGGACAGCGCCCGACGCCGGCCCGGCAGCTACGCCGGGTCCGCCAGGTTGGGCGGCGCCTGCGGGAGTCCGGGGATCGGCGGCGGGTGGCCCGCCTTGGTCTCCGCGCTTTACGGCAGCGGTCACCATGCGCAGCACTTCGTTGGGGTCCGGCATGCCCAGCCAGCCCGTGAGGGCCTGGCAGTAGCCCGTGCGGGTGGACGCGTCCCGGATGGCGGCAACCACCGGCACGGAGGCCTTCAGGCCCTGCACACGCCCTTCCACGGTGTCCAGGTTGAACTGCTTGAGCGTGGTGCGGATGGCAAACTCGAACAGCGGCCGCCGCGACTGCACCAACGCGTGCACTGCCTCGTCGCCCTTGCTTTGGCGCAGGTCACAGGGATCCGCTCCCGTGGGCTCCACGGCCACAAACGTCTGGGCGGTGAAACGCTGGTCCTCTTCGAAGGCCCGCAGTGCCGCCTTCTGGCCCGCGGCGTCGCCGTCGAAGGTGAAGATGACCTCTCCCCCGGTGCCGTCGTCCGAAAGCAGCCTCCGGGCTACCTTGATGTGCTCGGTGCCGAACGCGGTGCCACAGGTGGCAACCGCCGTCGGGACCCCCGCCAGGTGGCATGCCATCACATCTGTGTAGCCCTCCACCACCACCAGCTGCCGGTCCTTGGCGATGTTGCGCTTGGCGAGATCGATCCCGTAGAGGACCTGGGATTTCTTGTAGAGCGTGGTCTCGGGGGTGTTCAGGTACTTGGGGCCTTGGTCGTCCTCGTAAAGCTTGCGGGCGCCGAAGCCGATGGTGTCCCCCGCGATGTCCCGGATGGGCCAGATGAGGCGGCCGCGGAAACGGTCGTAGATGCCCCGGTTACCTTCCGAAAACATGCCCGTCAGCTTCAACTCAGCATCGGTGAAGCCCCGGTTGCGAAGGTGTTTGAGCAGCGCGTCCCAGCCCTGCGGGGCGTACCCGACGCCGAACTGTTCGGCGGCGGCACGGTCGAACCCGCGGCCGTGCAGGAAGGTCCGTCCCTCTGCGGCTCCCGGCGTGAGCAGCTGCGCCTGGAAGAACTCGTCGGCGATTTTGTGGGCGTCCAGCAGCCGCTGCCTGCGCCCCACTTCCTCGCGGCTTGGGCCGGTACCGCCGTCCTCGTACCGGAGTTCATAGCCGATCCGGGATGCCAGCTTCTCCACGGCTTCCTGGAAGGAGCTGTGGTCCTGCTTTTGGACGAACGCAATGACGTCGCCGTCCTCACCGCAGCCGAAGCAGTGGTAGCGGCCTACCTGGGGACGGACGGTGAAGGACGGCGAGCGCTCGTCATGGAAGGGGCACAGGCCCTTGAAGGTCCCCAGCCCGGCGCCCTTGAGCGTGACGTAGCCGTCAACCACTTCCTTGATGTCCGTGCGCTGGCGTACTTCGTCGATATCTTCACGTTTGATCAGCCCAGCCACAGAGCAATCCTAGCCCCGGGGTACGACGGCGGCCGGCGCCTTATGGCGATCCTCACCACAGCGACGGAAGGCTCCCCACCAGGCGTTCGTACATGGCCAGCGCCGAGCCGTCGGTGAGTGATGCCACCTGGTCGATCACAACGCGAAGGCGCGCGCCGTCGTCTTGCGCATCCCGCCAGTCCGCAGCGAACATCGGCTCGAGGTGCCGGTCGCCGGTGGCGCTCAGGGCGGTGACCAGGGCGTGCAGCACTTCGCGCTGGCGCTCGTAGATGGGCTGGCGGTGATCCGTGGTCATCACAAAGGTGGTGGCCAGGCCCTTCATGACGGCGATTTCCATCACGGTCTCGTCCGGCACCATGAGCTGGGCGTTGTAGCGCGTGAGGTTCTCGGGACCGTAGACGGCGCGGGTGGTTTCCAGGGCGCTCTGGCAGAACCGGCCGATCAGCTGGCTGGTCATGTTCTTCAGGGCTGCCATGGATTTGCGGCTGCCGTCGGCTTCGCGCACCCACACGTCCGTGGCTTCCAGCCGCGCCAGCGCGGCGTCGATCGCGGCGGGATCGTTGTGCGGGAGGTACCACTGCTTGGCGTAGCCAACCACCCGGGCGCGGTGGTCCGGATTGTCCATCCAGCGGAGCTGGAAGTGTCCGGCCACGATCGCGTCTTCGACGTCGTGCACGGAGTAGGAAATGTCGTCGGCGAGGTCCATGACCTGGGCCTCCAGGCATGATTGGCGCTCCGGGGCACCCTCGCGGATCCAGTTGAAGATCGGAAGATCGTCCTCATAGGCGCCGAACTTGCTGGTCCGCTGTCCGTGGATCACCGGGGCTTCCAGCGCGGACCAGGGGTACTTCGCTGCGGCGTCCAGGCTGGCCCTGGTGAGGTTCAGCCCGGCCGGGTGGTTATCTGCCGTCAGCACCTTGGGCTCCAGGCGCGTCAGCAGCCGGAGGGTCTGGGCGTTGCCTTCGAAGCCGCCGATGGCGTGGGCAACCTCGTTCAGCGCAGATTCCCCGTTGTGGCCAAACGGCGGGTGGCCCAGGTCGTGGCTGAGGCAGGCGGTGTCCACCACGTCCGGGTCGCAGCCCAGGGCGCGGCCCAGTTCGCGGCCCACCTGAGCAACTTCCAGGCTGTGGGTGAGGCGGGTCCGGACAAAGTCGTCCGTGTCCGGGGCCACCACCTGCGTCTTGGCGCCCAGCCTGCGGAGCGCGGAGGAATGCAGCACCCTGGCGCGGTCACGCTCAAAGTCCGAACGGTAAACGTTTTTGCTCGGCTCCTCCACCCAGCGGGCGGAATCGTGGCTGTCGTAGCCCGGCAGCACCGGTGCAGCGGTTCGTGTCTCAGCCACCGGATACATCCAGTTCCGCAGCGGAGATGTCCCGCGACTGGTCCGCGTTGAGTGCCCGCGATTCCAGCCAGTCCTTCGGCAGCGCAGGCCTCTTCGGGGAGCCTGCCCGCCCGCGGGGACCTTCGGCATCGCCGCCCGGGTAGGGCGAGTCCAGGTCCAACTCGGCGAGCGTATCCCGCAGCACCTGCAGGCTGGTCACGAGGGCCAGTCGGGTGCGCAGTTCCCCGCCCACCACGTAGCCCTTGAAGTACCAGGCGATATGCTTTCGGATCTCGCGCAGCGCCTTGCCCTCGTCGCCGAAGGTTTCCACCATGAGTTCCGCGTGCCGGTACACACCCTCGGCCACCTGGCGCAGGTTCGGCCGGAAGCGGGTGTCGCTGCCTTCGAAGGCTGCCTGCAGGTCCCCGAACAGCCAGGGCCGGCCCTGGCAGCCGCGGCCCACCACCACGCCGTCAACACCTGTTTCGCGGACCATCCGTACCGCGTCTTCCGCGGACCAGATGTCCCCGTTGCCCAGCACCGGGATGTCGGGCAGCGCCTCGCGAAGGCGGGCGATCGCAGACCAGTCAGCCTGTCCTGAGTAGAACTGGGCGGCTGTCCTGCCATGAAGGGCGACGGCGGCGACCCCGGAGTCGCGGGCGATCCGGCCGGCGTCGAGGTACGTGAGGTGGTCGTCGTCGATGCCCTTGCGCATCTTGATGGTGAGCGGGACGTTGCCCTTGGAGGCTTCCTTGACGGCGGTCTGCACGATTGAGGTGAAGAGGTCGATCTTCCAGGGCAGGGCCGAGCCGCCACCGCGCCGGGTGACTTTGGGAACGGGGCAGCCGAAGTTCAGGTCGATGTGGTCCGCGCGGTCTTCCTCAACAAGCATCTGTACGGCGCGGCCCACTGTTCCCGGGTCCACGCCGTACAGTTGGACGGACCGGACCTTTTCGTCGTCGTCGTGGGAAATGATGCGCAGGGACTCAGGCGTCCGTTCCACCAGGGCGCGGGAGGTGACCATTTCCGCCACATACATACCGCCGCCGTATTCGCGGCACAAACGACGGAAGGCCGAGTTGGTGATGCCGGCCATGGGTGCCAGGATCACGGGGGTGTCCACGGTGATGGGGCCAAGCTTCAGGGGCGGGAGTTCCAGCTTGGGAGCGGGAGGAGTTGCAACAGTCACCTGTCCATTGTTGCAAAGCCGGGCAAATCGTGAGTGCCGGCAGGTCCCGCTCCCCGTCAGCCACCGCTGTCAGTCCCGCTCTGCAGCCCTGCGCCCCCGCCGGGTCTGGAGGGCCGCGGCCGCGAGCGTGCCCGTATCGGAGACATCATCAGGATTGACGGCCGGTTGCGTTCCCGGGTGGGCTGACCCTCGAGCGGCTGTGGCCTGGCCATGGTCCATGTCCACTCCACGGCCGCCGGAGTCCGGAAGCTCCGCTGCCCGTGCACCGGTCGCCTTCACCACGAGTACGGCAATCAGGGTGGTCACCGGGATCGCCAGGACCAGGCCGATGGAGCCGACCAGGGTCCGGATGACCTCTTCGGACAGCTCAGCGCTGGTGAGGGTATCCGCGAGCGGGCGGTCGTAGAGCATCACGATGATGAGGATCGGCAGGGCGGCGCCGGCGTAGGCGAACGCGATGGTGTACACGGTGGAGGCGATGTGGTCACGCCCGATGCGCATCGCAGAGGTGAACAGTTTCCGCGCGCTGCTGCCGGGTGCCAGTTCATACAGTTCCCACACCGCGGAGGACTGTGTGATGGTTACATCGTTCAGGACACCAAGCCCCGAGATGATGAGCCCGCACAGGATCACGCCCGAGATGGAGACGTTGGCCGACGTGTTCACCAGGGTGGTTGCCTCGTGGTTGCCCACTCCGGCAAGGTTTGCGGCGCCCGTGGCCCAGGCTGCGAGGAGCGCCGTGATCCCCAGCCCGAACATGGTGCCCAGAAGGGCGGTTGAGGTCCGCGCCGAGAAGCCGTGGGCGAAGTACAGGACCCCGATCATGATCACCGTTGATCCCACCAGAGCCAGCAGCAGCGGGGGTTTGCCTTCCACCAGGCCGGGAAGCATAAAGCTGGCCAGCACGAAGTACGCGCCGACCAGTCCGATCAGTGCCCGGAGGCCGCGCCAGCGGGCCACCGCAATGACCACCGCGGCATAAAGCAGTGCGAGCAGGACTATCGGCAGGGTCCGGACGAAGTCCACAAAGATAAAGGCCGGCGAACCCTGTGACGCTGACGCGCCCTGGGCGTTGGACAGGTTCAGGTAGCGGATCTGGTCACCGGGCTTGACCCCATGGGACTTCGCGACGTCCGGGTTGATGACCACCTTCACCGGGCTTCCGCCCTTGTCCGGTTCGGTGAAGGCAAACGTACAGTCGGATCCCTGCTGGGATTGGCCCTGCTGGTTCTGGCCTTGTTCGCCCGTACCCGGCTGGCCTTGACCCTGCTGGGCCACGCCCTGCATGCAGTTTTCAGTGACCACGCTTTGGATGCTGCCCGTATCGAACGTGACCCCCGGGGCGGCGGAATAGGGGTTGGCCAGGGAGATGCCTTCCTTGCTCCCGGAGGGCCACAGCATGGCCATACCTGCCAGGGTCAGGACCGTCAGGGGAATCAGCACCGCGGCGAGGATGCGGTTTGCCTTCCGGCGGGCGGCCATCGCCTGCGGCGTCGGCTCCGAATGACCTGTAGAAGCGTGGGAGTGACCGGACCCCATCAGCAGTAGAACCTCATACGTTGAACTCTACGTCCGGCACCATAGGGTTGATAAATGGATCGTCAGAACTGGGAGGAACCGGGCATGGCCAACCGCAGCACAGGGGAAAGCGGCAGTTTTAATGTCGCGGGAACCGCAGCCGAATCTGACCGCCAGGCCGTGCTCAGCGTGCTTCCCTCGTCCGGGCCCACCCTGGGGGTTGCCCTGGTGTTGCACGGAGGAAAATCCCACAGCCGCGAACCGGTGGAATCGACCCACCTTAGCCCGGCAAGGATGGTCCCCTTCGCGCGGCACCTGCACCGGGCCGGCAGAAAACACGGACTCGCTGTGTGGTCCCTGCGCAACAGCGTGCGCGGCTGGAACGGGGCTGACATGTCGCCCCTGCAGGATGCGCGCTGGGCCCTGGAACAGATCAGCAGCCGGCACCCGGGCGTGCCGGTATTCCTGGTGGGCCACTCGATGGGCGGGCTGACCGCGGTCTGCGCTGCGGACCACGTGCAGGTGGAAGCTGTTGTGGCCCTGGCGCCCTGGCTCAGCCCCGGGACTCCGGTTTCAGCAGTGGCCGGCCGGAAGGTGCTTATTGTCCACGGCACCCTCGACAGGTGGACCAGCCCCTCGGCGTCGCTCGCGTTTGCACGCCGCGCCGCCGCGAACGCTGAGTCCATGCAGTACGTTGCCCTCAAAGGCGTTGGGCATTTTATGTTCCGCAAGATCCGGCTGTGGCATACGCTCTCCACCGGGTATGTCCTGAAGGCCTTCCAGGAATCAACCGGGGCGGACGTGGCCCTGCCCCGGGGCTTTGACGAACTGCTGCCGGCATCGGCGGTCCAGGTGACCCTGTGACCCCCTTCCCCTGGGCGCACTTTGCCGCCACCCTGCCCTGGACCGCGCTCGCCGTCGTCGTGGTCCTGGCCATCACGTTCGCCGTAGCCGTCCGCCAGGGCCGGCACTCGGTGATGGATGTGGCGTGGGGTCCGGGATTCGTGGCCGTCGCTGTGGTGTCCTGGTGCCTTTCCGCCGGAATTGGCGACGACGCCAGGCGCCTGCTGCTCCTCCTGCTGACCGCGGTATGGGGCCTGCGGCTGGGTGCCCATATCGGCTGGCGCGCCCGCGACGGCCATGAGGACCCCCGGTACCAGGCCATGCTCAGCAGTGCGCCCGGCAACAGGAATGCCTATGCGCTCCGGCGGGTCTACCTGCCGCAGGGCCTGGTGATGTTCTTTGTTTCGCTGCCCGTCCAGGTTGGTATGTCCGCCACCGGCGGCATTGGCTGGCTTGCGCTCGTGGGCGTCCTGCTCTGTCTCACCGGGTTCGCTTTCGAAACCGTGGGCGATTGGCAGCTGCAGCAGTTCAAGCGGGACACCAGCCGTCGTGGAACTGTCCTGGACACCGGCCTGTGGCGCTATACCCGGCACCCCAATTACTTCGGCGACGCCGCCGTGTGGACTGGTTTGTTCCTGATCGCCGCCGATTCGTGGCCCGGAATCCTGACTGTGCTCTCGCCAGCGCTGATGGTGTGGACCTTAGCGGCGAAGACGGGCAAGCCGCTGACGGAGAAGGCAATGTCCGGGCGCCCAGGCTACCGCGAGTACGTCGAAGCCACCAGCGGCTTTATCCCCCGGCCGCCGAAGCGCCACTGACCACAAGCAGGTAGCGCCAAGTGCCGTTCTGAACCGTCAAAACGGCACTCGGCGCCACTCAGAGGGCTGGAGACTGCCTAGTCCGAGACGACCAGGGTTTCCGGACCGGAGAGACGTGCCTTGCCGTTGTCGAGCAGGGGCTCGACGGCGGCGCGCAGGGCTGTCATGGAATCGTCCAGTTCCAGCATGACAGGGTGCTGGTACGCAATCAGCGCGAGCATGTCCCGGACGGCCTCGGCGGCGTCATCCGCGGCAAGCGCCGGTTCGTGGCCAACAAACACGTCCGTAGGTTCCTCACCGCTCTGGCCCGCGTCCTCCTCCGGACCCTGGGCCGGCGCTGCGTAACTAACGGCGAAGGCACGGATCCGGCCCTTCTTGCTCGGCGCCACCCCGGAACCGAAGGCAGACTCAGGCTGGGCACGCAGGACAATCGCGCCGTGCGCACCGGTGAGGTCGTCCAGGAACAGCTTCTGGACCTGGCTCACGGACAGCACGCCCGGTGAATCCCACCCGTGGATGGCAGTGTAATAGCGCCCCACCACGTCGGTGAGTTCCACGGAGCCGGTGGCCAGGTCCATCACCACGTCTGAGCCCGCGTTTTCGTCGTTGGCCGGCCCGCCGCCGTCGTCCTTCGCCGGGAATACGGGAAGCCTCAGGGCACCCGGTTCCACCACCACCAGCCGTGAACGCTGGATGGGCGAAAGGCCAAAGGCTTCGGCAAAAGCGGCGCCGGGGGTGCCCGGCTCCACCTTGGCGCGGAGCCTGGACACGCCCGACGGCGACTGTTCGGCTTCGCGGCGCAGCATGGTCAGGAGCGTCGCACCCACGCCCGAGCGCCGGTGGTCGCGGGCCACCTCGATGTACGTCCACAGCCGCTCAGGGTGCAGGGAGGCCTCGTACACAACGCCCGCCGCAACGGGAATTCCGACGCCGTCCACCACGTCCTCGGCCACGATGCACCGCCGCCACGGCGAGCCGTCGCCGTCGGAAGAAGGCGCAAGGGCACTGCGGAACTGCCGGGCCTGGTGGGTTTCGGGGCCGCCCCAGATCTCAAGGAGGGCCAGGTCATCGCCTTCGCGCCATTCGCGGTATTCGATGGCCACTGCTAGGCGCCGATCAGGCGTGCGGCCAGGTAGCCCTCAACCTTGTCCAAGGAGACGCGCTCCTGGCTCATGGTGTCCCGCTCACGGATGGTCACGGCCTGGTCCTCGAGGGTGTCGAAGTCCACGGTGATGCAGAAAGGGGTACCGATTTCGTCCTGGCGGCGGTAGCGGCGGCCGATGGCGCCAGCGTCGTCGAAGTCGATGTTCCAGTTCTTCCGCAGCTGGGCGCCGAGGTCCTTTGCCTTCGGGGACAGCTCCTCGTTGCGGCTCAGCGGCAGCACGGCGGCCTTGACCGGGGCCAGGCGCGGGTCCAGCTTCAGGACGGTGCGGACATCAACGCCGCCCTTGGCGTTGGGGGCCTCGTCCTCGGTGTAGGCGTCGACCAGGAACGCCATAAAGGAACGGGTGAGGCCCGCGGCGGGTTCGATCACGTAGGGGGTGTAGCGCTCGTTGGTGGCCTGGTTGAAGTAGCTCAAATCCGTGCCGGAGGCCTTGGCGTGCGTGGAGAGGTCGAAGTCGGTCCGGTTGGCGATGCCTTCGAGCTCGCCCCATTCCGAGCCTTGGAAGCCGAAGCGGTACTCGATGTCCGTGGTGCCCTTGGAGTAGTGGCTCAGCTTCTCCAGCGGGTGCTCGAAGAAGCGCAGGTTTTCCTCGCGGATGCCCAAGTCTGTGTACCAGGACATGCGCTCCTTCATCCAGTACTGGTGCCATTCCTCATCGGTTCCGGGCTCAACGAAGAACTCCATCTCCATCTGTTCAAATTCACGGGTACGGAAGATGAAGTTGCCGGGGGTGATCTCGTTGCGGAAGGACTTGCCGATCTGGCCGATGCCGAACGGCGGCTTCTTGCGGGAGGTGGTGAGCACGTTGTTGAAGTTGACGAAGATGCCCTGGGCCGTTTCCGGGCGCAGGTAGTGCATGCCTTCCTCGCTGGCCACCGGGCCGAGGAAGGTCTTGAGCAGGCCGGAGAATTCCTGGGGTTCGGTCCATTCGCCGCGGGTGCCGCAGTTGGCGCAGGCGATGTCCTTCAGGCCGTTCTCGGCGGGGCGGCCCTTCTTTTCCTCGTACTCTTCCTCGAGGTGGTCCGCGCGGTAGCGCTTGTGGCAGGAGAGGCATTCCACCAGCGGATCGGAGAAGACCTCCACGTGGCCGGAGGCTTCCCATACCTGGCGGGGCAGGATGACGGAGGAGTCCAGGCCCACCACGTCCTCGCGGCCGCGGACCATGGACTGCCACCACTGGCGCTTGATGTTTTCCTTCAGTTCCGCACCGAGGGGCCCGTAGTCCCAGGCAGAACGCGAACCTCCGTAGATCTCACCGGCCTGGAACACAAAACCCCTCCGCTTGGAGAGGGAAATGACCTGGTCGAGAACGGATTTTGCTGCCATGGGGAAACTCCAATTTCTACAGGGCCGCTGGGTGCGGTCCGCGGTTTTCAGGCCCCGGGATAACCGGCGGTGCATGACCGCAGGCTGCCGCTGGGGCGGATGAAGGAAAGATGCAAAAAGCTGCGTGTCCTAGCCTACCGGTGCCCGCTGCGGAGCGCGCCCCGCGGCCAGGGCAGGGTTGCCAGGATGATTGCGGCCAGCGTGAGGATGGTGCCGAGCACTGTGGCCGGTGCAACCACGGTTCCGGGCGCGGGCAGGATCACGTCGAGCGCAAGCGAGCCCAGCAGCTGGCCGGCGATCATGCCCAGGCCCGTCACCAGTACGCCCAGGCTGCGGACCAGCAGGGCGCCCAGGCCGATGAAGACACACCCCATTGGCCCGCCGACGTAGTACCACCACTCCCCCGGCAGCGGATTGCCTGGCCCGGCCAGGGCCACCTTGATGGCGTAAGCCGTCCAGAGGACCACCGAACCGGCCACGAAATTGACCAGGGTGGCGGCGATCGGCGTCCCGTAATGGACTGTCGCTGTTCCGTTCATGGCCTGCTGGAAGCTCATCAGGAACCCGGCGAGGACGGGGAGAAGGAGGGGAAGCAGCAGGGCCCCTGCGCTGCCAAGTCCAGCGCCGCCGTCGGACGTTCCTCCGGCGGTTCCGGTAAACCGGGGCGAAACTGCCCAAGCCACGGCGGCAATGGTCAGCAGGCAGCCGATGACCCGGATCGCGGTGACGGGCTTACGGCCTGCCGGCCCGATGCCCAACCGGTCCACCAGTAGACCGCTGACGGTCTGGCCGGTGACCGTGGCTACGGTGAAGAGGGCCACGCCCAGGATGCCCACCGTGAAGGACTGGGCAAAAACGAACAGCGCGCCGATGCCGCCGGCGAGGACGTAGACGCGGGGAAACGCCCTGTTGCGGACGGCGGGCAGGATCCCGGCCAGCCCGGCCCGGCCGCGCGGCAGGAGCAGCGAGATCAGGATCATCACCACAAGGCCTGTGCTGAAACTCACCACGGATGCAGCGATGCCGTCGTTTAACCGGGCACCCAAGGCACCGTTGATGCGGCCCTGCAGGGGAATGGCCAGGCCTGCGCCCACCGCCAATGGAAGGCCTGCAAGCAGCGGCAGGCGGGAGGTGGAGGTCACTGAATCCACCTTACGTCAGGCATTATTGCTTCATGAGCAACCCCGTTGAAGACGTCCCCATCCGTGACAGCATGATCCGCCTCGGCCAGCTGCTGAAGCTCGCCAACCTGGTGGAGGACGGCGTGGAGGCGGCGGAACTCATTAAGAACGGGCTCGTCAAGGTTAACGGCGAGATCGATGACCGGCGCGGCCGCCAGCTGCACAACGGGGACACTGTCACGGTCAACGGGCAGACCGTCCGGGTGGTGGCACCGAAGGCGGACTGATCCCCCACGCGGGCCCCCGCCGTCGTCCGCCTACTTCTTGAGCACCTCGTGCGTGAGGAATTCGCCCACGTGGCCGATCTCCTGCTGGTTAATCCCGTGCCACATGCCTGTGTAGAGCACCTTGGTGAGCTTGACGTGCCGGCGGACCCAGCCCATGGTGTAGTCGATCTTGTCCGGGGTGATCACCGGATCCTGCTGGTCCCGGCCCCAGAACATGGGAACAGTGCCGTCCAGTTCGGAGTCCTTGAAGCTGGGATCGTCGCCCGCGTCCACCACAAAACCTGAGAGTCCGACGACGGCCGCAAAGTCAGTGGGCCGCTGCCGCAGGAGCGTGGTGGCCATGGCCATTCCCATGGAGAAGCCGAGCAGGGACACCGAGGGGTGCCCCACCTTGATGGCATCGATCCAGTCCAGCACAAAGGACGAAGCCGCCTTGACCCGGTCCAGTGAGTAGTCGATGGATGCCGTGAGCGGGAACCAGGTGAAGCCCGGGCCCATAGCGATAGGCGCCCGGACGGAGGCGACGGCGAAGTCCCCCGGCAGCAGGTCGGCCAGACTGAGCAGGTCCTGTTCGTTGGCGCCGTAGCCGTGCAGGAGCACCAGCAGCGGCTTGCCGTCGCGCTGGTCCTCCGGATGGGACCACAAAACAACAGGGGCAGGAAATACTTCGGCTTCGGTCATGGTTTCCATTCTTACAGTTACCTATAGGTAACAACCTACGTTGGCGTAGCCAGCGAAGCGGAAGGCAGGATAGGACCGTGACTGACACGAGTGCCATTCGGACCCCCACTGCCCACGCCGGATCCCACCCCTGGACCCGCTACGTGGCAATGGGCGATTCCTTTACCGAGGGCATCGGCGATCCCGAGCCCTCAAGCCCCGGCGGCTACCGCGGCTGGGCAGACCGGGTGGCGGAGGAACTGGGCCGGACGCAGCCCGACTTCGCCTATGCCAACCTTGCCGTCCGTGGCCGGCTGCTGCAGCAGATTGTGGACCGGCAGCTCGCGCCCTGCCTGGCGCTGAAGCCGGACCTTGTCACCCTCTCGGCCGGCGGCAATGACCTGCTGCGCCCGGGCGGCGACCCCGACGTCCTGGCGGAGAAACTCGAATCGGTGGTGCAGATCCTGGCCATGGGCGGCGCCACCGTGGTCCTCTTCAACGGCCCGGACACCGGCTCGTCGGTGCTGGGCAGGATCCGCAGCAAGGTGGCCATCTATAACGAGAACCTGCGTACCGTGGCTGCCCGGCACGACGCCGTGATAGCCGACATGTGGTCCCTGCGCCAGCTCAGCGATCCGCAGATGTGGGACCAGGACCGGCTGCATTTCTCCCCGCTGGGCCACCACACCATCGCAGCCATGGTGCTGGACTCGCTGAATGTGGACCATACGCTGGAGCCGCTGCAGCCTAAACCTGTGCCTTCGCGCACCTGGCGGGAGGCGCGCTCTGGCGACCTCGTGTGGGCACGCGAGTACTTCGTGCCCTGGGTGCTGCGCCGGCTGCGCCACCAGTCCTCCGGCGACGGGATTACCGCGAAGCGTCCGACGCCGGGTCCCGTCTTTGGTCCGGGCGTCCCGTTGGGATCCGGCGAGGGTCCGCTGGGGACCACCGAGGCGGTCCGGCGCTAGCGCTGCAGGCTTTTGCGTGCGCTGAAGCAGAAGTATGCGCTTTTTGACGAGCGCGTTCCGGCTGGCCCGGAGACCGCGCCCACCCGGCTGGAAGCACTCGCTCACCTGACCTTCCGCTACTTAACAGGCCCGCGGCCCCGCACCGGTCAAGGACTGCGCCGACTGGTAGGGGTCCCCATCAGGTGAGTCTCCGGGTTCCCGCTGGCCGCAGTGCAGGACGCCGCGGAGCGGTCCGGCGCCTTCACGGGACTCCCGGCCGTTCGGGTGCAGTCCGGGGTTAAGCTGGAAGGACACACATGAGAGGCACGGCACCGTGAGCAACTTGTTTTTCTGGATCATCATTTTGTCATTCCTGATCCCGATGGCCATGCGGATGTACCGGAAGTCTGTCGCCCGAAGGAACCACGAGCAAACCTTTTCCGGGCGCTACCCCGAGCAGTTCCCCGGCAGCGGCCAATTCCCCGGAGCAGGGCAGTTCCCGGGATCAGCCGGCCCGCAGAACAAGCAGCCGCGGGACGGCTTCACCCAGCAGGACTACTTCAGCGGCGGATTCCGCGAGCTTGACCGGCCGCAGCCCCTGCCGCCCCAGCAGCCGCTGCCGCCCATCCAGCCGGTCCCGCCCATGGACCAGCAGTTCCCGCCGTACGGGCAGCCGCAGCATGGGCAGCATCAGCAGGGCTACCGTGAAGAAGCCCCGCAGCAGCCTGCGGCACCTGCGACTCCCCCGCCGCCGTCGGCCCCGCAGGGCTACCGCGCCCGCAAACTTGCCGAACTGGACGAGAAGTACAGCAACGGCGAACTGTCCGTCGAGGAGTACATGACCCGGCGCGGCGAGATCATGAACGGCTAGCCTGCGTCAGTCCATCTCGTCCATCCTCCGGCGTCAGTCCACCTGCGGAAAGCCCAGGTCGATGACAGACGTGGCCGGGTCCGGCCACCGCGTGGTGACCACTTTGCCCCTGGTGTAGAACCGGATGCTGTCCGGCCCGTACATGTGCGTGTCACCGAACAGGGAGTTCTTCCACCCACCGAAGGAGAAGGTGCCCACCGGCACCGGGATGGGCACGTTGACCCCCACCATGCCCGCCTCGACGTCGAACTCGAACTGGCGGGCAGCGCCGCCGTCGCGGGTGAAGATGGCAACCCCGTTGCCGAACTCGTTGTCGTTGACCAGGCGCACTGCATCGCTGTAGGTATCCACGCGCACCACGGAGAGGACGGGGCCGAAGATCTCGTCGTCGTACACCTTCATGCCCGGCTTGACGTGGTCCACCAGGCTGACTCCGATGAAGAACCCCTTTGAATCGAACTGCTGCGAACGGCCGTCAACCACCACCGTGGCACCTTCGTTCCCGGCGCCGGCCACATAAGAGGCCACCCTGTCGCGGTGTTCGGCGGTGATCAGCGGGCCCATTTGCGACGCCGGGTCCGTGCCCGGGCCGATGGTCAGGGTAGCCATCCGGCTCTGGATGGCCGCCACAAGATCGTCCGCGATGTTGCCAACGGCGACGAGCACACTGACCGCCATGCACCGCTCGCCTGCCGAACCGTAGGCAGCCGAAACGGCGGCGTCTGCTGCCATGTCAAGGTCCGCATCCGGGAGGACCACCATGTGGTTTTTGGCCCCGCCCAGGGCCTGGACGCGCTTACCGTGGTCCGCTGCGCGCTTGTAGATCGACTGCGCGATGGGCGTTGAGCCAACGAAACTGACGGCTTTGACGTCCTGGTGTTCGAGCAGGACGTCCACCGCTTCCTTGTCGCCCTGGACCACGTTCAGCACACCGGCCGGCAGTCCCGCTTCGGCAAAGACTTCCGCGATGAACACAGCGGAGGACGGATCCTTCTCACTGGGTTTCAGGAGCACAGTGTTGCCACAGGCCAGCGCACTGCCGATCATCCACAGCGGCACCATGGCCGGAAAGTTGAACGGGGTGATGCAGGCCACCACGCCCACAGGCTGCCGGACGGAATGGACATCCACGCCGCTGGAAACCTGTTCGGAGCGTTCCCCCTTGAGCATGTGGGAAAGACCTGTGGCGAACTCGATGTTCTCGAGCCCGCGGGAAATCTCCCCTTCGGCGTCGGAAAGTACCTTGCCGTGCTCGCTGGTGAGGATGGCGGCCAATTCGGACTTGCGCTGGGTCAGGATTTCGCGGACGCGGAAGAAGATGTTGGTGCGCTTGGCCAGGCTTGTTGCCCGCCATGCCGGCAGGGCCGCCTTGGCGGCGGCAATGGCTTCCTCCACCCGGGCCGCCGAAGCCAGCGCCACCTGCTTTTCCTGCTCGCCGGTAGCCGGGTTGAAGACGGGGCCGAAGCGTTCAGCGTCGGTGACGCGGTTGCCGTTGATGTAGTGCGGGATGGTGTGCATGGAGGTCTCTCTTCTACTTTGCTGAATCCAGTGAGCCGTCAACGAGCTTGATGATCATGGAGCAGTCCTTGCCGGACTCGCCCGCATCGATGAGGCGCTGGTACAGCTGCTGGACGTGCTTGCCGATTTCGAGCGGCGTGCCGGTGTCCTCTGCGGCGCTGATGGCCAGGCCGATGTCCTTGTTCGCCAGCTCGGCAGTGAAGGTGGGCGCGAAGTCGTTGTTGGATGCTGCGGTGGGGACAACGCCTGGAACCGGGTACCAGGTGCGCAGTGCCCAGCTGTCCCCGGAGGAGACGGAAGCAATATCCCAGAAGACCTTCTTGTCGAGGCCCAGCCGGTCTGCCAGCACTGCGCCCTCGGCGGTGGAGGCCAGGTTGATCAGGAGCATCAGGTTGTTGCAGATTTTGGCTGCTTGGCCCGTGGTGGCTCCGCCGGTGGGAATGATATTCGCAGCCATCGGTTCGATGTAGCCGGTGGCGTCGGCCACGGCGCCCGCTTCACCGCCGACCATAAAGGTGAGCGTTCCTGCTGAGGCGCCGCTCATGCCGCCCGAGACAGGGGCGTCCACAAAGCGGAAGCCGGCGGCAGCAGCGGCGTCGTGCAGTTCCTTGGCCGCGGCGATGTCGATCGTGGAGGAATCGACCAGGAGGGTTCGCGTCTCTGCATGGGCCAGCACTCCGTCCCCGCCGAGGTACACGGCCTTTGCGTGCTCGCCTTTCGGAAGCATGGTGAACACAACGTCGGCGCCCGCCACCGCCTCAGCGATGCTCGCCACCGGTTTCACCCCTCCGGCCTCCGCTGCGGCGAGGGCCGCCGGGTTGAGATCGAATCCCCGTACGTCGTGGCCCGCCTTTGCCAGGTTCCCGGACATGGAACCGCCCATGTTCCCCAAACCGATCCAACCGACTACTGCCATGGCCCAAGCTCCTTTGCTGTGTCTCCGGCCGAGGGCGGCCGGAAGGTCTGTGTCCACCATCACACCCTGCTACAGTGCAATCAAGGGGAAAAATCACAGACAGTATGTGCACTGATGCACACAGATGAAAGGCACCGGGTGGCACGGCTTCCGAGTCCGGACGACTTGCTGATTTTGCTGACGGTGGCGCGGCTGGGGCGTTTCAATGCCGTGGCCGAAACGCTTGGCACCACGCACACCACCATTTCCCGCCGGATCCTCGCCCTCGACAAGCAGTTGGGTGGCCGCACCCTCGAGCGCAGCCCGCACGGCTGGGAACTGACGGAGCTCGGGGCCTCGGCCGTCGCCGCGGCGGAAAGGATCGAGGAAACGCTCGGGTCCCTGGCTGCCGTCACGAGCCAGGACCGGGACGCCCTGGCCGGCATGGTGCGGATCAGCACCTCCGACGGTTTCGGCGCCGAATTCGTGACGCCGGCGCTGGTCCGCCTCCAGCAGCGGCACCCCAAGCTGAATGTGGAGATGCTGAGCGCCACACGCAAGGTCAGCCAGAACCGGTCCGGCGTGGACCTGGAGGTGGTGGTGGGCCGCACGGACGTGAGCAACGCCCAGACCATCTTCCTGACCAACTACTTCCTCCGGCTCTACGCAAGCCCCGCCTACGCCGCCCGGCGGGGCTTGCCGGAAACGCCCGACGGCGTGGGGCAGCACGGCTTCGTCTCTTACGTCGAGTCGGCCCTCCAGGTTGCCGAACTGGGCCACCGGTCCTCGCAGCTGCCCATGCCGAAGTCCAGCTTCCAGGCGACGAGCATCTTTGCCCAGGTGGAGGCGGTGCGCCGCGGCGCCGGCATCGGGCTGCTTCCGAACTTTATGGTGGCCCGGAACCCGGAGTTCATTCCGGTGCTCCCCGACGCCTTCCAGCGTCAGTTGCCCATCTGGGCGGTGGCCCGGCCGGAATCGCTGCGGTCCGCCCGGGTGCAGGCCGTGATCGCTGCCCTGCAGGAAGAGGTGGCCGAACGCCAGGACCTGCTGGCAGCCTAGGGCCAGGCATCCGGATGATGCCTGGCCGCGGCGTTTCAGGCTCGGAGTGCCGTTCCAGGAATTCGAAAAGGTGTTTTAGGCCTGGAAGAGCCGCCTCACCACTTGCCCGGCGGCGAGCGCATCAAGGCCTTCGTTGATCTCCTCCAGCGGCCGGGTGTCGGTATGCAGCAGCTCAACGGGAAGCCGGCCCTCGCGCCAGTACCCCAGGTACAAAGGGATGTCCCGGCCCGGAACGGCGTCGCCCATATACGAGCCGAGCAGCCGCTTTCCCGCGCCGGCGAACTGAAGCGCGGGCACTGTCAGTTCTGCGGTGGGGTGCGGCAGCCCTACCGAGACCACGGCGCCGCCTCGGGTCACGTGCTCAAGGCATGAGGCGATGACCCTTGCTGATCCCACAGCTTCGATGGCCGTATCCACGCCGTCGCCGGCAGCCTCCTGGATCAGGCGGGAGGCCTCCTCCGGGGTGCCCACGGCGGTTGCCCCGCATTCTTGGGCGAGCCCGTGCTTGCCCGCATTGGGATCGATGGCGATCACGGAGGAGGCACCGGCGAGCGCCGCAGCCATCACGGCCGAAAGCCCCACGGCACCCAGTCCGAAAACGGCTACGGACTGGCCGGGCTGGACGGCAGCAGTGTTGAGGACAGCTCCCATCCCGGTGAGCACAGCGCAACCGAACATTGCCGCAACAGTGTCCGGGACGTCGTCGTCGATGACCACCACCGACTCCCGGGCCACCACGGCGTAATCGGCGAACGCCGAAACACCCAGATGGTGGTTGATCCGCTCCCCAGCAGGCGTCCGCAGCAAGGCCTCGCCGTGCAGCAGGTCCCCGGACCCGTTGACTTCCGCCGCACGGTGGCAGAGAGCGGGACGGCCGGCCCGGCACGCCCGGCAGGCACCGCAGCTGGGGACGAAGACGAGGACCACATGGTCCCCGACTGAGACATCCGTGACGCCGTCACCCACCGCGGCAACCCGTCCTACCGCCTCATGCCCCAGCGCCATGGGAAGGGGCCTGACGCGGGAGCCGTCCACCACCGACAGGTCAGAGTGGCACAGGCTCGAGTAGGTGATGGTGATTCCCAACTCACCGGCGCGGGGTTCCGGCCGGTCAAGATTTTCGACCTGAAGCGGATGCGTTTCGGTGTAGCTGCTTCCGGACGGGACCGTGGAGTAGAGGACCGCTGCTTTCATGGAAATCCTGACTTCGTCGAAGGTGCTGGCGCCCAACTGCCCGGGCCTGCGTGGTCGCGGGTCCGGGCAGTCGGTGTGCTGTGTGTGTGCTGAACGGTGATTATTTCTTGCCGGCCGCGAGCAGGTCCGCGGTGCCCTTGGCATCGGCCGCGTCCACCTCGTGGAGGGAGATGCCCCGGGTTTCCTTAAGGAAGAACACGGAGATTGCGGTCACGATGCAGGCTCCGAGGAGGTACAGCGCCACGGGGGTGGAGGACTTGAAGTTGCTCAGGAGTGCGGTGGCGATGATCGGGGCCAGCGAACCGGCGACGATGGAGGTCACCTGGTAGCCCAGGGAAACGCCCGAGTAGCGCATCCGGGTGGGGAACATCTCGGCCATGATGGACGGCTGCCCGGCGTACATCAGGGCGTGGAACAGCAGGCCGATGGTGATGGCGGCCAGGATGATGAGGTCGTTGGCGGTGTCCATCATCGGGAAGGCGAAGAAGCCCCAGGTTCCGCCGAGGATGGCGCCCACCATGTAGACCGGCCGGCGGCCGAAGGCGTCGGACATCTTGCCGACCAGCGGGACAGCGCAGAAGTGGATGAAGTGCGCCACCAGCAGCAGGAGGAGGATGCGGGAGGTATCTGTCTGGACGACGACCTTCAGGTAGGTGATGGAGAACGTCACCACGAGGTAGTACAGGATGTTCTCGGCAAAGCGCAGGCCCATGGCGGTGAACACGCCGCGGGGGTAGCGGCGGAAGACTTCGGCGACGCCGTAGCCCTTCTTCTCAACGGTGACTTCCTTGCGGGCCTCGATGAAGATCGGGGCGTCCTGGACCTTGGTGCGGATGTAGTAGCCGACGATCACGATCACGGCGGACAGCCAGAAGGCAACGCGCCAGCCCCAGCCGAGGAATGCTTCCTGGGAGAGCGTGGAGGACAGGGTAAACAGCACGCCGGTGGCCAGGAGGTTACCCATGGGAACGGCGGACTGCGGCCAGCTGGACCAGAACCCGCGGGACTTGTTCGGGCTGTGCTCGGCAACAAGCAGCACGGCGCCGCCCCATTCACCGCCGACGGCGAAGCCCTGGACGAAGCGCAGGAACACCAGGAGGGCCGGAGCCCAGTAGCCGATCTGCGCGAAGGTGGGCAGGCACCCCATGAGGAAGGTGGAGACGCCCACCAGGACGATGCTCAGCTGCAGCAACTGCTTGCGGCCGAACTTGTCACCGAAGTGGCCGAAGACGATGCCGCCGATCGGCCGGGCCACGAAGCCTACGGCATAGGTGACGAAGGCGGCGATGATGCCATCCAGTTCGGTCCCTGAATTGGGGAAGAACATTTTGCCGAACACCAGGGTGGCGGCGGAGGCATAGAGGAAAAACTCATACCACTCAACGACGGTGCCGGCCATGGAGGCCGTGACGACTTTCCTCAGGCCTGAGGCCTTGACGTCGGTTTCCTCTGGCCGCCGGGCGGCCGAGCTTTCCGTACTCATGTGTGAACTCCTTCGGCGTCGTCATCGACACCACTGGGACAGGCTATGGCGGGTGCGTGTGGTTTTGGTCACGAACTGCCGGGTCCCAACGAGTATGGTCTGCCGGAAGGCGTAGCTCAACGCCGAATGATGCAGAGCGCATCTGCATTAATGCACATTCTCTGGCGTTTAGGCCTGGACTTATACCGAAAGGTGCTCCCGCAGCTGGTTCCCCAGCTGGCCGATCTCGGTCAGGAAGCCATCGTGCCCGATGGGCGCCTCGATCAGGTGGACGTCCACCTCGCCGGGAAGCGCCCGCGCCAGCTCCCGTGACTGGGACGGAAAGTAGAGCCGGTCCGAGTCCACGGCGGCCACAAAGAAGCGCGCACTGGCACAGGACAGGGTCTGGGCGAGCGACCCCCGTCCCCGGCAAATGTCGTGGCTCATCAGCGCCTCGGTGATCGCGATGTAGCTGTTCGCATCGAACCGCTGGACCAGCTTGGTGCCCTGGTGGTCCAGGTAGCTCTCCACCTGGTACCGCCCGCGGGCAGCCAGCTGTTGCCCCTGGAGCGGCGATTCGGGGGCCTGCGGCTCACGGCCGAAGCGTCCGTCCAGTTCCCGCGGGGAGCGGTACGTGATGTGGGCGATGCGCCGGGCCAGGGCGAGGCCCTGCTCGGGGGCGGGTCCGTTGTAATAGTCACCGCCGTTGAAGTTGGCGTCCTGCCGGATGGCGAGTGTCTGCGCCTGGGCGAAAGCGATCTGCTCGGCGGTACTCGCGGCGCCCACGGAGATCACTGCGCAGCGCTGCACACGTTCCGGAAACGTGACCGCCCATTCGAGCGCACGGGCGCCGCCCATGGAACCGCCCAGCACGGCAAACCAGCTCCCGATCCCGAGCTGGTCGGCCAGCCGGGCCTCGGCCAGGGTGCTGTCCCGCAGGGTGACCAATGGAAAACGTGAACCCCAAGGCTTTCCGTCCGGCGCGGACGACGACGGCCCGGTGGACCCGTAGCAGCCGCCCACGATATTGATCGACACCACGAAAAAACGGTTTGTATCTACCGGCGCACCAGGCCCCGCGAGCTGTTCCCACCAGCCGGGCTCCTCGGTGTCGCCCCGGGTCACGTGGGTGCTGCCTGTCAACGCGTGTTCGATCAGAACGGCGTTGCTGCCGTCCGCGTTCAGGGTGCCCCAGGTTTCATAGGCCAGAGTGACGTCCGGAAGGTATCCGCCGGCTTCCAACTCCAGTCCCCCGATGGAGGCATAACGGACAATCCCATGTTCAGGGACAGTTGTACGGGTGACGGTAACCGTCATGGCAAGACCTCTTCTACGCGCTTGCCCGCCGTCGAATGACCGGCAGGCCAGGTCTTCACCCGGGGCACCCCGCCGCGGAAGGAGGGTTGCCGGCCAGCAAGCCGGGGCTGTCACTGGCACTCATGACCTGGTTCGAGTGTACGAAACAGCCCCTGCCTGCCGCCAAGAGTGTGACTGGTTGTGACTTCCCCGGCTTGTGCCGCGTTGGGTGCCCTGGGTATCTCTAGGCGCCGGTTGCGTCCTTGGCCGCCCGGAAACCGGCTTCGAGATCTGCCAGGATGTCATCGATATGCTCGATCCCCACCGAAAGCCGCACCAGGCCCGGGGTCACGCCGGCCACCACCTGCTGCTCCGGCGAGAGCTGGCTGTGAGTGGTCGACGCCGGATGGATCACCAGCGAACGGACGTCACCGATGTTTGCCACGTGGGAGTGCAGTTCCAGGGCGTCCACGAAGCGCTTGCCTGCCTCCGCGCCCCCGGCGAGGTTGAACGAGACGATGGCGCCGGTCCCCTTGGGGCCGTACTTCCGGCCCCGCTCGTACCAGGGGCTGGAGGGCAGCCCGGCATAGGCGACCGATTCGACGTCGTCACGCGACTCCAGCCACTGAGCCACGTCCAGGGCGTTGGCCACATGCCGCTCCACCCGAAGGCTCAGCGTCTCCAGACCCTGGGCGATCAGGAAGGCGTTGAAGGGCGACACTGCCGAGCCAAGGTCTCGCAGCAGCTGCACCCGGGCCTTCAGGATGTACGAGAGATTGGCGCCCAGGGCGCCTTCGGCACCGAGGTCCCGGGCGTAGACGAGTCCGTTGTAGGTGGGGTCCGGGGTGTTGAAGCCGGGAAACTTTGCGGGGTCCTTGCCGAAGTCAAACTTTCCGGAATCCACGATCACGCCGGCGATGGCTGAACCATGGCCGCCCAAGTACTTGGTGGCCGAGTGCACCACGATGTCCGCGCCCCATTCCAGCGGCCGGATCAGGTACGGGGTGGACAGGGTGTTGTCCACGATCAGGGGCACGCCGGCCTCGTGCGCGACGTGGGACACCCCTTCGATATCCAGGACGTCCTGCCGCGGGTTGGATACCACCTCGCCGAAGAAGAGCTTGGTATTGGGCTGCACTGCTGCGCGCCACTGTTCCAGGTTGTCCGGGTCCGCCACGAAGGTGACTGATATGCCGAACTTCTTCAGGGTGTGGGCGAAGAGGTTGTAGGTGCCGCCGTAGAGGCTGGGGCTGGCCACGATGTGGTCCCCCGCCTCGGCGATGTTCAGGACGGCGAAAGTCTCAGCAGCCTGTCCGGAGCTGAGCAGCAGCGCCCCCAGTCCGCCTTCAAGGCTGGCAATCCGCTGCTCCACGGCCTCCTGGGTGGGGTTCCCGATCCTGGTGTAAATGGGGGCCAGTTCGGCCAGGGCAAAGCGGTTGGCGGCGCTTTCAGCAGTGGGGAACACGAAGGACGTGGTCTGGTAAATGGGAAGTGCACGGGCGCCCGTGGCGCCATCCGGCTCCTGGCCGGCGTGGATCTGGCGGGTTTCGAAAGACCATCCGTTGGACAACTAAGGCTCCTTTGACATGGGCCCGGCATGCTGGAAGCACCGCGGGCCGCGCTTGCCATCCGGCCGGTGCCGGACAGCCAGGTCCTCACCCGGGGCACCCCACCGCGGATGGAGGGTTGCCGGCCAGCGAGCCGGGGCTTGTCACTGGCGCTCATGACCTGAGCTCAGTGTAGGAACATGCGTTGATTGCCGGACAGGATTGTGACGAACATAGTCAGGAAGATTTCCTCGGCCCGGCGGGGGCTTAATGACGGTACACAAGACGAAATCCCAGTAAGGCTACCCTTAGCTGAGAGCCCGATCACAAAGTGCCAAGATGTTGCCATGCGCATGGATCACGTCTCTTACGCCTGTGAACACGATGGCCTGGCTGCCACCACCGAACGTATTTCCTCTGCCCTCGGCGTTGAGGCAGTGAAGGGCGGGGTACACCCGCGGTTCGGAACCCGGAATATGATCATCCCGCTAGCGGGACACAAGTACCTCGAAGTGGTGGAGGTCCTGGACCACCCCGCTTCGGACAAGGCTCCCTTCGGGCAGGCAGTGCGTGCACGGTCTGCAGCCGGCGGCGGCTGGATGGGCTGGTGCGTCGAGGTTGACGACCTGGCCCCCTTCGAAGAACGGCTCGGGCGGTCCTCGGTCAACGGCAACCGCAAGTTTCCTGACGGCCGCGAACTGGTCTGGAAGCAAATCGGCATCCTCGGTTTGATCGCCGACCCGCAGGTTCCCTACATGCTCAAGTGGGAGGGCGACCCGTCCCTGCACCCGTCCAACGCGTACGACAGCAACGTCAAGATGAGCTGCCTGACTATCGCCGGTTCCGCTGCCCGCGTTACTGAATGGCTGGGTGAGCCGGTGGAGAAGCCGCTCGAAGACGTAGCCGTGGAGTGGGTGGCACCGCACGGGACCCCCGGAATCCTTTCGGTGACGTTCGAGACCTCCAACGGAGCTGTGACGATCTAATCCTCTCCCTGGGCCCGGGCAGCTTTGCCCGGGCCTCGGCATGGGTAGGTGCTGCAGACTGCCCTCCTAAGCTTCGGCCGCCATCAGCAGGTGACAACGGCGTCACCCGCTGATGGCGGCCGAATCCATTTCTTGTGAAGCACCAGTTGCACACCAGCCCCCGCTGGAATGCCAGACCCCCTTGTCATGATGGGTTTATGGGCCGCCGTGACGTACGCGGACACTGCCTGGCGTTGTCTTGCCGTCTCCTAGCCCAGTCCTACGGCCTTGCCAAAGAGGCTGAACCCAACGAATGCCACGATATCCAGCAGGGCGTGAGCGATCACCAGGGGCATTACCCGGCGCGTCCGGGTATACAGCCAGGCGAAGACGACACCCATCACCACATTGCCGATGAAGGGCCCGAAGCCCTGGTAGAGGTGGTAGCTGCCGCGCAGCAGGGAACTCACCATGATGGACAGCGGCACGCTCCAGCCGAACTTTGCGAACCGGTCCAGCAGGTATCCCACCACGATGACTTCTTCGACCACGGCATGGCGCATGGCGGACAGGACCAGCACCGGCACGGTCCACCAATAGGCGTCCAGCGCACTGGGAATAATCGCCGTGGTGATTCCCAGCGCCCTCCCTGCGGCATACAGGCCGAGGGACGGGATGCCGATCAGCGCAGCCAGCCCCAGCCCCTGGAACAGGTCCCGGCCCGGGCGCTCAAAGTTGAATCCGAGCTTCCGGAACGCCGAACCCGCGTTGCTGCCGTCGCCGGATACAGACTGCCTGTTGTCGGTAAGGAAGTAGATCACCAGCAGCACGGGCACCAGCGCGAAGATGATGTCCAGCAATTGGTAGGTCAGGTCGAAGTACTCGCGGGTGCTTTGGGAGCGGTTAAGTGTTGAGGTGCCTTCCGCCAGCGGTGCCCGGGTCATCTTGTCGAGGAGCTGCACCACCGAGTAGACGGCAGACTGGCCCAGGGAGAGACCTAAGACGATCCAGACTTCGATCCGCAGACGACGGCGGGAGGGAACCAGCATGTACCCATCTTGCCTGCAGTTTCTGGAACCGGCCTGATTGGCCTGCCGAAGTACCGGGGCGCCGCTAATGGTGTTCAGCCGGCAGCCACAATCACTTCCGTGCCGTTAGCCTCAAAGGCAGCCTTGTCCCGGGCCGAAATGCCCGAATCCGTAATCAGGCGGGTGAAGTTGTAGCCGTCCATGGTGGCGAAGGCGCGCACCCCTACCTTGGAGGAGTCAGCCAGCACATAGGAGACGCGCGCCCTGCTGGCGAGCAGTGCGTTCACCGAGGCTTCCCCCTCCCCCGTGTTGGTTGGCCCGACCTCCGGGTCGATGCCGTTGACGCCGATGAAGGCGATGTCCAGCACCACCTTCTGCATGATGATGTCCGTGTAGGGCCCTACGAGTTCGTAGGACCGCGGATTCAGGATGCCGCCGGTAACCATGACTTTGATGTTCGGCCGCACTGCCAATTGCCCGGCGATGTTGATTGCATTGGTTACCACCGTGAGAGTGGACTGGTTGGAAGGCGCGTTGAGGTCCTCGCGGGTGGCCAGGATCTGTGCCAGCGCGGTACTGGTGGTGCCGCCGCAGAGGCCGATCACCGCCCCGGGGGCAATCAGCGCAGAAGCCGCCAGGGCAATCTGCTCCTTGGCCTCGGCGTGGTCGTCCCGGTTGTACCGGCCCGGCAGGTCGTACGCGAGCGCACCGGTGGTGGCGCCGCCCCGGGTCCTGGTCAGCAGCCGGCGCTTGGCCAGGCTGTCCAGGTCGCGCCGGGCGGTGGCCGGGGAGACGTGGAGGGTGCTGACGATCTCTTCGACCTCGACCTGGCCGGTTTTGGCGAGGATGTCGAGGATGGCCGTCAGTCTGTCGGTGCGGGTCATGCGAGGGCCTCCAGCTACTTCCGCCACCAGCTTCGATGACGCTTTTTGATCATAACAGAGAGCTAATGATCATCTAACGTCAGTTATGCTGGCGCCCCTTATCTGGCCCGCTTCCCCGCTCGCCATACAGCGTACGTCAGGGGCATTCCCGGCCGGTACGCAAGGTGACTAGCGGACGGTGCGTTGAGCAGGTGGAGGTCCGCACGGTGTCCGACGGCGATGGAACCCACCGCACGAACGCCGTCGGCGTCTTTTCCGGAGTCCTTGCGCAACGCAAGGGCGCCGCCGTAGGTCGCTGCCCGGACGGCTTCATGGACGCTCAGGCCCATCTGCAGCACCGCCGTGGTCACGCAAAATGCCATGGAGCTGGTGTAGGACGTGCCCGGATTGCAGTTGGAAGCGAGTGAAACCTGAACCGCGGCGTCAAGCAGCGCCCGTGCGGGCGCGAGCGGCTGGCGGGTCGAGAGGTCACAGGCAGGAAGGCACGTCGCCACGGTGCCACGCCGCCCGGTTCCGGTGGCAGCATCCCAGCCTGTCCAGGTTCCGGCGAGTGCGTCCACGTCCTTGTCCGCGAGGTAGTTCACGTGGTCCACGCTCGCGGCTTCAAGTTCCACTGCGAGCTGTACTCCCGGGCCTTCGCCGAGCTGGTTTCCGTGGACACGAAGCCCCAGGCCCGCGTCGCGGCATGCCAACAGCACCCGGCGGGACTGCTCGGCGGTGAAGGCGCCTTCCTCACAAAACACATCGGCCCATTGCACGTAGGGCCGGACGGCAGCCAGCATCGGGCCGCGGACGAGGTCCGTGTAGTCATCCGGGTCCTGCCCCGCGGGCACCAGATGCGCTCCGAGGTAGGTGACCTGGTCGGCGACAGTCGAGGCGATGCGTGCGCTCCGGGTCTCGTGTTCAACGTCCAGGCCGTAGCCCGTTTTCGTCTCGATGTAGGTGGTTCCCTGCGAAACCGCTTCGTCAACGCGGGACAGGGCCAGGCGGGTGAGGTCGTAGTCGGATGTTGCGCGGGTGGCGTTCATTGTGACCGCGATGCCCCCTGCAGAGTAGGACTCCCCGGCCATCCGTGCCTCGAACTCCGCCGTTCTGTCGCCGGCGAAGAGCAGGTGCGTATGGGAGTCCACCCAGCCGGGGAGCATGGCGCGGCCACCCGCGTCGACGGCGTCATCCGCTGCAGGAGCATCGGCCGCTGCGCCGATCCACGAGATCCGCTCCCCCTCGATCACCACCGCGGCGTCCCTCAGTACACGGTGCTCCAGGTCCTGCGTCATCAGCTCGGCGATATTGGTGATCAGCGTACTCATACACCCATTCTTCAGCGCCGTACTGACCAGCGGGTTGCCGCCAGCGCCTGTGCTGTCCGGGATGCCGGACTGTCATCGGCGGCGTGGGCCGTCCTGTTGACGGATTGGTGACCGGCGAGGATTTGCCCGGCCGCCAGATCCGCCATCGCGGAGGACGTCTGGAAGCCATAGCCGCCCTGGCCGGCGAGCCAATAGAAGCCGGGGGCTTCGGCGTCGAATCCGGCCACCGGAACGCCGTCGGCCGCTTCTGTCCGTAACCCCGTCCAGGCCCGACGGACGTCGGTGATGCCCAGCGTGGTCACCTGGTTCAGCCGGGCCACCAGTCGTTCCACGTCCCCGGGCCGGGGCTTGGCGTCCTCGGGCCCGCTGGGCACTGTCTCGGACGGCGAGATGAGTACCTCGTCGCCGTCGCGGCGGAAGTAGAACGTGTTGTCCGCCGCGGCCACCATGGGGCTGTGCTCCGGCAAAGGGCGTTCGACGGCGGCAATCGCCGCGGTGCGCCGGTACGGCTGCAGCCCGAGCTTCTCCACGCCGCTGATGACGGCGAGTTCGTCCGCCCAGGCACCGGCGGCGTTGACCAGGACGCCCGCCCCGAATGCCTCCATGCCGGCGCCCACCTGCCAGCCGGAGCCGACACGCTGCGCGGAATGGACCCGCGCGCCCGTCATGATGTCCACCCCGGCGGCCAGCGCGCGTTGCCGGTGGTCCGCCAGCAGCAGGGGCGCGTTGCAGCCAAAGGAGCCGGTATCCAGGCCGGCGGCCATGAACGAGTCCGGGACCAGTGCCGGGCAGAGTTCCAGCGCCTCGGCGTGGGTGATGGGCTGCATGGAGCCGCTGGCTTCCGCGGCCACCGCCTCCTGACTGCCGATCAGCATAAAGCTCCGCGGTGTGAGCACCGGTCCGGGCAGCTCAGCATCGCGGGCTGCGATCAGCTCGAGGGTCCGGACGGTGAGTTCCTGGACCACGGGCGGGCCGAAGCTGGGGATGAGCTGGCGGGCGGAGCGGGAGGACGTGTGGTACGCCAGCTCCTGCTCCGCCTCCACCAGTGCCACGCTGCAGTTGCCGGCCAGGGCCGAGGCCAGGGAAAGCCCGGCGATGCCGCCGCCAACAATCAGGACATCGTAATGTGCTGCCATGGCACCATCCTTGCAGAGTCAGGCGCGGACTGTGGCTGCCCTCACGCTGCCACCTCGGCGCGGCTGGCGACGAAGGCACGAACGCACGTTTCGACGTCGTCCGCTGAGTGTGCAGCCGAAAGCTGCACCCGGATCCTGGCTGCGCCCCGCGGAACCACGGGGAAGCTGAAGGCGGTAACGAAGACGCCGTGCTGCAGCATCCGGTCCGCAACCTTGGCGGCGAGCACGGCGTCGCCGAACATCACCGGAACAATGGCATGCTCACCTGGCAGGAGGTCAAAGCCTTCCTCGGTCATCCGGCGGCGGAACAGTGCGGCGTTGTCGAAGAGTGCGCGGCGCAGGTCCGCCGAGGTTTCCACCAGGTCCAGGGCCTTGATGGTGGCGGCCACGATGGCCGGTGCCAGCGAGTTCGAGAAAAGGTAGGGCCGGGCCTTCTGCCGGAGCATGGCCACCACTTCCGCGCGGCCGGAGACGTACCCTCCGGATGCCCCGCCCAGTGCCTTGCCGAAGGTGCCGGTGTAGATGTCCACCCGGTGCGACACCCCGGCGTGCTCCGGCGTGCCGGCCCCGGTTGCTCCCATGAAACCGACAGCGTGCGAGTCGTCCACCATGACCAGGGCGTCGTGCTTTTCGGCGAGATCGCAGATGGCCTCCAGCGGCGCCAGGTACCCGTCCATGGAGAAGACGCCGTCCGTGACGATAACCTTGCGGCGGGCACCCTTCGCCTCTACCAGCTTCGCTTCCAGGTCCGCCATGTCCTGGTTGGCGTACCGGTAACGCTGCGCTTTGCACAGGCGGATGCCGTCGATGATGGAGGCATGGTTCAGGGCGTCCGAGATGATGGCGTCATCCGGTCCGAAGAGGGATTCGAAGACACCGCCGTTGGCGTCAAAGCAGCTGGAGAACAGGATGGTGTCCTCGGTCCCCAGGAACCGGGAGACGCGGGCTTCGAGTTCCAGGTGCAGGTCCTGGGTGCCGCAGATGAACCGCACGCTGGCCATGCCGAAGCCGCGTTCGTCCATGGCTGCCTTGGCGGCATTGATGATGTCCGGGTGGTCCGCCAGGCCCAGGTAGTTGTTGGCGCAGAAGTTCAGCACGTTGGCGCCCTGCTGTCCGATGATGCCTGCAGTGATGTGGCTTGACTGGGGCGAGTTGATGCTGCGTTCGGTCTTGAAGAGTCCCGCAGTGCGGATGTCCTCCAGCTCGGTGCCCAGCTGGTCCTTGATCGAGGTGTACATGGTGTTCCTTAGAGTTGGGTCCAGTCGAGGACAACTTTTCCGCCTGCGCCGCTGCGGGCAAGGTCGAAGCCCTTCTCCCACTGGGTGGCAGGGAGCGTATCAGTAACGACGGCGGAGACGCCCGCATGCAGCGCGGGGTTGGACGAGAGCATGGCGCTCATGGCGTACCAGGTCTCGTACATTTCGCGGCCGTAGATGCCTTTGAGCGTGAGCATGTGGGTCACCACCTTGCCCCAGTCGATGGTGATGTCCTGGCTGGGCAGGCCCAGCATGGCGATCCGGCCGCCGTGATTCATGTTGTCAATCATCTCCGGCAGGGCGGTGGGGTGGCCGGACATTTCCATCCCGATGTCAAAACCTTCGCGCATGCCCAGTTCGCGCTGGGCGTCGCGGACGCGGGTGGTTGAGACGTCGATGGCAAGGTCTGCACCGAGCTGCCGGGCAAGGTCCAGGCGGGGCTTCGAGACGTCAGTGATGGCGATCTTGCGTGCGCCGGCATGGCGTGCCACGGCGATGGCCATCAGCCCGATGGGGCCGGCACCGGTAATCAGGACATCCTCGCCTACCAGCGGGAAGCTCAGGGCGGTGTGGACTGCATTGCCGAAGGGGTCGAAGATGGCGCCGAGCTCAGGAGTGACGGAAGGGTCATGATGGACCCACACGTTGGTTTCCGGGATGACCACGTACTCCGCGAACGCACCGTCCCGCTGCACGCCCACGCTGACCGTGTGGATGCACATCTGCCGGCGGCCGGCGCGGCAATTCCGGCAGATCCCGCAGACCACGTGGCCCTCACCGGAGACCCGGTCACCGACTTTGACGTCGCGAACGTCCTCACCAATTTCCACCACTTCACCGTAGAACTCATGCCCGGGAATGAGGGGGGCTTCGATAATCCCCTGCGCCCACGAGTCCCAGGACTGGATGTGCAGGTCCGTACCGCAGATCCCGGTGGTCATAACCCGGATCTTCACGTCGGCAGGGCCCGCCACCGGTTCGGGGCGGTCCACCAGTTCGAAGCCGGCCTGTGGGCCCGGCTTATACAAAGCCTTCATCGGCTTCCTCACTCCTCGTATTGCGTCGTCGGCAGCTGCTGCCCTCCTCATTACAGCGAGGAAGAAGATTTAGCACAACCGTTATTTTCTCAATCAACGATGTAGTGATAGCTAATGGTTAAGCTGGAGAAGTGGAGATACACCAGCTTGAAATTCTGCGTGAACTCGGGGCGCTTGGCAGCGTCAAGGCGGTGGCCGACACGCTGATGGTCACCCCTTCGGCCGTGTCCCAGCAGTTGGCACTCCTGCAGCGGACGGTGGAGGTGCCGCTGACGCGCAAGGAGGGCCGGAACCTGGTGCTCACCGAGGCAGGCCAGGTGCTGGCCGACGCCGGGGCCGCCGTCGTCAGTGCCATGGCGGACGCCAGGGGTGCCATCGGGAGCTACCACGGCACCCCGGCCGGCAGGGTCACCCTGTCCGGCTTCCACAGCGTGGGGCAGGCGGTGTTTGCTCCGCTCGCGAGGATCCTGGATGCGCCGGGACAGCCGCGTATCGAGCTTTCCGATGAGGACGTGGCCCAGCAGGACTTCCCCGCCCTTACCGCCCGCTATGACCTGGTGCTGGCCCACCGCATGGACCACAGCCCCCGGTGGCCTGCGGAGCGCGTTACGGTGATTCCCCTCGCCCACGAACCCCTCGACGTGGCGCTGCCCGCCGGCCACCCCCTGGCAGGGAAGCCGGCCGTGACAGCGGACGACGTCGGCGGGGAGGCCTGGGTGACCAGCCACACCGGCTACTCCCCCGCGGATGTGTTGTCCGCCGTCGCCGCCGTGTCCAGCCGCGAGCTCAACATCGTGCACCGGATCAACGACTATTCCACGGTTGCGGCGCTGGTTGCCGCGGGCGGAGTGGTGGGGCTGCTGCCGCGGTACACCGCCGGGCCGGTACTCAACCCGGACATTGTGCTGCGGCCCCTGGAAGGGATCAGCACGCGGCGCCGGATCGACCTGCTGGCACGGCCCGAGAACCTGAAGCGCCGTTCCGTCACGATCGTCTCCGAGGCTCTCCAGGGCATCATGGCCGGCCTGGTGGAACGCGGCTGACCCCACCTGCGTAGCGCCAAGGGTCGTTGCGGACGTCCAACACGACTGCCGCTCCGGGCTTAAGGCCCTTGCCGGCGTCGGGCACTGCGGAAGAGCCGCCCGCAGCTGCCGCCGGCACCTACCTAACCTTCGTTTCGGCATTGGCGGCGTAGGTGCGCGAGTAGTAGGGCGGGCAGTCGCCATGGCACACGAGTAGTCGGCGGCTTGTGGGACGCGAGTACTGCTTAACCCGAAACTGGGTCGCAGTAGATGCCGTTATGAGCACTCAAAACGGCATTAACTGCGACCCAGTTGGGGCGAACTTAGGCGGTGACGCCCAGCTTTTCCAGGATCAGTTCCTTGACGCGGCCGGCGTCGGCCTGGCCGCGGGTGGCCTTCATGACCCCGCCCACGATCGCGCCGATGGCCTGGACCTTGCCGCCCCGGATCTTTTCGGCGACGTCGGGCTGCGCAGCGAGTGCAGCGTCAATCGCTTCGAGCAGGGGCCCGTCGTCGGAGACCACGGCCAGGCCGCGCTTCTCCACGATTTCAGCCGGGGTGCCTTCGCCGGCGAGCACGCCGTCCAGTACCTCGGAGGCCATTTTGTTGTTGATCTTGCCGCCTTCCACCATGCGTGACAGCTCCACGATGGTGGCGGGCTGGACGCCCAGCTGGCCGGGGTCAACGTCGGCGTTCTTGGCGCGGCCCACGATCTCGCCCATCCACCACTTGCGGGCCACGGAAGCCGATGCACCGGCGGCGATGGTTTCCTCGATCTCGTCCATCACGCCGGCGTTCACCACGTCGCGGAATTCGAGGTCCGAGTAGCCCCAGTCGGCCTGCAGGCGCTTGCGGCGGGCGGCCGGCGGCTCAGGCAGGGTGGCCCGGAGCTCCTCGACCCACTCGCGCGACGGAACAACAGGGACAAGGTCCGGTTCGGGGAAGTAGCGGTAATCGTCGGCGTCGGACTTTGCCCTGCCCGACGTGGTGGTGCGGGTGTCCTCGTGCCAGTGGCGGGTTTCCTGGATGACCGGCTCGCCGGCGTCCAGGACGGCAGCGTGGCGCTGGATCTCGTAGCGGACGGCGTGTTCGACGGCGCGCAGCGAGTTAACGTTCTTGGTCTCGGAGCGGATGCCGAACCGTTCCCGGCCGTGCGGGCGGAGCGAGACGTTCGCATCGCAGCGCACGTTGCCGCGCTCCATTTTGGCATCGGACACACCCAGGTTCTTGACGATCTCCCGGACCGCTGCCACGTAGGCCTTGGCCAGTTCGGGCGCGCGGGAACCGGCACCCTCGATCGGCTTGGTGACGATCTCCACCAGCGGAACCCCGGCTCGGTTGTAGTCCACCAGCGAGAAGTCCGCACCCTGGATACGGCCCGTAGCACCGCCCATGTGGGTCAGCTTCCCGGCGTCCTCTTCCATGTGGGCGCGCTCGATCTCGACCCGGAACACGGTGCCGTCAGAGAGTTCGATGTCCAGGTAGCCGTCGTACGCGATGGGTTCGTCGTACTGGGAGGTCTGGAAGTTCTTGGGGGTGTCCGGGTAAAAGTAGTTTTTCCGGGCGAAGCGGCAGGACTCGGCGATCTTGCAGTTGAGCGCAAGGCCGATCTTGATCGAGGACTCGATGGCAGCCTTGTTCACCACGGGCAGGACACCGGGCATGCCCAGGTCCACCTCGTTGACGTTGGTGTTGGGCTCGTCACCGAAAACGTTGGGGGCGGAGGAGAACATCTTGGTCTTGGTGTTGAGCTCCACGTGGACCTCGAACCCCAGGACGGGATCGTATTTCTCCATCGCCTCTTCGAAGCTCAGGATTGCGTCAGTGTTCATTATTTTGCCTCCTTGGCTTCGACGAGCTCACCCAGTTCCGGGGCCTGCGCCAGCAGCGGGCCGCCCCACCTGGCCTCAAGCAGCGACTCCAGCACGGCGCCCACACGGTACAGGCGGGCGTCTTCCCGGGCAGGGGCCAACAGCTGGATGCCTACGGGGAGCCCGTCCTCGTCCGCGAGACCGCCCGGCAGGGACAGGCCCGGGACGCCGGCGAGGTTGGCGGGGATGGTGGCGACGTCGTTGAGGTACATGGCCAGCGGATCGTCCAGCTTCTCGCCGAGACGGAAAGCGGTGGTGGGGGCAGTGGGCGAAATCAGGACGTCAGCCACGGTGAAGGCGGCCTCGAAGTCACGCTGCACGAGGGTGCGGACCTTCTGTGCCGAGCCGTAGTAGGCGTCGTAGTAGCCGGCGGACAGCGCGTAGGTGCCCAGGATGATGCGGCGCTTGACTTCGTCGCCGAAGCCGGCGGCACGGGTGGCACCCATCACGCGTTCGATGGTCATGGGACCGTCTTCGGGGAGGACCCGCAGGCCGTAGCGGACGCCGTCGAACTTGGCGAGGTTGGAGGACGCCTCGGAGGGCATGATCAGGTAGTAGGCCCCCAGCGCGTACTGGAAGTTGGGGCAGGACACCTCAACGATTTCGGCGCCGGCATCCTTGAGGAGCTCCAGGGAGTCGTTGAAGCGGTTTTCGACGCCGGCCTGGTAGCCCTCGCCGTGCAGCTCCTTGATGATGCCGATCCGCATGCCCTCAACGTGGCCCGTCTTCGCGGCAGCCACGAGGTCTGCCAGCGGGTCGGCGAGGGAGGTGGAGTCCCGGGGATCGTGCCCGCCGATGACCTCGTGCAGGAGGGCTGAGTCCAGGACCGTGCGGGAAACAGGACCGATCTGGTCCAACGAGGACGCCATGGCAATGGCGCCGTAGCGGGACACACTGCCGTAGGTGGGCTTCACGCCCACGGTGCCGGTGACGGCGCCGGGCTGGCGGATGGACCCGCCGGTGTCGGTTCCGAGGGCAAGGGGCGCCTCGAAGGCGGCGACGGCCGCAGCGGACCCGCCGCCGGAGCCGCCCGGGATCCGGTCCAGGTCCCACGGGTTGCGGGTCGGCCCGTAGGCGGAGTGCTCAGTGGAGGAGCCCATGGCGAACTCGTCGAGGTTGGTTTTGCCCAGGATGGGCATCTTCGCCGCGCGCAGGCGTTCGACGACGGTGGCGTCGTAGGGGCTGTGCCAGCCCTCGAGGATTTTGGAGCCTGCCGTGGTGGGCTGGCCCACCGTGACGATGAGGTCCTTGACGGCGATGGGGACGCCGGCCAGGACGTGCAGGGCGTCAGCCTCGGCGCCACCGGCGGCGCGGATGGCGTCCACCTCGGCGGCGACGGCGAGCGCTTCCCCGGCGTTGACGTGCAGGAAGGCGTTGACGCCGCGTTCGCCGCCGTCTACTGCCGCGATCCGGTCAAGGTACGCCTGGGTGACCTCGACGGAGGTGACCTCGCCGGCGGCCAGCTTTTCGGCCAGCCTGGCGGCGGAGAGGCGGATGAGTTCGTTGGTGTCAGTCATGCTTATGCCTCATCCAGGATTGCCGGGACCTTGAAACGGTTGTCGTCGGAGTCCGGTGCGCCGGAGAGCGCCTGCTCCGCAGTGAAGGTGTGTCCCACAACGTCCTCGCGGAACACGTTGTTCAGCGGGATGGGGTGGGACGTCGCCGGGACGTCATCACCGGCAGCTTCGCTCACGGACTTGACCGAATCAACGATGACCGCGAGTTCTCCGGCCATCCTGTCCAGCTCTTGGGCACTCATCTCAATGTGAGCGAGCCGCGCGAGGTGCGCGACGTCGTCACGGTTGATCGCAGCCATGGATCTCCCCTGCAAAGTTTGAATTGATTTTCCGGTCCATTCTAGTGGGGAAACGACGATGCCCGTCTGACATCCCCCAGCGGGCGTCAGACGGGCACCTTCATACCGGGCTCCGGACCATAGGGCAGGACCACGGCAGCTACAGACTAGCCGATACCGATGGCTCCGGTCAGCACGCCAATTCCCAGCATGACCAGGGACACTACGGCGCTGCGCCACAGGACTTTCTTGTGGTGGTCGCCGAGGTCCACCTTGGCCAGGGACACCAGGAGCAGGATGGCCGGTACCAGCGGGCTCTGCATGTGGAACGGCTGGCCGGTGATGGAGGCGCGGGCCATTTCGGCGGCGCTGATGCCGTAGTGGCCGGCAGTCTCGCTCAGGACGGGGAGGACGCCGAAGTAGAAGGCGTCATTGCTCATAAAGAACGTCATCGGGATGCTGAGGACGCCGGTGATGACGGCCATGAACGGGCCCATGCTGGACGGGATGATCTGTACCAGCCACGCGGACATTGCTTCCACCATGCCGGTGCCGGTGAGGACGCCGGTCAGGACGGCGGCGGCCATAACCATGCTGACCACGGCAACGATCGACGGCGCGTGGGCCACGATCTGTGCGGCCTGGTCCTTGACGTGCGGGAAGTTCACCAGCAGGGCGATGGCGGAACCCACCATAAAGACGTACGGCAGGGGCACGAGGTCGGCGATGAGCATGCCCATCACGGCCACGGTGAGGCCCAGGTTGAACCACTGCAGCTTGGGGCGGAGCGTCTTGCGGTTGGGGTCCAATGCGGTATCAGCCATGGCGGTGTGGTTGTCATCAACAAGGGTCTCTGTGCGTTCCAGCACAGCCACGCCAGTGGAGGGCGCTGAACCGTCGACGGCGGGGCCTCCCGTTGCGGGAACAAATGAGGTACCGCGTGCGCCGCCGGCCGAACCACCGGCGGGAGTGCCGCCGTCGAACGCTTCTGCCGTGTCAGGGACACCCCAGATTTCGGGCTGCGTGGCCCGCAGGCGGTTGCGCTCCTGCAGGCCGAGCAGCCAGGCGAAGGCCAGGACGACGGCGATGCCCGCGAGGAGGGACGGAAGCATCGGGACAAAGACTTCGTTGACGTCGATTTTGAGGGCGCTGGCGGCGCGGGCGGTGGGGCCGCCCCACGGCACGATGTTCATGGTGCCGTTGGCCAAGCCGGCCACGCAAGTGAGGACCACGGGGCTCATTTTCAGCCGGAGGTAGATGGGCAGCATGGCCGCGGTAGTGAGGATGAAGGTGGTGGAGCCGTCGCCGTCCAGTGACACTGCGGCCGCGAGGATGGCGGTGCCCAGGACCACCTTGGCGGGGTCGTTGCCCAGCTTGCGGAGGATGAACCGGACCAGCGGGTCAAAAAGCCCCACGTCGATCATCAGTCCGAAGTAGATGATGGCGAACATCAGCAGGGCTGCCGTGGACGTCATGGCCTTCATGGAATCCATGACCATGTCGCCAATGCCAAGGCCTGCACCGGCAAAAAGACCAAAAACGGTGGGGACGATGATCAACGCCAGCACTGGCGTCAACTTCTTCGTCATGATCAGCACCATGAATACCGCGATCATTGCGAATCCAAGTATTACCAGCACGGCCGGCTCCTTCTTTGTGAACAGCGGCACAGCGGTGTGACGCGTGCTACAGACTGTAGGGTGGTGGCCGTCACGGCCGTGCCTTTGGCTCAATTGATTGGCATACTGCTTATTGCGAGCATTCTGCTCATTCTGCTCATCACCCCCGCGAGCTCCCGCCAGCCACCCGGATCAAGGAGGATCATGCCGCGTTCCAGTCCGCGCGCGCCGCTGCGGTTCTCCACCCAAACGCTTTTGCTGCAACTGGCAGTGGTACTTCTGGTGGTTCTGCTCAGTGCCGCCGTCCACGCCTGGCTCACCTATGACAGGGTGGGCCGCGAGGCTGAAAACCAGGCGCTGACCCTCGCCCGGACGGTGGCGTCCGACCCCTCGGTGCGTGCGGACGTGCTGGCCATTAGCCAACAGGCCGGCACTCCCCCGGCCGCCGAACTCGCTGCCGGGCCGCTGATGATGTCCGCAGAAGCAGTGCGGACCCGGACGGGTGCCCTGTTTGTGGTCATCACGGATGAAACTGGTCTGCGGCTGGCGCATCCGGATCCGCAGCGGCTTGGGGAAAGGGTGAGCACGGACCCGTCCGAAGCCCTGTCCGGCCGGGAGGTCACTACCAGGAACACCGGAACTCTCGGCCCGTCCGCCGGAGCGAAGGTTCCCGTTTACGCCCCGGGCAGCAGCACCGTGGTGGGTGAGGTCAGCGTTGGGTATTCGATGGAGACCGTGGGCCAAAGCGTGGCCCGCGACATCGGCCCTGTTGCCCTGACGGCCACCGGCGCTCTCCTCGCCGGCGTCCTCGGTTCCTTCCTGCTGCGCCGCCGCCTCCAGCGCCTCACCCTGGGATTGGAGCCGGAGGAGATCAGCACCCTGGTCCACGACCAGGTGGCGGTCCTGCAGGGTGTGGACGACGGCGTGATCGGCGTTTCAGCCGACGGCCGGATTACCGTCTTCAACGCAGCGGCGCAGCGGCTGTTGGGGCTGGCCGACCTGGCCGGGGGCCACTGGCAGGATGCGCCCGTCCCGGACCAGCTGAAGTCCCTGACCCGGCCGGGGTCCGGTGCCACTGCAGCGGTTGAGCTGGTGGCCGGCGGCCGGGTGCTGGTAGCCAATGCGCGCAAGGCCCTCCATCGGCGGGAGGACCTGGGCTGGGTGGTGATGCTCCGCGACCGCACGGAACTGCAGCAGCTCACCCGCCAGCTGGACGCCGTGGGCACCATGTCCACGGCGCTGCGGGCACAGCGCCACGAGTTCGCCAACCAGCTGCACACCATCGCCGGATTTATGAGCATCGGGCAGCACCAGCAGGCCCGCGAGTACCTTGCCCGGCTGGCCGCCACGGGACCGTTGAAGTTCCCGGTGGACCAGGCCGAGCTGCTCCAGGACCCTTATCTGCAGGCGTTTGTGGGGGCCAAGGGCGTGGAGGCCGACGAACGCGGCGTCGCCTTGCGCATCGGGCCTGAAACGCTGGTGCGTGGGCAGGTGACCGACGCCCAGGACGTCACCACAGTGGTGGGAAACCTGATCGACAATGCGGTCAACGCGGCAGTGGCCGGCTCAGCGTCCGACCGCTGGGTGGAAGTGGAAGTAATGGATGAGCCGGACGACGACGGCGGCACCCTCCATGTGGTCGTCGCCGATTCGGGCGACGGGTTGGCAGAAGGGACGGAGGGCGAAGCGGTCTTCGCCGAAGGCTTCACCACCGCTTCCGGCCCCGTCCGTGCAGGCGGCGGCCAGGGCTTCGGGCTGGCCTTGGCGCGGCAGCTGGCCCGGCGCCGTGGCGGGGACGTCAAACTGCTGGACCCCGGCGCCCCCGGCGGGCCGGGTGCCGTCTTTATGGCAACGCTCCCCCGCACCACCGCGGGAACCAAAAATGCCGGGCACACGGACGCAGGGCTGAAGGACGCAGCCGGAGAGGAAGAGAATGCCTGAGGACTATCGGGTGCTGATCGTGGACGACGACTTCCACGTGGCGAAGCTGCACGCCGCCTATGTGGATTCGGTGCCGGGGTTCCTGGCGCTTGCCCCGGTGGGATCGGCGTCGCTCGCGCTGCAGGCCATTCACAGCCTCCGCCCGGACCTGGTCTTGCTGGATGTGTACCTGCCGGACGCCTCCGGGATTGACCTGCTGCAGCAACTGGATGTGGACGCCGTGATCCTCAGTGCCGCATCCGACGCCGCCTCGATCCGTGTTGCCTTCCGCCGGGGCGCGCTGGGCTACCTGCTGAAGCCGTTTACGTCGGAGTCGCTGTCGCAGCAGCTCCGGTCCTATGCGCGGTACCGGCGCTTGTTGTCCCAGCCGGGCGCGCTGGACCAGGATGCAGTGGAGCGCGCCAAGCGTGCCCTCATCCCCGGCGACGTTACGCCGTCGTCAAAGCCCCGCTCGGCCACGGAAGCGGCGGTGCTTGAGTCGCTGGTTCCCGGCGAGCAGTATTCTGCCGCCGAGGTGGCGGGCCGGGTAGGCGTGTCCCGGGCGACCGCGCAGCGGTACCTGTCCTCGCTGGCGGACGACGGCGCCGTGGACATCCAGCTGCGCTACGGAACCACCGGCAGGCCGGAGCACCGCTACGGCCTGCCGGCTAGGTAACGTGCGAGCCTAGCTGGCGCTCTTGTGGGCCACGAGCTCGATCTCGACCAGCATTTCCGGATCCAGGAAGGGCAGGACGTGCACCAGTGACAGGGTGGGCCGGATTTCGCCGAACACTTCGCCGTGGGCACGGCCGGCTTCTTCCCATTGGCTGATGTCCGTCAGGTACAGCTTGGACTGGACTACGTCCTCAAAGCTGAAGCCGGCGTCCGCGAGGACTTTGCCGAGCTTTTGGAGGATGAACTGCGTCTGCGTGTAGAAGTCGTTCCCTACGATGCCGTCCTCGCCGCTCGCGGCGGTGGCGGAAATGTACAGGGTGTTGTCCACCTGGACAGCCCGGGAGTAGCCGAGGGTCCGTTCCCAGGCGGAGCCGGAGCCGAAGGTTTTGCGCATGGTGGGCCTTTCGAAACTGGAGTGAGTCCGCACCACTGTAGGGCGGCTACAGGTCCAGCCGGTAAACCAGCAGTTTTATGTCAGTTCCGGGAACGAGCCAGTCCCTTTCCGGCACCCTGGCGAAGCCGGTTTTGTTGTACAGTCCCCGGGCGCTTTCCCAGGTGCTCCCGGTGGTCAGCGCCACGGCCCTGACGCCGTCGAGGCCCTTGGCATGCTCAAGGATCGCCGTCATCATGGCTTTGCCGGCCCCGCTGCGCTGCACGGCCGGGTCCACCACCAGCATGCGGAACTCGAGCTCGTCGTGCAGGGCAATGTCCGCGTAGGGCTCACCGGCGAGGGCCAGCGTGACCGAACCCACCACATCACCGGCCCGCTCGGCTACCCATACGGTGGCTTGGCCGGCCCGCTGCGCAACGTCCTGGACCTTGCGCATGTAGGGGTGGTCGGCGTCGTCAAAGTAGCCGGCCGCCAGGTAGGAATCCCTGGTGATACGGGCAACGGCGTCGAAGTCGGATTCGACGGCGGGACGGACTGTTATTGGCGATTGCACTAAACAATGGTAGTGCTACCAGCCAGTAGCACCGGGCAAATCCGGGGTTTCCGTGACTGAACTATCAGTCGTTGCCCCCGAACCCGGGCGGCCTGGAGTTCCTGGCCGGGGTCAGAGGGGAAATTTGCCGGACAGCTCCAGGCTCGCTGCGCAGGTCCAGGCGTCCAGCCTTTCCTCGTCCGTTGGGCCCCCGTCGAGCGGGCTGGCCAGCCGCGGCCGGCGGACCCAGCAGCCGGCTTCCTCGGCGATCAGTGCCCCGGCAGAGAAGTCGTGCTCGTTGAGCCCCCGTTCACCGAAGGCATCGTGCGTGCCGTCCGCCACCAGGCACAGGTCCAGCGCAGCGGAGCCGAGCCGTCGGACATCCGCGAAATCCTTCAGGAGTTCGGCAAACTGGGCGGCCTGCTCGGAGCGGACCTGGGGGTCGTAGTTGAAGCCGGTGGCAAGGATCTGCCCCTTGCGCCCCGGAACCGGGCCCTCGAGCCGGGTCAGGGTCCCGTTTTCCTCCAACCATGCGCCCTGGCCGCGGGCAGCGTAGTAGACGCGGCCCAGCGCAGGAGCGTTGACGACGCCGGCCAGCCATACGCCGTCGGCATCGGCCACTGCCACGGAAGTGCCGTAGTAGACAATGTTGCGGATGAAGTTGGTGGTGCCGTCCAGCGGGTCGATGGACCAGCGGTAGCCGGTGGGCTCCGCCGGCCTGGTGGTCCCGTGTTCCTCGCCGGTAATGCTGTCATTGGGCCGCGCCGCTGAAATGACGCCGCGGACCGCGTGCTCTGCGGCGACGTCGAACGCGGTGACCCAATCGCCGGCGTCGCCCTTGTTGCTGGCCTGGAGCGCCTCGGCGTTCCGGCCGGCCAAGACCCTGGCTCCCGCTGCGGCAGCCTGTTTTGCCATTTCCAGCAGTTCGGCGGGAGATACCTGGCTGGCTCCCTCGGCGCCGCTCACGGCGTTGCCTCCGCCTTTGCCTCTTCCAGGGCCCCTGCCGTTGCCTCCGCCTGCGCTGCCGGCCCCTCGGCCAGAAGCTGCCGGAAGCCGTCCTCATCCAGCACGGGAACTCCAAGCTGTTCGGCCTTGTCCAGCTTGGTTCCGGCGTTCTCACCGGCCACCACGTAGCTGGTGTTTTTGGAGACGGAACCTGCCGCCTTGCCACCCCGCAGGAGGATGGCCTCCTTCGCCTCGTCCCGGCTGAAGTTCGGCAGCGAGCCGGTAACCACCACCGTCAGCCCTTCCAGGGTGCGGGGCATGGATTCATCCCGCTCGTCTTCCATCCGGACCCCCGCAGCAGCCCATCGATCGACGATCTCCACGTGCCAGTCCTCGGCAAACCATTCCTTGAGGGCAGCGGCGATGGTGGGACCCACCCCGTCCACGTGGGCGAGTTCATCCTCCGAGGCCTTCCGGATGGCGTCCATGCTGCCAAATGCCGTGGCCAGGGCGCGGGAGGCCCGCGGACCTACGTGGCGGATGGACAGCGCCACCAGGACACGCCACAACGGCTGGGTTTTGGCCTTCTCGAGTTCGCGGAAGAGTTTTTCGGTGGTGGCAGTCGGCTTTGACGGCGACTTCGCGGTGCCCTTGCTGTAGAAGTACGGCACCAGTTCGAATTCCCCGGTGGCCACACCCTTGGAGCGCTTTTCCCGCCGGATGCGTACCTCCGCCAGCAGCTCCGGGGTGAGGTCGAACAAAGCCGCCTCGGTGGTGAGCGGCGGAACTTCAGGTTCCGTCGGCTGGGTGAGGGCAATCGCTGCTTCCCAGCCCAGCGCCTCGATGTCGAACGCGCCTCGGCCGGCGAGGTGGAAAACCCGTTCGCGCAGCTGCGACGGGCAGGATTTGGCATTGGGGCAGCGGATGTCCACGTCGCCCTCCTTGGCCGGGGCAAGGGGTGTGCCGCAGGAGGGGCATTCGGTGGGCATTTCAAAATCCCGGACCGGCGGATCCTGCTGGCCGCGCAGTGCCAGGACCGGACCCACGATTTCGGGGATAACGTCGCCGGCCTTGCGCAGCACCACAATGTCGCCGATTTTCACGCCCTTGGCCTTGACCACGTCCTGGTTGTGCAGGGTGGCCATTTCAACGGTGGATCCGGCCACCTTGACCGGCTCCATCATGCCGAAGGGCGTCACCCGCCCCGTGCGGCCCACGTTGACGAGGATGTCAAGAAGCTTGGTGTGGACTTCCTCGGGCGGGTATTTGTAGGCCACTGCCCACCGCGGCACGCGGGTGGTGTAGCCCAGGGCACGCTGGGTGGCAAAGTCATCAACTTTGACCACAATGCCGTCGATCTCGTGGAGCAGCTTGTGGCGCTGGTCCCCGTACCGCTTGATGAAGTCAAGGACCTCCTCCAGGCTCCCCAGCACTTCGGAGTAGGGGCTGACGGGCAGGCCCCAGCCCTTCAGCAGGTCATAGGTTTCGGACTGGCTGCGCGCCTGGAGCCCCTCCCGCGCACCGATGCCGTGCACGAACATCTTCAGCGGACGCTTGGCTGTTTCCGCCGGGTCCTTCTGCCGGAGGGAACCGGCGGCTGCATTGCGCGGGTTGGCCAAAGGCGCCTTGCCGGCTTCGATCAGGGCCTCGTTGAATTCGGCGAATGCTTTAGAGGGGATGAACACCTCACCCCGGATTTCCACTTCTGCCGGAAACCCTTCGCCGCTTAGCTCCTGCGGGATTTCCTTGATGGTGAGCACATTGTGGGTGATGTCCTCGCCGGTGGTGCCGTCGCCGCGCGTGGCTGCACGCACGAGTTTCCCGTCGCGGTACAGCAGGTTGACCGCCAGGCCGTCGATTTTCAGTTCGGTCAGCCACGCCGGCTGGTGCGAGCCGTCACCCAGTTTCGCGATGCCCGCTGATGCTTTTGTGAGCCAGGCTTCGAGTTCCTCGAGGGAGAAGACGTCCTCGAGACTGTACATCCGCTGCAGGTGCTCCACCGCGGCGAACGCGGCCGAGACTTCCCCGCCCACTTCCTGGGTGGGCGAGTCGTTGGACACAAGCTCCGGATGAAGTGCCTCGATTTCTTCCAGCCGCCGGAAAAGCTCGTCGAACTCGGCGTCCGAGACCAGGGGTGTGTCTTCCTGGTAATACGCGAACCTGTACTTCCGGACGAGGTCGACGAGCTTTTCGTATTCCTCCCGGACCGAGCCGGAAGGGATCGCTTCCGGCTCGGCGGGTGCGGTAGTCCGGGTGGCTGTCTGTTCTGCGGGGCCTGGTCCTGTGCTCACAGACCTATCTTGCCTTACCGCAGAAGCCGGACGCGGGCGCGCGTGCCGACTGGGTAAGGACGCCGTCAACGATCGGCCGAAGGTTCAGCCTGTTCCGCCGTCACTGTTGGCTTTCGACGGCGTCCACCACGATCACCGTGATGTTGTCCCGTCCGCCGTTGCCTAGCGCGGCCCTGATCAGCTCATCCGCTGCAAGCTGGGGATCCTCCACCTTGCTGAGGATCTGGAAGATGTCTTCGTCGGCGAGCTCTCCGGTAAGCCCATCGGAGCAGACCAAGATGCGGTCACCATCCCTGGCCGGCAGCAACCAATAGTCCGCCTCGGTTTCGTCACCGGTTCCCAGTGCGCGTGTGACCACGTGCCGCCGCGGATGGACCAAGGCCTGCTCAGGCGTAATTTCTCCGGCGTCCACAAGCTCCTGGACCTCCGAGTGGTCCACGCTGATCTGTTCGCACTTTCCCTGGCTGAGGCGGTAGGTCCGGGAATCCCCGATGTTCATCACCAGCCAGTAGGGCATGCCCATCTGCTCAACCACGACCGCCCCCGCCAGCGTGGTGCCGGCACGTGCACCGGTGGCCTCACGGATGGAGTCGTCCGCCTTGACCAGGTACTGCTGGAGGACGGCAGCTGTCACGCTTCGCTCACCCGTTGCGAGCTGGGGCATCGAAGCCAGCGCACGGACACACATGCCGCTGGCCACCTCGCCGGCTTCGTGGCCACCCATGCCGTCAGCCACAGCGAAAACCGGATCGGCCGCGAGGTAGGAATCCTCGTTCAGCTCCCGGCGGAGTCCCCGGTCTGTCCCGTGGCCGACGACAAGGCCAAGCTTTGGCCTCCGTTCGACGCTGGAGGGAACGCTTGCGGGCTGCTGTTTCATGCTGTCCTAAATTAGTGGTTCGGTCACAGGAACCATGGATTCCGGGCAGCGATCCCCTGCCCCATACCAACGGTCAAGATGCTAGTCCAGGACCAGCCCCTTGCCGAGCCCGCGGGTGAGGCGCACCGGGCGGATCTCACCAAAGCCGCGGACATTCTCCGGAGGCTGCGGCAGCATAACAAACCGTTCGTCGTGCTCCAGCGCGGAGGCAGTCATGGAGTCCACCAGTACTGTTCCAGGGTCCGCCAGCGTCGTCAGGCGGGCCGCAAGGTTAACAGTGGGGCCGTAAATATCGCCGAGCCGGGACAGGATCCTGCCCCAGACCATGGCCACCCTGGCTTCCGGCAGGATCTCGTCTTCGGTGAAGGCCTGAGCCAGCGCCAAGGAAATTTCCGCGCCTGCAGCCGGCGTCTCCGCAATGAAGAGGACTTCGTCACCAACGGTCTTGACCAGGCGGCCACCGCCGACGGAGATGATTTCCGCGCACTTGTTTTCGAACCGCTGGACCAGCCGGGCCAGCGTTTTTTCGTTCATGCGCCGGGACAGGCTGGTGTAGGAGACCAGGTCCGCGAAGCCGACGGCGCGCGCCAGGGGCAGCGGGGCGTCGTCTTCATCGCCTTCGCGGCCTTCCTCGCTGGCCTGCAGTCCGGCCTCGGCGCGGACCGCGAGCCGCTGGATACCGGCGTTGAGCTGACGGCGCCAGGAGTAGACCAGCATTTCCTCCAGCGCGTCCACCAGCGCCGGGAGCTCATTCACCAGGCGCTTGCGGGCGACGGCATCTGTAACGCCCTGTTCGTGCACCATGTCTTCCACCAGGGCTTCGATCTGCCAGACCACCATGCGGTCAGTCATCTGGCCGATGGAGCGGGTGACGGAGATGGCGGCTTCCTCCGTCAGCTTCCCGGACCGGACCAGGTCCACAACAGTGGAGAGGGCTGCCTGGTCACGCTCGGTGAAAGCAACGTCCTCGTCGCCGAAGTTGGGGAACCCGAGGGCACGCCAAAGTTTGCGCGCGGACAGCAGGGACAACCCTGCGCCGGCGGCGACTTCACGACGGCGGAGCTTGCGTTCCCCGCCCAGCAGCCGGGCCTCCAGCGCTTTCATTGCCAGCCGCTCGGCAGACATGGTGCCGGTGGCGGGATGGGCGTCGGCGGCCGGAGTCGGCGGCGCGATGGACTCGACGCTTTCCCGCTGGTGCTCATCGTTCATCTGGTCCACCTTCTCTCTTGTCCCACGGCAAAGCTCCGGCGGGGTGATCCGTTGTTCCGCCCGGCTGGGCGTCGTGCTCGTCCGGCAGGTCCCCGATGGCGTCGAGGATGAAGTCCCGGAACCTGGCTACTTCCGGCACATCAGGGAACGTGACCACTCCCTGGTATCCGATTTCCAAGGATATATTCCCGGAGCGGAAGAAACGTTGCAGGACCGACTCATGGACAGTCAGGTTGCGGACCGAAGCCAGGTACACCTGCTGGTCCTGCCGCTTCCACATTCCGGACCTGGCCACCAGCCGCCGGCTGGTCAGGGTGTAGCGGGTGCTGTGCCAGCGCAGCAACCTGGGCAGGCAAAAGCCCAGCCACACCGAAGCGGCCGCGAGGACACACCCCGTCACCAGCCACGGAGTCCATCGGCCCGCAAGAGCGGGAACAGCCCGCCCGGCTTCACCGCGGATCACCCAGGCGGAGCAGTAGGCCGCAATCGCCGGCGAAAGAATAAAGGCAACCATGGCGCCGGCGAGCTTCCTCGGCTGCGGGCGGGTGGTGACAATCACCTGCTCGCCCGGGACAAGGTCTTTACGCATAACCGCCTTGGCCGGAGGCGTCCGGGGAGGTCCACCGCCGCAGGTGCACCACGTCCCCGGCGGTGACCACGTGTTCGCGGGAGTCACGGTCCACCACCAGCAACGACCCGTACTCGTCAAGCCGGGACGCATGGCCGATGATCTCGTGGTCTCCCGGCAACTGCGCCCGCACCTGCTTGCCCAGGGTGACCATGACAGCCTCAACCCGCTTGTGCAGCGACGCGCCGCCCGCCATCCCTGCCGCCGGATCGCCGTCGGCGTTGCAGAAGCTGCGGTACAACACGGCAAACTTCGAAAGGTAGCTCTTCAGAAGGACGGTCCGATCCGCCGTCCGGGCCCCTTCCAGCATCACCGACGTGGCGGTGGGGACAGGCAGCTCCGCTGCACTGAGAGTCACGTTCAAGCCGGTTCCCAGGATGACGGGCGGCACGGAGCCGTCCACCATGGGGCCCAGCTGGGCCAAGATGCCCGCAATTTTCTTCCCGCGTACCAGGACGTCGTTGGGCCACTTCAGCTCGGCCGGGATTCCTGCGGTCTCCAGCAGGGTTTCGCGCAGCGCCAGCGCGGCAATCAAGGACAACCACGAATAGCTTTGCGTGGGCAGCGGGCGCCTTTCGGCGTTGGCCGGACGCAGGACAACCGAGACCGAGATGGAGCTCAGCGGCGGAGCTTCCCAGTGCCTGTCCAGCCGTCCCCTGGCAGCTGTCTGGTACTCGGCGGTGAGCACGGACAGGTCAGGCCAGGCAGCGGGCTCCACCGTGACAGACCGGAGAAGGTCGGCGTTGGTGGACCCGGTGGAATCCACCACCTCCAGCCGCGGGATGCCGGTGGCGGCCAGGAAGTTCTGGTCCGCCAGATCCCTCCGGTCCAGGGGCGTACCGGGGGCGTGTGCGTCATCCATAGCTAAATCCTACCGACATGGGCAGGAGGTGCCCCTACAGGAAGATGTCCGGCACCAACCGGTCCTCGGGAGCCCCCAGGCTGTAGGGACTGAAGTCGGCAACACCGGCCGCGGCGAGGACTTCCTCGTCCGTGTAGAAGTTCCCGCTGCCCCCGACGCCGGCGCGAAGGTTGGCCCCCGTGAGTATGGCGTGCGCGGCATCAGCCATGATCTGCGGGCCTCGCGCTGCCTGGACCATTTGTTCGCCGTGGGGCATATTGCGGATGGCCGCTGTGTCGATCAGGGTGCAGGGCCACAGCGAGTTGACCCTGATCCCGTCCGCTTTCAGTTCTTCCGCCAGCCCCAGGGTGGTCAGGCTCATCCCGTATTTCGCCATGGTGTAGGCCAGGTGCTTCCCCGCCCAGTGTGGATCAAGGTTCAGCGGGGGTGAGAGGGTGAGGATGTGCCCACCGGTGGATGCGCGGAGCGCGGGCAGCGCCAGCTTGGACAGCAGGAATGTCCCGCGGACATTGATGTCCTGCATCAGGTCGTACTTTTTCATGTCCACGGCGTCCGTGCGGGACAGGTCAATGGCAGAGGCATTGTTAATGAGGACGTCGATGCCCCCGAAGCACTCAACTGCCGCTGCGACAGCCCGCTCCACATCTTCATCACGCCGGACATCGCCGACCAGCGGAAGCGCCTGGCCACCGGCCGCCACCAACTGTTCGGCTGCGGTGTACACCGTGCCTTCCAGCTTCGGATGCGGCTTCCCGGTCTTGGCCATCAGCACAATGTTGGCGCCGTCTTCAGCTGCCCGGGCAGCAATTGCCAGCCCGATCCCGCGGCTTCCGCCGGAGAGCAGTACAGTGCGGCCGCGGAGGGAACCGGTTGGCCGGTAGGGGCTCAAAGCGGGTCCCAAAGCATCATTGCTCAAAGTCATAAAACCCACTGTAACCCAGATATGTTACTGACGAGTAACATGCTGTTGCCAGTCGCGGCACGGCAGAAAATTGTAGGTTTTCTACAGCGGCGGGCTCCGCAGGCGTCATTAGACTAGCCAGCAGGGTTCGTTCTTTGTGTGGATGCTACTTAACTCCCGCATCGGACCTGCCAGCAAGGACAGCGCCACAGGACCAATCTGCTACAGAGCCGGAGATATTTGATGAGCCACGATCTGACAACGACAGCGGGAAAGATCGCCGATTTCCGCGACCGCCAGGCCCGTGCCGAACAGCCCTCCGGCCCCGAAGCAATCGAAAAGCAGCACGCCCGCGGCAAGAACACCGCCCGGGAGCGCATCGCCCTCCTGCTTGATGTTGACTCCTTCGTGGAATTCGACGCCCTGGCCGTGCACCGCTCAACCGCCTTTGGCATGGAGAAGAAGAAGCCCCTGGGCGACGGCCTGGTCTCCGGTTACGGCACCGTGGACGGGCGCCCCGTAGCCGTCTACAGCCAGGACTTCTCCGTGTACGGCGGCTCCCTCAGCCAAGTCAACGGCGAAAAAATCGTCAAGGTCCAGGAATTCGCGCTCCGCAACGGCTGCCCTGTGGTCGGCATCCTCGACGGCGGCGGAGCCCGTATCCAGGAAGGCGTTGCATCGTTGGCCATGTTCGCGGACATCTTCCGCAACAACGTCCATGCCTCAGGTGTGGTGCCGCAGATTTCCCTGATCATGGGCCCCTCGGCCGGCGGCGCCGCGTACTCCCCCGCGCTTACCGACTACGTGGTGATGGTGGACAAGACCTCCCACATGTTCATCACCGGCCCAGACGTCATCAAGACTGTCACCGGCGAGGATGTGGACATGGAAACCCTGGGCGGCGCCCGCCAGCACAACTCCACCACCGGCACGTCCACGTACTTGGCTTCCGATGAAGCCGACGCCCTCGAGTTTGTCCGCGAACTGCTGGACTTCCTGCCCTCCAACAACCTCTCCGAGGCCCCCGTGCTGGACCACCAGCAGGAGCTGGAGGTCGACGACGACGACCTCGCCCTGGACACGCTGATCCCGGATTCGGCCAACCAGCCCTACGACATGCGCAGCGTTGTTGAGCAGATCGTGGACGACGGCCACTTCCTCGAAATGCAGGCCCTTTACGCCCCCAACGTCATGATCGGCTACGGCCGGGTGGAGGGGCACACGGTGGGCATTGTGGCCAACCAGCCCCTTCAGTTCGCCGGCACCCTGGACATCGCCGCATCGGAGAAAGCCGCCCGCTTTGTCCGCCACTGCGACGCCTTCAACATCCCCATCATCACCCTGGTTGACGTTCCCGGTTTCCTGCCCGGCAAGGACCAGGAATTCCAGGGCATCATCCGCCGCGGAGCCAAGCTCCTGTACGCCTACGCCGAGGCCACCGTGCCCAAACTCACCGTCATCACCCGCAAGGCGTACGGCGGGGCCTACATTGTGATGGGTTCAAAAAAGCTGGGCGCAGACCTGAACCTGGCATGGCCCACGGCGCAGATCGGCGTCATGGGGGCACAGGGCGCAGTCAACATCCTGTACCGCCGCGACCTTGCCGCAGTGGCCGAAGCCGGCGGGGACGTTGAAGCCCGGCGGGCTGAGGTCATCCAGCAGTACGAGGAAGAGCTGCTGAACCCGTACCAGGCCGCCGAACTGGGCTACGTTGACGCAGTCATCGCCCCCTCCGAAACCAGGACCCAGATCATCAAGGGCCTGCGCGCGCTCCGTGACAAACGCGCCAGCCTTCCCACCAAGAAGCATGGGAACATTCCGCTGTGATCCCCAACCAGCCCACCAAAGAAGCCAACGCACCCGCTAAGCCGCTGCTCTCTGTTGTCAAAGGCCAGCCCACGGCCGAGGAACTGGCCGCACTCACCGCCGTCGTCCTCTCCCTGGGAGGTGCCGAACCTGCACTCGCCGACAAGCCATCGGTGCGCCACTGGGTGCGCCGGCAGCAGCTGCGGCTGGCCCCCACCCCCGGGCCGGGAGCGTGGAAGCGAAGCCGCGGCTGAAAGCCTCCCCACCGGCTCCCAAATTTCGCTTTGCTCGACTTGGGGCCCTCGCCGGCGTGGGCCCGCGGCCAGGGAACCCTCGGCGGCGTGGGCCCACAACTTCACAATCCGGGGGGTTTAGTCTCGGAGAGTGACTACAGACACTGCTCCTGCCGCCCGCCCGATAACCCGCATCGACGCCGTCGCGGACAGCTACACGGACACGCTTATCAGGCTTAATCCGTCCCTGGCCACTACCCTTGGCGTCCCCGGACACGAGACCAAATTCCAGGACTTTTCCCCCGCCGGCCTCGCGGAAATCGCTGAAGCCGCACGAAAGGCCCTCACGGAACTTGAGGGACTCGAGCCCGAGGACGACGTCGACACCGTCACCCTCGACGCCATGCAGGAGCGGCTTGGCCTGCAGCTGCTGATCCACGCGTCCGGCTGGGATTACGCGAACCTGAACAACATCGCCTCCCCCGCCCAGGACATCCGCTCCATCTTCGACCTGATGCCCACGGAGACGGAGCAGGACTGGCAGCACATCGCCGGCCGCGCATCGAACGTTCCAGGGGCCATCGGCGGTTATATGGAATCCCTGCGGCTTGCCCGGGACGCCGGCCGGGTTGCGGCTGCACGGCAGGTGAACATCGTTATTGAGCAGGCCACGAAGTATGCCGCCGAGGACGGCTTCTTCGCGAGGCTTTCGGCAGGAGCCGCCACGGCCGCCGGTCCCCTGCCCGCCGCCGTCCAGGAAAAGCTCGACGCCGGGGCTGCCGCCGCCCGAAGTGCCTACGCCAGGCTGGCAGAATTCCTCCGGACCGAGCTGCTGCCCGCCGCGCCCGAGAAGGACGCCGTGGGCCGCGCCCGCTATGCGCTGGCCTCACGTTCCTTCCTCGGCGCAACCGTGGACCTGGAGGAAACCTACGCCTGGGGCGTGCAGGAACTCGACCGTCTGATTGCCGAGCAGGAGCAGGTGGCGCACACCATCAAGGCCGGTGCCACCATCGCCGAGGCCAAGGACATCCTGAACAACGACCCCTCACGCCAACTGAAGGGCAAAGAGGCATTGCGGGAGTGGATGCAGGAACTCTCGGACAAAGCGGTTGCTGAACTTGCCGGTGTCCATTTCGAAATCCCGGACGTCATGCGGACGCTCGAGTGCCTCATCGCGCCCACGGATGAGGGTGGTATTTACTACACCGGCCCCTCCGATGACTTCAGCCGCCCCGGCCGGATGTGGTGGTCCGTCCCGGCCGGTGAGGACACCTTCACCACCTGGGCCGAAACCACCACCGTCTTCCACGAAGGCGTCCCGGGCCACCACCTCCAGGTGGCCACTGCCACCTACCGCCGCGAACTGCTGAACACGTGGCGCAGGAACGTGTGCTGGACGTCCGGCCACGGCGAAGGCTGGGCCCTCTACGCCGAGAACCTGATGCAGGAACTGGGCTACCTGGACGATCCGGGCGACCACATGGGCATGCTGGACATGCAACGGATGCGCGCCGCCCGCGTGGTCTTCGACATTGGCGTCCACCTCGAACTCAGGGTCCCCGAACGCTGGGGCTCCGGCACCTGGACCCCGGACAAGGGCTACGAATTCCTGAAACAGAACCTGCCCATCAGCGAAGGACAGCTTAACTTCGAGTTTGCGCGCTACCTCGGCTGGCCGGGACAGGCCCCCTCCTACAAAGTGGGCCAGCGCCTCTGGGAACAGATCCGCGCAGAACTCGAAGCCCGCCCCGATTTCGACCTGAAGGAGTTCCACACCCGCGCCTTGAACGTCGGCTCAGTAGGACTGGACACCCTGAGGCGCGCGCTGATTGGCTGATTGTGCTGGCAGCCGGTATCCCCGGCGGAACTGGTGCCGCTCATCCTTTAACTGCTGCGGTCGCTGGGGTGGGGCCGAGCCTGCCTTCAACAGCCCACTGGGTTTCCTCTTCGATGAGGTCCGCGTTGATCCTTGCCCCAGCCATGACACCTTCGGCAGCCGCAGTGATCACCTGGGCCATCAGGTTGGAAACATTGCCCGCCGCGTACACGCCGGGGACGTCCGTGGCACCCATGGGGTCGGTCCCAATAAAGCGTCCCGCGCCCGACGGGTGCACCTGGGACGTCAGCCCCAGCGATTCCAGGAGCGCGGACCTGGCCTCCATTCGCGTGCCGACCGCCAGCGCGCCTATGTGGAACGAGGTGCCTTGGCGGAGCGTGACCGCCTTGAGGACACCGTCCACAGCGTCAACGGAAGCCATGGGTCCGGCAACCACCGTGACGGACCGGGCAGCAAGCTTGTCCCATTCCTCATCAGTGGGTTCCACGGTGTCGTTCAGGAAGAGGGTGATATCGCTGGACCATTGCCTGAACAGCAGCGCCTGATGGACGGACAAAGGGCCCGTTCCCAGCACGCCGATGTGTTGCCCGCGGATTTCCCAGCCATGGCAGTAGGGGCAGTGCACAACACCCTTTCCCCATTGCTCCCGCAGCCCAGGGATGGGAGGCAGTTCGTCCGTCAAGCCGGTGGTGACGAGGAGTCGCCGGCCGGCGAACCGGCGGGCATCTTCGGTTACCACCTCGAAGCCATCAGGCGTGCGCCGCGCTGAAACAGCTTCGGCGTCGATAACCGTACCGCCATAGGAGAGCACCTCGTTCCGCCCGACGGACAGAAGGTCCGAGGGCGTCATTCCGTCCCTTGAAAGGAAGCCGTGCACTCCCGCAGCGGGTGCATTCCTTGGTGTTCCGGAATCTATGACCAGCACCGAGCGGAGCGCCCGTGCCAAGGTCGTCGCCGCGCTGAGCCCTGCGGCACCTCCGCCAATAATTACGACGTCATACCCTTTGGTGTCCATGCTCTTTTGTCCTTCCTCGCGTTCTGTACCTTCGCCGCAAGCGTCCCCGGGGCGGTGACACCAGCCTCTACCACCCCAAGGATTGCTGGCAATCTTATTTGCCAATATGGCAAAATAGTGGAATGGCAACTGACTTGGACGACCTTCTCGGGGCGGTCGGCCCCCGGCTACGGGCGATCCGCACGGAGCGGAACCTCACCCTTGGCGACGTTTCCTCAGCCTCCGGGGTATCGGTGAGCACCCTTTCCCGCCTGGAATCCGGCCAGCGCCGGCCGAACCTCGAAATCCTGCTGCCTCTCGCGCGGCTGTACGGGGTTCCCCTCGATGACCTGGTGGGTGCCCCGCCCACCGGTGATCCGAGAATCCACCTGCGCCCCATAACCCATGCCGGCATGACGGCTGTTCCCCTGACCCGGCGCCCCGGCGGACTGCAGGCCTTCAAAATGGTGCTGACCGGCGATGCCCGCGGGGCTGAGCCGGATCCGCGCGTTCATGAAGGCTACGAGTGGCTTTACATCCTCAACGGACGGCTGCGCCTGGTGCTGGGCGATAAGGATTTTGAACTTCGTGCCGGGGAAGCCGCGGAGTTCGACACCCACACGCCGCACTGGTTCGCGAGCGCCGACGGCAGGACCGTCGAGTTCATCAGCCTGTTTGGGCAGCAGGGCGAGCGGATGCACGTACGCGCGCGGCCCCGGCCAACCTAGCCAAGGCGGTCCGCAGAAGCGAGATGTTAAGCACCTTCACCGGGGGAATAACTTCATAAAAGAGCAGAATACCGCTGTTTTTACGGGACCTACACCGTCCCTTCGTTCATGCGGGGCCGTAACATTTCTCAACATGCGTTCGCCGTGATAATGGGGTTGGCTTTAGCGTATTCGGGTGAGCACATCAACCCGCACCCCAGAATCCGCAGGAAGGACCGGCTTCCAGCTGCCCAAATGGGCTGGCTCGTTCGGCTTCCAGATCATCGCCGCCCTCATCGTAGGGCTCGGCCTCGGCCTGCTGGCCAAGTACACCGGCAGCACCAAAGCCAGCCCCAACGGCCTCGGCGCCACACTCCAGACCATCGGCTCCAGCTACGTATCGCTGCTGCAGACCGCCGTCGTCCCCCTGATCTTCACCGCCGTCGTCAGTTCCATCTCCAACCTGCGCCAGGTGTCCAACGCCGCCAAGCTGGCCTGGAACACGCTGCTGTGGTTCGCCATTACCTCCCTGATCTCCGTGCTGATCGGCATCGGCCTGGGCGTCCTCCTGCAGCCCGGCGCCAACACAGGCATCACCGGTCAGGGCGAAGCCCCCAGCAAGGTGGGTGACTGGTGGGCGTTCCTGATCGGACTGTTCCCCAAGAACTTCCTGGGCCTGGGTGCCAGCTCCACCGTTGCCGAATCCGGCGCCGTCACCACCTCCGTCAGCTTCAATGTGCTCCAGATCCTGGTGATCGCCATCGCCGTAGGTGTTGCCGCGCTCAAGGTAGGCAAGGCCGCCGAGCCCTTCCTGAACCTGAATGCCTCTGCCCTGGCCGTCATCCAGAAGGTCCTCTGGTGGATCATCCGCATCGCGCCGCTGGGTACCGTGGGCCTCATCGGCAACGCCGTCGCTGTCTACGGCTGGGACACCATCGGCTCGCTGGGCAAGTTCACCTTCGCCATCTACGTTGGCCTGGCCCTCGTACTCTTCGCGGTCTACCCCATCCTGGTCCGCACCCACGGACTGTCGGTCAAGCAGTACTTCTCCGGCGTCTGGCCCGCCGTCCAGCTGGCCTTCGTTTCCCGCTCCTCGGTGGGCACCCTGCCCCTGACCCAGCGCGTGACCGAACGCAGCCTGGGCGTGCCACGCGGCTACGCTTCCTTCGCCGTGCCGCTGGGCGCCACCACCAAGATGGACGGCTGCGCTGCCGTCTACCCCGCCATCTCGGCCATCTTCGTGGCACAGTTCTTCGGCATCCAGCTCGACTTCAGCCAGTACCTGCTGATCGCACTGGTATCCGTCCTGGGCTCCGCGGCAACTGCCGGCACCACGGGCGCCGTCGTGATGCTCACGCTGACGCTGTCCACGCTGGGACTGCCGCTTGCCGGCGTGGGCCTGCTCCTGGCTATCGACCCCATCCTGGACATGGGCCGCACCGCGGTGAACGTGGCCGGCCAGGCACTCGTCCCCACCATCGTCGCCAAGCGCCAGGGCATCCTGGACGAGGCCCTGTACAACGCACCCCGCAACGGCACCCCGTTTGTTGACGACACTGTCGATGCCGCGGAAAACGCTGCTGACGCGCCGTCCGACGGGACCTCCACGGACACCACAACGCGTGAACTGGCGGACGTGAAGGCCTAAGGCCCGCTGCTCACCCTGCTGCACAAAGAAGCCCCCGGGAATTCTCCCGGGGGCTTCTTTTGCGTGGGGGGAGGAACTTGTGCTGACATCTCCTGTCTACTGGATCCGTGGCATCACCAGCATCGCGGCTCAGGTTCTGGGAAGCTGTCCGGAACCTTTCATCTTCCTGTGAAAGTGAGCCCGCTGAAACTTGCCCAGGGTGCAAACTTGCACGTAGTGTAAGAGGGTGTCAACTTCCACTGAGCCGGCAGCATCGGCGGCTGCCAGCCCGTCCCGGCGTGAGCTGAACAAGGCAGCGACCCGTCAGGCAATCACCGAGGCCGCCTTGTCGCTGCTGCGTAGCCGCGGTCCGGGAAACTTCACCGTGGAGGACATCGCGGATGCGGCCGGAATTTCGCGGCGCACCTTCTTCAACTACTTCGGCAGCACCGACGCCGCCCTCGCGTCAGTTACGCACGGATTCCTGGACAACGCCATCCAGCAGTTCCGGCTCCGCCCGGCCGACGAACCAGTCATGGAATCGGCCCAGGCGGCCCTGATGGCCCTCGCGGACCCCATGACGGTAGCGCCGCTGGCCGAGCTCTTTACCCTCACCCAGCAGAGCAGCCTGATGTCCCACTCCGAACTGGAAGCCTGGGACCACTGCCGGGAACAAATCACGGCCGTGGCCCGGGAACGTGCGGCCGGAACGCCCAACGCTGCGGACGAACTCTACCTTCGCGCCTTCGCCGGCTCCGTGATCTCCTGCGGCAAGGCCGCCATGGAAGTCTGGTTTGCCCGCCGTGGCGCTGACCTTTCGCCGGCTTCCCTCGCCGAACTCCGTCAGCTGCTCATCGACGCCATGGCGCTCCTGGGTTCCGGCTTCACCACAGCCCAACCGTCTTCTTCATCTTCCGACTCCCGTTCCTCCTGATCAGATCGGTTTTCCCTTCATGGCACTGCTCCTGTACCGCCTGGGCAAGTTTTCCTACCGCCGGCGCTGGCTGGTCATCTCGCTGTGGCTGGCTGCCCTGGTGGCCGTGGGCGGTTCGGCTGCCGTTTTCCATGGCACGCTGTCCAACAACTTCCAGATCCCCGGCACTGAAACCCAGCGCATCGCCGACAAACTGAAGGAAGAGCTTCCTTCAGCGTCCGGCGGCAGCGCCACCATCGTGTTTGAGGCGCCCGACGGCGGCTTCACGGCCGAGAGCCGCACCGCCGTCACCGAGGCGCTGGCAAAGCTGAAGTCAGTGCCCGATGTCCGCGGCACCATAGATCCATTCGCCACCCAGGCACAGGTGGACCAGGCCGGGCAGGCCATCACCGACGGCGAGCAGCAGCTTGCCGCGGGCCAGGCACAACTTGACGCCTCCCGCACAGAGCTCGAGGCCGGCAAAGCCCAGCTCGATGAAGCCGAACAGCAGCTCGCAGCGGCCGGCGCCCCCGCCGCCCTGATCGAGGAACGGCTTGGCCAGCAACAGGCCGCCCTCGCGGAGGGTCAGGCAAGGCTCGACGCCGGCACCCGGGAGCTCGAAGCCAGCAAGGCCAAGCTTGAACTGGGCAAGCGCCAGGCAGACGCTTCCTCTGCCATCCGCTTTGTCTCCGAAGACGGCCGCGCCGCCGTCGCACAGGTTCAGTTCAGCACCTCCATTAACGGGCTGAGCCCAGAGGTCCGCCAGCAGGTCCAGGACATCGCGCATGAAACCTCAGCCGCCGGCGTCACCGCCTACGCGAGCAAGGAAATCACCGAGGACATCTCCGAACTCTTCGGCGCCGCCGAGATCATCGGCATCGCCGTCGCCGCCCTCGTCCTGATCCTCATGCTGGGAACGCTCATCGCCGCCGGACTGCCGCTGCTCATGGCGGTGATCGGTGTCGGCGTGGGCGTGGGCATCACCTTCGCCCTATCCGGCCTGTTCGACATGAGCTCCATCTCCCCCATGCTTGCCCTGATGCTGGGCCTGGCCGTGGGGATCGACTACTCCCTGTTCATCGTCAACCGGCACCGGACGCAGCTCCTTGCGGGCATGGACCAGGAGGAATCGGTGGCCCGCGCCACCGGCACCTCCGGCAACGCTGTGGTCTTCGCCGGCCTTACCGTGATCATCGCCCTCGCCGCACTCGTCGTGCCGGGACTGCCTTTCCTCGCCGTCATGGGCCTGGCCGCGGCCGGAACCGTGGCAGTAGCAGTCCTCGTGGCCATCACCCTCACCCCGGCCATGCTCTCCCTGATCGGCCGTCGCATCATCTCCCGGCGGGCCTGGGCCAAAGCCGAGGCCCATAACGCCGAACCCGGCCACGAAGCAACCGACGAAGCCCAGGACCGTGAGCGCAGCACCCACGGATGGGGCGGCCTCGTCACCCGGCACCCCGTGCTGGCACTCCTGGCCGGCGTACTCCTCCTGGTCACCCTCGCGCTGCCCGCCACCCAGCTGCAGCTTGCACTGCCCGACGGCGGCTCCGAACCGGTGGATTCCGAGGCCTACCAGGCCTACGACCTCACCGCCCGGAGCTTCGGCGAGGGCGTCACCGGCCCCATCGTGGCCGTGGGCGAATTCCCCGCAAACCTGGACGAAGCCCAGGCACAGACGCTGCAGTACGACGTCGCGGACAAGCTCCGGGCCGTGGACAACGTGGTGGCCGCCGTGCCCGTTGCCCTCAGCGAGGACCGCCGGACCGCCGTCTTCCAGGTGATCCCCAAGGAAGGCCCCGCCAGCGCCAGCACCGTGCAGGTGGTCTCCGAACTCCGGGGCCTCAACGACGACATCCAGTCCGAATTCGATGTAGCAATGGGACTGACGGGCCAGACCGCCGGCAACGTGGACGTCTCCACGAAGCTCGGTGACGCCCTGCCGCCCTACCTGGCGATCGTCGTCGGACTTTCCCTGATCCTGCTGCTGCTGGTGTTCCGCTCCATCGTGGTGCCGCTGCTCGCCACGGGAGGATTCCTGCTCTCCCTCGCCGCGGCGTTCGGCGCCGTGGTGGCCGTGTACCAGTGGGGCTGGCTGGGCGGCGTGTTCGACGTCGCCAACCCCGGCGCAGTCGTCAGCTTCCTGCCGATCATCCTCATCGGGGTGCTCTTCGGGCTCGCCATGGACTACCAGGTGTTCATCGCCTCCGGAATGCGCGAGGCCTACATGCACGGATCCTCGGCCAAGCAGGCGGTCCGGGTGGGCTTCCGCCACGCTGCCGCCGTGGTGACGGCCGCGGCGATCATCATGGTCAGCGTCTTTGCCGGCTTCATCTTCAGCCACCTCACCATGGTGCGGCCCCTCGGCTTCGCCATGGCCTTCGGTGTCCTGCTGGATGCGTTCGTGGTGCGCATGACCATTGTTCCGGCCGTGATGTACCTGCTCGGCGAGAAGTCCTGGTGGCTCCCCCGCTGGCTGGACCGCATCCTGCCTGACGTCGATGTAGAGGGCGCCAAGCTCAGCAAGCCCGAGGCAGCACCGGCACCAAATGCGCTAGTCCACTAGGGACGCCGGTCCACCAGGCCGGCGCTGATCAATTAGGCTGGGGCCGTGGTCCGCCTGATTCTTGCCTCCCAGTCCCCCGCCCGCACCAAGCTCCTCAACGAGGCCGGCATCCGCCATTCGATACTGGTCTCTGACGTTGACGAGGATGCCGTCCAGGCACGCTACGGCGTCACCGACCCGCACGATACCGCCCTGCTGCTGGCCAGGGCCAAAGCGGAGGCGGTGGCGGCGCTGCCGGAAGCGGAAGGGGCGCTGGTACTCGGGTGCGACTCCGTCTTCGAGTTCGACGGCGAGGCGCACGGCAAACCGTACACCGCCGCCGTCGCCCGGGAGCGCATGCTGCGGATGAGCGGCAACGCCGGCGTGCTGCACACGGGACATTGGCTAGTGGACTGCAGGGAGACGGACCCCGACGACGGCGCTGCCCCGGGCACGGGCGCCACCCTCGGGACCGTGGCTTCCGCGGAGGTTTCCTTCCTTGAGATGGATGCGGCCGAGATTGACGCCTACATCGCCACCGGCGAGCCGCTGCACTGCGCCGGGTCCTTCACCATCGACGGGCTGGGCGGGGCATTCATTCGAAAGGTCGACGGCGACCCGCACGCCGTCGTCGGCCTGTCCGTCTCCACGCTCCGCGGTTTGCTGGCCCAGGCACAGGTGCGCATCACCGACCTGTGGCCCGCGGCGTAAAGGTACGCGATTTCCGGGAGTCTTGTAGCTTCCCTACAAAGCCTGGGCTCTTTACACGCGGAATCCGCAAGTAATATCGGCGGAACCCTCAAAACCGCGCTAGGCTCCCTGAAGGAAAGAAGGAGACGCCTTGTCAGCAAATTTGGAGCAGTCCGCACGTCCCGCACAGTCGACCCTCACAAAGGTGCTGATCGCCAACCGCGGTGAAATCGCGGTGCGCATCATCCGCGCCGCCCGTGATGAAGGCATCGCCTCCGTTGCCGTCTACGCGGACGCAGACCGTGACGCCCTGCACGTCCGCCTTGCTGACGAGGCCTACGCGCTGGGCGGCAGCACCGCCGCCGAATCCTACCTGGTGATGGACAAAATCATCGACGCCGCCCGCCAGTCCGGTGCGGACGCCATCCACCCCGGCTACGGCTTCCTGGCCGAAAACGCGCAGTTCGCTGCCCGCGTGATCGAGGCAGGCATCACCTGGATCGGTCCCTCGCCCGAGGCCATCTCCGCCCTCGGCGACAAGGTCCAGGCCCGGCACATCGCCGAGAAGGTGGGCGCACCCCAGGTTCCAGGCACCGCAGACCCGGTCCAGTCCGCCGAGGAAATCCTTGACTTCGTGGACCAGTACGGGTTCCCCGTGGCCATCAAGGCCGCTTTCGGCGGCGGCGGCCGCGGCATCAAGGTTGCCCGCAGCCGCGACGAGATTCCCGAACTTTTTGAATCCGCTGTCCGCGAAGCCACCGCAGCCTTCGGCCGCGGTGAGTGCTTCATCGAGCGCTTCCTGGACGCACCCCGCCACGTCGAGACCCAGTGCCTGGCGGACGCCCACGGCAACGTGGTGGTGGTTTCCACGCGCGACTGCTCGCTGCAGCGCCGCAACCAGAAGCTTGTGGAGGAAGCCCCGGCTCCGTTCCTTACCGAGGAACAGAACCGCCGCCTGTACGAGTCCTCCAAAGCCATCCTGAAGGAGGCCGGCTACCTTGGCGCCGGCACCTGCGAATTCCTGGTGGGCCAGGACGGCACCATCTCCTTCCTTGAGGTGAACACCCGCCTGCAGGTGGAGCACTGCGTTTCCGAGGAAGTCACCGGCATCGACCTGGTGCGCGAGCAGTTTCGCCTGGCCCGCGGCGAGGAACTTGGCTACGGCGATCCCGAGGTCCGCGGCCACTCCTTCGAATTCCGCATCACCGGCGAAGACCCGGGCCGGAACTTCCTGCCGGCCCCGGGCACACTCCGGGTCCTGAAGAACCCCACGGGCCCCGGCATCCGCATCGACTCCGGCGTAGAGGAGGGCGATGTAATCAGCGGCAACTTCGATTCCATGCTTTCCAAGCTGATCGTGACGGGGGCGAGCAGGCCGCAGGCCCTCCAGCGCGCCCGCCGCGCCCTGGCGGAAATGGTGGTGGAAGGCATCCCAACGGTGATTCCGTTCGACCTCGCCGTGGTTTCGGACCCCGCATTCGCGCCGGCCGAGGGCCCCTTCAGCATCCACACCCGCTGGATTGAGACTGAATTCGTCAACAACCTCCCGGCATGGACCCCCGACGGCGGCGCCGGCACCGAGGCTGACGCCGAGGAGCGGCAGCGCGTGGTGGTTGAAGTTGGCGGCAAACGCCTCGAGGTAGTCCTCCCGGCCTCGCTCGGGACGGTGGGAACCGGCACCGCCGGCGCCGCAGCGAAGCCCGGCAAGTCGAAGAAGCGCGTCCGCTCGGGAGGCACGGCTGCAGCCACCGGCAACGCGCTGACCTCCCCCATGCAGGGCACCATCGTCAAGGTCGCCGTTTCCGACGGTGACGTGGTGGCCGAGGGCGACCTCGTAGTGGTCCTTGAGGCGATGAAGATGGAGCAGCCGCTTACCGCGCACCGCTCCGGAACCATCACCGGCCTGACCGCCGCACCCGGCGAAACAGTGTCAGCCGGCGCCGTCATCGCCACCATCGAAGACTAGCAAGCGCCGGAGGCCCCCATGCTCGCGCCCAGCTTTGAAGAAGAAGTGGACCGCTACCACCTCGCCGTCCCCGAAATCACCCGGGGAGACCCGGGACCCATCAAGGAGCTGTACTCCCGCCTCGACGACGTCACGCTGGCGAACCCATTCGGCGGCATCGCCCGCGGCTGGGCCCAGGTGGAAGCCCGGCTGGACCAGGCGGCCCGGCAGTTCCAGGACGGTGAAATGCTCGGATTCGACACCATCACGTCCTACACCGCCCGTGACACTGCCTTCCTGGTGGAGACGGAACATTTCCGTGCACGGCTGGACGGCGCCGCCGTCGCCGAGGAGTTCGCGCTTCGGGTGACCAGCGTCTTCCGCCGTGAGGAAGGGTACTGGAAGCTGCTGCACCGCCACGCCGACCCGGCTGCCCGGCCGCAGTCCCGCCGGTCCCTCAGCCAGCCCGCCGCCAACTGACCGGCTGACAAGCTGACAGGTTCCGCCGGAAAAGGCACACTAAGCAGATGTTGCCTTTCCTGCTCCTGGCGTCAAGGGCCGAAGACGCAGCTGCCGAGGACGAGTACGCCGCCTACCTCCGGTACGGCGGATTGGAACCCTCCGAGCTGCTGCGCATCCGGCTGGAGGCCGCTCCCCTGCCCGAACTGGACCTTGACAGCTACTCGGGCGTGATCGTGGGCGGCAGCCCGTTCACGTCCAGCGACCCGCCCGAACACAAGACTCCCGCGCAGCACCGTGTGGAGCGCGAACTGTCCGGGCTCCTGGACCAGCTGGTGGCCCGGGACTTCCCGTTCCTCGGTGCCTGCTACGGCGTCGGCACCCTCGGGAGGCACCAGGGCGCCGTGATCGACAGGACCTTCGGCGAACCACTCGGCGCCGCCGGGATTGAGCTGACGGACGCCGGCCTGACGGATCCGGTGCTCAGCGGCATGCCCAGGACGTTCACCGCCTTCACGGGGCACAAGGAAGCCTGCACCGTCCTGCCCGCGCACGCCGTGCTGCTGGCGAGGTCTGCCGCGTGCCCGGTCCAGATGTTCCGCATCCGCACCAACCTCTACGCCACCCAGTTCCACCCCGAGCTCGACGCCGAAGGCCTCTGCACCCGCATCGACATCTACCGGCATGCGGGCTACTTTCCGCCGGAATCGGCCGAGCAGCTGATGGACGACGCCCGGCAATTCACGGTCACCGAACCCATGAACATCCTGAAGAACTTTGTGGCCCGCTACGCCTCGGGCACATAAAAATGCCCGGCTGGTCCACAGACCAGCCGGGCATTCCGCTTGTTACAACGGCGGCGTTATCAGGCCACGTTGTTCTCGTAGTCCACGTCGCGGGTTTCCTTGCTGACGAACAAGGCGATGAGGGTCAGCACGGACATGGCGGTCAGGTAGACACCCACCAGTACCGGGCTGCCGTCCGCCAGTTCCCACAGGGCAACGGCGATGAACGGAGCCACCGCTGCGCCCAGGATGCTGGAGAAGTTGTAGCTCACGGCCGATCCTGTGTAGCGGACGTTCGTGGGGAACAGCTCCGGCAGCAGCGCCCCCATCGGCCCGAAGGTCAGGCCCATCAGGGAGAAGCCGATGACCAGCAGGGCCATGGTGCCAACGAACCCGCCGCTGAACAGCGGGACAAAAAGCAGGCCGAAAACGAAGATGCCGCCGGTGACCGCAAGCAGCATCTTGCGGCGCCCGTACTTTTCGGCCAGCGGTCCGGAGACCAGGGTGAAGATGCCGAAGAAGACGACGCCGGCGATCAGCATCCAGAGGAAGTCGTTGCGGGTGAAGCCCAGGCCCGGAACGAAGGCTGCCGCGGCGGCCTCGGTCATCGGTTTCCCGGCCTTTTCTGCGGCGGCCCGGGCTGCCTCGAGGCTGGCGGGGCGCGTGCCGTAGGTCAGGGTGAACGTGGTCATCAGGTAGAAGAGCACGTAGGTGGCAAGCATGATGAACGTACCGAGGATCAGCTGGCGCCAGCTGGTCTTGAATACCCGGCCCAGTGGCAGCTTGGCCACTTCGTTGGACTCAATCACCTTGGTGAAGGCCGGGGTTTCGATCAGTTTCAGGCGGACGTAGAGGCCGATGATGACCATCACGGCGCTGAGCAGGAAGGGCACGCGCCAGCCCCAGGACTGGAAGTCGGCCGGGGACAGTGAATAGCTGAAGACCAGGAAGATCACGTTGGCGATGATGAAGCCGATGGGGGCGCCCAGCTGGGGGAAGGTGCCGTAGATGGCCCGCTTGTTGGCCGGAGCATTCTCCGTGGCCAGCAGCGCAGCGCCGCTCCATTCGCCACCCAGGGCCAGGCCCTGGGCGAAACGCATAACCACCAGCAGGGCCGGAGCCCAGAAACCCCAGCCGGGAACCAGCGCGGTGGGCAGGCAGCCGATCAGGAACGTGGCAATGCCCATAGTCAGCAGTGATGCCACCAGGGTGCCCTTGCGGCCGAACTTGTCGCCGAAGTGGCCAAAGACAATGGAGCCGAGCGGTCGGGCGACAAACGCGACGCCAAATACGGCAAAGGAGCTCAGCAGCTGCGTGGTTTCGTTCTGGTTGGGGAAGAACAGCTGCGGGAAAACCAGGACGGCCGCGGTGGCATAGACGTAGAAGTCGTAAAACTCAACCGTGGTGCCGATCAGGCTGGCGACGATCACGCGGCCGCGTGAGTTCACCGGCTGCGGGGATCCGGGCACCGTGGAGGTATCGGTGGATGACATAGGTAAACGCTTTCATGAGAACCGGCCAGGCCGTGCGTAAAGGCCCGGCTCGAAATAGTTAGAGTTCAATATTAGTTCCGGCGGTCCAGTCAATGGACGAAAGGTCCACTATTCGGACCTGTGCCGTACGTCTCACTTTGTGGCCCCAGCCTATGCCTCACGTTCGCCAACGGCCACCGATAGGCAAATGTCACAGCGCGTTAACAAACATCGTCGGTCCGCGAAACGCGGCATCCCTACCTTGGAGGAACAACATCCCCCCAAAAGGAGGTACCCCGTGACTGTTGACCGCACCGCTGATGCCGGCCCCGGCAATTCCCTGGATCTGGACGAAGCCGCAAGGCCCGGAACCGCCGCATCCGCCAGCGCACAGCCCGGCTCTATCCGCACTTCAGAAGCCCCCGTCCTTGAATTCCGCCCCGGCCGCTGGATCGCCAACTGGGATGCCGAGAATAAGGAACAGTGGGAATCCGCCGGCCGCTCCATTGCCCGCCGCAACCTCAACTGGTCAATCTTCGCCGAGTTCCTCGGTTTCGTTGTATGGCAGCTCTGGTCCATCGTGGTGGTCCAGCTGCCCGCCGCCGGCTTCAACTTCTCCACTTCCGAAATCTTCTGGCTAATCTCCATGCCCAGCCTGGTGGGCGCAACCCTGCGCATCCCCTACACCTTTATGGTTCCGCGCTTCGGCGGCCGCAACTGGACCATCGTGTCCGCCCTGTTGCTCCTGATTCCCTCCATCGGCCTGGCCCTGTGCGTCTCCAACCCGGAAACCCCGTTCGGTGTCATGCTGCTCGTGGCAGCCCTCGCCGGCTTCGGCGGCGGAAACTTTGCCAGCTCCATGGCCAACATCACCTTCTTCTACCCGGCCCGGGAAAAGGGCTGGGCGCTGGGCCTGAACGCCGCCGGCGGCAACATGGGCGCCGCCGTCGCACAGCTCGCTGTCCCGATCGTGATCACCCTGCTCGCCGTGGGCACGGTCAACCTGCCCATGGCCGGCTGGATGTGGGTGCCGTTCATCCTGGTTGCGGCCTTTGGCGCCTGGAAGTTCATGGACAACCTCACCAGCGCCAAGGGGGACATCGCAGGTTCGGTGGCAGCACTGAAGGAACCGCACCTGTGGATCATGGCCTTGCTGTACATCGGTACCTTCGGCTCCTTCATCGGCTTCGCGGGTGTGTTCCCCAAGCTGATCAAGGACTATTTCCCGGCCTTCTCCTCCATCGGAGTGGGCACGGTAGCACTCTCGCTGGCGTTCCTCGGACCGCTGGTGGGCTCCCTGGCCCGTCCGTACGGCGGACGCATGGCCGACCGCATGGGCGGCGCCCGGATGACCGTGGCTGCTTTCGCTTCCATGGCCGTCATCACGCTCACCATGATCTGGACCCTGCCGCTGAAGAACTTCTGGCTCTTCCTGGTCCTCTTCCTGATGCTCTTCACCGCCAGCGGCTTCGGAAACGGCGCCACCTACCGGATGATCCCGGTCATCTTCGCCACCTCCAGCCGGGCAGCCCGGAACGGGGCAAGCTCAGTGGCAACCCAGCGCCTCGCGTCGTCGGCGCTCGGCCTGATCTCCGCCATCGGCGCCTACGGCGGGTTTGTCATCCCGCAGGTACTGAACGCCTCCAACACCGCCAGCGGATCGTACACACCCGCCTTCTACGGCTTCGTCGGGGCTTACGTCCTGATGCTGGTTGTCTGCTGGGCCTACTACATCCGCAATGCCAACCGAAATGCGATGGGACACGTCTAACATGACCAAAAGCGCCGACACGCACTGCCCTTACTGCGCCCTGCAGTGCGCCATGACGCTCACGTCTCCAGCGGGGCTGGCCCCGGCTTCCCAGCCGGGGCCAGTCCCCGTGACTGTCCTGCCCCTCCCGGCGTCTGCGGCCAAAAACGCGCCAGTCCTTCAAGTCAGCGGCCGGGACTTTCCCACCAACCGCGGCGGCCTCTGCCGCAAAGGCTGGACCTCCACCTCGCTCCTGAACCATCCGGGCCGGATCACCGAGCCCCTCCTGAAGGGCGCCGACGGCGTCCACCGCCCCATCAGCTGGGACCAGGCGCTTGAACTCGCAGTAGGCGCCGTGAAGGACGCCCGCGCCCGCTACGGCCGGGACTCGGTGGGCGTGTTCGGCGGCGGCGGCCTCACCAATGAGAAGGCCTACATGCTGGGAAAGTTTGCCCGGCTCGCCTTGGGGACTTCCCGGATCGATTACAACGGCCGTTTCTGCATGTCCTCCGCTGCGGCCGCAGGGATGCGGGCCTTCGGCGTGGACCGCGGCCTGCCGTTCCCGCTCGAAGCCCTGGACACCGCCAGCACCATCCTGATGCTTGGTTCCAACGTGGCCGAAACCATGCCGCCCTTCGTGCAGCACCTGAAGGGAACGCGCGACGCCGGCGGGCTGATTGTGGTGGATCCCCGCCGTTCACCCACGGCTGCTTTTACGGCCGACGGCGGCGGTCTCCACCTCCAGCCCCTGCCGGGCACCGACCTTGCCCTCCTGCTGGGCATCTCCCACGTGGTCATCCACGAAAACCTGGTGGACACCCCCTACATCGAGGAACGCACCTCGGGCTACAGCGCCGTGGTCCGCAGCGTGAACTCCTTCTGGCCTGAACGGGTGCAGTCCATCACCGGCGTCCCGGCGGAACTGATCCGGGAGACCGCACGCCGGCTCGCGGAAGGCGCACGCAAGGGCGGCAGCTACATCCTCACCGGCCGTGGCGTGGAGCAACATGTCGACGGCACGGATACCGCCACGGCAGCCATCAACCTCAGCCTCCTGCTCGGACTGCCCGGTTCGGCCAGCAGCGGCTACGGCACCCTCACCGGCCAGGGCAACGGCCAGGGCGGGCGCGAGCACGGCCAGAAGGCCGACCAGCTCCCCGGCTACCGCAAGATCACCGACCCCGCCGCCCGCGCGCACGTAGCCGGCGTCTGGGGCGTCCCGGAGGACCTTATTCCCGGGCCGGGCCTGCCGGCCGTCCAACTGCTGCAGTCACTGGGACAGCCCGACGGCGTCCGTTGCCTTTTTGTCCACGCCTCCAACATCGCCGTGGCTTCCCCCGACGCCAACGCGGTCATCAACGGCCTGCGCAGCCTGGACTTCCTGGTGGTCTGCGATTTCTTTATGTCCGAGACCGCGGCTGAGGCGGACCTCATCCTCCCCGTTCTCCAATGGGCGGAAGAGGAAGGCACGCTGACCAACCTCGAAGGCCGCGTGCTGCGCCGCCGCCGGGCCCTGACTCCCCCGGCCGGAGCCCGCAGCGAGCTCTGGATCATGGCACGGCTGGCGCAGGCCCTCGACGCCCCGTCCACCTACAGCGAAGACCCGGAAACTGTGTTTGAGGAACTCCGGCTCGCCTCGGCCGGGGGGCTCGCCGACTATTCCGGCATCAACTACGCCATGCTCGACCGCGGCGAAGCCGCCTACTGGCCCTACCCCGCCGGCAGCAACGGGACCCCGCGGCTGTTCCGGGAGAAGTTCGCGCACTCAGACGGCAAAGCCGTGATGACCCCGGTGACGCCCCGCCGTCGTCGTACTCCCGGCGCTAACCCGGATCCGGCTGCGAAAACCATGACCCTCATCACCGGCCGCCTCCTGGAGCACTACCAGTCCGGCGCGCAGACCCGCCGGGTATCCGAGCTGCTGGAGGCCCGGCCCGAAGCGAAGCTGCAGCTCCACCCCGCGGCCGCGGCGTCGATGGGCATCACCGAGGGCGCGTTCGTCTCGGTGGCGAATGAGCGCGGCGAGGTGCTGTGCCGGGCTGAACTGAGCCCCGCCATCCGCCCGGACACGGTCTTCCTGCCCTTCCACTTCCCCGAGCTCGAGAGCGCCAACCGCCTCACGGAGGCCGCTACGGACCCGATCTCCGGGATGCCCGAATTCAAGTTCAACACGGTGTGGGTGCGGCCGGTTGCCGCGCCGGTTTCAACCAACGTGCTTCAAACGATGGAGGCCTCATGAGCGAGGAAGTTGTCATTGTAGGGTTCGGGCCGGTGGCGGCGCGGCTGGTTGATGAGCTCCTGCCTGCCGTCCGCAGCGGCCATCTGAACCTCACTGTGGTGGGCGCGGAAGCGGAAGCTGCGTACAACCGCGTGTTGGTTGCCGACCTCGGCGTAGGGCGGACCACCGCCGATGTCCTGGCACTTTCCGACGCCGCCGCCCTGGCCGCGGAAGGTGTGGACGTCCGCCTTGGCGTCCGCGTCCGCCGCGTGGACCGCGCACGCCAGCAGGTCCTCCTGACCGACGGCGGGGCAGCACATTACGACCGCCTGGTCTTCGCTACCGGGTCCCGCCCGGTGATCCCCAACCTGACCGGCATCAACCCGGACCCCGCCGCGCCGGTCCTCCCGGCGGGTGTTACCGCGCTGCGCAACCTTCGTGACGCGGAGGTGCTGCGCCAGGCGGTGGACGGCGGCAAACGGGTAGTGGTGCTCGGCGGCGGCGTCCTGGGGCTGGAGACGGCCCTGGCCGCAGCGGAAGAAGGCGCCACCGTCACCGTGGTCCACAACGGACCCCATCCGCTGGGCCGCAACATTGACCGCGGCGGCGGCGCAGTCCTGGCGGCCAGCCTGCGGCGCTGCGGCGTCCGGATGGCCGGCAATGCGCGGTCCACCGGCGTGGAGCACAACGCGCCCGACGGCGGGTTCTCGGCCCTGCTGCTGGACGACGGGTCGGCAATCGACGGCGACCTCCTGGTCCTCTCGTGCGGTGTCCGTCCCCGCACGGAACTGGCAGAGGGCTGCGGGCTCTCCACGTCCGCAGGGATCCTGGTGGACCACCGCCTCCGGGCCCACCACGAGCCGCACATCTTTGCCATTGGTGACTGCGCTGAAGTCCGTTGCCCCGATCCGGACTGCGCGCAGTGCCGGAACGCCAAGGGCCCGTCCGGGCTTGTCGGGCCCGGGTGGCGGCAGGCGGAGTGGCTTGCGGAATACCTGACCCTGTTGGCGTCCGCCGCGGCCGTTGACGCGGACCTGCTGCCGGAATTGCCGCCCGAGCAGGCAGGCGTCATTGTCCTGAAGGCCCGGGGCATGAACATGGCAGTTGCCGGGGACAACGCTGCCGAACCCTGGGACGAGGAAGTCCTCACTGCCGGTGCAGTCAACGGCCGCCCTCGCCTGCAAATCGCACAGTGGGCCGATCCTGAACACGGCCGCTATGTGAAGATGACCACCCGCGGCGGTGTGCTGGAGGGCCTGGTGGCCGTTGGAATGCCGCGCACGGCCGCGGAACTGGTGGGGCTGTTTGAACGCGGTGCGGAACTGCCGGCCGACAGGTCCCTGCTCCTGCGCCTCGACGGGCCGGACCAGCTTCCGGGCGCTTCTGCCGACCCGCAGGGAACGGTCTGCAGGTGTGCGGGTGTCAGCGGAGCGGCCATCGCGGGCGCCGTGGAGGAAGGCTGCTCAACGGTGGCCGACGTGTCCAAGGCAACCCGGGCCGGCACCGGCTGCGGCGGCTGCCACGAGGACATCAAGGGACTGATCGAAAAACACTTTTCCCCAGCCGCGCCCTGACCTCGCAAGGCCACCCCGGCCCCTGCCCTCGCAAGCTCGTTCAGGGAAGCCGGCGGCCGTGGCCCCAGGCGGTTCCCGCCGGAGGTTGAGCCTGCCGGACCCTGTGCTCTTACACCGGTGCTTTGGGAATCATGATCCAGAGCGCGATGTACACCAGTTCGCCGATCCCCACCAGGCCGAAGATCACGAAGCCCAGCCGGACCAGGAATTTCGGGAGCCCGAACCGGGTGGCCAGGGCTGCGCAAACACCGCCGATGATTTTGCCGCTGCGGGGACGGACAAGGGCTGTTGTCATGCCGCCACGCTACACGAAAATGAGGCGATTGGAGCCTGGGTTTTCCTCCCAGCCGCTCCCTGGCCTCGATCACCCAAGCTACAGGTGCACGTGCAGCCGGCGCGCCGCTTCCGAGATGGACCCGGTCAATGACGGGTAGACGGTGAAGGTGCTGGCCACGTCATCCACGTGCAGTTTCTGCTTAACCGCGATGGAGATGGGGAAGATCAACTCGGAGGCGTTCGGCCCCACCACCACACCGCCGATCACCGTTCCGGAGCCCTTGCGGGCGAAGATCTTCACGAAGCCGTCCTTATGGTTTCGCATCTTCGCGCGCGCGTTGCTGCGCAGCGAAAGCTTGACCACGTCACCCTGGTACTTGCCGGAGTCAATCTCTGCCTCGGAAACGCCCACGTTAGCGATTTCGGGCGAGGTGAAGATGTTGGAGGCAACCTGGTGCAGCTTGAGCGGGGTGACACTGTCGCCCATAAAGTGGGCCACGGCGATGCGGCCCTGCATGGCGGCCACCGAGGCAAGCGGCAGCACCCCGGTGCAGTCACCCGCGGCGTAAATGTTAGGAGCGGTGGTCCGGGAGACGCCGTCCACCTTGATGTGGCCGCTCTCGCTGACCGCCACGCCGGCTTCTTCCAAACCGATGCCTGCGGTGTTGGGGATGGAGCCCAGGCAGAGGAGGCAGTGGCTGCCGGTTACCTTGGACCCGTCGCTGAGGGTGACCACAACGCCGTCCTCGGTCCGTTCCACGGACTCGGCGCGGGAGCGGGACAGGACGCGGACGCCGCGGCGCTCGAACACTTCCTCCAGCACCACTGCTGCATCCACATCGGATCCGGGAAGAACGCGGTCGCGGCTGGAAATCAGCGTGACCTTGGAACCCAAGCCGTTGTAGGCGGAGGCGAACTCGGCTCCCGTCACACCGGAACCCACAACGATCAGGTCCTCGGGCAGTTCATCGAGATCGTAAATCTGCGTCCAGTTGAGGATTCGCTCGCCGTCCGGCCGGGCCGTGGCAAGCTCACGCGGATGGGCGCCCACCGCGAGCAGGATGGTGTCCGCCTCCACGGTTTCCGTCCCCTCCGCCGTGAGGACCTCAATGGTGTGGTCGTCCACGAGCCGGCCGGAGCCGGTCAGGATGCGGACGCCCTGGTTGGCCAGGCCGTCATGGATGTCCTTGGACTGGCTGCGCGCCAGGTTGAGGAGGCGGTCGTTGATGTGCTTCAGGTCCGCACGCATCACCGGCACAAAGTCGCCGCCGTCGACGTCGAACTTTACACCCAGCTCCCCCGCCTCGGCGACGCGGGTCATCAGGTCCGCCGTGGCAATCAGCGTCTTGGAGGGGACGACGTCGGTGAGTACGGCCGAGCCGCCCAGCCCCGCCCGTTCGATGATCGTGACCTGCGCTCCGAGCGAGGCGGCCACCATGGCAGCTTCGTATCCGCCGGGACCACCTCCCAGGATTGCGATCCGGGGTGAGCTGAAATCTGGATGCGTAGTCACAATCAATCATTGTCCTGCATCCTCCCCTGACCACCAAAGAAAACGGTCTCTCACGAAAGCGGGCCAAGGGTGGGCGCAGGCGGAGCGGCAGGATAACTTGTACCAGTGAGTACAACAGACTTCCTGAACACCGATCCCTTCGCTGCCGCGCGTGCCGCTGCCGAGTACATTGCCGAGGAAACGGGCGTGGACAGCCACGACGTCGCCCTGGTCCTGGGCTCCGGCTGGGGCGAGGCAGCCGACCTCATCGGCGAAACCACCGCCACCCTGTCCGCTGAAGAAGTTCCCGGCTTCCACGCTCCTGCGGTTGTGGGGCACGTGGGCACCATCCGCTCGGTGCTCACCAAGGAGGGCAAGCGGGCCCTGGTCCTGGGCGCCCGCACCCACTACTACGAAGGCAAGGGTGTCCGCTCCGTAGTCCACGGGATCAGGACGGCGGCGGCAGCAGGCTGCAGCACCCTGGTCCTCACCAACGGCTGCGGCGGGCTGAATGAAAACTGGGCACCCGGCACGCCTGTGCTGATCAGCGATCACATCAACCTCACCGCCGCCTCACCGCTGGAGGGCGCCACGTTCGTGGACCTGACAGATCTCTACTCCGCCCGCATCCGCGGGCTCGCCCGCGAAGTGGACGCAACCCTGGACGAAGGCGTCTACGCCCAGTTCCCCGGCCCGCACTACGAGACCCCCGCAGAGGTGCAGTACGCCAAGCGCATAGGTGCCGACCTGGTGGGAATGTCCACCGCGCTGGAAGCCATCGCCGGACGCCACGCCGGGATGGAAGTATTCGGAATCTCACTGGTCACCAACCTTGCCGCGGGCATCAGCCCCCACCCCCTCAGCCACCAGGAAGTTCTCGAGTCAGGACAGGCCGCGGGCCCCCGGATTTCAAAGCTGCTCGCCGAAATCATCGGCAGGCTCTAAGAATAGGGATTTCTCCATTTCCCCGACGGGCAGGAAGAGTTCGGTGCCCAATGACGATAGGTTAGGCCCATGACGTCTTCCGATGCCGATTTCCGCCTGCTCAACGAGGCCCGCGAATGGGCCGCCAAGGACCCGGACCCCCAGACTTCGGCTTCGCTGCTGGAACTTGTCCGGCTTGTTGAGGAGGGGGCTCCGGCCGCCCGGCAGGAGCTCGAAGACAGTTTCCGCGGGACACTGCAGTTCGGTACAGCAGGCCTGCGGGCGGCCCTGGGTCCCGGACCCAACCGGATGAACCGGGTGGTGGTGCGCCGGGCCGCGGCAGGGCTGGCGGACTTCCTGCTCGGAGCAGTAGGCAGGACGTCACCGGGAACCCGGCCCCGCGCCGTCGTCGGCTATGATGCCCGGTACAACTCCGACATCTTCGCGGAAGAAACCGCCGCCATCTTCACGGCAGCGGGGATAGAAACCTTCCTCCTGCCGGCGGCGCTGCCCACTCCCCTGCTGGCTTACGCCGTGCGGGCACTGGAATGCGACGGCGGCGTGATGGTTACCGCCAGCCACAATCCGCCGCAGGACAACGGTTACAAGGTCTACCTGGGCCGCCATACCGTTCCGGAAAGCGGCAATGGCGCCCAGATCGTAGCGCCCTACGACGCGGAGATCGCCGCCCGTATCGACGCCGTGGGCCCACTGGAATCCATTGTTCTTGCCCCCGGCGGCTGGACAGTGCTCGACAGCGCCCTGGCCAAGGGCTACGAGCAGGCCACGGCGGCCCTGGCTCTGCCGGACCGCTTCCCTGCCCGGGACCTGCGCATCGTTCTCACCCCGATGCACGGCGTGGGCGGCGAAACCGCGCAGATCGTGCTGAAGGCTGCCGGGTTCACTGACGTCACCCTTGTGGCCGAGCAGGCCGAACCGGACCCGGACTTCCCCACCGTCAGCTTCCCCAACCCGGAGGAACCCGGAGCGTTGGACCTGGCCCTGGAAACGGCTGAACGGCTGGATGCTGACATCGTGATCGCCAATGATCCCGATGCCGACAGGGCGGCAGTTGCGGCCAAGGACCCGGACACCGGTGCCTGGCGGATGCTCCGCGGCGACGAGGTTGGCGCGTTGCTGGGTGCCCACATCGCAACGAGACTGGCGGCAGCTGACGGGAACGACGGCGACAGCGGCCGCCAGGGCGTGTTCGCGAATTCGATCGTGTCCTCAAGGCTTTTGGCACGGATCGCCACGGCCGCCGGCTACGCGCACGAGGAGACACTGACCGGGTTCAAGTGGATTTCCCGGGTGCCAGGTCTGCTGTACGGCTATGAGGAAGCCCTGGGTTACTGTGTGGCGCCCGGGGTGGTGAAGGACAAGGACGGGATCTCCGCAGCGGTATTGATCGCGGAACTCGCTGCAGCCGCAAAGGCAGACGGAAAGACCGTTTTTGACACCCTGGACGAGCTGTACCTGCAGCACGGCCTGCACGCCAGCGACCAGCTCAGCATCCGGGTGGCGGACCTGGGCCTCCTGGACGCCATGATGAACCGGCTCCGGGTCAACCCGCCGGAGTCCTTCGGGTCCTCCGCGGTGGAACTTTTCACGGACTTGGCCGAGGGCACCGAGCAGCTTCCTCCCACCGACGGGCTCCTCTACCTCACAAGGGACCTCACCCGGGTGATCATCCGGCCCAGCGGCACCGAGCCCAAGCTCAAGTGCTACCTGGAAGTCATTCACCACGTAGGCACCGCGGCAGAACTGCCGGAGGCCCGGCAGGCAGCGCGGGCGGCCCTTGACGAGGTGCTGCAGGACGTCAGCGAGGCACTGGGGCTTTAGTAGCCCAGGCCCCGGCGCTGAAACCCGCTAGAGCTCGATCTCGACGAAACCGTCGATAATGCGGGTACTGAACGTCGCAAGGCGCAGCCCCGGGGTGCTGAAGCACTCGCCGGTTTCAAGGTCATAGACCTCTTTGTGCAACGGGGAAGCGATGGTTGGACAGGCGCCCCGCGATCCGAGGATCCCCCGGGCCATAACGTGTGCTCCGGTGGCCGGGTCCTCGTGGGCCACCGCCAAAACTTCGCCGGGGCCGGTGCGGAAGAGCGCGACCTGGCGCCCCGCGACGAGGGCTGCTTCACCCCAGGCGGGTTCCAGATCATTCACCAGGCAGACGCGGTGCCAGCCGGCGGTGATGCCGGCTGCGGTCTCACCGATGCCGGCTGCGAGTGCCCCAAGTTCCAGTGTTGCCGTCATGTCGGCTCCTCTCCCTGTGCCTATAGTCCTTACGTTCGGCCGCCTCTGCAGCCGTGTTCCACGCTAGGCCGCAGGTGTTTCAAAGGGGTGCAGTGAATGTGTCCGGCGCGTAAAAGACACCTCACTCAGCCGGAAACGCGTTCGTGATGCAGAAGTTAAGTTGACGAAACAATCGGGAAACTGAAGCGAAACTGCGGCTTCCTAGTCTGGATGGACAGCTCGACTGAAAAGGCTGCAGAGAACCGTCTGCCGCCCATGCGAAAGGCCCACAGTGACCGAACAGACTTCCAGCACAGAGACTCCGCGCCGCATCGTCGTCGCCGGCGGCGGCCCGGCGGCCCACCGTTTTGCGGACGCAATGCATGCCCGTGGCCTCGAAGGCTGGCATGTCACGGTCCTCACTGAGGAAGCCCACCTCCCCTACGACCGCGTGGCGCTCTCCAAAGCCCTGACCGAAATGGACTACGACCTCACCCTGGGCGAGGCCTCCATGTGGGACCACGAGGCACTCTCGCTGAAGACCGGTGAGCGCGTCGTCAAAATCAACCACGGAGCCAAGACGGTGGAGACCGCCGCCGGCAACCTCTTCGAATACGACGAACTCGTGGTGGCCACAGGTTCGAATGCCGCCCGCCTTCCGATCCCCGGCGCCGAGCACACGCACGTCTACCGCACGCTCGAAGACGTCTGGGCCATCAACAAGGCCATCGCCGAACTCACCGAAAAGCTGGGCCGCAAGGTCAACGCCGTCACCATCGGTGGCGGTCTCCTCGGACTCGAATCGGCAGCCGGCACCGAGCAGCTAGGTGCCGCCCCGATCGTCATCGATGGTTCGCAGTGGCTGATGGCCACGCAGCTGGATGAAGGCGCGGGCCAGGCAATGGGCCGGCTCATCAAATCCAAGGGCTTCGAGGTCCATGGTGGCGTCTTCCCCTCGGAGGTACTGTCCGACGACGACGGCCAGGTCACCGGCGTCCTGATGGCTGACGGCCGCATCATCGATGCCGATCTTGTGATCGTCGCTATCGGCGTCCGGCCGCGCGACGAACTCTTCCGCGCAGCCGAGGGCGAGGAGCAGGTCTTCTCACTGGGCCAGCGGGGCGGAGTGGTCATCAATGACTACTGCGCCACAGAAGTGGACGGAATCTGGGCCATCGGCGAAGTGGCCAACTTCGGCGGCATGTGCCTGGGCCTGGTTGCTCCCGCCAACACCATGGCGGAAATTGTCGCCGACCGCCTGCACGGCGGGGATGCCACCTTCCCCGGCTTCGACACCGCCACCAAACTCAAGCTCTCCGGCGTCGACGTCGCGAGCTTTGGTGACGCGTTCGCCAAGACCGAGCACGCCCTCGAAATCGTCTACGCGGACCCCGCCCGCGGCGTCTACCAGAAGATCGTCACCACCGACGACGCCAAGACCCTGCTGGGCGGCATCTTCGTGGGCGACGCCTCACCGTACATGAGCCTGCGTCCGCTCCTGGGCCGCGAACTTCCCGCCGAACCGGGCGCGTTCCTCAGCGCGGCCGGCGGCGGCGAAGCCCCGGAAACCGAACTGCCGGACGACGCCACCCTCTGCTCCTGCAATAACGTCACTGCCGGCAGCATCCGTGACGCCATCAACGGCTGCGGCGCCTGTGAGGGCAACGCCCCCGTCCAGGAACTGGGTGAGCTGAAGGGCTGCACCCGCGCCGGCACCCAGTGCGGCTCCTGTGTCCCCATGCTCAAGAAGCTGCTGGAAACGGAGCTCACCAAGTCCGGCGTCGAGGTTTCCAAGGCCCTCTGCGAACACATCGAACTGTCCCGCCAGGAACTGTTCGACGCCATCCGCGTCCTGGAACTCACCTCCTTCGAAGAGATCATGGCCAAGTACGGCACCGGCGCAGGCTGCGACATCTGCAAGCCCACCATCGCGAACATCCTGGCCAGCCAGAACAGCGCCTACGTCCTGGACGCCGGCCGCGGCACCCTGCAGGACACCAACGACCGCGCCCTCGCCAACATGCAGAAGGACGGCACCTATTCGGTGGTTCCCCGCATCGCCGGCGGCGAAATCACCCCGAAGAAGCTGGGCGTGATCGCAGCGGTGGCCGAGAAATACAACCTTTACACCAAGATCACCGGCGGCCAGCGGATCGACATGTTCGGGGCCCGCCTGGAGGAGCTCCCGGAGATCTGGAAGGAGCTCGTGGACGCGGGCTTTGAATCCGGCCAGGCCTACGGCAAGAGCCTGCGCACGGTGAAGTCCTGCGTCGGGTCCACTTGGTGCCGCTTCGGCGTCCAGGACTCGGTGGCCATGGCCATCCAGCTGGAGCTCCGCTACCGCGGCCTCCGGAGCCCGCACAAGCTCAAGATGGGCGTCTCCGGCTGTGCCCGCGAATGCGCCGAGGCCCGCGGCAAGGACGTTGGCGTGATCGCCACGGCCGACGGCTGGAACCTGTACGTGGGCGGCAACGGTGGCGCCACCCCGGCGCACGCCCAGCTGCTGGCCAAGGACCTCGATGACGAAACGCTGATCAAGTACATCGACCGTTACTTCATGTACTACATCCGTACCGCGGACCGCCTGCAGCGCACCGCGCGCTGGCAGGAAGAGCTCGACGGCGGCATCAAGCACGTTGAGGACGTGGTGGTGAAGGACACCCTGGGCATCGCCGCGGACCTCGAGGCGGCCATGGCCAAGCACGTGGACACCTACCAGGACGAATGGGCGGACACCCTCAAGGACCCCGAGCGCCTCCGCCGGTTCCGCTCCTTCGTCAACGCCCCTGACCAGAAGGACGACTCCATCACCTTCGTCCCGGACCAGCGCGGCCAGATGCGCCCCGCCACCCAGGAGGAAAAGGGCAAGGTCCTGCTCGGAGCGTCCATCGCGGTCCGCCCCACCAGCGAGAACGAGGTATAGGCATGCAGCTCAGCATTGATCTCACCGGCCGCGAGGTCCTGGTCACCGGCTCGGACCACGCCGCGCGTCAGGCGGTCCGCCGCTACGAAGCCGCCGGCGCCGCCGTCTCCCGCCTCAGCACGCCCCAGGGGGGCGGCCATGACGGCCCGCTGCCCGAACGTCCCTTCCTTGTTGCCGCGGTGGACGACGGCCAGCCCGGCTGGGAATCCCTGCTGGACCGTTGCCGCACGGCCGGCATTCCCGTGGCCGCCGAACCGGCAGCCGGACCCGCTGGCCACGTCACCCTTGTGGGTGGCGGCCCCGGAACAACTGAACTGCTCACGGTCGGCGCCGTCAAGGCTCTCCGGGACGCCGACGTCGTGTTTTACGACCGCCTGGCCCCGTGCCAGGACCTGGCGTCCCTGACTTCCGCTGAACTGGTGGACGTCGGCAAGAAGCCCGGCCACCACAAAGTGAGCCAGGGCGACATCGAGAAGCTGATGGTGGAAAGTGCCCTCGCAGGCAACAATGTGGTCCGGCTCAAGGGCGGTGATCCGTACGTGTTTGGCCGCGGCGGCGAGGAAGTTGCCTCCTGCGTGGCAGCCCGTGTGCCGGTCCGCGTCATCTCAGGCGTCACCAGCGCCATCTCCGTTCCAGCGGCGGCCGGCATCCCGGTGACCCACCGTGAAGTCAGCCACATGTTCACCGTGGTCTCCGGGCACGCGCCGCTGACCGAAAAGGAGCACCACCACCTGGCCGGCCTGGGCGGGACCATCGTTGTCCTGATGGGCATCGGCACCCTCCACCAGCTCGCCGCCGGACTCCGCAGGGCCGGGATGCGGGCCGATATGCCCATGGCCGTCGTGGAGCGCGGCTACCGGCCCGGGCAGCGCACCACCATCGCCGATCTCGGCACTATCACCAGTGCAGCGGCCGGTTGCAGCAACCCGGCTGTACTGGTAATCGGCGAGGTGGTTCGGGTGGCTGAGGCCAACCGCGGGCATGCTGAGGCCGCTGCCGATCTGGACAGGCTGGCGGCCTCGCTGCTGGGCTCGTGAAAGGATTGACCTCCATGACTGCACTTGCACCGGCCGAAACTCCGCAGGTCGAAGAAACACCCGATGCTGCCGAAGCCCCGCTGGAGGGTTTCCGCATCGGTGTCACCTCGCACCGGCGGTCCCAGGACCTGATCGAGGCCCTGGAACGCCGTGGTGCGGAGGTGCTACACGCGCCCGCCCTGAAAATCGCTCCCGTGCAGGAGGACATGCGCCTCATCGAGGACACCCGGGCCATCATCGCGGCCCAGCCTGACCTCTGCATCGCCACCACCGCCTACGGCATGCGCCGCTGGTGTGAAGCCGCGGACTCCTTCGGGATCGGCGACGAGCTCCTGGAGACCCTGGGTGCCTGCCGGATGTTCGTCCGGGGACCCAAAGCCCGGGGTGCCGTGCGCGCGGCCGGACTTGCCGACGTCGGAATCAGCAGCGACGAAACCACCGCGACGCTGGTGGACATGCTGCTCACCGAGGGTGTCCGGGGCAAGACCGTCGCCGTGCAGCTGCACGGCTACACCGATGTCCGGCAGCTGGAGCGCCTGCGCATGTCCGGCGCCACGGTCCTGACCGTGACGCCTTACCGCTGGGTGAAGCCCGACGGCGCGGACCGGCTGCCCCGCCTCATCGAGGCCGCGTGCAGCGGAAACCTGGACGTCCTCACGTTCACCAGCGCGCCTGCGGTGGACGCCATGTGGAGCACCGCCCACGAGATGGGTGTCTACAAACAGCTGATCGAAAGCCTGAAGACCAACGTCACCACCGCGGTGGTGGGCCCCGTCACGGCGCAGCCCCTGCTTGACGCCGGCGTGACGCCCCTGGTTCCGGAGCGGTTCCGGATGGGTGCGCTCATCAGGCTGGTATGCGAGCACCTCGCTTTGAACCACGTCCGGCGGCTGGACACCCGGTCCGGCAACATCGAATTGCGGGGACGCAGCCTGCGCATTGACGGCCAGCCCGTGGAACTGGCCCCGGCCCCGCTGCTGCTCCTTCGCGCCCTCCTGGGGGCCGGCGGCGCTGTCCTGTCCCGCGAATCCCTGTCAGAACTGCTGGAACTCCGCGGTTCGGTGCACGCCCTGGACATGACCGTCAGCCGGCTCCGTTCCTCACTGCCCGACGGCCGGCTGGTGGAGACCGTGGTGAAACGGGGCTACCGCATCCGGGTCTAGCTGCGTGGACGGGGTGCCGAATGTGTCCACTGGCAGAGGAATGAGAGCCACGTCACGGGTTCTGTTACCGGCCGGTAAACACTGGCGAACGTGCCGTTGATTAACGGCAACTGTGGGGAAACACCCCGGAAAAAGCACGGGCCTACGCTGGGTTCATCACGAAGTTCCGGCCGTTCCCGGCCGCCAGCGAAAGGGCCAGCACATGTCCGCTCCGGCACCCTCCACATCCACCGCTTCCGCCACCCGCATTGTCATCGCAGGGGCGGGCCCAGCTGCCCAGGCCCTCGTCAGCCAGCTTGGCCGCGCCCGGTTCACTGGCACTATCACCGTACTGAGCAACCGGGACGATACCCCGGCGGAACTGGTGGAGTTGGCGCTGCTCCCCCGGGTCTCTGTCCGCTTCGGCCAGCCGGCCAGCCACATCGATGCGGAAAACCGGACTGTCGCGACGGCGGACGGCATGGAATTCAGCTACGACCAGCTGGTCATCGCCACCGGCTCGGCACCGGTGGCCAGCCCGGTGGAGGGCGCCGGCCGCTGCCTGAGCTACTCCACCATTGACGACGCCGCCCGCGTCGGCGAGGCCGTCAACGAAGTCACGAGGGAACTCGGCCGGCGTCCGCTGGGGATCCTGGTGGGCACCGGCGCCGCCGCGGGCCAGGCGGAAGCAGTGCTCCGGGCCCGGGGTGTACGCCCCATCCGCACCACCGCCAGGCCGGCCACCGTCATGCCCGGTGCATCAGCGTCAGCTTTCGCCGCCTCCGGTGTGATCTTCGAGGACGGCAGCAGCATGTACGGCGACCTGGTTGTCCTTGCCGAAGAGCGGGTGTCCCGGGACGGGCTCGCCGCCAGCGCAGGACTGCGGACGGCGGCCACCGGTGGGATAGTCATCAGCGAGGACTTCCGGACGTCAGTCCCGGGGATCTGGGCTATCGGTGACGCCGCAGCGTTCGACGGCGTCCGGCTGGGTCTGCTGGTTGCTGCCGCTTCCGCGGCAGGCGCCTGCGCCACCCAGCTGCTGACCGCTTCTGCTCCTGCTGCCTTGCCCGCGGCTGCCTGACCGCGGCCTCGGCTGCCGCCCCGATGTAAGCCGCTCCGGCTGTGGCAAGATGGTTCCCGAAACGAGTCATGGGCGTTACCGCGCCCGGCCCACGGGCCCCTGGAGAGGACCATCATGAGCAACGAAGCCACCCCTTCCGTGCAAACCGCAGCTGCCGGATCCGGCAACATCGCATCCTTCATCGACCACACCCTGCTGAAGCCCGAAGCGGGCGAAGCTGACGTCCTCAAGGTGTGCGCCGAAGCCGTGGAGTACCACTTCAAGTCGGTGTGCGTTAACCCCATTTGGGTGAAGACCGTCAAGAAGGCCCTCAAAGGCTCCGGTGTCCTGACCTGTTCCGTGGTGGGCTTCCCGCTGGGCGCCACCCCCACTGACGTCAAGGCCTTTGAATCCCGCGGTGCGGTGCTGGACGGCGCCGACGAGGTGGACATGGTGATCAACATCGCGGCCGCCAGGTCCGGGGACAAGGGTGCGCTGGTTGAGGACATCACTGCCGTGGCAGAGGCTGTCCACGCCGGTGGGGCCATCCTGAAGGTCATCATTGAAACAGCGCTGCTGGATGATGCCCAGAAGGTTCTCGCCTGTGAGGCCGCTGTGGAAGCCGGTGCCGATTTCGTCAAGACCTCAACAGGCTTCAACGGAGGAGGTGCCACGGCGGAGGATATCGCCCTGATGCGGAAAACGGTGGGCCCCGGCCTTGGCGTGAAGGCCTCCGGCGGAGTGCGGTCCCTCGAAGACGCGCAGGCTATGATTGCAGCAGGTGCAACACGTATTGGTGCCAGCTCCGGCATTGCCATCGTCAAGGGTGAACAGGGTTCGTCCTCGTACTGAGGGCACCCGGAGCCGCCACAGATTGAGGCCCGCGGGCCAAGGAGGAACGAATGTCCAGCAGTATCACGGCTTCCAACCAGGGCTCTTCGTCTGACCAGGGCAACCTGCAGACGCCCCAGAACGAGAACAAGCTTGGCACGAGCATTCTTCTCTTCGTGGTCTGCATGGCCCTGTTCCTCGGCGCCATCTACTCACTGTCGTTCCTGACGCTGGGCAACCCCTGGCCGATGGCAGCCTGCCTGGTGCTGTTCGCCCTGGCTTACTGGATCCCGCAGACCATCCTCGGCCGATCGGACTCCGCCGGCGAGCACTAAGCCCAAGCAGGTCGCACTAAGTGTCGTTTTGAAGGCTCAAAGCTTGACGGCTCAAAACGAAACTTAACGCTACTTCGTTTGACCCAAACGCGGAGAGACCCCCTGGACACCGTCCAGGGGGTCTCTTGCTCCCTAGGCCCGGCTTTCGAGAACCAGAGCCGGGCCTGGGGACCAGACCCGGGTGTCAGAACCAGGTTCTGGTCCAGGCCTCAGCGACGGCGGCCACCCTTGGCCATTGGCCATCGAGTAAGGACCAGCCCGCCACGCACAGCCCCACCATCGCGTAGGCGCTCACCGGGATCAGCAGCAGCCACTCGCGCTTCGACCCGGCACGCCCCAGCAACGGCAGGGACAGGGCGCCGTTCGGCCGCCAGACCTGGCGCAGCAGCGGTACCTTGCGCATGAGCTTGGGCGGCCGGATAACGACCGGCCACAGCAGGGGCACGCCTCCCGTGGTGATCAGGTCCCCCACGATGTGCACCACCACGCCCGTCAGCATCGAGACGGGGAGCCAGGTCCATTGGTCCGGCGCATACCAGGTGACCAGCCCGGCCATGGTGAGCGCGAAGATCCAGTTGCTGATGAAGCCCGCCTTGGGGAACAGCTTCAGGGCCTTCGCGGCGATGTTGATCATAAACATGCACAGCAGCCCCGCACCCACGGACAGCAGTCCCCAGTCCGTCTGCACCTGGACCTGCCCGGCCAGGGTGGCCAGCAGCACAAAGAATGCCGCCCCAAGCACGGAGTGCGTGCCCTGCCGGTGCCCGCCGCTGGCGTTTTCAATTCCGACGGCGATCACGTTGGACAGCGGCGACAGGGAATTCGCCACCGTGCTGTGCCGGTGGTCCCAGTCGCACACCAGGGCTGTTCCCGCAGTCGCCATCCCGCCGATCAGGATCCCGGTAGCGTCCAGCGGGTACCAGCCCAGCGTGTACGGCCCCGTGGAGGCAATAGCTACCCACGCCGCGGCTCCCGACGCGGCGTGGTGTCCTCCCATCAAGTCCTAACTCACCGCCAGTGGGGCGTCCGAGAAGATGTTCCGAATGACGCCGTTGGCCCATTCCAGGATTTCCGCGTCCTGCAGGTCCCGCCCGCCGATCTTTGCTGTTTTCGGCTTGGGGATCAGCACGGCATCCAGGGCCGGCTTGGACTGGGACCCCGGGTACATCCGGTTCAGGCGCATAACCTTGGACTCCGGAAGCGTGGCGGGCGAGAACTTGATGAAGTTGCCCTGCAACGCCACATCGGACAACCCCGCTTCCCGGGCACCCACCCGGAAGCGCGCCACTGACACCAGGTTCTGGGCCGGCAACGGCGGCTCGCCGTACCTGTCCACAAGCTCGGCCAGGACTTCGTCGATGGCCTCATTCGTGAGTGCGGAGGCCAGCTTGCGGTAGGCCTCCAGGCGCAGCCGCTCCCCCGGCACGTAGTCGTGCGGAAGGTGCGCGTTGACCGGCAATTCGATCTTCATCTCAGCTGCCTTCTCCTCGGCCTCGCCGCGGAAGTCCGCCACCGCCTCCCCTACCAGGCGGATGTAGAGGTCGAAGCCGACGCCCTGGATATGGCCTGACTGTTCGCCGCCCAGCAGGTTGCCGGCGCCGCGGATCTCGAGGTCCTTCATGGCCAGCTGCATGCCAGCGCCAAGCTCATTGTGCGCGGCCACGGCCTTCAGCCGTTCCAGCGCCACCTCGCCAAGCGGTTTCTCTGACGGGTAGAGGAAGTAGGCGTAGGCACGCTCACGGCCGCGGCCCACCCGGCCGCGGAGCTGGTGCAGCTGGGACAGGCCGTACTTGTCCGCCCCGTCCACGATCAGGGTGTTGGCGTTGGAGATGTCCAGGCCGGTTTCGATGATGGTGGTGCACACCAGCACGTCAAAGCGCTTCTCCCAGAAGTCAACGATGATCTGTTCCAGCCGGCTTTCGGACATCTGGCCGTGGGCCACCTCAACCCGGGCTTCCGGTACCAGTTCACGGATCTTGGCGGCGGTGCGCTCGATGGTGGACACCCGGTTGTGGACCAGGAACACCTGGCCCTCGCGCATCAGTTCGCGCCGGATGGCAGCCGAGGTCTGCTTGTCCGTGTAGGGGCCAACGTACGTCAGGACGGGGTGGCGTTCCTCCGGCGGCGTGGCCAGGGTGGACGTTTCCCGGATGCCGGTGAGGGACATTTCCAGGGTGCGCGGAATGGGGGTTGCACTCATGGCCAGCACGTCCACGTTGGTGCGCATCTTCTTAAGCGCTTCCTTGTGCTCCACCCCGAAGCGCTGCTCTTCGTCCACAATTACGAGACCCAGGTCCTTGAACTCAAAGTCCTTGGACAGCAGCCGGTGGGTACCGATGACGACGTCCACTGAGCCGCTCTTGACGCCCTCTACGGTTTCTTTGGTTTCCTTGGTCCCCTGGAACCGGGACAGGGCCTTGACCCGCAGGGGAAAACCGGAGAACCGCTCGGTGAAGGTTTCGTGGTGCTGCTGGGCCAGCAGGGTGGTGGGCACCAGCACGGCCACCTGTTTGCCGTCCTGCACCGCCTTGAAGGCCGCGCGCACGGCAATTTCCGTTTTGCCGTAGCCCACGTCGCCGGAGACCAGCCGGTCCATGGGAATTTCGCGCTCCATGTCCGCCTTCACCTCGTTGATGGTGGTCAGCTGGTCCGGCGTCTCCACGTACGGGAAGGCTTCCTCAAGTTCGCGCTGCCACGGGGTGTCCGGACCGAAGGCGTGTCCTCGCGAGGCCATCCGGGCGGAGTACAACCGGATCAGCTCGCCGGCGATCTCCTTGACGGCTTTGCGGGCCTTGGACTTGGTGCTTGCCCAGTCCGCGCCGCCCATCTTGCTCAGGACGGGAGTGTCGCCGCCAACATAACGCGTCACCTGGTCCAGCTGGTCGGTGGGCACAAACAACCGGTCCCCCGGTGCGCCCCGCTTGGACGGCGCATACTCCAGGACCAGATATTCGCGCACGCCGTCACCGCCTCCAGCAACTTTGCGCTGGATCAACTCCACAAAGCGCCCGATGCCGTGCTGTTCATGCACCACGTGGTCCCCCTCCACCAGCTGCAGCGGGTCCACCGCGTTGCGGCGCTTGGACGGCATGCGCCGCATGTCCTTCGTGGATCCGGCGGACGTCCGGCCCAGCAGGTCGGCTTCGGTGAGCAGGCCGAGCTTGAGGCCGTCCAGGACGAAACCGCGTCCGACGGCGGCAGTGGTCACCTCGATGATGCCCGCCTGGGGCTCGTGGTCCAGGCTGTCCACCCGGGCACAGGGGATGTCGCTGTCGTGGAAGAGTTCCGCGAGGCGCTGCGCCGGCCCGGGACCCTCCGTGGCCACAACGATCCGCCACTGGTCCCGGACGCGGGAACCGATGAAGTCCATCATTTCGGCCACGTCGCCCTGGTAGCCGCGGGGTTCACGTGCGTGCAGGTTCAGCACGTCGACGTCGGGCAGCAGGTCCTCGTCCTGTGCCAGCGAGGTGATGGACCACCAGGACACACCGTGCTCCAGGGATGAAGTCCGCGTTTCGGTCAGCGAACGGAAGCTGGCTGAATGGAGGGCAGCGCTTGCCTGCGAGCTGAGGTCCAGCGGGGCGGTCCCGCCGTCGGAGGCCGTGGACCAGGCCGCTTCCAGGAACTCTTCGTTGGTGGCGGCCAGGTCGTGGGCGCGGGTACGGACCTTCTCGGGTTCGATAATCACCGAAATGGAACCCGCAGGCAGCTGCTCCACAAACGGGACCATGGCATCCACCAGCACCGGCGCCAGGGATTCCATCCCCTCCACGGCGATGCCGCCGGCAATCTTTTCCAGCATGTCCGCTGCAGCCGGAAGCTGGGACTTCAGGGTGGCCGCACGGGACATCACGGACGGAGTAATCAGGATTTCCCGGCATGGCGGGGCGTGCAGCTCCGTGGGGTGGTGGAGCCCGGGCGAGGACAGCGAGCGCTGGTCGGCCACGGCGAACCAGCGCATCTGGTCCACCTCGTCACCGAAGAACTCCACCCGGATGGGGTGGTCCTCGGTGGGGGGAAAAACGTCGATGATGCCGCCGCGGACAGCGAACTCACCGCGGTGCGTCACCATGTCCACCCGGGCGTACGCCGCATCCGCCAGCCGCCGCACCACGTCGGTAAACGGAACGTCCTGGCCAACCTTCAACGTGACCGGAACCAGCTCGCCCAGGCCGGCCACCACCGGCTGGACCACGGCGCGGACCGGCGCCACCACCACACGGAGCGGTCCCGCCGTCGAGCTTTCCGGGTGCGCCAGCCTGCGCAGCACGGAGAGTCGCCGGCCCACGGTGTCTGAGCGCGGGGAGAGCCGTTCGTGCGGGAGGGTTTCCCAGCTGGGGAACCCAGCCACGGCGTCCGCGGGGAGGTAGGCCCGCAGCGCGGCCGTCAGGTCCTCTGCCTCCCGGCCGGTAGCGGTGACTGCGAGCACGACAGCCGGCCGCGCACCGTCGGACCCTCCGCCTGCCGTGGCAGTGGCCGATATGCCATCCGCCATCTCGGCAAGAAGCACCGGCCGCAGTCCGGCAGGCGCGCTGATCTGGTAGTCCTGGCCCCGGACGTCGAAGCCGCGGGCAGCCTCGGCCCGGACACGGGCGAAGGTCTTGTCCGGGCCGAGGGCTCGGCGCAGTCCATCCAGCGACGGGCCCGCGCTGGAATGGCCGGCGGTGGAGGGGCCGGGAAGGCTCATGGCAGAAGCTCCTGTGGTGTTCAACGAAAAAGCGCAACGCGAAAACCCGAAATTCGCGTCGAATCCCGGGTAAACCCAGCCTACCCCTCCCCACCGACATGCCGGGTGGATGCGTGCAGCTAGGCTGGCAACCACACACCAGGCAGGCAGGCGGCCGTCCAGGCGCGCTGCGGCTCCGAACAGCTTAGAGACGAAGAGGAGACAGCATGACCGGAACCAGCAGCACCGAGCGTTCACCCAAGACCGTCCTGGTCACCGGGTCCACAGGTTACATCGGCGGCCGGCTGGTGCCGAAGCTCCTGGAGGAGGGTCACAGCGTCAAAGTCCTGGTGCGATCCCCCAACAAAATCGCGGGCGCGCCATGGCGGGACAGGGTGGAGGTCATGGAGAGCAGCCTGGACGACGGCGACGCGTTGCGGGCGGCGCTGGCCGGCGTCGACGTCTTCTACTACCTCGTGCACTCGATGGCAGCCGGGGCGGGGTTCGAAGCCAAGGAACAGGCGATGGCGCGGGCGGCCGCTGATGCTGCTGCGGCGGCGGGGGTGGGCCGAATCATCTACCTGGGCGGCCTCCATCCCCAAGGCGTGGAACTGTCCACCCACATGCGCTCCCGCGAGGCCGTAGGCAAAGTGTTCCTCGACAGTCCGGTGGACGCCATCGTGTTCCAGGCGGGCGTGGTGATCGGCTCCGGCTCGGCCTCCTTCGAGATGATCCGGCACCTTTCCGAGACGCTGCCGCTGATGCCGGCGCCCAGTTGGGTCCGCAACCGCATCGAGGCCATCGCGGTGCGGGATGTCCTCTACTACCTGGTGTCCGCGGCTTCCCTGGACGGCCCGATCAACCGCACGTTCGACGTCGGCTGCCGCCAGGTGCTCACCTACGCCGGGATGATGAAGGAGTACGCCGCCGAAGCCGGGCTGCCCTACCGGGTGGTGCTTGCACTGCCCGTCCCTGCGCCCAAACTCGCCGGCATGTGGGTTGCCCTGACCACACCCATCCCGCTGTCCATGGCCGTGCCACTGGTCCAGTCCCTCCAGCACGACGCCGTGTCCAATGAGCACGACATCGACCGGTACATTCCGCAGCCCGACGGCGGCCTTACAGCCTACCGCACCGCCGTCGCCCTGGCCCTCGGCAAGGAACGCGACGGGCAGGTGGAGACCACCTGGGCGAACGCCGGGGTGGCTGCCGATCCCCTGCCCAGCGACCCCGACTGGGCGGGGCACAAGGTCTACATCGACGAACGGACCTTCCACGGCGACGTTGATCCCGCCCGCGTGTGGACCGTCATCGAGGGCATCGGCGGGCGGAACGGCTGGTACTCCCTGCCTTTGGCCTGGCAGGTCCGCGGCTGGCTGGACAAGCTGACGGGCGGCGCCGGCCTGCTGCGCGGGCGCAGGCATCCGCATACTCTCGCCGCCGGCGAAGTGGTGGACTGGTGGCGGGTGGAACGGATTGACCACGGCAAACTGCTGCGGCTCCGCGCCGAGATGCGGGCACCGGGCCGGGCATGGCTTGAACTGTCCGTGGAACCGGACGCAAACGGCAGCAGGTACCGGCAGCGGGCCATCTTCTTCCCCAAAGGCCTGAGCGGGCGGCTTTACTGGCTGGCGGTCCTTCCGTTCCACAGCCTGATCTTTCCGGCCATGGCGAGGAACATCACCGGAGCGGCACGGAAGCTCGTGGATGCGGAGCGGACAGCGAGGACCCCGTAGGATGTTTGGAGCTTAATCCGTTCCCCACGTCCCAGGAGGACCCATGGCCCTGAGCGCAACCACCACCCTTCCGCACTCCGTACCCAGCGTTGCAGCTGTCCTGGTGAATGAGGATTTCCAGCGCCACGTCAGCCAGCTGGTGGGCGGCAGCCTCGAATCCTTCACCGTTGACGGCGACGTCGCCGGCGCGTTCAGCGCCACGTCCGTACGGACCCTTCCCACCACCCGGCTTCCCGAGTTTGCCCGCAAGTTCGTCGGTGAGCACCTGAAGGTAACGCAGGTGGAAAGTTGGGATGCCCCCGCGGCGGACGGCTCCCGCCAGAGCAACATCTCGCTGAAGGTCGCCGGCGCTCCCGTGGACGTCACCGCCGTGCAGCGGCTGATAGCTGCCGACGGCGGCACGCGCGTCGAGCTCGAGGGTGCCGTCAAGTCCTCGGTTCCGTTCCTCGGCGGGAAAATTGCCGACGCCGCCGAGCCCATGGTTGCCAAGGCGCTGAACCTGCAGGCCAAGCAGGCCCAGGCCTGGCTGGAAAGCCACTAAGTCGTGGAGCTGCCCGTCTTCGCCGCGCTGGTCCTGATCATCGCCGGCGTCTGGTCCCTGGTGGTTTGGCCGCAGTTCCTGCGCCGGGTCATGAAGGATCCCCGGGCCCGCGACGCCGCCGGCAAGGCCACGAAGTTCCTTACCGTTCACGTGGTCCTGGTGAGCATCTCCATGGTGCTGGGGGCGGCCACCGCCATCATCGGCATCATGTCGCTGTTCTAACCAGGTTCCACTATGAAGTCCGGGCCTCCTTCCTGCGGGAAGGAGGCCCGTACTTTTTGCCGTCAGGCTGCTTGGTCAGGTTTGTGCTGTCAGGCTGCCTGGTTGAGCGCGTCCTCCGCCGCTACCCAGGAAATCATGGCGCACTTCACGCGGGCCGCGTAGCGGGCGACTCCCTCGAACGCTGCCGCATCGCCCAGGAGTTCCGGATCCGCGGTTATTTTGCCCCGGGACCGGAGGACCTCGCGGAAGCTGTCAATCACCTCGTGCAGCTCAGCCACAGTCATTCCTTCAGCCAGGTCCGTGAGGACGGAGGCTGACGCCATGGAGATGGAGCAGCCCGCGCCGTCCCAGGCGATTTGCGCAACTTTGCCGTCGGTTACGGCGAGGCGCAGGGTTACTTCGTCACCGCAGACGGGGTTGAGCTGGTGCGACTGCCCCGTCGTGGCGCCCTCCGGCGCCTGTGTCCCGGCCAGTCCGCTGCCGTGGCGGGCCTTGGAATGGTCAAGGATGATCTGCTGGTACAGGTGGTCAAGGCTCATGTCATACCTTCAAAGTGTTGGTGTCTTAGGCGCGGAAGTAGGCCCGCACACCCGCGACGGCATCCAGGAACTGGTCCACGTCGTCGGTGGTGTTGTACAGGTACGCGCTTGCCCTGGTGGTGGCCGTCAACCCGAGCCGGCGGTGCAGCGGCTGGGCGCAGTGGTGTCCAACTCGCACGGCGATTCCCCGCGAATCAAGGAATTGGCCCACGTCATGGGCGTGCACTCCCTCAACGTCGAACGCGGCGAGCCCTATCCGGTCCTGGCCCGCGGCGGGACCGAGCACCCGAATTCCCGGAAGGGATTCCAGCCCGGTGATCATGCGCTGGCCAAGCTCAGCCTCCCAGCGGTGGATCCGGTCCAGCCCTGTTTCCGTCAGGTAGTTGGCAGCAGCAGCCAAGGCTACCGCCTGGGAGATCCGCTGGGTCCCGGCTTCAAAGCGCTGGGGCGCGGGGAGGTACTCAGCGCGCTCCATGGTCACAGTGGTGATCATTGACCCACCGGTCAGGAACGGCGGCAGGATGTCCAGGATCTCCTGCTTGCCATAGAGCACCCCGATTCCCGTGGGGGCCAGCATTTTGTGTCCGGAAAAGACTGCGAAGTCAACGTCCAGCTCTTTGACGTCCAAAGGCATATGCGGGGCGGACTGGCAGGCGTCCAGGACCACCAGGGCGCCGGCGTTCCGGCCCAGGGCGGTAAGTTCGCGGACGGGGTTGATGGTGCCCAGGACGTTGGAGGCGTGGGTGAAAGCCAGCACTTTCGTCCTCGCGTTGACGATGCCGCCGGCCAGGTCCAGGCGGAGGCTGCCGGCGTCGTCCACGGGTATGTAGCGAAGGCTTGCCCCGGTGCGGAAGGCAAGTTCCTGCCAGGGTATGAGGTTCGCGTGGTGCTCCATTTCCGTCACCACGATCTCATCACCCGGGTTTAGCGCAAGGTCCTTCAACCGGGCGTCGCCCCGCCCCTGTGCCGCCCATAGGCCGGCGTTGGACAGCGCGTAACTGAGCAGGTTGAGGCCCTCCGTTGCGTTGGACGTCCAGATGATCTCGGAGAAGTCAGCGCTGACGAAGTCGGCCACGGTCTGCCGGGCGTCCTCGAACGCTTCGGTGGCCTCGACCGCGAGATGGTGGGCCCCGCGGTGCACGGCAGCATTGCGCTGCTCATAGAATTCCTGCTCGGCTTCGATGACGCTCAGCGGATTCTGGGACGTGGCTCCGGAGTCCAGATAAACCAGGGGGCGTCCGTTGACCTGTTGGTCCAGGACCGGGAAGTCGTTCCGGATGCGCTGCACTTCGGCGTTATCCATGACCGGCAAGGCACGTTCCAGTGTGGCTGGCGTTGATACTACGGCCAAAACTAACTCCTTGAGATGCCAACGGATGACACTCAATTGTCCCACAGCACGGCTGTGGCGGCCGCCCGAGGGGCAGCCGCCACAGCCGCTCCGGGCTTCAGCCCCGCGGAATGGAGGGCCGGCAACGGCTGGGGGGAGAGCCTCGGTCTCAGAAGACTCTGACGTTGCCGGCCCCGCCCAGCCCGGCCCCTAAGGGCCGGAAGATTGTCAGGACGGGAAAGACTTGTTCTGCTGCGGGCAACTCTTGCGGCTTCTTTCGGCCGGTTCCTTTTGCCTCCTTAAGTAAATCCCTCGGAACCACTCTGCGCACGAGTAGGGTGTACTCGAATTCAGCGTCGGCGCACTACGGGGACTGCCTGCAGTACCCGCATCGCCCCAATGGGCAGCTATACCAAGGGCCACGGGCGTGCGCCGCCCGTTTTTGGGCAGGCAAAAGGAGAGCCAAAAACGGTAGTTCGTTGGACCGGCTATTCAAACCTTATTTCGGGAGGGCTGACTCCAGCTCGTCGCGGCTGCGCACACCCAGCTTCACGTACGTGCGGTACAGATGCCCTTCGACGGTACGCACAGAGACCATCAGCCGCTGGGCGATTTCGCGGTCCGTGAGGCCCTGCACGGCCAACCCTACGATGTCCTGCTCCCGGCGGGTGAGGTGGACGGCGGGAGCGGCAGCAATAAACCGGCCTTCCCTGAACCGCTCCCCCAGTTCGTGGTCGCACTTCTCGCGGAGTGCCACCGCCTGCCTTGACCGCCGGCGTTCTCCGGCCTGCTCCAGGACGGTACTGGCACGGGCATAGGCCTCGCGGGCGAGATTCACGAACCCCGCTTCCTCCAGTGAGGCTGCCGTGCCCATCAGGTCATCCCCGTCAGCTGCTTCCCAGCCGGCAGCCAGTGTCAGCATCGCCTGGGCCCATCGGCCTTCCACCGTCTTCGCCACTGACTGCACCATGGGGATAACGGAAGGATCACCGAGGTCCCAGCAGATGGCCAGGATTTCGAGCAGGGTGCCGGCCCTGGCGGTGGCGCCCTGCGTGGTGGCCAAAGTATGGAGCGTCGCCAGACCTTTGCCGTCCCGGGACAAATATTCGGAGGCTGCGGCGCCGTAGGCGGCAGCCAGCAGCTCGTGGGCTGGGCCTCCCGCCATTGCGTCGGTGAAGTCCTGTTCAAGCCGTTTTGCCTGCGCTGCATCCCCCAGCCTGGCGGCCACGTAGAAGCCCAGGGAGGACCCGAAGCGGAACAGCTGCAGCGGATCATTCAGCCTCAGCGCCTCAACGGCCGGCAGCAGCACCTGGTACGCCCGTTCCATGCGGCCTTGCCGAAGAAGCGAGTAGCCCTGGAGCACCTGCAGGCTTCCGTTGAACGTGGCAGCTCCAGCCGCGTGTCCGGCCGCGTAATTGTTCAGTTCCCGCTCGGCCGATTCCCATTCACCCATCGCCAGGTAGCCGGTCACGAGCCGTCCCAGCACGAACTCGGTGAAGAAGAACAGGCTGTCTTCCAGCGGCGGCAGGTCCGAGGCGGCCAGGAGGGCGGAATCCAGTCCCTCGCCGGCGCGGCCGGCGGCAGCAAGGGCGTGGGCCAGCAGCGCTTCACCCAGCACCCTGACCGATTCGCCTCCGGGCTCCGTGGAGGCGATGCTCCGGATGTCCCGGACCTCAGTGGCCAGCGCCCCGGCATCCACCGCTGCCCCAAGTTGCAGGAAGCGCATGACCTGCAGGAGCTGGGCCTGGGGTTGACGGTCCCCTTCGGCATGCTCCCGGGCGTGTTCCCGTACGTCCTCGGCCAAGGCGTCCAATGACTGGCCGGTGGCCTGGTGGGCCGCTGCCCGGAGCAAAAGGACGGCAGGACCGTCAGGTTGATCGGAAAGCTGGCGCCAACAGCTATCCAGCAGGTGGGCGGCCTGGCTGTACGCGCCCTCGTTGTAGAGGGCCCGTGCCTGGATGGCGGTGGCCAACGGCATCAGCAAAGGATCCTGGATCTTGGCGGCTATGGTGCGGGCGCTTGGGTTGCGGAACCGCCTTAGGGCCTCGCGGGCGGCGTCGAGCATTTCCGGGTCCGATGTGCGCAGTCCACATTCAAAGGCCCACTCCACGGACCGAAGCATGCCCTCCCCGCGCAAAACCGTGCCGTTTTGGTGTGCCCGGATCTTTTCCAGCAGCTGCAGGCTGCGCGACACGGAGAGTGTGCTTCGGATGGCGTTGGCGAAAAGGGCATTCCACAGGGAGAGTTCGGCCGGGACTCCAGGGGTCTCAATAATCATCTGCTGGTCAAGGAGCGCCCGGACCACGGCGGCTCCGCTGATGTCCTCAATCACCTTGCGGCCCACCGGGCCGGCAAGCGCGATGAGCTTCAGGGCTTCCTGCTCCTCCGGCCCGCGCCGGATGTGGTCCTTTGTCACCACCGCCGTGAGCTGGGCGCCGTCGGCGGGCACAGGGCCGAGCAACATCCAGATGCCGTTCCGCTTGGCCAGGACACCGCTTTCGGCAGCGTCGTGCAGCAGGGCATCGAGAATGCGGGGATTACCGCCGGACGCAATCCATACGGAGTCGACTGTTGCGGCCGGCACGGTTCCATCGAGGACATTGGCCAGAACTTCTTCAATCTGTTCCCGGTTGAGGGGCCGAAGGTCCACCCGTTCGGCAAGGCCGTCGTACCAGAGCTGGTCCAGCGGCTGCGGCAGCCCGGGCCGTGGCCTGGCAGCCGCCACCACTGTTGCCCACCCTGCGGAGATGAGGTCCGCCACTACCCCGGCCGAGGCGTCGTCCAAGTGGTGGGCATCGTCCACTATCAAAAGGACAGGGGCGCCCCTGCCTGCCTTCAGCTTCTCGAAGTACGTCCACATGGAGCGCAATACCGCCACCGGCGAAACCGACTCTTCCGCGGTCAGCTCACCTGTATAGGGAGTCAGGACGCCGAAAGGTACGGAGGCCAATGCAGAACTCCCATGAATCTGCAGGATGTTCAGATCTCCGGAGAGCCGCTCTGCGATGGCCTCCGTGAGGGACGTCTTGCCGATTCCGGGCCCGGCCATCACAAATACAGCCTGGCTGGTCCCGTTCCGGACGATGTTGCAGATCCGGTCCAGGGGTTCGCGCCGGCCGGTGACAGGGCGCTGGGCGGGTGCCGGTTTGTGGCCGTTAGACGAGTCCAGTCAGATCACCCCTGGAAGTTACGCCCAGCTTTGTGAAGACCTGGTAGAGGTGGCCTTCCACCGTGCGGACGGACACACCCATTTCCAGGGCGATGTCACGGTTCGATGCTCCGCGGCCGGCCAGCCGAGCGATCTGGCGCTCCCGCGCGGTCAGCAACGGGCTGCCACTGCTGGGCACGATGGGAAGGTTCGCCACGGTGGCAGCCAGGATGTCCAGACGCGCTTGGGCGGTCCGGGCGGAAATGGAATCCCCGTCCTGCCGCGCGAAATCCACTGCCAGCGCCATGCAGCGGGCCTCCACGGCGTCCAGTTCGAGGGTGGCCGCGATTTCCCCCGCGGCAAGCAGGGTCTTGGCATCCTTGGTCCGGCTCCCCACTGCGACAAGCCGGGCGATCTCCGCAAGGGGGCCCTGCCGGTGGTCCGCGATCTCCTCCAGCAGGCGGAAGTCAGCGTCGCTGCCGTTGACGGTAGCAGCCAGCAGACTGATCCCGGCGACGGTGTAAAGGCCTGCCCCCATGTACCGCCGGGCTGACTGCTTCAGGCCGGCAGCGGCTTCGGCGTCGCCCAGCCATCGTCCCGCCACCAGCGCGCAGAACTCGATAATGCTCTCCGTGGTGAAACTGGACTTGCCCGGCGTTCGCTGGAGTTTGGCCAGGAATTTGCGCGCCTGGGCAGCGTTGCCCGTCTGTGCGTGGGCGAGTGCTGTCGCGGCGTAGGCACAGCGGAGGGCACTCTGGAGCGGTTGAAGTTCCAGCTGCGCCACCGCAGAAATCAGCGGGTCCAGGGCAACCCCGCCCCGGCCGGAGTAGACATAGGCGAGTCCGGCAGCAAGTTCGGTAGCGGCGCTCCGGTACGGCAGGCGGTCGTATTCCCCGCTGCCGTGCGGGCCCAGGAGATCGATGCAGCGACGCCACTGCCCGGCAATCAGCAGCACCAGGTAGGCCTCCCTGGTGTACTGCTCGCGTAAACCGACCACGTGGGAGGCGTCGGTTATTTGGCCGCCAAGCTGACGCATCAGGCCCAGCGCATCCATTTCCCGCCCGGTCAAGGCCAGCGCCGTCATCAGGATGACGGCGGACTGCATCCGGTAGCCGGTGTCCGGGTTCCGTGCCGGATCTGCCGCAGCCTCGAGGTCTGGGATCATGGCCGCATAGTCGCCGACGAATGCGCGGTACTCGAACCCGCTGAGCGCGACCTGGTTCGCGGCTGCCACGGCAGGGTGCGGCCAGGCTGCCTGTTCTGCCGCGCCCTCCAGCCGTTCACGGGCTTCAGCAAGAAGGGTCGGGACTTTGGCTGCCTGTTCCGGATGCCACAACATCACCCGGGCCTTCGCCGCTATGACACGGGCGTATTCTTCGACACCAACATTGTCCAGTTCCGGCTGGGAAATATCGTCCAGGGCAGCGAGGGCCTGGACCGGCAGGTCCAGCTGAAGATAAGCGCCCGCCTTCTGGCGCTGGGCGGGAACCCACTCCTTGTCCGTCCGCTCCAGCATGTCCGCGTAAGCCAGGGCGAAGCGGGGGTCAAACAGCTGGACGGCGGCTTCGGCAGCTGCCAGGGCCAGGGCCGGGCTCAGCTCGGCCTCACACTCGTGCGTCCACGCGGCGAAGGCCATCAGCTCCTCGACGGTCATGTCCGCGGGGTCCGGTTCGGTACCGCCCAGAAGTGCGCTCCGCAGTTCCCGGCGCCGGGCAATGCTTATCCATGACCGAACGACGTCGCCAATGTACTTTTCCCGCAGGGACACCCACCGGTGGTCCGAGTCGTCAATCTCCAGTAAGCCGGCATCCTCCATGTCCGCCACTACCTCGGCGTGGTACACCGCCGTGAGCCTGGAGAGCTCCACCCGCCTGGCGCAGGAAAGCATCTCGATGACTTCCCTGGTTTCGGGCGTCTCCCGCGACCAGCGTGACCGCACGATGTCGTCAAGGCTGGCGGCGCCGTCGAGCACCACTTTGTCGCGGAGGGTCCAGACGGAGTCCGACAGAACGAGGTTGCCCGAGAGCCGCTGTTCGGTAACAAGCGCTTTCAGCAGCAGCGGGTTTCCGCCCACCATCTGGTGATAGGTGGTGACCAGCGACGCTGAGACCCGGTGGCCGAGCAGGGACAACAGGACCTGGCGGGTCTGCAGTTCATTGAGGTTGCTGAGCCGGACCTCGGTCAGGCGCCGGTCCGTGAGCAGCCAGTGGAAGTCGGCGGGAAGGTCACTGATCTTTGGTGCAACGGCGATAATTTTGGCCGTGCCCGTCAGGAGTACATTCAGCAGCACTCCCGCGCTCATTTCGTCAATGCTGCCGGACGTGTCCAGGGTAATGACGCAGCGCCGTCCGGCGGCGTCGCTCCGGATCAGAGACGTGATCCCGCGGAGAATCGCGGTGGGAGAACCCATGTAGGCCTGCGGCAGGCGCGCGAGCAGGAAGGAGAGGCAGCCGTAGGGAGTGTTGGCGCCGGCGGGCCCGCTCCGAAGCTGCAGGGACCAGACGTCCGCACCAAGATCGGAAACTGCGGCACGGGCGAGCGACGACTTTCCTACGCCCCGCCCTCCCGTGATGACTGCGCCCAGAGAGTTATCGCTGGTCAGGGCAGCGCGGACCGCTTCAAGGTTGGCGCTGCGGGCAGGCGCAGACCACTGTTGCGCCCCGGGCGCGCCGGCGTTTTCGGTGTGCAGCCCAACGTCGTGAGATGTTGACCCACGTCCCCAGCTAAGTGGCTCGATTGACATGAACTAATCCCCTACATCCCGCGATAGCGGGATGTAGCCCCATTGCTCCCCCGCCTACGAAAAAGACTACCTTGTGGCACAGACAAGGAAACAGGTACCGGGGACTTTAAGTTTTTTTGTTGCTAGCGCTCGGACTTCGCCGGATGGAATTTCTGCTGGGCGGACGTGAGCCCCTCGCGCAGGAGCAGCTCCACCGCATCGGCTGCCTCGTCCAGCAGGAAAGGCAGCTCCTTGAGTTCGCCCGAGCCGAAATCGCGCAGCACGTAGTCGGCTGTGTCCATCCGGCCGGGCGGCCTTCCGACCCCCACGCGGACGCGGAGATAGTCCTTCGTGCCAAGCGCTTTGGAGATATCGCGCAGTCCGTTGTGGCCGCCTTCTCCCCCGCCGGTCTTGAGTTTCACAGTGTTGAAGGGAATATCGATCTCGTCGTGCACCGCCACCACGTGATCCGGCGTAATGCCGTAAAAGCTTGCCAGCGCCGAAACGGGTCCGCCGGAAACGTTCATGTAGCTCATGGGTTTGGCCAGCACCACGCGGGGACCACCGATGCCGAGGCGGCCCTCCACCACCTGCGCGCGTGCCTTGTGGGTCTTGAAGCCGGCTCCCACGCGTCCGGCGAGTTCGTCAAGGACCATCTGTCCGACGTTGTGCCTGTTGCCCTGGTACTGCACGCCCGGGTTTCCGAGGCCAACGATCAACCAGGTGTCAGTCATGAATCAATCCTAAAGGGGGCGCGCAGGGGCTTTGGTGCGGGCTGCGGGTAGCAGACATGGCAGTGGCCGGACCCTAGGGGGATCCGGCCACCGCTGAAAGGTGCAGGCTGATTACTCGGCTGCGGCCTCGGAAGCGGCGCCGGCAGCTTCCTCCGTGCCTTCTTCGTCGCCGGACTCGGTGGCCTCGGAGATGTTCACCACGAGGGCATCGGCGTCCGCCAGCAGGACTGCACCCTTCGGCAGGACCAGGTCAGACGCGTGAATGTGCTCGCCTGCGCTGCGGCCTTCAATGCTGACCTCGACGGCGGTGGGCAGGTGGGTTGCCTCGGCCTCAAGGGAGATGACGGTGAGTTCCTGGTTGAAGGCGTTGCCCGGAGCAAGCTCGCCGACGACGTGGACCGGAATGTCAACGGTCACCTTTTCGCCCTGGCGGACGGTGAGGAGGTCGATGTGCTCGATGATCTGCTTGATCGGGTCACGCTGGACGTCCTTGACCAGGGCCAGGTGGCCTTCGCCGTTGATGTCCAGGGACAGCAGGGCGTTGGCGGTGCGGACGGCGAGGGTGGTTGCCTTGGCCGGGAGGGTGATGTGGATGGGCTCTGCGCCGTGGCCGTAGATGACGGCGGGGATCAGGTTGGCCATCCGGGCGCGGCGGGCGTAGCCCTTGCCGAATTCGGTGCGCAGTTCTGCTGCGAGCTTCTGCTCAGACATGGATATCTCCTTGAAAACTAAAACGGTGTTCAGCAAGGGCGGAGGTCTGTCGCGACCTTCAACGCCGGGCGGCCGTGGCCGGACCATCTTCGAAGGGAGATTCAGACCCAGTCGATAACGGAGACTGCAGACCGGCTCCCGCAGGGGGTACCGGCGCTCTCCCTCGCCAAGGTATCGCTGGAAAGTCTACCAGCGGCGGACCCAAATACTGAAAACGGGCCCCGCCCCCGGCGGCAGATCAACTCAGCCGCCGCGCGCGGGGCGTAACCTCCTGAACCGCTAGGCCTTACCGTCGAACAGGCTGGTGACCGAGCCGTCGTCGAACACTTCCCGGATGGCACGGGCGATCAGCGGAGCGATGGACAGCACGGTCAGCTGCGGGAACCGCTGTGACGCGGTGAGCGGGAGCGTGTTGGTGACCACCACTTCACGGGCGCCGGACTCGGAGAGGCGCTGGGCGGCCGGCTCGGAGAAGACCGCATGCGTGGCTGCGATAATAACGTCCTTGGCCCCGGCGTTCTTCAGCACGTTGACGGCACCGGAGATGGTTCCGCCGGTGTCGATCATGTCGTCGATCAGGACGCAGGTCCGTCCCTCGATCTGGCCCACGACAGTCTTTGAAACAGCCTGGTTGGGGACGGTGAGGTCGCGGCTCTTGTGCACAAACGCCAGCGGGGCGCCGCCCAGGCGTTCTGCCCACTGCTCAGCGACGCGGACGCGGCCCGTGTCTGGCGAGACCACGGTGATGTTCTCGGCGTCCACCCGGGTGCGGATGTAGTCAGCGAGCAGCGGGATGGCCATCAGGTGGTCCACCGGGCCGTCGAAGAAGCCCTGGATCTGCGAGGTGTGCAGGTCCACACTCATGATGCGGTCGGCGCCGGCGGTCTTGTATAGGTCTGCCACCAGGCGGGCCGAGATGGGTTCGCGGCCGCGGCCTTTTTTGTCCTGCCGGGCATACGGGTAGAAGGGAGAAACCACAGTGATGCGCTTGGCCGAGGCGCGCTTCAGCGAATCGATCATGATCAGCTGTTCCATCAGCCAGTTGTTCAGCGGCGCGGGGTGCGCCTGGATGACAAAAGCGTCGGTTCCGCGGACGCTCTCGCCGGCACGGACGTAGATCTCACCGTTGGCGAAGTCGTAGGCGTCTACGCGGGAGGAGGTCGGTGCCGAGCTCCTTGGCGATCTCCCGGGCCAGCTCGGGGTGGGCGCGGCCTGTGGCCAGCACCAGCTTCTTTTCGCCGCGCGCCGTAATTTCGCTCATTATTGCTTGCCCTCTTCTGTAGATGCCGGGGTACTTGAGGTATCTGGGGTGGCTGCCTGGGCCAGTTCAGCGGAGCGGGTGCCGGGGCGGTTCGCGGCCACCCAGCCCTCCGTGTTGCGCTGGGCGGCAACCGTCAGCACGAGTGCGCCCGCCGGGACGTCCTTGCGGATCACCGCGCCGGCACCGCTGTAGGCACCGTCCCCCACGGTGACCGGGGCAACGAACACTGTGTTGGAGCCGGTCCTGACGCCGGAGCCGATCACCGTGCGGTGCTTCTTCTCGCCGTCGTAATTGGCCGTGATATTTCCGCAGCCGATGTTGGTATCCTCACCAATTTCAGCATCGCCGGCATAGCCGAGGTGGGACAGCTTGGAGCCACGGCCGATGGTGACGTTCTTTGTTTCGTAGAACGCGCCAATCTTGCCGCTTTCGCCCAGGACGGTGCCGGGGCGCAGGTATGTAAAGGGTCCGACGGCGGCGTGCCGGCCGATGACCGCCCCTGAACCGTGGGTGCGTACCACCTTGGCGCCCTCACCAATGGTGACGTCCGTGAGAGTCGTGTCGGGGCCGATGACGGCATCCCTCGCCACGGTCGTGGCGCCATGCAGCTGGGTGTTGGGCAGGATCCGGACGTCCTCGTCGAGGGTCACGGAAGAGTCGATCCAGGTGGTTGCCGGGTCTACCACCGTGACGCCGGCACGCATCCAGGCCTCCACAACCCGCCGGTTCAGCTCGGCGCCCAGGGCGGCAAGCTGGACGCGGTCGTTGGCGCCTTCAACCTGCCAGCGGTCGGCAGTGACGACGGCGGCTACGCGGCCACCTGCCTGCCGGGCCAGTCCGAGGACATCGGTGAGGTACTTCTCGCCCTGGGAGTTGTCGCTGGTGACGTGGGACAGTGCGTCGCGGAGGGCGGCAGCGTCAAAGGCGTAGATGCCGGAGTTGACCTCGCGGATGAGCCGCTCGGCGTCGGAGGCGTCCTTGTCTTCGACGATGCCGGTGACGGTCCCGTCGTCGCCGCGCAGGATGCGGCCGTAGCCGGTGGCGTCGTCGAGGACAGCCGTGAGGACGGTGACCGCGTTGGATTCGCGTTCGTGCGTGGCCACGAGCTCGGCCAACAGGTCTCCGGAAAGGAGGGGCACGTCGCCGTAGGTCACCACAACGGTTCCGGTGAGGTGCTGGTCAGCGTCCAGGGTTTCGAGGGCGACCTCCACTGCACGACCGGTGCCCGGGACGGCGTCCTGGTCAACGATGACGGCAGCAGGGTCCAGCCCGGAAAGGTGGCGTGCCACCAGGTCACGTTCGTGGCGGACCACGATGGCGAGCTGCCGGGGATTGATACTGCGTGCGGCCAACAGGGCGTGGCCCACCATGGACCTGCCGCCAATTTCATGAAGAATCTTGGGAGTGCGCGATTTCATCCGCGTACCGGCGCCTGCCGCCAGAACGATGACCGCGGCCGGGCCGGTATTCTCGGGGATCACGTACGGGCTCTCCTTGCTAAATGACGCTGGCGTTGTGCGGTGCCCGCGCGGCCTGAAGCCGTCCCGGCACCGAATGACATCCTACTGAACGCTCCTCGCACAGCAGTTCCGCCCATAGGATTCGAACCTATACTCCACGGCTCCAAAGGCCGGGGTGCTGCCATTACACCAGAGCGGACCGTGCCGAGGCGCTTCGCCTGGGCACAAGTAGTTATTTTGCCACGGGTTCGGGGCGCTGCGCGACACAGGCCGTTCAGGCCCCGGTCCCGCCACGTTTCTGCCCCGTCCCTGCCCCTGTCACGGCACTGTGTTCTGCACCGCAGGGCGGCTGCGATTCCGCCGGCAACGGGTAGTGCATGATGGAAATGTGAGCAACAACCCTCCGCGGACAAGGATGACCGGCCTTCAGCGGCGGAGCCAGCTGATCGACGTCGGACGGGGCCTCTTCGCAGTCCGCGGACTTGACGGCACCACCATCGAGGAAATCGCAGCCTCCGCGGGAGTATCCAAGCCGGTCATCTACGAACACTTCGGATCCAAGGAAGGGCTCTATACCCAGGTAGTGGACTTCGAGTTCCGCATCCTCCTGGAGGCCATCAGCGCCGCCCTTACCGAGGAGGCGAAGCCGCGCGTCCTCGTGGAACGGGCCGCCCTGGCACTGCTGACCTACATCGAGGACCGCACCGAAGGGTTCCGGATCCTGATGCGGGACGCCCCGCCGTCGCAGCCCGAGGGCGCCTTTTCCACCCTGCTCTCCCACGTCACCGCCAAAGTCGAGCACATCCTCTCCGACGAATTCGACCGCCGCGGCTTCAGCGCCCGGGACGGCGCCATGTACGCCCAGATGCTCGTCGGCATGGTCGCCATGACCGGCCAATGGTGGCAGGACAGCCGCGAGCCCGACAAACACACCGTTGCGGCACACCTGGTAAACCTCGCCTGGAACGGCTTGACCGGCCTTCAGAAGGAACCCGAACTCCAGTCGGAGGGGTGAGTGCCGGGTTCCGTCCGCGGGGAAGGGGGCCATCCTCTGCATGCTGGCTCGTTCCTCGCCTTTGACGCATGCTGCCGGATAACCCCCTTTCCCGCTCGTGAGGCGCCCTCAACACGCCGGGCCGCGGTCCTTCCGAAAGGAGCGCATCGCGGCGCATCGTGACGTGGAGGTCGCCCAGCGACCGCAGCGTCACCTATGCGCTGTGTCTAAGCGACGCGGAAGGGCCACGGGCCGGCACCCAAGGTTACTCGCCGAGGACCTCCAGGGCCTCTAACCATTCGAGTTCGAGGGCTTCGCGTTCGCCGGCGAGGTCCTTGAGCTTTTTGTTTTGTTCGGCCAGGGCGTCGAAGTCGTTGTCGGCTGTGCTCTTGACCATGTGGTCGTGGAGCTTCTTTTCCTGCTGTTCGAGTTTGCCGAGCTGGCGTTCGATGCGGTTCTTGGCTTTGCGGGCGTCCCGCTTTTCCGCTTCGGACGGGCCTGTGGGAGCCGTGGCAGCGGACGCTGAAGCACCACTGGTGACGGGGTTGCCGCCACCAGTGATGGTGGAACCGGCCAGGGCGGATTCCCGGAGTTCCAGGTACTGGTCCACGCCGCGCGGCAGGGCACGGATCTTTCCATCGCCCAAGAGTGCCATCTGGTGGTCGGTGACGCGTTCCAGCAGGTAGCGGTCGTGGCTGACCACAACGAGCGTCCCCGGCCAGCCATCGAGGACATCCTCGACTGCGGCGAGGGTATCGGTGTCGAGGTCGTTGGTGGGCTCATCGAGCATCAGCACGTTCGGCTCCCCCACGAGCAGGCGCAACAGCTGGAGGCGGCGGCGCTCACCGCCGGACAGATCCTTGACCGGCGTCCACTGCTTCTCGTTGGTGAAGCCGAGCTGCTCCACCAGCTGGCCCGCCGTAAACTCCTTGCCGCCCACGTTGAAGGAACGCTTCTCACGCTCGATCACTTCGATGACACGCAGGTCCGAGACGTCGTCGAGCTCTTTGACCTCCTGGGTCAGCACGGCGGTGACCACGGTCTTGCCGCGCTTGAGCTTGCCGGATGTGGGTTCAATCTGGCCGTTGAGCAGTTTCAGCAGTGTCGTCTTGCCGGCGCCGTTGACGCCCACCAGTCCCAGCCGCTCGCCGGGCGCGAGGCGAAGGGTGATGTTGTCGAAGAGTTTCTGCCCTTCGTCGCCGCCGAGGAAGTCCAGCGAGACGTTTTCCAGGTCCAGCACGTCCTTGCCCAGGCGTGCCGTGGCCATTTTGCTCAGTGCGGTGGAATCCCGGGGCTCGGGCACATCGGCAATGAGGGCGTTGGCCGCCTCGATCCGGAACTTTGGCTTGGCCGTGCGTGCCGGCGCGCCGCGGCGGAGCCAGGCCAGTTCCTTTTTGACCAGCTGCTGGCGCTTGCCCTCCATGACCGCCGCCGAGCGGTCCCGTTCCGCCCGGGCCAGCACGTACGCGGCGTAACCGCCTTCGAAGGGGTCCACGATGCCGTCGTGGACTTCCCAGGTCTTGTTGCAGACCTCGTCCAGGAACCAGCGGTCGTGGGTGACCACCAGGAAAGCGCCCTGGTTGGCACGCCAGCGCGTTTTCAGGTGCCGGGACAGCCAGGCGACGCCCTCCACGTCCAGGTGGTTCGTGGGCTCGTCGAGCATAATGACGTCGTGGTCCTCGATAAGCAGCTTGGCCAGGGCCACTCGCCGCTTCTGCCCGCCGGACAGGGCGTGGACGTTGGCGTGCCAGTCGACGTCGGATACCAGTCCGCCCATGATTTCGCGGATCTGCGGGTTCCGTGCCCACTCATAATCCGCCTGGTCCCCCACGATCGCCGCGCCGACCGTCAGGTCGCCGTCGAGCACGTCGCTTTGGTCCAGGTAGCCGACGTTTACGTCGCCGCGCTTGGTGACGCGTCCGGAATCGGGGGTGGACCGCAGCGCCAGCAGGCGCATCAGTGTGGACTTTCCGTCACCGTTCCGGCCAACCATGCCGATCCGGTCGCCCTCTTCAAGTCCGAGGGTGATGCCGTCCAGGACGGTGCGGGTTGCGTAGGAGACCGTCAGGTTCTCGCCGCCAAGAAGGTGTGCCAAAGGGAACTGCTTTCTGCTGCTGAGGTAGGAACTGAACGTCTTACAGAAGGATGTCGGACATGATGCGGGCCCCCGGAACCGGGCCGTGGACGGCGAGGGCGGTCAGGCCGTAACGCCGCAGGTTCTCCGCGAGGCCTTCGGCGGCTACGGGATCATCGGCCAACAGCGCGACGGTTGGACCGGAACCAGAGACGATGCCTGCAACGGCTCCGTGTGCTTCACCTATTCCCAGCGTATCGCGCAGTGAAGGCGACAGTTCGATGGATGCCCGCTGGAGGTCGTTGACCAGGACGCGGCTCAGGGCTTCGGCGTCCCCGCTGCGCAGGGCGGTGAGAATCTGCGGGTCCACTCCTGTTGGCTCGGCCACCTCGATGCCCTCTGCCGCCCGCATCCGGTCCAGCGTCCTGTACACCTCGGGCGTGGGCAGTCCGTAATCCGCCGTGACCAGGACCCAGTCGGTCTGGGCCTTGGCCAGTGCCGGGGACAGCTCGTCGCCGAGGCCCAAGCCCACCGCTGTTCCGCCGAGCAGGGAAAAGGGGACGTCGGCGCCAAGCTCGGCGGCAAGGTGCGCCAGTTCTTCACGGGACAGCCCGCTGTTCCAGAGTGCGTCGCAGGCCAGGAGCGTAGCGGCAGCGTCAGCGGACCCGCCGCCCATGCCGCCCGCCACGGGCACGCGTTTCGTGATTTCCAGGTGGACGCCGGTGGCGTGCTCGGACACGTCCGCCATGATGGCTGCAGCCTTGTACGCCAGGTTGTTCCCGTCCAGTGGAATATCGACGTCGTCCAGGTCCAGCGTGCTGTCCGGGCTGAGGCTCACCGTGATGCCGGGGGCATCAGTGCTGGTGGCCGCAACTTCCTCGTACAGGGATACGGCAAGGTAGACGCTGGCTACGGAGTGGTAGCCGTCGGGCCGGAGCGGTCCGACGTCCAGGGATACGTTGACCTTGCCCGGCGCTTTCGCGCGGACGGTGCGGGGGGCAAACCGTCCTGCCAGGGCGTTCACGGCCGGGCCTCACGGGCTTCCGCAATCTTCGCGAAGGCGGCGATGTCGATCACTTCGCCCCTCGCTGTGGGGTCGACCCCGGCGGCCACCAGGCAGCGTTCGGCTTCCGCCGCGCTTCCGGCCCAGCCCGCGAGGGCTGCGCGGAGCGTCTTGCGCCGCTGCGCGAAGGCTGCGTCCACCACGGCGAAGACCTGCTCACGGCTGGCGGTGGTGGCAGGGGGCTCGTGGCGGGTGAAGGACACCAGTCCGGAGTGGATCTTGGGGGCTGGCCAGAAAACGTTCATGCCGATGACACCGGCTTTGCGCATGCGGCTGTACCAGGCAGCCTTGACGGACGGCACGCCGTAGGTTTTGGATCCCGGGCCGGCAGCGAGGCGGTCCGCCACCTCGTCCTGGACCATCACCAGGCCGTGCTGCAGGCTCGGGAAGTGCTGCAGCAGATGCAGCACCACGGGCACGGCCACGTTATAGGGCAGGTTGGCCACGAGGGCGGTGGGCTGAACCGGAAGTTCAGTGACCTTCATGGCGTCTGCCTGCACCAGATGGAACGTTCCTGCTGCGGCCGGGCGCCATTCCTTGACCGTGGCAGGAAGTTTTGCGGCAAGGACGGGATCGATCTCCACCGCGACTACGGACGCCGCAGCATCCAGCAGACCGAGGGTCAGCGATCCAAGGCCTGGGCCTACTTCCAAGACGGTCTCGTCCGCACCAACGCCCGCCGCCGCCACAATCCTGCGGATCGTATTGCCATCAATGACGAAGTTCTGGCCGAGCGTCTTGGTGGGCCGGACACCTATCTCTTCCGCCAGCCGGCGTATGTCGGAAGCACCAAACAGCGGTGCGGGCGCGGCGGGGATCGGTTCAGTCACCTAGGTATCCTATCCCGCGCGCCACTTGCGGCCGGCCTGGTTAAATGCCGCGGCCGGACCCGGAAGATCCGGGTCCGGCCGCAATGCCCCGGTGGGGGCTTGAGCCAGGTTGCGTCAGCTGGTGGCAGCCCAGCCGCAGCCCCACGGCTGCAGGCCGCGCTGGGCGTAAACGCGGTTGGCGATATCGATCTGCTGGGCCTTGGTGGCAAGGCTGGCGTTGGGAGCGTACGCGCCGCCGCCGGATCCGAGCCAGGTCTGGATGTCGAACTGCAGTCCGCCGTAGTAGCCGTTGCCGGTGTTGATCGACCAGTTTCCGCCTGCTTCACACTGGGCGATCTTGTCCCACATGGCCTCGTTCATCATGGCAGGGGCGGCAGCACCCGTATTGGCGCCGGCACTGGCTGCCCGGGCAGGGGCCGCCGGAGCCGGGGCGGCCGGAGCCACGGGCTTGGCCTTGGTGCCCACCGTGATTATCTCGGTCACAGGCTGCGCGGTGACCGCTTCGGACACGAGGGTGCGTGATGCTTCGCGGCCATCAACCAGCACCAGCTTGAAGGTTTTTTCCACCTTGCCGGCGGCGCCTGCCTGGGTGACTTCCTTTTCACCCTTCAGCAGCTCAGCGCTCTCCTTGGTCTCCGACTTGAACGGGACCTCCTCCGCTGTCACCGCGGTCTTTGCCTTCACGCGGGACACCTTGATAACCATGTTGTTCACCACGTGGGCGTTTGCCGGCTGGGAAGTCCGGTCTTTGGCGCCAAGGGTAAGGCCTGCATCTTCCAGTACCTTGCCCACCGTGGCGGCAGTTGTGGTGGCGGTGTCCACTTTGCCGTCAGCAACAATACTCACGGACTTGGGAGTGGAGATGGAGACGAAGGACCCTGCGACCGAGAGCTGGGCGTCCTTGGGGACGGAGACCAGCGATGCACTTGCGACGCCGAGTTCGGTCACCAGTCCGGCAACGTCCTGGGCGGTGGTGTTCACCGTCTTTTCGGAGCCGTCCAGGCTGACCTTGACGGCCTTGGCCATGTTGACGTTGATGACCGTGCCGTTCTGGACCGTGGCATCAACGGACGGGGAAACCCGGTCCGCCGGCTTCAGCTCGACGTTGGCGCTCTTGACGACCTGCCCCACCGTCCCCCCGAAGGTTTGAACGGACGTTACCTTGCCGTCGACGTTCAGCGTAATGGTTTTGTTATTGCCGACGAAGGCTACGAGGCCCACCACCAGCGCGCACAGAACCAGGAGCTGGGTTCCAACCTTGATAAAGCTGAACTTGCCGTCCGTTGTGAAGAACTTGACCACGATTGCCCGTAACTTTAGGTCCTTCCGGGCACGGGGATAGCGCAATAAAATACCCGGCACCGCCTCGAAAGGGCTGGTCCGGGCATCATCGCACCGCCACACTGCGCAGCAGGCAGGCTGGAACCAGGCCCAGCAGATCCTGCTGCAGAAATGAAGTGAATTTGCCTGGTGGCCTTCCCCGACCCCGGCTAATTGATTCCTACTGTAACCGTAGCGTTATAAAGCGGCCAACATTTATGCATACCCGGTATCGCCCAGCGGGCCCCGGCGCTACGTGGTCTTAATCCCAGGATCCGTACGCGCGCACGGTATTCTCCTGGATTCCCGTGCACAGCTCCGCGAGGTCAGTGCCTGTCAATTCCGCCATCGAACGGACGGTGTACGGGACCATGTAACTGGCGTTCGGGCGGCCCCGATGAGGATGCGGCGTCAGGAACGGAGCGTCAGTTTCCACCAGTACCAGGTCGGGATCAGCCACGGCGAGCGCAGCCCGCAGGTTGGTTGCGTTCTTGAACGTCAGCGTGCCGGCGAAGGACATCCACCAGCCCTCCTTATTACAGATGGCAGCCAGCTCCTCATCCCCGGAAAAGCAGTGGAAAACCACGCGGTCCGGAGCCCCTTCTTCCTTCAGCACCTGCACTACGTCGCTGTGGGCATCCCGGTCGTGAATCTGCAGCGTCAGGTCCAGCCGCTTGGCAATGTCTATATGGCGGCGGAAGGAATGGCGCTGGTGGGCCAGGCCCGCCCCTTCGGTGCGGAAAAAGTCCAGCCCGGTCTCGCCGATGGCCCTTACCCGGGGATGGGCCGCCAACCGCTCGATTTCCGCCAGCGCCTCTTCCAGCTCGCCGCGTTCGGCATAGCGCGGAGCGTCGTTGGGGTGCAGCGCCACCGCGCCAAGGAGGCGCTCGTCAAGGTCCAGCGCCTTGACCGTGAACCGCGAGGATTCCAGATCGCAACCCACCTGGACCGCGCCCCGGACGCCCACCGCCTCGGCGGCATCGAGCGCCTCCTTGATACCCACCGGCGCTTCCCCGTCCGGGAAATCCAAGTGCGTGTGGTTGTCCATAACCGGCACCGGTAAAGGCTCCGGGGCAGGGGGAAACCCACGCTTCGGGGAGGTTCCGGATTCCTGGCCGCCGCCGGGGACAGAAGCTCGGTAGGCGGCAGGGATCAGCGGATTGCACATTTATCCACCCTAACCGGGATCGGTCGCCCACATTTATTGGAACTCTCTGTCAGCCGAAGCAGTTGTGTTAGTAGTCTGGTACGAACAGATGCGGACGCCCACCAATGGGCGAAGGCAGGGCTTGCTGTCCCGTCCAGGTGAACCCCTGGCTGAAAGGTTGCCGATGGAATCCCACCGACGCACTGCCAACGATGTGAGCGCTGCGAACCGCAGTTTGGCGGGGGTCGCAGACCCCGTCAGCCATCTCAACGGGCACCGGCCCACCCCCATGGACGGCGCGTCATTCCACGCGGCCAGCGAACGGATCCTGACGACCATCAACACGGTGATCGACGGAAAGTCCGACGCCGCGAAGCTGGCCCTGACCGTCCTGCTCGCCCAGGGGCATCTGCTCCTGGAAGATGTGCCGGGTGTGGGAAAGACACTTTTGGCCAAAACGCTCGCGAGGACCATCGACTGTACGGTCAACCGGATCCAGTTCACCCCGGACTTGCTGCCCTCCGACGTCACCGGCGTTTCCATTTACAACCAGGCCTCCCGGCTCTTTGAGTTCCGGCCCGGTGCCGTGTTCGCCAACATCGTGATCGGCGATGAGATCAACCGCGCCTCGGCCAAAACCCAGTCAGCCCTGCTCGAGTGCATGGAAGAGCACCAGGTGACAGTGGACGGCAATTCGTACCGGCTGGACGAACCCTTCATGGTGGTGGCAACACAGAATCCGATCGAGATGGAGGGCACGTATCCGTTGCCTGAAGCCCAGCGGGACCGCTTTATGGCACGCATCTCGATGGGCTACCCGGACAAGGACTCCGAGATTGAGATGCTTGAGACCCATCAGGCAACGTCCCCTCTAGCCCGGGTGTCGGCAGTAGTCACCACTGCCGAGGTGGCGGCCATGATCGCGACGGTACAGCAGGTCTATGTCTCGCAGGCAGTCAAGGAGTACACGGTGTCCGTGGGCAGGGCCACCCGGGAAAGCCCGCTGCTCCGTTTGGGCGCGAGCCCCCGGTCCATGCTGCAGCTGCTGCGCGCTGCCAAGGCAACGGCGGCCCTGGACGGACGCGACTTTGTGCTGCCTGACGACGTCGTGCATGTGGCGGAAGCTGTCCTGGCCCACCGGATCATCCTGGACCGGAAGGCCGCCGGCGCCGGTGAAACCCCGCACAGCGTCCTCCGCGGCATCCTGTCCCGGCTGCCGGTCCCGCACCGGCCTGCCGATCCAGGGAACAGGGCTCCCGGGTCCACGAACAGGACCACCCCTGTCGCAGGCATGAGCCGGAACCACTAGGCGGTTTCCCATGGCGCTGCTGGACAGACTGCCCCGACACCTCTTCACCCGGCGGGGCTGGGGAATGCTGGCAGCCGGGGCCGCGGCACTTGCCGCAGCGCAGGTGATGGGCCGCAGGGACCTGCTGAGCCTGGCTGTACTGCTGCTCGTCCTTCCAATGGTTTCCCTGGCGGGGATCCGGCTGGTGAAGCCCCGCTTCCAGGTGTACCGCGAATTCAACCCGTCACCGGTGGAGACTTCGGCCCCTGCCACCGTGCGGCTTGCGGTAGCCCGTACCGGGGCAGCCAGCGGCAGGGCCACCATGGAGGAAAGGCTGCCTTCCCGGTTCGGTGAGTCGCCTGCCTTCCGGTTTCCGTCCCGTTCGGCCACCGGCGGCACCAGCAGGTACGAGTACCACCTGCGCTCCGCCCAGCGCGGCCAGTTCCTTATCGGACCCGTGACCGCCGAGTTCACCGATCCGTTTGGGCTGTCCCTGCACCGGCAGGCAATTGACGATGGCGACACCCTCACCGTGACGCCCGCCGCCGTCGTGCTTCCTTTGACCGGGCTGGCCGGCGCCCGGGGCAACGACGGCGTCACGGCCACCAGGATCCGGGCCAACCCCAGTGACGACGACGTCATGACGCGCGAATACCGCCATGGGGACCCGATGCGCCGGGTGCACTGGACCGCTACCGCCCGCCACGGTTCCCTGATGGTGCGGCAGGAGGAATCCGTCACGACGCCGGAGGCCACGATCATTCTGGACCAGAGATTCGCCGCGTTCTCCGGCAACTCCGGGACGGTACCGCCAGGAAGCACAGCCCAGGATGGGCACTCCATGATCAGCAGCGAAACGTTCGAGTGGGCCGTAGTTGCCGCCATGTCCATCAGCGCACACCTCGCCGAGCGCAATTATGGCCTGCGGCTGCTGGACGCCCGGGGCGAACCGGCATTCCTCCGTTCAACCTCAGCCCCCGAACCTGAGGTTGAGGAGTACACCGGAGCCTCCGGGCTCCAGTCCATCGCTGAAAGCCTCGCGGCAATCCAGCTCACAGGGCCGCACGCCCGCCGCGATTCAGGTCGAAGGGACATTTTCGGATTCCGGGAATCCCACGGCTACCAGGAATCCGGACCGCCGCCCTTTGATGACAGCCTGATGGACAAGTTGTCGGCGCACAGGATGCGGGGACCCCTGATCGCAGTCCTGGGAAGGATCTCGTCGATGGAAGCCTTGTCACTCGCCCCGGCCGCCGGGTACGGCACCAACGCCTTCGCCATCGTTGTCACAGACCGGCCCGCGGAGTTCGAGGACGCTCTCGAGAAGCTCCGGCAGGGAGGTTGGCGTGCCGCCGCCGTGCCGCCGTCGGTATCCGTCGCAGGTGCCTGGAACCAGTTCGACCAGGACGTCGCCTTGCCGGAAACCCCGGCGACGGAGGTCCGGCGCGGAGCGGAGGTGGCAGGATGACCATTGCGCCGCCCCGGAATACCGGAACGGACCAGCACCCTGCACCGTCCGCCGGGAACGCGGCAGGGCGTACCCGGATTGGCCCCTACCCGTGGGCGATGGCAGCCTCCATCGCCGTGGGAGTGGCCGGAGCCGCCCTGTCCCTGAACGGAGTCCTGAGGGGCTGGGGCTGGTACTGGCCCGTTTTCACCACCGTGCTGGTGGTCTGCTTCACCCTCGCCGCCCTGCGTGCAGTGAGGGCCAAGCCCCTGCTGGTGACAGCCGGCGGGTTCCTTGCCCTGGGCGCCGCCCTGACCCTGACGTTCTTCCGCGGCTCCAGCGTTGCCGGCATCATCCCCACGGGAGCAACCCTGGCTGAGCTGGACCGGCTAATCCGCCGCGCCAGCGAAACCGTACTGTCCGAAACCGCACCCGTCGCCCCCAATGTGGGCATCGTGATGGTGGTCTGCGCCGTCCTGGGCCTGGCTGTCATCCTTGTGGACGCGCTCGCGGTGCCGCTGGGCATGCCAGCCGCCACCGGTGCGGGGCTGCTGGCCATCCTCGTGGTGCCAGCCATGATCAAGCCACAGAGCGTGGGCTTCTGGGGATTCACCGCGGCTGTGGCGGGGTACCTGATGATCCTCGCCTGCAGCCAGTGGTTTGTTCCGGACGCCCGGACCCCCGCCGATTCCGCCCGCAGCCCGGGCCAGGTCCGGCGGGCCGTTCTGACAGGCTCCGTGGCGCTGGTAGCCACCTTGCTGGTGCCGCTGGCAGTCCCTGGCTTCGACCAGGGCACCTTCCCGCAGGGTTCCCGCCTCAACCCGTGGGGCGCATCCACGGGCCTCAATCCGATGATCACCTTGGGCAACAGCCTGCGAACGCCTGCCGGCACCGGACGCATCACCTACGCCACGAATTCGACAGCACCGCTGTACCTGCGGTCAGTCACCGTGGACCATTTCGACGGAGACTCATGGGGCCCGGATGACCGCAACGCCTCCCGGCGCTCCCTTGGCAGCCGGATTGACCCCGGCTATACCGTCTTGGCGGACGAACAGCAGCCCGTGGTGACGGCAATCGATGCCGGAACCTTCACCAATCCCTACCTGCCGGCCCCGTACCCGCCGGAATCCGTGCGGGGCCTTGACGGCCGGTGGACCTGGGATCCGGCCACCCTGAGCATTAAGGGTACGGACGCCACCTCCCGGCGGCAGGAGTACCTGGTCCGGTCTTCGGTTCCAAAACTGACGGCGGGGCAGTTGGCCCGGTCTTCGGCAGGCGTGCAGGGCATCCCGGAGGACTTCACCAGGATTCCGGGCAACGTTCCCGAGATTGTCCGGACGACGGCCAGCGCCGTGGCCGGTTCCAGCGCCACGCCCTACGAGAAGGCCATGGCCATCCAGAAGTACCTCCGCTCCGCGGAGTTCACTTACTCCCTGCAATCTCCGGTGCAGGGCGGCTACGACGGAAACGGCCTCTCGGTCCTTGCTGATTTCCTGGACCAGAAAAGCGGGTACTGCATCCACTACGCGTCAGCCATGGCCGTGATGGCCAGGCTCGAAGGGATCCCCAGCCGGATCGCAGTGGGCTATGCCCCGGGCAGGTTGACGGGCGCCACCGTCTCCGTGGCAGGCGAGGGCGCACTGCCCGAATACGAGGTGGACGCCAGGGACGCCCACGCCTGGCCGGAACTGTACTTCCAAGGGTTGGGCTGGGTGCCATTTGAGCCCACGCCGTCCCGCGGGGTAGTGCCTGACTATGCTTCAGAAGCATCGGCTCCTTCAGCCCCGGGTGCCCTCGAGAACAATGACGACCTGGTCCCGGATGCCACCCCGGCTCCTGCCCCGGCACCAAGCGCCGCTCCCCTGCCCGCGCCGGGTGGAGGCGAAGGCACTGATGCCGGCGTGCAGCTCCTGCCCCTGTTGCTGGGCCTGGGCGGAATCCTGGGGGTTGCCCTTCTGGCCGCCGCCCCGCGCCTGGCCAGGACAGGCATCAGGGCACGGCGGCTTCGACCGGCAGATGCCGGCACGGCCGCAGTGCTGGCCTGGAATGAAATGGTGGACTTGGGGACCGACTATGGCCTGCCTCCAAAGTCCAGCGAGACCCCGCGCGCCTACAGCTTGCGCCTTCGCGACTCATCCCTGCTGGGTGAACCGGGAGGGATGGATGATGCTGCCCACCGGGCGGCGACTGCGTTGACCTCAGACTTCGAACGGCGCGAATACGGCAGGCCGCCGGAAGGGGCGGAGGCGCCGGAGGAGCGCACCGGACGCACCCGGGCCGCGGGCGCGGACCAGGAGGTGACCGGCGCCCGGATCGCAGCACTTGAGACGGCTTTGCGCGCCCATGCCCCCGCACTGCGGCGGTTGCGTGCCTTGTGGGTGCCGCCGTCGGTCATTGGACGGCTGGGACGCCTGCTGGCGGCACCGTTCCGGGCTGCCGGAGCAGCCATGGTCCAGGCAGCAAAAGCCGCCGCACGCTTCTGGTCAGCGCGCTGGTCTGCGCGCTCCTAATAACAAGCATGCGGCGGCTTTGCCGCCCGAGCGATTGCCGCCCGAGGGATTCGCCCCCCGAGGGAGGGGACTACCCGGCGTAGGGGTCTGCGATGCCGATGTACTGGGTGTAGAGGTATTCCTCGATGCCTTCGAGGCCGCCTTCGCGTCCCAGTCCGGACTGCTTGACGCCGCCGAACGGTGCCGCAGCATTGGAGATGACGCCTGCGTTCAGGCCCAGCATGCCGGTCTCCAGCCGCTCACCCATCCGGATGCCACGGTTGAGGTCCTTGGTGAAGACGTAGGCAACGAGCCCGTATTCGGTGTTGTTGGCCAGCCGCACCGCGTCATCTTCGCTGCTGAAGGTGATGATCGGGGCGACGGGTCCGAAGATTTCCTCGGACAGGATCCGGGTGCCTTCGGTGACGCCGGAGAGGATTGTGGGCTGGTAGAAGTAACCCGGCCCTTCCACCGGTCCCCCGCCCAGGACTGCCTTCGCGCCGGCGGAAACGGCGTCGGACACCAGTTCGTGGACCTTGTCCCGGCTCTTGGCATCAATCAACGGGCCCACCTTGGACTCCGGCTCGGTGCCGCGGGCGGTGGTCATTTCCTTCATCTTCGCGGCGAACTTCTCCGCGAACTCTGCGGCAACAGACTCGTGCACTATGAAGCGGTTGGCAGCGGTGCAGGCCTCGCCCATGTTCCGCAGCTTGGCAAGCATGGCCCCGGCGACGGCGGCATCAAGGTCGGCGTCCTCGAAGACCACGAACGGGGCCGTTGCCGCCGAGCTCCATGGACGTGCGCAGGACAGTTTCGGAGGCATCGGCGAGCAGGCGGCGTCCAACCTCGGTGGAGCCGGTGAAGGACAGCTTGCGGAGCCGGGAGTCCTTGATCAGCGGGCCCGTGGTGGCACCGGCCGTGGACGTGGGGATGACGTTCAGGACCCCGGCGGGCAGGCCGGCTTCCATCATGACGGCGGCGAACAGCTGGGAGGTCAACGGGGTCAGGTTAGCGGACTTCAGCACCATGGTGCAGCCCGCAGCCACGGCGGGGGCGATCTTGCGGGTGGCCATGGCCAGCGGGAAGTTCCACGGCGTGATCAGCAGGCAGGGACCCACCGGCTTCTTGGTGACCAGCAGCCGGGACTTGCCGTCCGGGGAGACGGAGTAGCGGCCGAAGGCGCGGACGGCTTCCTCCGAGAACCAGCGCAGGAACTCCGCGCCGTACGTGACTTCGCCCCGGGCTTCCGCCAGGGGCTTGCCCATCTCCATGGTCATCAGCAGCGCAAAGTCCTCGGCCCGCTCAGTCACGAGCTCAAACGCGCGCCGCAGGATTTCGCCGCGCTCACGCGGCGGGACCTTGGCCCAGGAGTCCTGGGCGGCGACGGCGGCGTCCAGTGCAGCGGCACCATCCTCAGCGCCGGCGTCGGCAATGCTCAACAGCACCTTGCCGGTGGCCGGGTCCTCGACGTCGAACGTTTTGCCCGAGGCGGCGGCGCGCCACTCACCATTGATAAGCAGGCCAGTGGGAACAGAGGCCAGAAGGGCGCTTTCGCGTTCTGCGGAAACGGCCGGCTGTGCAGTGACAGTCACGATGACTCCCTTGTCAGTAGGGTTGTTGCAGCCCCGGCGGCGGCCGGAGTAGCCGCCGTCGTCCTGGCTGATTAGTTGCCAGACTACTGCTGCGCCCGCGGTGGGTCTACGCCTTCACGCACTACCGAAACACGGAAGGGCTGTGCACCTGCACAGCCCTTCCCGGCCCTCTGGCTGCCCGGCTACCGGGCGGCCAGAACAGCTGAGTAGAGCTCCCGTTTGCTCACCCGGACGTCTTCGGCCACGGCGGCGACAGCCTCCTTGAGGCGGATCCCCTGGGCCACCAGCGCGTTGACAGCAGCCACGTGGTCCTCGGGTGTTCCTGGCTCCTGTTCAGGCGCGCCGGCCAGGACAACGGCAATCTCACCACGGACTTCGGTGGTTTCAGCCCATTGCAGGAGCTCGCTGAGCGAGCCTCGGATCACTTCCTCGTAAGTTTTGGTCAGTTCCCGGCACACGGCCACGCGGCGGTCGGGCCCGAAGCGTTCGCGCAGCGCCCGCAGCATCACCTCAAGCCGGTGCGGCGCTTCGAAGAACACCATCGTCCGGCGCTCCCCCGCAAGGTCCGCCAGGCGTGACGCACGTTCGCCTGCCTTCCGTGGCAGGAATCCTTCGAAGCAGAAGCGGTCTGTGGGCAGGCCGGACAAAGCCAGCGCCGTCAGTACGGCCGATGGTCCGGGTACGGCGGTGACCTTGAGCCCGCCTGCCACGGCGCCCTCCACCAGCCGGAACCCGGGATCGGACACCGAGGGCATCCCCGCGTCGGTGACCATCACCAGCGTCTTGCCGGCCCGTACCTGTTCCAGCAGCTCCGCAGTCTTTGTTGCTTCGTTGTGCTCGTGGTAGCTGATCACCCGCCCGGCCACAGTGACGCCCAGGCTTTGCACCAGCCGGTGCAGGCGCCGGGTGTCCTCAGCGGCAACAATGTCCGCCGTGCCCAGCAGCTCCACCAAGCGGGCAGAAGCGTCGCCCGTGTTGCCGATCGGGGTGGCCGCCAGCACGATCCGCCCGCCGGCCGGCGTTGGCACCGCGGCTGCCTCCGGCGCCTCTGACGGCTGCCCTCCGGCTTCCTCGTCGGTGATGGCGGTGCCGGATTCAGGGAAGGGGCTGGGGTTAGGGTCCACGCCACCAGCCTACTGCTGCGGGGCGCGGCCAGCCGCAAAAGGTAGCATGGGGCTCGTGACGCAGACCTCGACGCGGCCGGCCGGGGCCGAATACGCCACATCCCCGGCGTCCAGCAGCTCTTCCTCCGAAGCTGGAAGCCAGCCCGCGGCCCGCCCTGCCCGGCCCTGGGTCAAGCGTCCAGCTGAGGCCTTCACTGCGGGGTCCCTGCGCACCCGGCTGCTCGGGCCTGTCCAAAGCTGGAGGGACTACCCGCCGTCGCTGCGGCTTTGGTTTTTGCTGGTTCCTGTCCTGACTGCGGCAGCCGGGGGCGTCCTGCGGTTCGTCCGGCTGGAGACGCCGCACAAGCTGGTCTTTGACGAAACCTATTACGTCAAGGACGCCTACTCGTACCTGATCAGCGGTTATGAGCGCAGCTGGCCGGACAAGGCCAATGACTCCTTCAACGCCGGGAACCCCGGCATCCTCCTGGATTCTCCCGAGTACGTGGTCCACCCCCCGGTGGGAAAGTGGATGATTGCCGCCGGCATGTCGGTCTTCGGCGCCGACAACTCCTTCGGCTGGCGTTTCGCCGCAGCACTGACCGGGACCCTGTCCATCCTGCTCCTGTCCCTGATAGCGCTGAAACTCTTCCGTTCACTTCCCCTGGCAGGTGCCGCCGGGCTTCTCCTGGCCGTGGATGGCCACCACCTGGTGATGTCGCGGACATCGCTGCTGGATATCTTCCTGATGTTCTGGATCCTTGCAGCGTTTGGGGCCTTGCTGATGGACCGGGATGACGGCCGACGGCGGCTGGCTGCCCGGCTGGGCAAGGTTGCCGCCGCCAACGGGGGACTTCCCACCACCGCCCAGCTGCTGTCCGGACCCTGGCTGGGCATCCGCTGGTGGCGGGTCGCAGCAGGTATCTTCCTGGGCCTTGCCGTGGGAACCAAATGGTCCGGCTTGTTTTTCCTGGCCGGTTTTGGCATCCTGACCGTCCTGTGGGACCTCAGCGCCCGGCGGGTGGCGGGGATCCGCGGCTGGATCAGCGGCGGGGTCATCAAGGACGGCATCCCGGCGTTCCTGAGCATGGTTCCGGTTGCCGCTCTTGTCTATACCGCCACCTGGACCGGCTGGTTCCGCTCAGACAACGCGTACTTCCGCCGCTGGGCGCAGAGCAATCCGTCCGCTGAGTGGGGCTGGCTGCCGGATTCGGTCCGGTCCCTGGCGCACTACCATCTGGAAGCCTATAAGTTCCACCAGGGCCTGGGCTCCGAGCATCCGTATGAGGCAAGCGCCTGGAGCTGGCTGGTGATGGGCAGGCCGACGTCGTTCTTCTACGAGTCACCGGAACGCGGCACTCCGGGCTGCGACGTGGACAAGTGCACGTCCGCCATCCTGTCCGTGGGAAATCCCCTGATCTGGTGGGCGGCAGCCATATCACTGGTGGTTCTCCTGTTCTGGTGGGCAGGACGCCGCGACTGGCGGGCCGGAGCAGTGCTTGCCGGGGTGGCCGCCGGGTACCTTCCGTGGTTCATGTACCCGGAGCGCACCATGTTCTACTTCTATGCGGTGTCCTTCGAACCGTTCCTGGTGCTGGCCCTCGTGTACTGCCTGGGTCTGGTGCTGGGGAGGACGACGGATCCGCGGTGGCGCCGCCGGTCCGGCCTGTACCTGGTGGCCCTGTTCGTGGCCGCCGCAGTCCTGCTGGCAGCCTACTTCTATCCCGTCTGGGCCGCCGAGGTCATCCCGTACCAGGAGTGGCGGCTCCGGATGTGGATGCCTTCCTGGATCTAGGGCAGGATGGCAGGAGACCTTGACGGAGCCGCTGCCGCGGCATGGCAGCGGAACGGAGACCTGCTGTGAGGGAAGCGAGCACCGAACTGCTGGTTGAGCTTGATGCCGCCAGCAACGTCACGGATCTATTGCTCGAGCAGCAGGCCGTCAATCCTGCCCACGCCCTCTACCGACGCAAGGGGCCCAACGGCTGGTTTGACGTGACCGCGCAGAAGTTCCTGCAGGATGTCAGTGCCCTTGCCAAGGGCCTGATCGCGGGCGGCCTCGAACCCGGCGACACCGTGGCGGTTATGTCCGCCACCTCCTACGAATGGACGCTGGTGGATTTCGCCATCTGGTTTGCCGGCGGCGTCACCGTTCCCATCTACGAAACGTCCTCGGCCAGCCAGGTGGAGTGGATCCTCCATGACGCCGGCGTGCGGCGTGTCTTCGCCGAGGACCGTGCCAAGGTGAAGCTGGTGGCCGCTGTCCTGGCCGGTTCCGAACTCCTCCGCGACCGGCTCATCAACGTTGTCCGCATGGACTTCGAGGGCGAAGCCCCGAACCTCGCGAGCCTGGCCGCCGCCGGAACCGGTGTCACCGACGCTGAGCTGGAACGGCACCGGAGCCGGGCAGGGCTGAACGACGTCGCTTCCCTGGTATACACGTCGGGCACCACCGGCAAACCCAAAGGCTGCGAAATCACCCACGGCAACTTCGCCCTGGTGGCCCGGAACATCGTCGCTTTCCTCCCGGAACTGCTGCTCCAGGACCAAGCCCGCACGCTGATGTTCCTGCCGCTCGCACACGTCCTTGCCCGGGCGGTCCAGGTAGTCTGCCTCTCGGCCGGTGCCACGCTCGGGCACACGGGGGCGGCCCGGCTCCTCGAGGACCTGGCATCGTTCCGGCCAACGTTCCTTCTGGTGGTTCCGCGGATTTTCGAGAAGGTCCGTGCCACCGCGGGGCACAAAGCAGCAGTGAGCGGCAAGGCCCAGCTTTTCAGAGCCGCCTCGGCAACTGCCATTGAGTACTCGCAGGAGGAAGACAAGCGCAGCCGGGGCGAGGGCAACGGTCCCGGGCTGCTTTGCCGGATCCGCCACGGAATCTATGACAGGCTGCTCTACCCCCGGCTCCGGCAGGCCTTCGGCGGCCACGTGGGATACACCGTGTCCGGGGCCAGTGCCTTGGCAGCCGAGGACGCCCATTTCTTCCGCGGCGCGGGCATTCCCGTACTGGAAGGCTACGGCCTGACCGAGACCACCGCGCCGTGCACCGTCAACACGCCCTCCCGCACCCGGGTGGGTTCAGTGGGGATCCCCATCCCCGGCACTACCGTACGGGTAGCGGAGGACGGCGAAATCCTGGTCAAGGGAATCGGCGTCTTCCGGGGTTACCACGCCAACCAGGCCGCGAACGCAGAGGCTTTTGTGGACGGCTTCTTCCGCACGGGCGACCTCGGGCACCTTGACTCCCAGGGGTTCCTGACCATCACGGGCAGGAAGAAGGACCTGCTGGTGACCGCCGGCGGCAAAAACGTTGCCCCCGGGCCGTTGGAGGAACGGATCCGCGCCCATCAGCTGGTGGCCCACGCGGTGGTAGTGGGTGACGGAAAGCCGTTTGTCTCGGCGCTGGTGAGCCTGGACCCGGAAGGCCTGGCGAACTGGCGCTCCGAGCAGGGACTGCCACCCCTTGCCGTCCGGGACGCCGTCACGGACCCACAGGTGGCTGGAGCGATACAGGAGGCTGTGGACCAGGCGAACCAGCTGGTGTCCAAGGCAGAATCGATCCGCAGGTTCAGTGTGCTGGACGCCCAGTTCACGGTCGAGTCAGGACACCTGACGCCCTCCCTCAAACTGAAGCGGTCCGCCGTCGTGCATGACTACGAAGGCGAAATCGCCACGCTTTACTCCTGATCCACTGACTTACCCGCTGACTGACCTGCTGCCTGATTTGCTGACTGATCTGCTGACTGATCTCCTCCAGCGGGTTGGTGGTCCTTAACGAGGCCGCGGCGCCGGCGGGTGGGCCAAGTAAGGATCAGCGTGACGAGTGCGGTCAACAGCACCAGGCCCGCGATCACGATCCCGGCGTCGATCCAGAACTGGCCGGGGAACAGCCGGATCAGGGTGTCATCCAGGCTGAAAGTCCAGGAACCATCGGCGAAGAAGATCCGGTGGAACTCAGTAAAGAACTGCTGCCAGCCCAGCACGGCCAGCGAACCCAGCCCCAGGATCAGGACCAGCGTGATGATCGAGCCGGCGAACAGGCCCCTGCGGACTCCCCCGGTGCTTCGCTTGCGCAGGTAGAGGACAGCGATGATACTCACCAGGACCAGCAACACGCCGGCACCAAAGGTGGAGAGGATCACCAGCTTGACGTCCGCCATGTGGCTGACTTCGCCGTCCTTGAACAGCTTGTCGCCGCCGCGGTGCACCAGGTCCCCCAGGTAGCGCGGGCCGGACCAGTTGCTGAGGTAATCGACGGCGTACGAGCCGTAGGTCATCCTGTCGTCGGTGCTGAATCCGTAGCCGTCGCCGGGAAATCCGGGCCGGTTGTACTCCACCCAGAGGAACAGCGGGCTGGTCACTGCACGTACCGCAAGGATGAGCAGGATCAGTGGGAAGAAGATGGCAAGCAGGACCTGCATCACCCGCGGGGCTACCGGCTTGGCGTTGGCCGCGCTCTCCCGCTGCGCTTTGCGGCGCTCCACCTCTTCCTCGGGCGGACGGACCTGCAACGCGGAGGTGGGGAGCGGTTCCTTGAAAATAGGCGAGCTGCCATGTCCGGACTCGGGTTCCCCATCTGCGACGGCGGCCTCTGCGGCTTTCCGGTCAGCCCGGCTCTCCGGCTGGGCGGCCTTGCGGGTCTCCGGAGCCGTGACGGTTGAGCCGGCGGCCGCGGTCCCGGTGTTTACCGGCGTCGATGCTTTCCTGTCCCCGGCGGATTCCCCCGGCGCTTCTGCGGCCGGCTCATCGAAACTGTCGGCTGCAGGAGTCCCGGTGCCCGTACCGGCGGGAGTCATCCAGGAAAACGCCGGCTCGTCAGAGTCCCCTGACGTGTCCAGGACCGGTTCCGGCTGCGGCTCGGCGCGCCTGGCGCGGGCAGGAGTTTCGTCTTTCACAGCAGCGTCACTTCCGTTGGGATTCCGCGCCAGGTTCTGGGTCCGCCGGCGCGCTTTATCTGTTGACGAGCCTACCGTCCGGGCTTCCGGCTGGGCGAGGAACCACCCCGGCGGGATTACAACGATTCGAGCAACGCTTCACGCAGCGATTTCCGAATAGCCCGCGTCCTCGCGGCGCAGGTCGCCGCGCGTTCGCCCGCGAGGTAGGCTGGCCGTCCGCAGGCGAGGACATACAGCCAGTAGGCGGCCAGCACCGCGGCTCCGATGGTGATCTTTGCCCAGACCGGCAGTCCACTGGGGGTGACGAACCCTTCCACCAGGCCGGAGACGAACAGCACCAGGACCAGTCCCAGGGCTACCGTGATCAGGGACCTGCCCTCCTCGGCCACGGCCCGGCCGCGGGTGCGCGGGCCCGGCGACACCATCGCCCAGAAAATCCGGAGTCCTGCAGCGCAGGCAATGAACACTGCGGTGAGTTCCATCAGGCCGTGCGGCAGGATGTAGCTGTAGAAGACGTCGGACTTTCCGGCGGCCGCGAACATGCCGGCGGCTATACCAACTCCTTGGGCGTTGCTGAACAGGATCATCGGTACCCACACTCCCGTGATCCCCAGGGCCACGGCCTGCGCGCTGATCCAGGCGTTGTTGGTCCAGACGGCGCCGGCAAAGGAGGCCGCGGGGTTCTCCGAGTAATAGTTGATGAAGTCCTCCTCGACGTACTGCCTGGCCGCCGCCTCGGACGCCACCGCGCGCAGAGCCTCAGGGGACGTGCCGATCCAGAGAGCGTAGGCCGCCCCGATGAGGACAAAGACCGCCCCGCAGGCCAGGGTGAGCCAGGTGAGCCGGTAGAAGGCGGCAGGAAGGGCCACCACAAAAAACCGCGCCAGGTCCTCCATCACGTTGGACCTCGCACCGGTGAAACGGGTCCGGGCCTGGGCAAGCGTCGCGGACAGGGAGGCGGACAGGCCGCTCTCCGGCGCCAGCGACCGGATAAGGGAAAGGTGGGAGGACGTGGACTGGTACAGCGTCAGCAGTTCATCTGCTTCCGGCCCGCTGAGCCTGCCTTTGTAGGCAAGCTCGTGCAGCCGGGACCACTTGTCCGCGTTGACGGCGGAGAACGCGTCCATATCCACGGCACCAGCCTAGCGGCCCGCCATAGACTATGAGCGTCCCATCAGCCGCGAGGAACAGGAACAGTGTGAGTTCGATAATCACCGGCGAGGCCGTGGTCCTGGAACTGCGCCCCGCATCCTTTGCAGCCCGCGCGCTGGGCCTGCTTTTGGACATGGCCTTGAGCATCATTTTGCTGGTGGTGATCCTGTTTGGACTGGCGGCCGCGGGTGAAGACCTCGACGACGCGGCGATGCGGGCCCTCGTGGTGGCCAGCGTGGTTTTCTGCCTGGTGATTGTGCCAGTGGCGGTGGAGACCCTGAGCCGCGGGCTCTCGCTGGGCAAGCTCGCAGCAGGCCTCCGGGTTGTGCGGGAGGACGGCGGCGCCATCCGGTTCCGCCACGCACTCATCCGCGGGCTGACCGGTTTTCTCGAGATTTACCTGACCTTCGGTGGGCTGGCCATCGCTGTGGCCCTGTTCAATGACAGGTCGCGCCGGCTGGGCGACCTGATGGCGGGGACCTACGCCATCCGCAGCCGTGTCCCGGTTGAAGAATATCCGCCGGTGCTTGTTCCGGCCCGGCTCCGGTCCTGGGCATCGGCGGCGGATATCGGCCGGATTCCGGATGCGACGGCGCGCCGGGCATCCCAGTTCATCCGCCAGGCCGGCCGGATGGCGCCACTGTCCAGGGCAGGCATGGCGGCGTCGATCGCAACTGAGCTCTCCGCCCACGTGGCCCCGCCGCCGCCTGCCGGGACCAGCCCCGATGACTACCTGGCCGCCGTCGTGGCGGAGCGGCGGAACAGGGAGCTCGCCCGGTTGTCCCAGGCACGACGCCGGAGCGCTGAGACCGGTGAGCGGCTGCACCGGCTGCCTTTCGGCAGCTGAGCGCTAGTTGGCGTATTCGCTCCACGGGATGTTCCAGTCGCCGAACCCGTCGTCGTGGGCTGCGTAGTCGCCTTCAGTATTGACGATCTGGACAACGTCTCCGGTGCCCATGTTGTCAAAGACCCAGGCAGCGCCGTCGGGGGCGAATCCGATGCAGCCGTGTGAGACGTTGGTGTTGCCGATGAAAGGGAAGGCGGACGGCAGGGCCTGGTGGATGTAGGCGCCGCTGAGGGTGAGCCGGATGGTGTATTCCACGTCGACGTTCCCGTAGTAGGCCGGATCGCCGGGCTTCAGCCCGATGCTCGAGGCCCGGAAGTGGTCGTAGCGTTTCTTCTCCATCAGCACGCCGTAGCCGCGGGCGGACGGGAACCGTTTGTCCCCCATGCTCACCGGCAGCGTCTTGACCACCCGGTCGTTGACGCGGAGGGTGAAGGTGTGGGCTGCCGCGTCCGCCACCGCTACCTTTTTGTCGCCGATGGAGACGTTCACCTTCTTGTTGAAGTTGGCGATCTGACCGTTGCCCAGGTCCACGCCGAACAGCTGCATGTCCATGGTGATGGTGGAGTTTGCCGCCCAGAAGTTTTCCGCCCGGTATCGGACCATGGTGTCGCTGTGCCAATGGAACGCGCCCGCCTGGCCGGCGCTGCTGGTGATTTTAATGGCCTTTTCCACGGCCTCACGGTTGACCACAGGTTCACTGAAGATCACCTGCAGCGGCTGCCCGACACCCACCTTCATGCCGTCCAGCGGGTAAATGGCTGCATCCGCCTCGTGGGAACTGGAAACCGTGCTGAAGGACTGCGTGGTGCTGGTCTCGCGTCCGGCTCCATCCTTCACCACGTAGGTGTAGCTGTAGTCAGTGTTGAACTTCAGCGGGCCGGAAGCCGTCCAGCCTGTCCCCGCGGCGTCGATGCTGCCCTCCACCGTCTCGCCGGAAGTGCTGGTGAGGGTGACGCGTTCAATGGTCCCGTCGGCCACCTTCAATGACACCGGGGCGGCCGGGTTTACCTGCTTGGCACCGTTGGCCGGGGCGGCGTCGAGCTTGACCGGGGCAATCACGGGCACAGCGATGCCGGGCGAGGTCCTGGCCGCGGACCCTGCCTCGGATTCGATGGCCTCGCGGGCCATGCCCGGTGCCACTGCAGCGAACACGCCGCCCACAGCGGCGAGGAGGCACACAGCCACCACCACAAGTATTTTTTTCACACGACCCGCCCGGCGGGATTGGACTTCGGGCTCCATATTTTGATCCTAGGCGCAGAAAGTAACAGCCCGGGCACTCTGGGCGCCCGGGCACTCTACTTCTTAGTAACGATAGTGCTCGGGCTTGTACGGGCCTGCGACGTCCAGATCCAGGTACTCAGCCTGGTCCTTGCTCAGTTCGGTCAGCTCCACTCCCAGGGCATCCAGGTGCAGGCGGGCCACCTTTTCGTCCAGGACCTTAGGCAGGACGTAGACCTGGTTCTCGTACTCGCGCTCCCCCTCGGGCTGGTCCTTCTTGGTCCACAGCTCGATCTGGGCGATGGTCTGGTTGGCGAACGAGTTGCTCATCACGAAGGACGGGTGGCCCGTGGCGTTGCCAAGGTTGAGCAGGCGGCCTTCGGAGAGGACGATGATGGAACGCTCAGCCCCGGTGCCGGCCTCGAAAACCCATTCGTGGACCTGCGGCTTGATTTCCACCTTCTTGATGCCGGGGATTTTGGCGAGTCCGGCCATGTCGATCTCGTTATCGAAGTGGCCAATGTTGCCCACAATGGCCTTGTTCTTCATGCCCGCCATGTGCTCAGCCATGATGACGTCCTTGTTGCCAGTGGTGGTGATGAAGATATCGCCCTGGGCCAGGACGGACTCCAGCTTGGCCACCTGGTAACCGTCCATGGCCGCCTGAAGGGCGCAGATGGGGTCGATTTCGGTGACGATCACGCGTGAACCCTGGCCGCGCAGTGCCTCCGCGGCACCCTTGCCGACGTCACCATACCCGCAGACGACGGCGACCTTGCCGCCCATCAGCACGTCGGTGGCACGGTTGATTCCGTCCGGAAGCGAGTGCCGGATCCCATACTTGTTGTCGAACTTGCTCTTGGTGACGGAGTCGTTGACATTGATCGCGGGGAAGAGCAGCTTGCCCTGTTCAGCCAGCTGGTACAGGCGGTGGACACCGGTAGTGGTTTCTTCGCTGACACCCTTGATGGTGGCGGCCGTGCGGGTCCACTTGTGCGGGTCGGCTGCAAGGGACCGGCGGAGGACGTCAAGGAAGATGCCGTACTCTTCGGAATCCGTCGGGTCGGCGGACGGGACGATGCCCACTGCCTCGAACTCGGCGCCCTTGTGCACCAGCATGGTGGCGTCGCCGCCGTCGTCAAGGATCATGTTGGGGCCGAGCTCCGGGTTGGTCTCCGCACCGGGCCAGGTGAGGATCTGCTCGGCGGTCCACCAGTATTCCTCGAGCGTTTCGCCCTTCCACGCGAACACCGGAACACCCTGCGGGTCCTCTACGGTGCCCTTCCCCACCACCACGGCAGCGGCGGCTTCATCCTGGGTGGAGAAGATGTTGCAGGAAGCCCAGCGGACCTCGGCGCCCAGCGCGGTGAGGGTTTCAATCAGCACCGCGGTCTGCACGGTCATATGCAGCGATCCCGCGATCCGCGCACCCTTCAGCGGCTGGGTGGGTCCGAATTCCTCGCGGAGGGACATCAGGCCGGGCATTTCGTGCTCTGCCAGGCGGATCTGGTGCCGGCCGGCCTCGGCCAGCGAGATGTCGGCAACCTTGTAATCAAAAGCCATGGATGAATCCTTTACTTTGTCCGGCGGTAGGGCCGGGTACTGCTTCCGGCGCCCGGTCCGGGAACTGCAGCGTGGGCGCCTGTGGTCTGTGCTGGCGGATGAAGGGCTAAACAGCCTGGGGTGAGACGGCGGCTGCACCTTGCCGGTCCGAATCGTGCTGGTCGGACCCGGCCGCAGCCGCTGCTGCCAGCAGGTCAGGCGGAAGGAGGAGGGGAATTCCGTCCTCGATGGCGTAGCGGGGCTTCACTCCGGCTTCGCCCGCGACGGCTGCAACAAGTTCCTCGCCTTCCTGCACCAGGGACGACCCTGTCACGGGGCAACGCAGGACGGACAGGAGTTCAGGACTGATCTTTGGCATTATTCATGCTCCCTGGCGGGCGCGCTGGCGCGGTATCGGACAAAATTGCAGCTTCCAGCCTACCGCCAGATGCGCCTCAGGACGGTTCCCGCAGGACGCGGAGGTGGCCCCTTCGGGTCCCTTCGGCTCCGGCTGGTGCTTCGAGAGCCGAATGGGGGCCGCGTTTTCCGGACGGCGGCGCCGCCTGGGCGGGCAAGGCAGCAGCATCGCGGACTGCATTGGCCAGTGCCAGGAGGTCGTCCGGGCCCGGCTGCTGCGGCGTGGAGGGCATGGCCAAGCGGAGAACTTCCCAGCCACGGGGGACGGTGAGGGAATCAGCGTGCTGCTCGCAGAGATCGTAACAATGGGGCTCCGCGTACGTGGCCAACGGACCAAGGACCGCTGTGGAATCCGCGTAGACGTACGTAAGAGTAGCTACCGCTGACTGGCGGCACGCAGATCTTGAACACTGACGGATAGCTCCCACGACATCACAGACTACTCCGTGCAGGCGGCAAAACACGGTATTGCCGCCCGGGTCGACGCGCCTTGGCGGGTGGAGCCCATGTGTCGCGTAAATCCCCGCCCGGGTTTACAGTCGATGTATGCAGTCATCGAACCATGAATCAGGCTTTTCGGTCCGGTTGGCTGACCCGGATGCCCGCAGGGACCCGGGCACCGCATCGCCGGGCAAGAGCTTTATGATGCGCCGCCGCAACCGCCACGGCCGCGGCCTTCGCGGCGAGGTGATGCTCCCCACCCATCCCGGTTACCGCACGCGTTCTGACCGCTTCGATGACATGGTGCTGGACTCCGCGCAACGACTGCACGATATCTGGGGCAAAACCCTCGACGGCGTCCGTTTCGGCGTAGATGAAATCCCGCCGGACCTGGAGCAATTGGCGGCGAATGCCACCACTCCCCCCATGGGTTCCTATACCCCTGGGGCGGGCGAGGACGGGCCGATGATTACTGTGTACCGGCGGGTGGTTGAACAGGCGTGCGGCAGCGTGGACGAACTCCATGACCTGGTCCATGACGTGGTGGTGGAGCACACGGCTGAAATGCTGGGTGTTGCACCGGAGACCCTGGATCCCGTGTACCGCCGCCGGTACTGATCCCGCTGCATCAGCCTGCGGCCAGTACCCGACACCTCTAATTCAGTAACTCAAGGTAACGGGCACTGTCTCCTGTCCTGCCGCCGCGGACAGGAAGGCCAGTGACGAGACGTCATCCCTCCCGTCCTGCTGCAGCAGCAGGGCTCCGTAGGCGGCATCGCCTGAGGCTGACACCACGTAGCCCACGACGTCGGAATCCTCGGCCTTGTCAGGAATGGCGATGGACGCCGTGGTTCCGCCGGCGATGTCGGCGGTGGAGGCCGCCCGGACCTTGCCGTCGGCAGTGATGGCGGAATACGTGATGGTGGCCCGGCTGTCGAGGGCACCGAAAACGAAGTGCCGCTGGCCCCCCTGTGGAACGGGCACCACGTGCTGGCTGCCGAGCCTCGCTCCCGACGCCGCCCAGGCGACGTCGGCCGCCCTGTTGTCCTGGAGGCCCCGGGTAACCCGGGTGGCGGCGACGAAGGTGACATCGGATGATGCAACCACCGTGTAATGACCTGCCGGGACGCCGGCGAGCGGGATTTCCGTGGCGGTCCCCGCTTTGGCGGTGATGACTCCCCCGTTGGGCAGTGCCTTCTGGCCGTCACGCCCGTAGAGCTTGACCTCCACCACTGCGTCTGAAGGGCCGGGGACGGTGAGTTGCAGGGCGGGGCCGGCGTCCTCGTAACCGGACCTTCCGGTGACCGCAGCTACCTGGCCGGGGTCCTGGATATCAACGCCGGTCATCACCTGCCGGACGGCCGGAGCCGCTCCGGGCGCGATAAAGTCCACGCCGCCCGGGGTGAGCCCGCGGAGGACACTCTGCTGGATGAAGGCTGCGACAGGGCCGCCGGCGCTGCGCACGTGCACGCTGAGCTGCCCCTCCCCCGGGGCCAGGCCGGCGAGCACCACCGGCCGAGACGAGCCGGGCGCCACCAGCAGCCCCCGGCTGCCGGGTGCCTGGATCTGCCCCGCGGACCCGAAAAGCTCGAGGCTGACGGTGGCCGGCGTGGTGGACGCGTTGGTCAGCACCAGCACTGACGTACGGCCCACGGTGGTGCTGGCACCCACCAGCCACTGATCGTTGGCAGGCTGCAGGCAGTTGGCCGCAGCAGTCCCCTGCAGGTCGCCGTCCGTTGCCGTGAACTTCATGGCGGCAGCCGCAGAGGCCTTCTGGTTTGCCAGGGCATCGGCGCTGAGGACGCTGACCTGATCCACGGAACGGCCCGCAACCACTCCCGCGAGAAGCTCCTGGGGACCTCCGGCGACACCGGACCGTGCCTGCTCCTTCGCGATCTCGACGGTGGTCGTTCCGCTGAGGTCGGACAGCCGGCTGGCCGGCAGCACGCCTCCTGCGCTGAGTACTGCCCCGGTTACCGAGCTTGCGGCAGTTTCGGACTCCGGGCTGAATTGCGGGTCAGTGCCCGCTTCAGTGCCTTCCAGCAGCCGGGCGGGCCCAGGGCAGACCCCAACGCTGGATCCGGCAGGAACTGCCGACTCCCCTGCGGGCACGGCACGGCTGGATACGGGCTGCGGGAGGGCTGACCCGGCTGCCACCATGGCACCCGCACCGGCGATGACGACGGCGGCAGACGCAAGGCCGGAGAGCAGCGCCTTCCGCCCTTGGGCAGCTGGGCGCTTGGCAGGCGCGGGGCTTTCCGGGGGTTCGACAGCGGTGGAACCGCCTGCCTCTGATGCTTCCGCGGACGTGGAAGTGTTACGCATTCTGGTGTTCCTTACGCAGCGAGCCTTCGTCCCGTGAAATACCTGTCCTCTGGCGCCGGGCAGGCATCGGGATGGCGAGCATTACCGTGAGCCCAAAGACGGTGAACTGGGCGATGCCGGACCACAGGGCCCACGGATTCTCGTACCGTACCGTCAGGTGGCCCGCCGAAGCCGGGAGGGTGAAGGCCTGGGACCATCCGGAAGTAGTCGACGTCAGCCGGCGGCCGTCCAACCATGCACTCCAGCCGGGATCTGCCCGTTCCGCGAGCACCACCAGGCGGCCCTCCGGCCCCTCGGGAACGGCAGCGTCGACGTCGTCATACCCTGACGGGACCAGCGCAATCGCGGAGCCGTCTGCGTCAACAACCCGCACCCGGTGGGCAACGTCTGCGGCCTGGAGGACTGGCTGGTTCAGTGGGGTGATGCGCCACAGCCAGCCGACGTCGGTCTGCCCCACCGCAATAAGTCCGGGTACCGCGTCCATCCTGCTGGCAGTTAGCTGGGCTGCGGTGTCTGCTGCCCGGAGAACCACAAAGCCGGCCCCGAGCTGTTCAAGATCGTTCCGGGGGTCTACGCCCTGGCCGGCCACCAGGGTTGCCACCACGCGGCGGACCGCCCCGGTGACGTCATCGTCATCACGCACCGTTTCTGACCCCGGCGAGCCCAGGATATTCCGCACCGAGGCGATGGCGGAAAGGCTGTCCAGTGTTGTGCCCGCGCCCCTCATGAGGGAAGCGTCATACGTGCCGTTCTCGCCGGTGCTGATCAGGAGTGTACGCGTCTGTTCGGGCCCGGTCCCGCGATCGATGGCCGTGGCCGGGAGGGTGCGCGCGCCGGCTGCCTCGACGAGCCTGGGCGTGCCCAGAGCGGTGGGCTTATGGGCGGTAACAACTGATGGACGGAGGATGTTCTGCGCCGACCAGGCAGCCATTCCTGCCAGCGGTCCCACCAGCAGGAGCACCATGCCGCACGCGGCCGCTGACTGCAGTGCCCTCTTGTGTTTGTCAGTGCCCGCATCCCGGTCCGCCATGTCCAGCAGACGTTCTGCTCCCAGTATCCCGGCACCCAGCAGGGCGAACGCTGCTGCAGAAACCGCGGGTCCTGAGAAGGGCGCAACCATGGTGTGGGCATTCATGCTGGTGGCGACGTGCCCTGCAAGCCAGCCTCCGGCCAGCGCAATAGTGGCAACGACCCACAGGGACCTGGCAATCCCGGCCCGGTTGCCGGGCAGGCTAACGGCGGCCACGGCCAGGAGCAGAACGGGGACGGCAATGAGGAGGGCCAACAACAGGGCCCACGGCACAGTACTGTCGGCGAAGTACGGCAATCCCGCCAGCCCGCTGTTGGCGCCGAATTCCAGCGGCTGGCCGAGCAGTTGCTGCCACAGAGGAGCGGCGTCGAAGCCCAGCGGCACGCCGGGATCAGCCAGCAGGGCCCGGGGCCTGTCCAGGGCTGAGAGGCCGAACGGGATAAAAAGGGCCGCGGTGGGCAGCAGTGCCCACCACACCGTCCGCCCGCGGCTCCCGAGCAGGAGCCCGCAGAGAACTATCACCACCGTGGCAGGTACCAGCAGGGACGGCGCGGACGCGGTTACAACAGCCAGCGCCAGGCCGGCCGCCGCCGCAGCCGTCCAGGAGGGCATTCCGTTGATCCCGGGTTTGGCCGGTGGCCTGTCGGTGAACCGGCGGTCACCGGGGGCCGGCAGCTGGAAGCGTCCTTGTCCCACTGCGGAGCCGGTTGCCCGCAACAGGGCAAGGGCCAGCAGCGGAATCATGATGTGCGCAATAAGGGATCCGGCCCGGCCTTGGTTGAGGGCTACCTGGAGGGCTGGGGCAGCGGCCCAGAAAAGTGCTGCAGCCAGGCGGAGGCGGCGGCGTACGGTGAGGCCGCCCGCGGCGAACCAGGCGGTAAGGCCGGAGAGTGGCGTACCGAGCAGCAGGAGCCAGGCCATGGCGGCATTGGCGTCACCGCCGCCCAGCACACCCAGGATCCAGAGGACATATCCGAAGGGATCACCGCGGCCGGGAAGCCCGGCACCCAGCGAGATCCACCAGCTGGACGCATGGTGCCAGATGTCGCCCAGGCCGGTTGCGACCGGGATGAGTGCGCCGCCGGACACTGCGGGGGCACCAAAAAGTCCGGCCAAGCCCAGCAGGGAGGTAACAGACGCAATGATGACGGCGGCCAGGGCACCGTTGCCCACCCAGCCGCGCTTGCTGGTGGCAAGCGCCGCGAAGTCATCGGCTGCGTCGCCGGTGGGCTGGTTGGCCAACGGGTCCTGTTCGAGGTGGTCCCCGGCGCTGCCGTCTGAACCCAGGGCCTCCATGAGGGAGCGCCGGTGGCTCCATACCTCACGGCGGGGAGTCTGAAGTTTCCGGATGACGGACCGGCGGATCCGGCGTGTCTTCCTGGCGTTCGCCCTTGCCCTCATAACGGCCCGGGGGCGTCCCAGCGCTGCAAACGTTGCTGCCAGCTGTGTGATGCCGTGCCCGGGATCCTTCACGGCGATGCTCAACACCAGTTTGAAAATGCTGCCGAGAAGGGCTGCCGCGCCATGGACGGGAACCATCCACGGTGGTGCGTGCTTCAGCCGCAAGTGGACTTGCGCTTTTCGGGCCGCGGCGGCGTTGCCCGATGCATGGGGGCGGTGGGCTACGTGGAACATCCTCGCCGCGGGGACAACCACCACACGGTGTCCCGCCAGGCGGTTGCGCCAGCAGAAGTCCACGTCATCCCCGCTGCCGGGAAGGGCGGGATCGAAGCCGCCAAGGTGTTCCCAGACGTCCCGGCGGACCAGCATGCCGGCGGAATTCACGGCAAAAGTGTCACTGCGGCCGTCGTATTGCCCCTGATCGAGTTCGTCAGCGTCAATGAGCGTCAACCGCTCGGCCCAGCGGCTGGTGGAAAGGCCAACGTCCACCAGCTTGCGTCCGGCGTGCCAGTCCAGCTGCTTGCAGCCGGCAACTGTTACGGAGGGCGCGCGTTCGACCGCGAGGAGAAGTTCCGCCAGGGCCTCAGGAGCCGGCGCGGCGTCATCGTGAAGCAGCCAGATCCACCTTGAACTGCCGTTGCCGTGGTCTCCCCGCCACGGGGCGAGTTCGGCAAGGCCGGCGCTGACCGCAGCGCCCATGCCGCTCTTTCCGCGGTGGCTTACTACCTGCGCCCCGCCCAGGGACTGCTCAAGGAGGGCCTTGGAATCATCGCGGGACCCGGTGTCAACGCCGATGACGAAATCCGCCGGCCGAGTCTGGTCCGCCAAAGCTGCCAGGGTTTTGGGGAGATAGGCACTGCCGTTGTGGGCGACCACAACGGCAGTGACGTGAACATCCTGATGAATTAGATTGCTCGCTTCCTTAGCCGCCGGCGCTCACGCTCGGAAAGGCCTCCCCAGATGCCGAACCGCTCGTCATTTGCCAGGGCGTATTCAAGGCACTGGGACCGCACGTTGCAGGCACCACAGACCTTCTTGGCGTCACGGGTGGAGCCGCCCTTTTCGGGGAAGAACGCCTCGGGATCGGTCTGGGCGCACAGCGCATCCGTCTGCCAGCCGAGCTCGCCTTCATCATCAAAGTCCTGCTGGAAGGGCAGTCCGATCCAAACAGGCTGTGCTGTTCCGGCCGCCAGCTCCATGGGCGGATCGAGCTCGTCTTCGGGGTCCTGCCCGCCGTCCAGCAGTGCTTCGTGCGCAGCAAGGAAAGCTGTTGCCTGGTCCTGCAGGAAGTCCTTGTTGGTGTTGTACCGCTCCGCAGCGTCAGGATCGGCCGGGTCGACGTACCAATCGCTGGGTACCCCCCGTGCACGGTATCTTGCCGTTGCCTGGCCGGCCACGACGGCATCTTCCTGGATACGCTCTGCTTGCCCCACGGCGCCCCTCCTGATGTTGCAGCTTCTGCCTGGATACGTGGACACTCGGTTGTGTGCCGGTATTTACGCAGGTGCCTTTAGTTATCTAATTACACGCGTGTAACTAGGGTGAGTCAAGCCGCTGCCCGGATAATAATCACCAAGGGCCCTCAAAATGGTGCACGCCACGCCCGGACTTTTGCCCCAGTTACCCATCGACGGACTGCTTATGCAGGGTGTCAGCTTCCAAAACACAGGACTTTAGCGGCCCGAAGGGCACAGCGCGGAAGATTGCACCTCTTTTTCTGCGACGAAGGTCACACCGATGGTCCTCTTCAAACCACTGCCCGGCCCAGTGACCGCGCCCCTCGGCAATGGCAGGATTGAGCCATGACTACCCCGGCAATCGATTTGATGACCAGCCTTCGTTCAGGCAACTCCACAGCCCCCCGCCTCACCTGGTATGGACCGGATTCGGAGCGCGTGGAGCTGTCCGGAAAGGTGCTGGACAACTGGGTGGCTAAAACCAGCAACCTCCTTCAGGACGAACTGGATGCCGAACCCGGTATGCGGCTGGCGCTGGACCTGCCCGCGCACTGGAAAGGACTGGTCTGGGCGCTGGCCGCCTGGCAGCTTGGCCTTGAGACAGTCCTGAACGGCGGTGAAGCGGACTTCCTGGCCACGGCCCGGCCGGAGCCGGCTGCAGGTAAGTACGACGCCGTCATAGCCGTTGCGCTGCCGGCCCTCGCCATGCGCTGGGCCGGCGAACTGCCGGCCGGTTGCCTGGATTACGCGGCGGAAGTGCGCTCCCACGGAGATGTATTTATGCAGCACACCGAGGCCGACCCCTCGTCCTGCGCAATCGTTGCGCACGACGGCCGCCGGCACTCCCACCAGGACCTGCTTGACGCCTTCGCAGTGCCCCACGAAGAGGCCGTTCGGCTGCACATACCGGGAAAGGACGGACTGGAGGCGGCGTTGGCCAATGCGCTGGGCGCATGGCGGCTCGGGGGCTCAGTGGTGATGACGCACCCCGATGTTGAGCCCACGGAGAAGCTGCTCGCCGCCGAACGGATCCACGGCAGCTGAGGGGCTGCCCTTGCCGCTTTGCCCTTACTTTGTGGGCTGGGCGGGGTCTTCCGTAAAGGGCTCACGCTCTGCCAGACCCGTGCCGACACCGGTGTCCTTGGCATGGTGGTGGAGTTCAATGAGCTCGTGGTCGTGCGAGAACTCGGGGTCCTGGTCCAGTTCCTTGTTGAACACCAGGAACCGGTAGGCGAAGAACCGGACCACCGTGGCTACCAGGATGCCTGCCACTCCCGCGAAGAAGAGCATGTTCTTGTCGGTGATGCCAAGCCCGTACTTTGCGAGGGCAGTGAAGCCGGTGGAGATGCCGATTCCGATTCCGTTGATCAGGATGAACATCAGGAATTCGCGGAGTACGTTGTCCTGGCGGCGGTGCCGGAAGGTCCAGAGGCGGTTGGCAATCCAGGAAAAGATGGTGGCCACCGAAGCGCCGACAAAGCGGGCCTTGGCCTCGCTGTCCGTCATTGGACCGTGCATAAGGTAATAAGTAAGGCCGTTGTCGATGACGAATGCCACACCGCCCACGGCCCCAAACTTGGCTACCTCACGCCAGAAAAGCGAGGCGAGCCCCCGGACGCGATCTGCAAGTGTGTTAAACATGACCCTCCATGGCCGTTGGAACTATGGGCCACTCGGCCAGAGGCCTATTTTAGCCCCCGAAGCTGAGGGGCAGCCCCCTAAGGCTCGGCAGGAGGGGGCCGGCAGTGGGAAAACTCCTCCCCCGCCGCGTCCCAAAAGCGGGATACCGGGCGGTCTTCGGTAGGCTGGCCCATGTGACTTTTCCAGTAATAGGTGTGGTTGGCGGCGGCCAGCTCGCGCGAATGATGGCCCCAGCCGCGACTGCACTCGGCTTTGAACTCCGTGTCCTGGCCGAGGGCGAGGACGTTTCCGCCGTCCCGGCAGTGGCCTCCTCTCCGGTGGGCGACTACAAGGACCTGCAGACTCTTTTGGAGTTTTCCAAGGGCCTTGACGTCATGACCTTTGACCACGAGCATGTCCCCACGGCACATCTCCGGGCGCTGCAGGAAGCCGGCGTCAACGTCCAGCCCGGCCCCGACGCCCTCGTGCATGCGCAGGACAAGCTGGTGATGCGGGCCGCAATCGACCGGCTGGAGCTTCCCAACCCGGTGTGGGCGTCGGTGGCGGACGTGGCCGCACTCGTCAGCTTCGGCGAGGACACCGGATGGCCTGTGGTTTTGAAAACGCCCCGCGGCGGTTACGACGGCAAGGGCGTACGGATCATCTCCTCTGCGGAGGAGGCCGCCGACACCTTCGAATGGTTTGAGGCCATGAGCCCCCTCCTGGCAGAGGCAAAAGTCGAATTCACCCGCGAACTTTCCGCCCTGGTCGCACGGACGCCGGACGGCGAAGCCCGGGCCTGGCCCGTGGTACACACCATCCAGGTGGACGGGGTGTGTGATGAGGTCATTGCCCCCGCCCTGGACATTCCGGTGGAAGTTGCGGCCGCAGCCGAGGACGCCGCTTTGCGTATAGCCCATGAACTGGGAGTGACAGGGGTCCTCGCCGTGGAGCTCTTCGAAACCCCGGGTACCGGCGCAGGGTTCCTCATTAACGAACTGGCCATGCGCCCCCACAACACCGGCCACTGGACGCAGGACGGGTCGGTCACCAGCCAGTTTGAACAGCACCTTCGGGCGGTCCTGAACCTCCCGCTCGGCGCCACTGATGTTCTGGCTCCGGTAGTGGTGATGAAGAACTTCCTGGGCGGCGACAACCAGGACCTGTTTTCCGCCTTCCCCCTGGCGCTGGCCAGCGAGCCGGCTGCCAAAGTGCACTGCTACGGCAAGTCGGTACGGCCGGGCCGGAAGATTGGCCATGTAAACCTGGTGGGGTCATCCACTGCAGAGGTTGACGACGTCCGACGCCGTGCAGGAACCGTGGCGGGCATCATCCGGGACGGGCGGGTACCCGCCGAAGAACCGCAGGCAATTTTTGAGGAGAAAGCATGAACGCCGAAGCCACCCATGCCGCCGGTTCCGCCGGCAACCCGCTGGTAGGCCTGGTGATGGGTTCGGATTCAGACTGGCCGGTCATGGAAGCCGCGGCTGACGCCCTTGCAGAGTTTGGCATCGCCTTCGAAGCCGACGTTGTGTCCGCCCACCGGATGCCCATCGAAATGATCCGCTATGGCCAAACAGCCCACGAGCGCGGGCTGAGGGTAATCATCGCCGGTGCCGGCGGCGCCGCACACCTGCCGGGGATGCTCGCCAGCGTCACTCCGCTTCCTGTGATTGGGGTTCCGGTCCCGCTGAAGACCCTGGACGGCATGGACTCCCTGCTCTCCATCGTGCAGATGCCTGCCGGTGTCCCCGTGGCCACCGTTTCGATCGCGGGAGCGCGCAACGCCGGACTCCTGGCGGTACGGATGCTTGCAGCAGGCACGGATGAGCTTGCAGCATCGCTGCGCGCCGACCTCCTTGAGTTCGCCGCGGACCTGAATGCCGTAGCCTCCCGCAAGGGGGCAAACCTGCGGCAAAAGGTCAGTGAGGTCTTCGCCGAAGGCAACGGCCCGCTCCGGGGCAGCCGTTAGGAAGGCGGCCATGGCCAGCAGCAAGCTCCCGCAGTCCGCTTCGGAGGCAGCGCTCACCGACCCGGTCCGCTACCCGGTCAGCGCTTCCTCTCCGGTCCGGACCAAACGCGGCTTCGTGCTTGTGCTCCTGACACTCCTGGTGCCGGGCAGCGCGCAACTTGTGGCTGGTAACCGCAAGCTCGGGCGCGCGGCCCTCAGGGTGACGCTCTGCGTGTGGGCGGCCCTGGTGCTTGCCGTACTCCTGCTGCTGCTCAACCGGCCGCTCCTCATTAACATCATCACCAACTCCCTTGCCTCGCTCGTCATCGTCATTCTGCTGGTGGCACTCGCTGCCGGCTGGGCAATTCTTTTTATCAATACCCTGCGGCTCATCCGCCCGGTCCTGCTGGCCCCGCCCGCACGTCCCGTCGTCGTGATTTCGCTGGTATTGGCGATGGTCCTGGGCAGCGGAACGCTCGGTTACGCTGCCTACCTGCTCAACGTGGGACGCAACGCCATCGGCAGCATCTTCTCGGCAGGGCCCGCGATCGACCCCGTAGAGGGCCGCTACAACTTCCTAATGATGGGCGGAGATGCCGGTGACGACCGTACCGGCAGGCGCACAGACAGCCTCTCGGTCCTGAGCGTCGATGCCGAGACCGGCCAAACCGCCATCATCTCCGTCCCCCGGAACCTTCAGAACGCCCAGTTCAGCGAGGACTCCCCCATGCGGGCCATCTACCCTGACGGCTACGACTGCGGTGACGCGTGCCTGATCAACGCCATCAACACCGAAGTGACCAACGAGCACGCCGACCTCTATCCCGGCGTTCCAGATCCCGGCGCCCAGGCCACGCTTGAGGCCGTCTCCGGGACGCTGGGAATCACAGTCCAGGCGTATGTGCTGGTGGACATGGAGGGCTTCTCCAAGCTCATTGACGCGATGGGCGGCATCCGGATCAAGGCCGGGGGCTGGGTGCCCATCAGCGGGGAAACCATCGATGAGGCCAACGGCATCCACGGCATGCCCCTGGGCTGGATCCCCGCGGGCGACCAGACGCTGGATGGCTACACTGCGCTCTGGTACGGGCGGTCGCGGGAATTCGTGGACGACTACGCCCGCATCCAGCGCCAGCAGTGCGTGCAGCAGGCAATGCTCAAGCAGCTGGACCCCGGCACGCTGCTGGCCAAGTTCGAGGAGATCGCCAACGCCGGTACCAAGGTGGTGGACTCCAATATCTCTTCCTCCCAGCTGGGAAGCTTCGTGGACCTGGCCATGAAGGCTAAGGGCCAGGACATCAAGCGCCTCACCATCGGCCCGCCGGACTTTGACGCCTCCTTCTCCACGGTGCCCAACTTCGACGTCATCCACACCCGGGTGGACCAGCTGTTGGCCTCGGCGTCGGAAGCCGAGTCCGCGGGGTTGCCGGATGACGCGATGGTGGTGCCGAGCGCGGGCGGCGGGCATCTGCAGGCTGCACCGGTCCGCTATCCGGCAGCACCGCTGCCGGCGGGCGGGACGCCGGCGCAGCAGTCTCCCCCCGCGCAGCAGTCTCCCCCCGCGCCGGCGTCGGACTTCACGCCTGTGACCACCACCCCTGACGGTGAGCCGATCACCGAAGCGATGCTTAACGAGCTCAAGAGCCAGGGCAACGAGCAGGCAATCCGGGAACTCGTGGCAACCAACGGCCAGTGCGCCCCGTTGTAGCCAGCACCGCCACCACACCTAACTACGGAACGGACACCGCCTTGTACGAGATTGACAATGTCCTCCGGGACTATGCCTGGGGATCCACGACGGCGATCGCCGCCTTGCTGGGACGTCCGGAGTCGGGCGGTCCGGAAGCAGAGTTGTGGATCGGTGCGCACCCTGACTCACCGTCCGTCGCCCGCCTGCCCGAGGACGGGTCCACTGCCGCCTTGGACGCCTTGATCGCCGGCGACCCGGAGCATTTCCTCGGCGCGGACTCCGTGGCGCGTTTCGGTCCCCGGCTGCCCTTCCTCGCCAAGATCCTGGCGGCTGCCCAGCCGCTGTCCCTGCAGGTCCACCCGAGCCTGGAACAGGCAAAGACAGGTTTTGCGCGGGAGAATGCCGAGGGCCTGGCCGCGGATGCCCCCAACAGGAATTACCGGGACGACAACCACAAGCCCGAGATGATCCTTGCCTTGACGCCGTTTGAGGCGCTGTGCGGTTTCCGGCCGGCGGCGCAGACCCGGGAAATCCTGCAGCACATTGAAGGAGCCTTCCGTGCCACCGAGGGCGCGGCGCCCGCACTGGTCAGCGCCCTGCTGGCGGATCTTGAGGACAGCGACGAAAGTGCCGGCCTGCGGAAAGCCTTCGAGCGCCTGATCGCCGGCGGCCAGGCCGTAGCTGAGGACACGTCCCTGGTGGTGGGCGCATTGCTTGCCGGAGCTCCCCTGGCTCCCTTTGACGCCGAACTGTCGACAGCGATCAGCCTCCATGAGAAGTATCCCGGCGATCCCGGAGTCCTGATCTCGCTGCTGCTGAACCGTATCTCGCTTGAGCCGGGCGAGGCCGTCTACCTGCCCGCCGGGAACGTCCACGCCTACCTGCATGGCTTGGGCGTTGAGGTCATGGCGTCCTCGGACAACGTCCTGCGCGGCGGACTCACCCCGAAGTTCGTTGACGTCCCCGAACTGCTGCGGACCATCGACTTCCAGCCGGTCGCGGTGCCGATGCTTGAGGCTGAGCGGACGGTGATGGACCAGGAGCTCTTCCGCCCGCCTTTCGCCGAGTTCCAGCTGCAGCGCATCGAACTCTCACCCGACGCCGGGCCCGTACCGCTGGCACAGTCGGGTGCGGCGGTGGTGATTGTGGTTGCCGGGGATGTCTACCTGGATTCACCCAAGGGCGACCTGCAGCTCTCCCGGGGCGGCAGCGCCTTCCTGGCTGCCGCCGAGGCTCCCGTCAACGTTCATCCCGTGGCCGGCAGCACCGAACCTGCGCTGGCGTTCGCCGTGACCACCGGACTCTAGCCGCGCCTAAGCACCGATCGGACCCGGCCGGCCGCGCCCTTCAGCAGGCGCCGCGCCGTTTGAAGTCCGCGGCGGGCCAGCGGCATGGCCTGCGAGTAAGCGGGGTAGAACGGCGAGAGCGGTTTTTCCCAGGTGCCCAGGAGCATGTTTTCGTGCTTCGCGAACTGCTTTTTGAAGTCGGAGATACCGTCGTTGAGGAGGCCGTTGAAGTCGTAACGCACGCACCCGTCTTCCCGCATGGCCCGCAGGGCTGCCCACTTCACGCCATAATTGACGCGCTGTTTTTTGCCCTTCGGAGGAGACGCCGCCATACAGCTCGAAGGCGGTGGAACCGCTCCTGGCCAGCCAGACGAAGGCCAGCATCTGCTCGCCGTCGAAAGCTGCGATGATCGGTGACCCGTCCCCCATGTTCTTGAAAATGTCCCGGTAGTACCGGTCCTCATGGATGCCGAAACCGGCGCGCTCAGCGGTCTCGTGGTAAATCCCGAGCACCTGCTCCAGCTCGGCGTCGTTCTTGACCTTGCGGAACTCCACGTCGCTGCGCATGGCCTTGCGGATGTTTGCCCGGGTGGACTTGGACATCTCAGCCATCAGCTCGTCGTCAGTCCAGGTGAGGTCCAGGATGAGCGTGCGCGGAATGAGGACAGTATTGGTGGTTGCCCGGAAGCCTGCCGACGCTACGGCGCCCGCGAAGTCCGAGTCCTGGTCCCAGTCCGGTTCGATGCTCAGGGCCACGCCGCGGTGGCGGACGGCGGCATGGTCTGCCAGGCTGCCAAGGACGGCAGGGGCGTTTTCCACCGAACACATCGGTCCCCGGGGAATGTAGACCAGGGCACGGAAGGGGAACGGAAGCCGGCGGACCAGCAGCTGCGCGCAGCCTACCGTGTTGTCGCCGTCGTTAAGCAGCACCCGGTCCACTGACCAGCCATGCATGGCTTTGGTCTCGCCCCAGCCCCAAAGCTGCTGCGGATGTCCCTTGAACCGGTCAACGTGTTCGTCCCAAAGGGCGCGGTCAGTACAGGGCACAACAGCAGGAATCATGGCTTCAACCCTATACCAAGGCCTCAAACGGCAGATCCCCGGAGCACCCTGCGGCGCTCCGGGGATCTGTGCAGCCCGCGGCCGGAGTCAGCTCTTGCGGGCGTACCCTTCCCACTTGCTGGCCTGGTGCTCGCCGTCCACAAAACGGATGGTTCCGGACTTGGAGCGCATCACGATGGACTGGGTGAGGACCTTGTCCTTGGAGTACCGGACGCCCTTGAGCAGGTCGCCGTCCGTGATGCCGGTGGCGGCAAAGTAGCAGTTGTCGCTGGAGACGAGGTCGTTGGTGGAGAGGACCCGGTCCAGGTCGTGTCCGGCGTCGAGGGCCTTTTGCTTCTCCTCGTCGCTGGTGGGCCACAGCCGGCCCTGGATAACGCCGCCCAGGGACTTGATGGCGCAGGCAGCAACGATGCCTTCCGGGGTACCGCCGATGCCCATCAGTGCGTCCACGCCGGTACCGGAACGGGCAGCGGCGATGGCGCCGGCAACGTCGCCGTCCATGATGAACTTGGTGCGGGCGCCTGCTTCGCGGATCTCCTCCACCAGCGGGCGGTGGCGGTCACGGTCCAGGATCATGACGTTGAGCTGGTTGACCTTGACGCCCTTGGCCTTGGCGATCAGGTGCAGGTTCTGCTTTACGGGGAGGCGGAGGTCCACCATGTCCGCAGCTTCCGGTCCGGTGACGAGCTTTTCCATGTAGAACACGGCGGAGGGGTCGAACATGGACCCGCGCTCGGCCACAGCCAGGACGGCCAGGGCGTTGTTAATGCCCAATGCGGTGAGCCGGGTTCCATCGATGGGGTCAACTGCCACATCGCACTCCGGGCCGGTGCCGTCGCCGACGCGTTCGCCGTTGAACAGCATGGGGGCTTCGTCTTTTTCGCCTTCGCCGATGACCACTACGCCATTGAAGTGGACGGTCTGGAGGAAGGAGCGCATGGCGTCGACGGCGGCGCCGTCGGCGGTGTTCTTGTCGCCGAAACCTACCCAGTGTCCGCCGGCGATGGCTGCCGCTTCGGTAACGCGGACGAGCTCGAGGGCAAGGTTGCGGTCCGGCTCATCGTTGCCCACCGCCAGTGACGGGGAGATCGTGGAGTACTTCTGGGTCATGGACGCTGGTGACACGTTAACCTCTTCTTCGAGTGGCGATCATTGAACCCGCCCAGCCGGAACAGCCGGGCGGTGATTCCTCTGATATCGATCATAGTCGCGGCACCGGGTTCCGGCGGCGGGATGACGCGGCCGCGCAATGTACGCGGAGGCTGGGGTGGCCGGCGGGCCCGCTGCGGGCGCCCCGAGTGTGAGTTGCACACCGGAATGGGCGACTATAGAGAGGTGAATGAGATGCAGGAAAAGACCAGTCCTTCCCCCGAACCGGCAGGATCCGGAAGCAACAACGGATCCAGCGGGGCCGGAGGGCAGGGCCCGGTTAAGCCTGTCATTCCCGCGGCAGCAGCCAAGCGGGCCAACGCGTCGGTGATCGGCATGATCATTGCCCTGGCGGTGAGCATCGCAGCCTTCCTCCCCATCGTCCTGATGAACCCCTCTCCCAAGACTGACGGCTACCGCCCGAACATCGATGTGAGCGCCGCGGCCCGGAATGCGACCGACGTGGCAGGATTCACACCCGTAGCGCCGGACACCGGCAACTCCTTCAGGGCGAACTACGCGCGGTGGGAAGCCGGAACGGGCAGCGGCGTGCCGGCATGGGAGGTGGGCTACATCACGCCCAAGGAGTCCTTCATCGGGCTGGTCCAGACCCGCAGCGCCAACCCCACCTGGCTCCTCCAGCAGGTACAGAACGCTCCGGTCACCGGCTCGCGGAACGCAGGCGGCAGGGAGTGGCAGCTGCGCGATACCGGCAAGGGCGGGAAGTCGATGGTGCTTGAGTACCGCGGGACCACCGTCATCCTGGCGGGTGCCGCCCAACTGGACGAGTTCGCCACTTTGGCGGACGCCGTCGTGAAATCCCTGGACAGCAACCCTGCCGTCACAGTTTCACCTGCAGCCAGTACCGCACCGTAAGGTAAGGCGGGTGACTACCTACCTGACCCCTGCCCTCGCCTGGCGCCGGATGCGTGAAGGAAATGAGCGCTTCGTCGCCGGCGAATCATCCCACCCGAACCAGGACTCGTCCCGCAGGTCCTCACTGGTGGAGAACCAGCACCCCTTCGCCGTGATTTTCGGTTGCTCCGACTCACGGCTCGCCGCCGAAATCATCTTCGACGTCGGACTGGGCGACGTTTTTGTGGTGCGCACCGCGGGACAGGTCATCGACGATGCCGTCCTCGGCTCGCTGGAGTACAGCGTCGGTGTGCTCGGGGTACCGCTGATTGCCATCCTGGGGCACGACAGCTGCGGCGCCGTCAGCGCCACCAAGGCCGCCGTGGACACCGGCGATATGCCGGCGGGCTTCATCCGCGACCTGGTGGAGCGCATCACGCCCTCGGTGCTGACCTCCATGCGCCAGGACAAGCACGAGGTCAACGACATGGTGGTGGAGCACGTCAAGCAGACCGCCCAGCGGCTGGTGGACAGCTCGCGTGTGATTTCCGACGCAGTTGAAAGCGGACGCACCGCCGTCATCGGTCTCTCGTATAGCCTGGCCGAGGGCCGCGCCAACGTTGTTTCCGGGATCGGTGAGCTCTAAGGCGGGTGTGAAAACCCGCCCGTAGCATGCTCTTCACGGTTTTCGATGGGGTGCCGGATCGCCCTAAGCTAGCCCCATGACTTCCACTGAAGAGTTCCGTATTGAACATGACACGATGGGCGAAGTCCGCGTCCCCGTGAACGCACTGTACCGCGCGCAGACGCAGCGGGCAGTGGAGAACTTCCCCATTTCCGGCAAGACCCTGGAACGTGCGCACATTGAGGCGCTGGCCCGGGTCAAGAAGGCAGCCGCCCAGGCCAACGCTGAACTGGGTGTGCTCGACGGCGAGCTTGCCAAGGCCATCGCAGACGCAGCGGATGAGGTGGCCGCCGGCAAGTACGACGGCGACTTCCCCATCGACGTCTTCCAGACCGGCTCCGGCACGTCCTCGAACATGAACACCAACGAGGTCATCGCCGAGCTTGCCTCGCGCGCCCTGAAGGCCGCCGGCAGCGACAAGGTGGTCCACCCGAACGACCACGTCAACGCCTCGCAGTCCTCCAACGACGTCTTCCCCACGTCCGTGCATGTTGCCGCCACGTCGGCCCTGATTAACGACCTCATCCCGGCACTCGGCTACCTCGCCGAGTCCCTGGAGCGCAAGGCAGTGGAGTTCAAGGACGTGGTCAAGTCCGGCCGCACGCACCTCATGGACGCCACCCCGGTCACCCTCGGCCAGGAGTTCGGCGGCTACGCAGCGCAGGTCCGCTACGGCATCGAGCGCATCAACGCCTCCCTCCCCCGCGTCGCCGAAGTACCCCTCGGCGGCACTGCTGTGGGCACCGGCATCAACACTCCGGCCGGCTTCCCGGAGCGCGTTATCGAACTGCTGGCCACCGACACCGGGCTTCCCCTCACCGAGGCCCGCGACCACTTCGAGGCCCAGGCCAACCGTGACGGGCTCATCGAGGCGTCCAGCCAGCTGCGCAACATCGCCATCTCGTTCATGAAGATCAACAACGACCTCCGCTGGATGGGCTCAGGCCCCAACACGGGCCTCGGCGAAATCGCGATCCCGGACCTGCAGCCCGGCTCCTCGATCATGCCCGGCAAGGTCAACCCGGTCATCTGCGAAGCGTCCATCATGGTGGCCAGCGCAGGTCATCGGCAACGACACCGCCATCGCCTGGTCCGGCACCAACGGCGCGTTCGAGCTGAACGTCGGCATCCCCGTGATGGCCGCCAACCTGCTCGAGTCCGTCCGCCTGCTGGCGAACACCAGCCGCGTGATGGCGGACAAGATGATCGACGGCATCACAGCCAACGTGGAGCGTGCCCGCTTCCTGGCCGAAGCGTCGCCGTCCATCGTGACGCCGCTGAACAAGTACATCGGCTACGAAAACGCCGCCAAGATCGCCAAGAAGGCCGTTGCGGAAGGGCTCACCATTCGTGAGACCGTCGTCGCCATGGGCTTCCTGGAGCGCGGCGAGGTCACCGAGGAGCAGCTGGACACCGCCCTGGACGTTATGTCCATGACGCGCCCGCCGCACAAGGCTTAAGTTCCCACCACTACCTCACGACGCCGGCCGCCCACCTTCCCAGCGAAGGCGGGCGGCCGGCGTCGTTAAGCAGCAGTGCCACCGCCGCGACTCAACAGTTGCACTACTCCTGCGTTGGTGCAAAACTTTACTTTGTGATGCATAGTGCAAGTTCAGAGACAGGGCTCCGGGAGCGGAAACGGGCAGCCACCCGCAGTGCCATCACCGGGACCGCACGGACCCTGACCGCCGAGCGAGGACTCAACGGTTACACGGTCGAGGAAGTGTGCGAAGCCGCCGGAATTTCGCGCCGTACCTTCTTCAACTACTTCCCCACAAAGGAAGACGCCATCATCGGCCATTCCGACGACGATGTCCCCGCTGACGTCCTCGATGACTTCATCGCCGGTGGCGCCTCATCCCCTGCCGGCGACATCTCCCCCACCCTGTTCCGGGACCTCGTTAGGCTGTCCCTGAAGCTGTCCGAGCGCATGGCCTCGTCCGAAGAGGAAACCCGGCAACTGACAGGCGTGGTCCATAAGGAACCGCAGCTGATCCTGAAGCTCATCGGCGCCACGGAACAGCGCGAGGCGCAGTTCGCCCGGGACGTCGCCAGGGCGCGAGGGCGTTCCCCCCGAGCATCCGGTAGTCCAGATGGCAGTGGTGCTGCTGAGCACTATCGCCCGCAAGAGCAGCATTGCCTATTTCTCAGACGGAAACACCCGCTCCTACCGCGAGCTGCTGATGGAGAACATCGCGGCCGCCAGCACCCTTTTCTCACAGACTTTCGACAACCCGGAAACCACAGCCGCAGAAGGACACCAATGAGTACCACCGATAAACCGCCAGCGGGCCCACTGCTGCTCACCCAAAAACGCATCTGGATCATCTTCTCCGCGCTGATCGCCGGCATGCTGCTCTCCAGCCTCGACCAGACCATCGTTTCCACCGCCATGCCCACCATCGTGGGCAAGCTGGGCGGCGTGGAACACCAGGCCTGGATCACCACGGCCTACCTGCTGGCCACCACCATCGTGATGCCCATATACGGCAAGTTCGGTGACGTCCTCGGACGGCGCAACCTGTTCCTGATTGCCATCGCCCTGTTCACGCTGGCCTCGGTGGGCTGCGCCCTGGCCACCGATTTCTGGGGTTTCGTGATCTTCCGGGCCATCCAGGGCCTCGGCGGCGGCGGACTGATGATCCTGTCCCAGGCCATCATCGCGGACATTGTCCCGGCCAAGGACCGCGGCAAATACATGGGTCCGCTGGGCGCGATCTTCGGCCTCTCCGCAGTGGCCGGCCCTCTGCTCGGCGGCTTCTTCGTGGACCACCTGACCTGGGAGTGGGCCTTTTACATCAACATTCCCATCGGCATCGCCGCCTTCGCCATCGCCTGGTTCACGCTGACTCTTCCAATAAGAAAGCCGAAAAGCGGATCGACATCCTGGGTGTTGTGCTGCTGTCCGCCGCCACCACGTGCCTTATCTTCTTCACCGATTTCGGCGGCAAAAAAGACGAAGGCTGGGACTCCCCCCTCACCTGGGCCTTTGGTGCCGGTATGGTCCTTTCCGCTACCGCGTTTGTGATGGTGGAGCGCCGCGCCGAGGATCCCATCATTCCGCTCACCCTGTTCCGCAACCGGATCTTCGTCAACGCCACCGCCATCGGCTTCACCCTGGGCCTGGGCATGTTCTCCGCCATCGCCTTCGTTCCCACGTTCCTGCAGATGTCCTCCGGCACTTCCGCGGCGGAGTCAGGCCTGCTGATGCTGCCCATGATGGCAGGCCTGATGGGCACGTCCATCTACTCCGGCATCCGGATTTCCAAGACCGGCCTGTACAAGATGTACCCCATCCTCGGAGCGGCCCTCACCATGGCCGCCATGCTCTGGATGACCACCCTCGCGGCCAGCACCCCCATCTGGGCCATCTGCGTCCAGCTGTTCATCTTCGGCGCAGGCCTCGGCCTGATCATGCAGGTGGTGGTCCTTGTGGTGCAGAACGCCGTCCCCGCGGACCAGATCGGCACGGCCACCAGCACCAACAACTACTTCCGCGAGGTTGGTGCGGCCATGGGCGTCGCGATCTTTGGTGCGATCTTCGCCAACAGGCTTTCCGAGTCCCTGACCACCGCCTTCACCGGCGCTGGCGCCTCGGCGGACCAGGCAGCGCAGTCCACCAGCACCCTGGATCCGCAGGCCCTGAGCCAACTTCCGGAGCAGCTGCGTGAGTCGATTGTCAACGCCTACGCCGAGTCCCTGGCCCCGGTGTTCTGGTACCTCATCCCGTTCATCGCGGTGGCGCTGGTCCTGGCCGTCACGCTGAAGCAAATCCCGCTGTCGGACACCGCCGGCATGCTGGCGCGGGGCGAAGCAGTGGGCGGCGAGGAGGCGGAGCGCCTCGCCGCCGGGCTGCCCAACCCAGCGGTGGAGGCAACGGCGGAAGCCGCGGAGCAGCGGGACAGCGTCAAGGACGACGACGGCTGGCTGGTCTCCCAGCGCCACTGACCGCCGTCGTACTGCCTGCATGACAACGCTGCGGGCTAAGCCCGCAGGGGCGCCGCAATCTTGGGGGATGCGGCGCCCCTGCGCTGTCTCCTCCCGGAGCTGCCTGTGAGGCGCCGGTCAGGGTTCGAAGTGGGCGGCGTCGGCCGGAGCCAGGGCGCGGTGGATGCTGGTGAGGTGCCCGGGCATCAGTTCAGGGAGTTCATCCATGCCGAACCAGCCGACAGCCAGCGATTCGTCGTCGTTCACCCGGGCCGCCCCGGAGACATAGCGGCAAAGGAACACCACGTCCAGGAACTCGCACACGTCGCCGTTGGGATACGTGAACGGACCCACTGCCCCCACAGACACCACGCGCTCCGGTTCGGCCACTACTGCCGTTTCCTCAAAAATCTCCCGCACCAGCCCACGGGCAGGCTGCTCCCCCGGCTCAAGCATCCCGCTGACCAGCGCCCACTGTTTGTTGTCGGCACGCTGGGCGAGCAGCACCCTCCCCGAATCATCAACCACCACACCCCGGACGCCGGGGACCCAGAGCGGATCGTTACCGATTTTCTTGCGAAGTTTCAGGATGTAGTCAGGCGCAGGCATTCCGCCAGCCTACCGAACTGCTTTCCTGCCTTAGAACGACCGGGCTCCCGTCCGCCCGGGCACCTTTAGTTCAGGTTGGAAGGAGCATCGCAGCCGCTGCCCCGGCGAGCATAAACGGACCAAAGGGAATTGACGATTTCAGTGTCCCCCTGCGGGCGGCCAGGAGCGCGATGGACCAGAGGCCGCCCAAAAGGAAGGCCAGGAAAGTGCCGGCGAACAGGTGTCCCCACCCCAGGTAGCCGAGGTACATGCCCAGGACCCCGGCGAGTTTCACGTCCCCGAACCCCATGCCCGGCGGGTACGCAAACCGCAGTATGAAGTAAAAGAGCCACAGGATTGCGGCTCCGGCCACTACACGCAGCGCCGGCACAGCCATCAGCCCGGCGGGCAGACCAGCAGGACCCGGGTCCGCGCCGGCACCGGCTCCGGCAAAGGCAGCAGCCGTGAGGAGCAGGACACCGGCCACAGCGTAGGAGGGGAAGACGATCCGGTTGGGCAGGAGGTGGTGCCGGACGTCGATCACCGTCAGGCGGACGGCCATCACCGCGAAGTAGGCGCAAGCAGCAAGCACCAGCCAGAAGGCCAGCGGGGTGTGCGGCCATAGTTCGCCCAGTCGTTGGATCACCCTCGGATGCTACTGGATTTCCGCTCGACGGCGCACCGCCCGCGCGTAAACTGTGGATATGGCGACGTGGGACTCCCGGCACCGAATGGATCCGGACAGGACTTCAGCCGCCGCGGACCCGGCGATATTCCGAAACCTGTGCCGGTCCTCGCCCTGGAAATGGCAGTCCCTGCGCTTCGAGTATTGGGATGAGCCCTTCGCAGACGCGCCCGATCCTGCGGCGCCCCTGGTCCGGGCGTGGCTGCGCCGTCCGGGGGCTTTGCGTCTTGAAACCGCAGACGGACTTGTCCTGCACAGCACAACCGGGATCAACGATTCCAAGGACGGCCTGTATGTCAGCGCCACGCGGAAGTCGTGGCTCCTGCCGCCGCATCTTGTGACCCCCGTGTATGACGACCCATGGACTGGTGCGCCGGCGGCCTGAAGCAGCCTATGGCGAGCCCGGGTTCGGCAACGGGCGGTTCTCCGCAGCCCTGGACCCGGTGGAGCTGGCCGGAAACGCCCCCGTACCCCTCGAATTTCCCGGCAGCAACACCGTGGAAGTCCAGGAGGTCAGGCAGCACGAGCACGAGGGACGCCCCGTCCTCGAAGCAGTGGTGCGGCCCACGGCCGCCTACCATCCGGCCCATCCTGCCGCGCCGCTGTGCCTTCCCGGCAGGTCCCGGATCCGGGTGGACCTCGGCACCGGCGTGTGCGTCGCGAGCCAGTCCCTGGATCCGGGGACGGAAGAGTACGGTCACTGGCTGCGCATCATCGCCGTGGACGAGTACATGCTGGATGACCTGTTCCTGGCCCAATCGATGAGCCTCACTGACGTCCGGCAGCACATACCGTGGGACGTCCCGGCCTGACTGTGACAAGACCCGGACTTGCTCATCCGCTAGGCTTCGCGGATGACCTCACTGAACGACGTTTGGCCACTTTTCGGTCTCCGGCTGGCCACGCCCCGGCTGGAACTCCGCCCCATTTCGGATCAGGACATCCCCGCGGCTGTCGCCGCCGCGCATAGCGGAATCCACGAAGCCGGCAGGAGTCCGTTCAGCACCCCGTGGACCGAGCTTGCCGCGGACGAGCTGGGGCCCAACATGGCCCGCTGGTACTGGCGCTGCCGCGCGGAGTGCTCCACCGAATCCTGGACCCTGCTCCTGGGCATCTGGCACGAAGGCAGCTTTATCGGTTGCCAGGACGTTGGTGCCAAGGACTTCGCCACGCTCAAGACCGTCACCACTGGATCCTGGCTCACCCAGTCCATGCAGGGCCGCGGCCTGGGCAAGGAGATGCGCGCCGCCGTCGCACTCTACGCCTTCGACTGGCTGGGCGCGGAAGTGGCCGAGTCCGAAGCCGCCAGCTGGAACGACGCCTCCCTCGGCGTCTCCCGCTCCCTCGGCTACGAGCTGAACGGCATCACCAGGAATGCCTGGGGCACCAAAGTCGAAACAGTCCAGCACGTCCGGCTCACCCCCGAAACCTTCAAACGCCCCGATTGGACCCTCGAGGTAGAAGGCCACGAAGCAGCAGCGAAGTTCCTCAAGGTGACCTGACCACAAGCCGGGTTACGGTCCTTCTCGTAGGAGCGCATCGCGGGCGCATCGGGGTCCGGAGGTCGCTCAGCGACCGCAGGAGCCCCTATGCGACGTGTCTAAGCGACGAAGAAGGGCGTGGCCCGGCGAACCCGGCCACGGCCCCGGGTTAGGTGCCTTTAGCCTTCGAGGAGTTCCGTGACCAATGCTGCTATCGGGGAACGCTCTGACCGGGTGAGGGTGATATGGCCAAAGAGCGGGTGCCCTTTCAGGGTTTCGACGACGGCGGCGATTCCGTCATGGCGTCCGACGCGGAGGTTGTCGCGCTGGGCGACGTCGTGGGTCAGGACGATCTTCGAGTTCTGGCCGATGCGGCTCATGACGGTCAGCAGGACGTTCTTCTCGAGTGACTGGGCCTCGTCAACGATGACGAAGGCGTCGTGGAGGGAGCGTCCGCGGATGTGGGTGAGGGGCATGACCTCGAGCATGCCGCGGTCCATGACCTCCTCCACCACTTCCTGGCTGACCAGTGCCCCGAGGGTGTCGAAGACTGCCTGCGCCCAGGGGTTCATCTTCTCGGATTCGGATCCGGGCAGGTAGCCCAGTTCCTGCCCGCCCACTGCGTAAAGAGGCCGGAAAACGATCACCTTGCGGTGCTCGCGGCGCTCCAGCACCGCTTCCAGGCCCGCGCACAAGGCCAGGGCCGACTTGCCGGTGCCTGCCCGGCCGCCGATGGAGACGATGCCGACGGCGGGATCCATGAGCATGTCGATGGCGAGCCGCTGCTCCGCGGACCGTCCGTGCAGGCCGAACACGTCACGGTCGCCCTTCACCAGGCGGACCTGCTTGTCGGCCCCGACCCGGCCGAGTGCGGAGCCGCGGTTGGACAGCAGGACCAGGCCCGTGTTGACCGGCATTTCCGCTGCCGCCGGGATGAATACTGGTTCGTGCCCGTACAGGGTGGCAACCTCCTGCTCAGTGGCTTCCACCTCCGCAACGCCTGTCCAGCCGGAGTCCTTCACCAGTTCGTTGCGGTACTCGTCCGCAGTGAGCCCCATGGCCGACGCCTTGACCCGCATGGGCAGGTCCTTGGACACCACGGTAACGTCCCGGCCCTCGTTGGCGAGGTTCTTCGCAACCGCGAGGATGCGGCTGTCGTTGTCACCGCTGCGGAATCCCAGCGGCAGCACCTCGGCGGAGATGTGGTTCAGTTCCACCATAAGGCTGCCGCCGTCGTCGCCGATGGGGATCGGCTGGCTCAGGCCGCCGTGTTTGACCCGAAGATCATCGAGGAGCCGGAGCGCCTTGCGGGCGAAGTAGCCAAGTTCGGGGTCGTGCCGCTTAGCCTCGAGCTCGGTGATGACCACCACCGGCACGATCACCTCGTGTTCCGCAAAGCGCAGCAGCGCACGCGGGTCGGACAACAGGACGGAGGTGTCGATCACGAACGTGTGGATGGTGGCTTCCCTTCCGGAGACAGCAAAACCGGCCGCAGCATCTTCTGCCGTGCCGGTCTCTGAGGTGGCTCGCGTGGCGCGAGAGGTAGCTTTCTGTCCCTGGTCGGAAAGGACCGCGGGCAGTTGTTCAGAAGTAGCCACATCGACTCCAGCCCCGGGCGCATGCCCGGAATTGTTAGTGGTGAGGCGGCTCGGCCACGAGGCCGGGTCCGGCCTCCCATACAACCGGCGCGATGTTCCGCTCCATGTACTGGCCTCCCCGTTCAGCCGGCGGTTTGCCTGCTGATGGATACAACGTAAATCCATCGGAAGTAATTTCCACAACCATTACGCGGCGATTCCTGTTGCAGCCGTGTGAACTGTCGGTGAACCCGGAATGTCAGGAGCCGAAGCGCCGCTGCCGGCCGGCGTAATCGCGGAGGGCGCGCAGGAAGTCCACTTTGCGGAAGGCTGGCCATAAGGCTTCACAAAAGTAGAACTCGCTGTAGGCGCTCTGCCACATCAGGAACCCGGAGAGCCGCTGTTCACCCGAGGTGCGGATCACCAGGTCCGGATCCGGCTGGCCCCGCGTGTAGAGGAACCGGGATATATCGTCCACGCAGAGGTCGTCCGCGAGCTTGCCGATGTCCGTGCCCTTTGCGACGGCGTCGTGCAGGAGTTCGCGCACGGCGTCAACGATCTCCCGGCGTCCGCCGTACCCCACGGCCACATTGACGTGGATCTTTTCGCGGACCGGCGTGCGGGCCGTGAGCTTGTTCAGCCGCTCCGCGAGATAGTCCGGCAGCAGCTCGGGAGCACCCATGGCGTGCACCGAGATGTTGGCGTCCTCATCCAGCCGGTCCAACGTGTTGGCAATAATGCCCATCAGGAGGTCGAGTTCTTCGCTGGACCTGTTCATGTTGTCCGTGGACAGCATGTAGAGCGTCACCACCTTGACTCCGAGTTCCTGGCACCAGCCGAGGAATTCATGAATCTTGTCTGCACCCGCCTGGTGGCCCTGGCTGGTGGGCGCGTTGAATTGTTTGGCCCAACGCCGGTTGCCGTCCACCATGACGCCGATGTGCCGGGGGATGCGGTCGCGCGCAAGATCCTTAAGCAGCCGGCGCTCGTAAAAGCCGTAGAGGAACCCGGGCAACTCCACGCGGTCTCTCACCTGACTTCCTTGCTGTACGTTCGGCTTTGCACATCCTAGGCTACCGTCCGCCGGGGAAAGGGACGCCCCTCCCCTCCCCTGGCACGGGCTGACCAATAGTTACTGAGCAGTAACTTACCGGCCCGTAAGTTATTCTGGAGCCATGAACAGCGACACCCCGGAGGGTCCCCGGACGCCGCAGCCGAAGGCCAACACAGGCGCCGAGGCCAGCGCGGAAACGAACGCCAACACAAACGCCGTGGACGAGGCAGCCGAGCGGCTGGCCGGGCTCCTGATGATCAAACCGAAGTGGCGCGGCTGGATCCACACTGTTACAGCGCCGCTGGCACTCGCGGCGGGAATTGTCCTGGTGCTGCTGGCCCCCACCACCGACCGCAAGATTACGTCGGCCATCTACGCGGCCACTGGGGTGCTGCTGTTCGGAGTCAGCGCCGTGTACCACCGGGGCAATTGGTCACCGGGCGTGAAGATGGTGCTCAAGCGGCTGGACCATACAAACATCATGCTCGTCATCGCCGGCAGCTACACCCCCCTCGCCTGGACCCTGCTGGAACGGCCCCAGGCTGTCCTGTTGCTGTGGGTCATTTGGTCCGGCGCCATTCTGGGCGTGCTGTTCCGGCTGCTCTGGACCGATGCGCCCCGCTGGCTCTACGTTCCGATCTACATCGCCCTGGGTTGCGGCGCGCTCTTCTACCTGCCGCAGTTCTTCCAGGCCAGCGTCCCCGCCGCCGTCCTCATCTGCGTGGGCGGCGTGCTCTACATAACCGGTGCCGTGTTTTACGCCCTGAAAAAGCCCAACTTCAGCTACCACCACTTTGGCTTTCACGAACTGTTCCATGCCTTGACCGTGGTGGCTTTCGCTGCGCATTTCACAGCAATAGCTCTGGCGGTGCTGAGCTAGGTGTACAGCTAGGACCGCAGGTCCCGTCCTGGCTGCCGTGCGGCACCAGGGCGCGGGGCCGTGGCTAGGGGACAAGAAGGGGAACCCTCATGGCTCTAGTGCCGGCGGTTTCCTGGATCCGCGTCCGCTGCGCCGTCGGAAGGACCCTGGTAGGAATCTCCGGACGCTGAACCGGCGGCAGGGCCTGCCGCTCCCGAGCCAGCCGGTGCCGAGCCTGCCTCCGCGGCTTCCGCCGCTTCGACGTCGGCCGCAGAAGCTGCTGCAATGCGGTCTTCCTCCACCTGGGCTCGGTAGCGGACCCGCCGGATCCGGCGCACCATGTCCACAATCAGCAGGGCAGTGGCCACCACAAAAAATGCCGTCATGATGAATCCCAACAGGCCCGGTGTTACCTGGTCCTCGGAGATCCCCTCCCGCAGCGAGGGTGTGGGCAGGGGGGACGGGGTGGTAGCCAGGTTGAGAAGCAGACGATGCACGTTGAATACCTTCTATGGAACGGGTGTCAGCAGGCAGCAGATCCGGCGCCCCGGTTCCGGGCACCTCTTCTACGCGGCATAGAAATTGCCTGCCGTTTCTATCTTAGCCCCGCGAACAGGTCCTTCTCCGGGAGCTCTGAGGGCACCCTGGACTGGATCAGGGAGTAATCTTCCCAAGGCCACGCCCGGCGCTGCATTTCCGGGGATACGGCAAAGAAAAACCCCAGCGGATCCACCTGCGTGCGGTGTGCCCGCAAGGCGTCGTCGCGCACCTCAAAGAAGTCCCCGCAGTCCACCTGCGTAGTCGTGGGGTGGGGCGCGGGCGGCGGAGTGTGGCCCTCGGCGTCGGACTCCAGCCACGCGGCCAGCCGCTCGGCGTACGGGGACTGGAGTCCCGCTTCCTCCAGCGCGAAATGCAGTGCACGGAACCGCTCCGGGCTGAAGGCCCGGTCGTAGTACAGCTTGCCCGGTTCCCAGGGTTCACCCGCATCCGGATACCGCGCCGGATCGCCGGCAGCGTCGAAGGCCTCAACAGCTACCCGGTGGGCCATGATGTGGTCCGGGTGAGGATAGCCGCCATTTTCGTCGTAGCTAAGGATGACATGCGGCTTGAAGGAGCGGACCAGCCGGACCAACGGGGCTGCCGCGTGGTGAAGCGGCAGGGTGGCGAAGGAGCCGGCGGGCAGCGGCGGAAGCGGGTCCCCTTCGGGCAGGCCCGAATCAACAAAGCCCAGCCACCGCTGCTTGATGCCCAAAATCCGGGCTGCCCGTTCCATCTCCAGGCGGCGGGCGCCGGCCATGTCCCGTTTGGGATGGGGTTCGCCTTCCACTGCCGGGTTCTGGATGTCCCCCCGGGAGCCATCCGTGCAGGTGGCCACCATAACGTCCACACCCCGGACGCGGCGTACATGGCCATCGTGGCGGCACCCTTGCTGGACTCGTCGTCGGGGTGGGCGTGGACGGCGAGCAGCCGGAGCGGTGCGTGGGAGTTGCTGGACGCTGTCATGGAAGGACGGCTCCTTATTCTTTCTTGCGGCTTGATGGCTGCTGAACGGTTCGCTGAACGGGCGGGCTTGCTTCAAGGCCTGCTGCGCCGCCGGCCGGGAAAGCTCCGACGGAAGGGGCACTAAACTGGTTTGGTGACTTCCCCGGAACAGTCGGCCGACTCCGAGCCCGCGAACACTAGCCTAGCCAATCGTTATGGCGCTAAAAAGCGCCGGCTCTCCCCTGCCGCCAAGCGCACCATCGCAGGCGTCGCCCTTGCCGCAGGCATTGGTTTTATGGCTTGGGTTTCCACGTCGAATTCCCTGAACAACGTGAGCTTCAAGGACATCGGCTATGTCACCACTGACGCCACGCTGGCGGAGGTGGACTTCCAGGTGACCAGGGAACCCGGAACCTCCGTGAAATGTGCCGTCAAGGCCTTGGATTCAAAGTTCGCTGTAGTGGGATGGAAAGTTGTGGACATTCCTCCGTCGGAGGCAGATGGAACAGCCGACGGCGGGCGTTCCGTTTCACAGCGGGTCCCGGTCAGGACCGAGTCACTGTCCGTGTCCGGCGTGGTGGACAGCTGCTGGATTCCCGGCGACCAGGTTGAGGCAGGTCCGCAAGGTGTGATGCGCGCCGCTTCCTTGTTGGGTTTAATCCACAGGATTGACTACAATGGAGCAATACCTTTACCCCGCTGAGCTGGTTGCTGTTCCACAAGTGGCCACCGTGGCGGGGTCTTTTGCATGTAGGACCATTGAAGGAGAAGTCCGTGTCTACCACCAACAGCGCAGCTGCAGCCTGGCTTACCCAGGAAGCTTTTGACCGCCTGAAGGCAGAGCTGGACCACCTTTCCGGCGCTGGCCGGGCAGAGATCGTCCAGAAGATTGAAGCAGCCCGGCAAGAGGGTGACCTCAAGGAAAACGGTGGCTACCACGCGGCCAAGGAGGAGCAAGGCAAGATCGAGGCCCGCATCCGCCAGCTCACTGCCCTGCTTCGTGACGCCCACGTGGGCGAGTCTCCGGCAGATGACGGAATCGTTGAGCCCGGCATGATCGTGGTCGCCAGGATCGCCGGCGACGAAGAGACCTTCCTGCTCGGTTCCCGCGAAATCGCGGGCGATTCCGATCTCGACGTGTTCAGCGAGAAGTCACCGCTGGGCGCAGCCATCCTTGGCCACAAGGAAGGCGACGCCTTGAGCTACACCGCCCCCAACGGCAAGGACATCAAAGTCGAGATCCTTTCAGCCAAGCCGTACGCCGCATAGTCGTAAGCCTTAACTGCAACGCTGGCCGTCCCTCCGGGGCGGCCAGCGTTTTGCTTTAAGCGAACGAATTCAGGACCTCGAGCCCGTGGCTGTGCGGGGCCTCAGGAGCAGCGCTGCCACCACCCCTCCGGCCGCGCCGCCAAGATGCGCCTGCCAGGAGACATACCCGGCCACGAGGGGCAGGATGCCCAGCAGAATGCTGCCGTAGCCCATAAACAGGACAACCGCCAGCAGAATCTGCCGCCAGCTGTGGTTGAAAAAGCCGCGGACCAGCAGGAAAGCGAACAGCCCGAAGACCAGCCCGGAAGCCCCCACCGTGATGCCGCCGTTCCCGATCAGCCACACGGTCAGCCCGGAACCGAGCCAGCTGAAAGCCAGTGCCGTCAGGAATACCCGCAGTCCGGACAAAAAGACCAGGAAGCCGAAAATTATCAGCGGCAGGCTGTTGGACAGCAAGTGGTTCAGGTTGGCATGCAGGAGCGGGAACGTAAGGATATCCAGCAGCCCGTCGGCGCTCCTGGGCCTCAGTCCGAACGTCCGGTTCAGAGAGCGGAGCATCAGCGCATTGAACAGTTCGATGGCGAACAGCAGCGCCACAAAGCCGCCCAGCACCAGCAATCCGCCCTTTGCCCGGGCAGCAATGGTTTGCCGCTCCCCAGGACCCCCGCTGCCCATCAGTCCGGCCATTGTCCCTCCTAGTGCACCACGATGGGCTGGAAACCCTCCGCGCGGAGCGCGCTGAGGACCTGCTCGCCGTGCTCGTGGCCCTTGGTTTCCAGGTTGACGGTAATGGAGACGTCACCCATGCTGATGGACCCGCCCACCCGCGTGTGGTCCAGGCCGGTGACGTTGGCGTCATTCTCGGCGATGATCCGGGCGATGGTGGCCAGCGAACCCGGACGGTCATCCAGCATCATGCGGACCGTCATGTAGCGCCCCGCGGCGGAGAGGCCCCGCTGGATGACTTTCAGCATCAGCATCGGATCGATGTTGCCGCCCGAGAGGACCACGGCCGTGGTTCCCGGATTCTCGATCTTGCCGTCCATGAGGGCGGCCACGCCCACGGCGCCGGCGGGCTCAACCACCATCTTCGCCCGCTCCAGCAGGAAAATGAGCGCCCGCGCCAGGGAATCTTCGCTGACCGTGACGACGTCGTCCACCAGCTCGCGGATGATGCTGAAGGGAAGCTGCCCCGGGCGCCCGACGGCGATACCGTCTGCCATGGTGGACACCTTTTTCAGGGGCACGAGTGCATCAGCAGCGAGCGAGGGCGGATATGCCGCGGCGTTCTCCGCCTGCACGCCGATGATGCGGATTTCCCGGCCCAGTTCCTTCGCCCGTGCTTTGATGGCGACGGCGACGCCCGCCAGGAGCCCGCCACCCCCCACGCCCATGAGGACGGTGTCAACGTTGGGCACCTGTTCCAGTATTTCGAGCCCCAGCGTGCCCTGCCCTGCGACGACGTCCACGTTGTCGAAGGGGTGGACGAAGACTGTACCGGTTTCATTGCTGTACCGCTGCGCCTCGGCGAGCGCCTCGTCGACATTGTGCCCGTGCAGGATGACTTCCGCGCCGTGGCCGCGGGTCGCAGCAAGTTTGGGAAGGGCCACCCCCAGCGGCATGTAAATCCGGGCTTTGATGCCCAGGCTCTTGGCGGCCACGGCAACACCTTGGGCGTGGTTGCCTGCGGACGCGGCCACCACCCCGCGCTTCTTTTCTTCCGGGGACAGCCGCGCCATCCGCACGTACGCGCCGCGGACCTTGAATGATCCCGCCCGCTGGAGGTTTTCACACTTGAGGTAAACGTCGCCGCCGACGAGCGCGCCCAGGGCCCGGGATGACTCCACGGGGGTCCGCGCAATAATCCCGTCGAGCAGCTTCTGCGCCTCCAGGACATCGTCCAGCGTGACGGGAAGGGTTTCAAGGATGTTCACGGACTAATCTCCTCTGGATTTTGGCCCCGGCGCCGCGTCCTCGGAACGGGCGTCAGGTTGTTCTGCGTCGGTGCTGGCTGCGGCGTCCTTGCCGCCCTTGAGGGCGTCCGGCGGGTCAACACGCGTAATAGTGTTGTCCGGGCCAGCCCCGGCAGCCACCGGGCCTGCAGGCGTTGCCAGCACCTGTTCATGTTCCCACGTTCTGGCGGCGATGTAGCGAACGGCCGAGTTTGCGACGGCGAGGATGGGCACCGAGAACAACGCGCCGGGAATCCCGGCCAGGTAGGATCCGGCCGCTACCGACAGGATCACAGCCACGGGATGCAAAGCTACGGCCTTGCCCATCACGAGGGGCTGAAGGATGTGACTTTCCAACTGCTGCACCAGCAGCACTATGCCGAGCATGATCAAGGCGTTGATGGGGCCATTAGCCACTAATGCAAGCAGTACTGCTATGGCGCCGGTCACCAGTGCACCAACAATGGGGATGAACGAACCGATGAACACCAGCACGCTCAGTGGCAGCGCCAGCGGGACGCCGATAATCGCCGCGCCCACGCCGATGCCCACGGCATCGACAAATGCGACGAACATCTGGATGCGCGCATAGCTCACCATTGATGCCCAGCCCTTACGCCCTGCGCCGAACGTCGCCGCGCGTGCCTTCCGGGGCAGCAGCCGGACGAGGAAAGCCCAAATCCGGTCGCCTTCCAGCAGGAAAAAGATGAGGACGAAGAGCGCGAGTACCAGTCCCGCCGCGAAATGCCCCGCGGTGCTGCCGAAGGACAGCGCACCGCTGAGGATACTGCTGGTGTTGTCCTGCAGTGCCGTAGTGGCTTCCTGCAGGTACCTGTCAATCTGGTCGGCCGTCAGGTGGAGGGGCCCCTCGGACAACCAGTCCTGTATTTGGCGTATGCCGGTCAGCGCCTCAGACCAGAGCTCCCCGAATCCGGCGACGAGCTGCCTGCCCACCAGCGCCAGTGATCCGCCGATCAGGCCCAGGAAACCCACCACGGTGATGGCCACAGCCGCCCCGCCGGGCACCCTGCCCCGTTTCAGCCAGCTCACCACCGGACTCAGGAGCCCGGCCAAAAGGGCCGCAACCATCACCGGAATGATCAGGAAACTGATCCCCCTCAGCAGCCACACCAGTGCACCGCCCACAAGGAGGATGAGCCCCAGGCGCCAGGCCCAGGACGCGGCGATGCGCACCCCGTAGGGAATGTCCTTGTCCAGTTCACGGTCTGTCAGAACCCGGAGCGGCGCAGTTCCTGTTGCCGGTGCAGTTCCTGTTGCCGGTGCAGCGGATGGTTGCCGTACTGGGGTTTGAGGGTCGGGCGAAACGGGATCCTCGGCTGGCGTCATAGCCTAATAATTCCCCAGCCGTGGCCTAATGGGAAACTGCTAGCCGGCGTCCCCTGTGCGGTAATCGATCCCCCATGACATGGTGAAGGACTCACCCGGCTGCAGCCAGCGAAGGCCGTCGCCGGAGTTGAACGCATTGGCGGGACCGGTCATGGGTTCAACAGCCACAGCGCGGCTGCGCCCCGGGTACTGGGTACTGACGTAAACGTGGACGTACTGGCAGGATTCGTCCTGCCAAAGGCTCACCTGCCGGCCATCCGGTGCCGCCAAAGTGTGCCGGGCCTTGCCGTCCTCGAACTGCAGGCCGGTCAGGGCGACGTCGACGCTTAGCGGCGCGATGCGCAGCCCTGCCCGGAAGTCGGTGTCACCCTGGACTGGAGCGCTGCTGCGCGGAATGAGGCGCTCGTCAGCAAGCAATTGGGTGTCGGCAGCAACAGTCAACACCAGGTCCTCGATGGCGGCGTCCCCCAGTCGCAGATACGGGTGTGCCCCAAGGACGAACGGCGCCGGCGCCTTGGCATGGTTGGCCAGCGTCTGCCGGACCACCAGGCCGAGGTCTTCGGTGAGGAGGTACTGCACACGGTGTCGTGCCAGGAACGGGTAACCATGCTGCGGAAAAATGGTGGCCTCGAGCGTCACAGAATGCTCGGACTCGTCCACCAGCGTGTAGGAGGCGTTGCGGAGGAGTCCGTGGCTGGCGTTGTGGCGCGCCACCTCCGTGATGGCCAGCTGCTGCTTCTTGCCGTCCAGGAACCACTGCCCGTCTTCCACCCGGTTGGCCCACGGGGCGAGGGTAATACCGCACCCGCCCGGCGGGATCTGGTCGTCGCCGTAAGTTTCAGTGAGCTGGACGCCCGCCCGGCTGAACAAGCGGAGTCCGGCAGCCAGTTCGGTGACCACTGCCAGGGCGTCTCCCCGCCGGAGTTCATACTGCCGGCCGGTGGCGTATGCCCGGTAGCCTGAAGCGACGCTGGTTTCGAGGGGTGAATCGGAAGTCATGAGCAATACCGTACAGCGCTGCCATTGCCCGCGCACCCGGCATTTGTTCTGTTTTGTTTGCTTCTATTCCCTTTTGGGCGACCTGTGACACAATATTGTTAAGTTGCAGCAACACCCAAAGGACGGTTCATGACGGGAATCACCAGCACCAGGCTCTCTGACGGCAGGGAGCTGATTTATTTTGACGACGCCCACGCCCCCAAAGCGCGGACGGCGGACACCACCACGGACCACCGCGGCCTGGCCCCCAGGGGCGAGCCGGGCGAAGTCCGTTTCGATGCCCTCACCGACGAATGGGTGGCGGTAGCAGCCCACCGCCAAAGCCGCACCCATCTGCCGCCGGCGGACCAGTGTCCCATTTGCCCCACTACCGCCGGCAATCCTTCAGAGATACCGGCTGACGACTACGACGTTGTGGTATTCGAGAACCGCTTCCCGTCGCTTGGCCCGGCTCTGGGCACGGTCCCTGCGGTAGCGGCCTGGGGAACAACGGGACCCGCCTACGGCCGCTGCGAAGTGGTGGCGTTCACCCCGGCCCATACCGGATCCTTCAGCGGACTCAGCGAAGCCCGCTCCCGCACAGTGATTGAGGCATGGGCGCAGCGCACCGAAGCCCTGAGCGCGCTCCCCGGAATCAAACAGGTCTTCCCCTTCGAGAACCGCGGCGCGGATATCGGCGTAACTCTCCACCATCCCCACGGCCAAATTTATGCCTACCCCTACGTGACTCCGCGCGCAGGTGTCCTGGGCGCCGCTGCCCGGAAGTTCTACGATGCTGAGGACGGCCGGGAGACCCTCACGGGCTCGCTGCTGCGCTCCGAACGCGAAGACGGCAGCCGGATGGTCTTGGAGGGCGAAAACTTCAGCGCCTACGTTCCGTTTGCTGCCCGCTGGCCACTGGAGATCCATCTGGTTCCCCACCGCCAGGTTTCCGATCTGGCAGGGTTGAGCGGGAAGGAGAAGGATGAACTGGCGCATGTCTACCTTGACCTGCTCAAACGATTGGACGCGCTCTACCCCACGCCAACGCCGTACATCTCCGCGTGGCACCAGGCCCCGCTGGACGACCTGCTACGTCCCGCAAGCTACCTCCACCTCCAGCTGACCTCCCCGCGGCGGGCTGCCGACAAGCTGAAGTTCCTCGCCGGTTCCGAGGCTGCGATGGGCGCCTTCATTAATGACACCACCCCGGAAAGCGTGGCCGAGCGCCTGCGCAGCGTCACCGTTCCGGCTTCAACACCATCCAGCGCTGCCCTCCGGGCAGCCCTGCCCCAAGGAGCTTCCGCGTGAGTGCCGCATCTGACCCGCTGACCGTACCGGAAGGCACCTGTACCGAGGACCTGGCCGCCCGGTTCACCCGGGAGTTCGGCGGGGTTCCCGCCGGCATCTGGCAGGCGCCGGGCCGCGTGAACCTGATCGGTGAGCATACGGACTACAACGAGGGGTTTGTCCTGCCCTTCGCGATTGACCGGACAGCACGCGTGGCAGTAGCAGTGCGCCCTGATAACTCCGTGCGGCTGTTGTCCACGTACGGGGACCAGGGCGTGGTGACCACCACGCTGGATTCCCTGCAGCCCGGCTCGGCGAAAGGCTGGACGAAGTATCCGCTGGGTGTCATGTGGGCGCTTCGCCAGAAGGGCATCGAGGTGCCGGGCGTTGACCTGCTGCTGGACTCGAACGTCCCGCTCGGCGCGGGGCTCTCCTCCTCCCATGCCATCGAATGCGCCGTCATCTCGGCACTGAATGAACTGACCGGCGCCGGGCTGCAGGCGGAGGACATGGTCCTGGCCACGCAGCAGGCCGAAAACGATTTCGTGGGGGCGCCCACAGGGATAATGGATCAATCCGCCTCGTTACGCGGCTCCAAGGGCCACGCCGTCTTCCTGGACTGCAGGGACCAGAACGTCAGCCTGGTTCCGTTCGAAACGGAGCCGGCAGGCCTGGTGATGCTGGTCATCGACACCAAGGTGTCCCACTCCCATGCCGACGGCGGGTACGCGTCCCGGCGCGCATCCTGCGAGCTGGGCGCTGAGGTGCTGGGCGTTAGGGCACTGCGGGATGTCCAGGTAGGTGAACTGGAGGAAGCCTCGGGGCTGCTGGACGAAGTGACGTTCCGCCGGGTGCGCCATGTGGTCACCGAGAACGACCGCGTCCTCCAGAGTGTGGACCTCCTCGCGGCTGAGGGGCCGGCGTCAATCGGCCCACTCCTGGACGCGAGCCACGCGTCCATGCGCGACGACTTTGAAATCTCGTGCCCGGAACTCGACTTGGCGGTGGAGGCCTCCCGTGCCAACGGCGCCATCGGCGCCCGGATGACAGGTGGCGGGTTTGGCGGCGCGGCCATCGCGCTCACACCGGTGGGCTCGGAGCAAAAGGTGCGCGACGCCGTCGCCAAGGCTTTCGCTGCTGCCGGTTTCACTGCGCCGGATATCTTCACCGTGACTCCGGCAGCCGGCGCCATGCGGATTGCCTAGTTCCCCAAAACAGCTGAGGGCCCCACCATTCGGTGGGGCCCTCAGCTTTTAGCTGGCTACTGCTTTGCGTCCGACGGCGGGAGGCCGCTGTGGGGGTTAGTCGTCCCCGCGGAGGATCGCCAGCAGGCGGATGATCTCCACATAGAGCCACACGAGGGTGACGGTGAGGCCGAAGGCGGCGGTCCAGGAGAAGCGCTGCGGGGCGCCGCTGCGGACGCCTGCTTCGATGCTGGTGAAGTCCATGATCAGCGAGAAGGCAGCCAGACCGATGGCGAAGACGCCGATGAGGACGCCGATGATGCCGCTGCGCAGGCCGAACGGCTCCTGCGTTACTCCGGTGAGCATCATGATGAGGTTGACCACGGAGAACAGGGCGTAGCCTGCGATCGCGATCATAAAGAAGCGCATTGCCTTGGGCGTGGCGCGGACCTTGCCGCTCTTGAAGAGCAGCAGCGTCACTGCAAACACGGAGAGAGTACCCACCACTGCCTGCAGGCCGACACCCGGGTACTGGGTGTCCAGAATGCGGGTCAGGCCGCCGAGGAAGAGGCCTTCCAGTGCGGCATAGGCAAGAATGAGCGCCGGGGAGGGCTGCTTCTTGAACGTGTTGACCAGCGCCAGCACGAAGCCGCCAAGGGCGCCCACAATCATCAGCAGCGAGGCAAGGCCCAAGCCAACGGTCAGCGTGACGGCGGCGCCAACGATGACGGCGCCGAGGCAGAGGGTCGTTTTGACGATAACGTCGTCGAACGTCATCCGGCCGGTGTCTGCGGGGCCGGCTGCAGGCTGGTTGTACATCTGCTGCAGCTGCTCGTCGGTCATGGGCTGCTGTCCGTAGCCCTGCTGGCCGTACGGAGCCTGGCCGTAGGGAGCCTGGCCGTACGGCTGCTGGCCATAGGGAGCCTGGCCGTACGGCTGCTGGCCGTACGGAGCCTGCGGGACAGGCGGTGCCTGGGTGGCTCCACGGAAGCTTCTTCCGTTGAAGATCGGGTTGCCGCCAAGTGCCATTGCGGGATTCCTCCAATAGGGGATGTGTTGTGAACCTTATGGTTTACGCTACCAATTTTCACGTCCTTGCACCGCTAAAAGTTCCCCGCCGCAGGCGGGTGCAACCCAACCGTGACGTGTTGAAGCGGGCCACGCGGTTTCATGACGGACTCCAGCAGGGTGGCAGCCGGCAGGAAGCACCATGAATCAACAAAGGTTTCCTCCGGCTTTCCCTGCGGTTCGGGCTCCCGGCGCCGCCCAGTTGTTACCTGATCGCTATCCTGACGCCCCCAATCGCGGCATTTATCGGTTCTTCCGGGCTGTAGCATAAGCCAAGCAGGGTGACGGAACTCACATGCGTGACGGGTGCAGGGCGTTATGGCATCATCCCAGCCCTGCATCCGTTCGCAGCGGCTGCAATGGAGCAGCCGAGACCGCCCCCCAAGTGGAGGTTTTCAATTTGAGAAGTACATCCCAAGGCCTGCCGGCCGGAGGACGCCGCGGGTTGCTAAGACTGTTGGGAGCCATCAGCGCATCCATCCTGGCAATCCTCCTCGTGGTGGCCCCGGCATCCCAGGCCACTTCCCCGTCACCGACACCATCCCCGTCGAACCAAACCTTCCAGAACAACATCAGCGGATTCCTCCGCGACGATACCCGTGCACCTCTGGCGGACGTGACCATCACCGCCAGGAGCGGCGACTTCACGGGCACCGCCAAGTCGTCCGCGAACGGGTCCTGGAGTATCGGTGTGCCCGAGCAGGGGACCTACACGGTGGAGCTGGACGAATCAACCCTGCCTGAGGGCATAACCTTGGCCGAGGGCCAGGAGAATCCCCGTGAGGTGACGTTCAGCCAGACGTCCAACCTGTCTGTCATCTTCGCCTTCGGCAAAGGCATCGTGGTCCAGCAGCAGGACTTCGGCCAGAACCTGCTCAACCGCCTGGTGGCCGGATTGAGTTTTGGGCTGCTGCTGGCGCTGGCCTCCGTAGGCCTCTCGCTGATCTTCGGTACTACGGGACTGACCAACTTTGCCCACGGTGAGATGGTCACCCTCGGCGCCGTGCTGGTGTTTGCCTTCAATGCAATCGGCCTTCCGTTCTGGCTGGCCATCATCCTCTCCCTGCTGGGCGGCGGGTTGTTCGGCTACGTCCAGGACAGGGGGCTGTGGCGGCCCCTGCGGCGCCGCGGCACCAGCCTGGTGCCCATGATGATCGTCAGCATCGGCCTTGCCCTTGCCGTCCGGTATGTCATCCAGTTCTTCTTCGGCGGCGCCACCCAGCAGTTGCCGTTCGCCCAAAGCCCTGAGATTCAGCTCGGCCCGGTATCCATCTCACCCAACAACCTCTGGTCCCTGGGCATCAGCGCGGTAGTCATCGCCCTGATCGGCATCGTGCTGCTGAAAACCAGGCTGGGCAAAGCAACCCGCGCAGTGGCGGACAACCCCGCCCTCGCGGCGGCGTCGGGAATCGACGTCGACGGCGTGATCCGGCTTGTCTGGATCACCGGTGGCATGCTGGCGTCGCTCGGTGGCATTCTCTGGGCCTATTACCGTCCCGGCGTCACGTTCGACATGGGTTCCGCCATCCTGCTGCTGATCTTTGCCGGCGTCACCCTCGGCGGGCTCGGCACCGTGTTCGGCGCCCTGATCGGATCAATCATCGTCGGCATCTTTGTGGAGCTGACCACCGTGTTCGGCCTCGCTGCCGACCTCAAATACGTGGGAGCCCTGTTCATCATGATCGTTGTCCTCTTGTTCCGGCCGCAGGGAATCCTGGGCCGACGCGAGCGCGTGGGTTAGGAGACAGCCGTGGACTTTGGATTCATTCTTGCCAGCGCCGCCGCTGAGATTTTCAGCCCGACGACGGCCGCCTACGCCTTGGCCGCACTCGGCCTCGCGGTACATTTCGGTTACTCGGGGCTGCTCAACTTCGGCCAGGCGGGCTTCATGGCCGTGGGTGCCTACGGCTTCGCCATCTCCACCCTCAGTTTCGGCGTCCCGTTCTTCGTGGGTCTGCTGATCGCCGTCATTGCCTCGGCCATTTTCGCGCTGCTGCTTGGCATTCCCACCCTGAGGCTCCGCGCGGACTACCTCGCCATCGTCACCATTGCGGCAGCGGAAATCGTGCGGTATATCGTCACCACGAACCAGCTCACCTCGGTCACGGGATCAGCCAACGGCCTGGCGGCTTTCGAAGGCGGGTTCTACTCCATGAACCCGTTCCCGGAAGGCGACTACTTCGGCATGAATAACCGTGACTTCTTCATCCGCGTGGTGGGATGGGCCCTGGTGGCACTCTGCTGCACGCTCGTGTGGCTGCTGATGCGCAGCCCCTGGGGCCGGGTGCTCAAAGGCATCCGCGAAGACGAGAACGCCGTACGGTCACTGGGCAAGAACGTCTATGCCTACAAGATGCAGGCCCTCATCATCGGCGGAGTGCTGGGCGCCCTCGCCGGCATGGTCTTTACCCTTCCCCGAGGATCGGTGCAGCCGGCAAACTACGGAACGGAACTCACGTTCTTCCTCTACACCTGCCTCCTGCTCGGTGGCATGGCCACGGTCCTCGGACCGGTCATCGGCGCCATGATCTTCTGGGTGGTCCTCTCCCTGACCCAGGGGATCCTCTACGGCCTGATCGAATCAGGTGCCATCACGTGGCTCAACACGGTCCAGGCCGGGCAGCTGCGGTACATCCTGGTAGGCGTCGCCCTCATGCTGCTGATGATCTTCAGGCCGCAGGGCGTCTTCGGAAACAAGAAGGAGCTGGCGTTCGCATGAGCAAGCACAGCGAAGAATCCCCCACCACACAGGCCGGGGAAACGGACTACATGACGGACATCCGTCCCATAGCCGCCGGCGAAACCGGCCCCGGGTGCAAGAAGCGGGACCCCATCGTGGTGGCCGAAAACGTCACGCGAAGCTTCGGCGGCATCAATGCGGTGGACGTCGACTACCTGGAAATTCCCCGGCACAAAATCACCGCTTTGATCGGCCCCAACGGAGCCGGCAAAACAACCTTGTTCAACCTGCTGACCGGTTTTGATACGCCGAACAGCGGCAAGTGGCAGTTCGAAGGCCAGAGCCTGGCAGGGGTGTCCCCATACAAGGTGGCCCGGATGGGAATGGTCCGCACGTTCCAGCTCACCAAGGTCATGGGCAAGCTCACCGTGATGGAAAACATGCGCCTCGGCGCTGCGAACCAACCCGGTGAGAGCCTCGCCAAGGCACTCTTCAAGGGCATCTGGGGCGGCCGGGAGAAGCAGATTACCGCCGAGGCCGATGTCCTGCTGGAGAAGTTCAAGCTGGACGCGAAAAAGGACGACTATGCAGCGTCCCTTTCCGGCGGCCAGCGCAAGCTCCTGGAAATGGCCCGTTCCCTCATGGTGCGGCCCAAGCTGGTGATGCTTGATGAACCCATGGCAGGAGTCAACCCTGCGTTGACGCAGTCCCTGCTCGATCACATCAAGAACCTCAAAGCCGAAGGCATGACGGTTCTCTTCGTCGAACACGATATGCACATGGTCCGGCACATCGCCGATTGGGTGGTGGTGATGGCCGAGGGCAAGGTGGTTGCGGAAGGTCCCCCGGGGGAGGTCATGAAGAACCCCGCTGTCATCGACGCCTACCTGGGCGCCCACCATGACGTGGACCTCGGCGACTCCGAGGGCATCAAGGAACTTGCAGCAGAACTGGTGGCTGACGAAGAATCCATCGTCGGAACAGAGAATGCGGGCATCATCGCCGTCGACGTCGTGGCCGGAGAGGGCGACAGCCCCGTTCACACCGGGGAAGGCCAGCCTCAGCGCGACCAACCGCGCGGCCGTCACGGAAGCACGGAGACCGGCACCACAGAGAAGGACAGTCAATGAGCAGCACCAGCGCAGCACCCGCCGCCCAGCCCGTCAGCGACGGCGACTCGGTGGTCAAGGTCACCGATCTGGTGGCCGGTTACCTTCCCGGCGTCAACATCCTGAACGGCTGCAGCATCGAGGCCCGCAAAGGCGAACTGATCGGCATCATCGGGCCCAACGGAGCCGGCAAGTCGACCCTGTTGAAGGCAATGTTCGGCCTCGTCAAGGTCCATTCCGGAACAGTGGTGGTGCGCGGGCAGGACATTACAGGCCTGAAGGCGAACAAGCTGGTAAGCCGGGGCGTAGGTTTCGTCCCCCAGACCAACAACGTTTTCGCCACCCTGACCATCGAGGAAAACCTGCAGATGGGCATGTTCCAGCGTCCCAAGGACTTCGCCGAACGGTTCGACTTCGTCACCAGCCTGTTTCCTGAACTCGGCAAGCGCCGGGCCCAGCGCGCCGGCTCCCTCTCAGGCGGCGAGCGCCAGATGGTGGCGATGGGACGGGCGTTGATGATGGATCCGGCAGTGCTGTTGCTCGACGAGCCGTCCGCGGGCCTCTCCCCCGTCAAGCAGGACGAAACCTTCCTGCGCGTGCATGAGATCAACCGCGCGGGCGTCTCGGTGATCATGGTGGAACAAAACGCCAGGCGTTGCCTGCAGATCTGCGACCGCGGCTACGTCCTGGATCAGGGCCGGGATGCGTACACGGGCACCGGCCGTGAACTGATGAAGGACCCCAAGGTCATTCAGCTGTATCTTGGCACGCTGGCCGACACTGTCGAGTAAAGGCAAACGCCACACAAAGAGCCCCTGTCCGGTTGGACAGGGGCTCTTTGGTGTTGCGGGTGGCGTTACAGCTTGCCGAACTCCGACTGGAGGGGCTTGAGCTTGTTGTCGTTGGTGTATTCGTAGATGCCAATGTAGGCCTCTGTCGGGTCACCGGCGTCGGAGAAGGTTACAGGGCCGGACTGGCCGTCATAGTCGATGTCCTTGCCCTCACGCAGCAGGGTGACGCAGGAGGGGAAGCTGGTGCACTTCTCGCCGGCTTCCGAAACTCCCTTGAGCTGCTTGGCGATTTCAACTCCACTGGTGCTGCCGGCGGCCTCGGATGCCAGTGCAATCAGGTTCACGGCATCGTAGGATTCGCCGCCGTAGGTGAAGTCCTTCAGTGCCGGGTCCACTTCAAGAAGCTTCTTGGTGAAGGATTCGTTGGCGAAGGTTCCCGGGAAGGTACCATGGGCTCCTTCCATCGTGCCCGCTTGGAAGTCCTTGCTGTAATCCGACGTGTTGCCGTCCACCAGGAACATCTGGCTGGCCTTCACACCCTTGCCGGTCATCAGCGGCACGATGCTCTTGGCCTGGTCAAAGGTGATCAGGGCGATTGCATCGGGCTTGGCTGCAATAACCTTGTCCACCTGGCTGCTGAACTGGGTGTCGCCCTCGTTGAAGAGCTCCTCAGCCACCACCTTGCCGCCGGCTGACTCAAACGCTGCCTTGATGTTGGTGGCCAGCCCCGTGCCGTAGGCATCGTTCAGGACGATCATGCCGACGGTTTGGGCACCGCAGGTGACCATGTAGTTACCCAGGACCTTGCCCTGGAGAACGTCGGAGGGCGCCGTACGCCAGTACAGGCCTTTGTCGTCCCACGTGGTGAAGTCCGGCGAGGTGTTGGCGGGCGAGAACTGCAGTACACCGGCGCCCGTGATCTGGTTGATGACCGTCTTGGAAACGCCGGAGGAGGCTGCGCCGATGATGGCGTTGACCCCCTGGCCGAGCAAAGCAGAGGTGGACTGGGTTGCGATGTCCGTCTTGGTGTCGCCCGAGTCGCGGTGGACCACCTGAACAGGCTTGCCGAGGACGCCGCCGGCATCGTTGACTTCCTTAACACCAAGGTTGACGCCGGCAATTTCCGGTGGGCCCAGGTAGGCCAGCGAACCGGTGGTGGGCAGGAGAGAGCCGAGCTTCAGCGGAGTCTTGGTTGTGCCCTTGGACGGAGGGACTGCGCCGCCCGCGTCAGCAGCCGGTGCGCTGCTACTGGTGGTGCCGGGCGCCGGGCAGGCGATGCCTGCCGCTGACCCGGTGGCGGTTTCGGACGCCGTGGGTGTGGACGAACCGCCGCAAGCCGTTGCCATAAAGGCGACGCCGATGCCAAGCACTGTCAGCTTGGCAACGCGGGTTCCCGCCTGGGGGAATAAAGTCATTTACGAGCTCCTCGATCTAAAGGTGCGAACGGCCTTTGACACGAAAAATCAGGTGTTCCTGATTTAGCTTTCAAGCTAATGCATATGCCCGGGGAAGATAAGTGAGAGAGGTCACACTTACATAACAGTCGTTGCATATGTGGAATCAAACGCAGGAAAGCCGCCCGCGGTGCGGACGGCTTCCTCTTTCGGCGGCCCCTGGCGGCCGGTTCTGCCACGTACCCCAGGTGGGACTCGAACCCACAACACGCGGATTTTAAGTCCGCTGCCTCTGCCAATTGGGCTACTGGGGCAACGGCTCAATGGTATCCCGTCAAAGGCGTGAGAACGGTTCGGCATACCGGAACGTGCCACGGATGCCGCCAGGCCACAGGGCAAGCGGCAACAACTGAAAATAATCGCCCCATTCGGCCTCGGGCGGAAGCACGCCCAACGTTGCGGCCGGGACAAAGCCAAAGCGGGAGTAGTAATCGGGGCTGCCGAGCAGGGCGATACCGATCTCCCCCGCATCGTTTGCCCTGGCAATGCTCTCCTTCATCAATGCAGAACCAATGCCGTGCCTCTGGAGCCGCGGGGTGACACCAATGGGGCCGAGGCCCAGCAGTTCCTGTCCGCCCACCCATCCGCGCGTGCTGATCACATGCCCCACCAGCTCGCCGTCCAGGACCGCGACCAAGCTGAAACCGGGGAGGTACTCCTGGGCGTCAAAGAGCTCCCGGAGCACGTTGACCTCCACCGGCTCCCCGTCCGCCGGAAGACCGGTGGCCGGCGAGATGGCGAATGCCTCCGCTGTCAGGGCGAGGATCGCATCCCGGTCCTCGCGGGTCTCCTCGCGCAGCAGGAGTTCAGGCCGGGGCACCTGCCCGCGGCCCTGCCCAGGCGCATTCTGCGCCGCGAGTTCTGCCAGCACCTCGAGGGCGCGGGGGGCGTCGGCCACTGGCACCAGGAGGTGGTCGTGGTGGAACCCGGCAAGGACATTGCAGCTGATCCTGGCATCCGTGAGTGCCTTGCTGACGGCGGCGGTGAGTCCCACGGCTTCCAAGGCGGAGTGGATCTGCAAGGTAATCCAGGCGCCCACGAAGTCGTAGGACAATCCTTCCTTGTCAGCCTGCGAACGGGGCAGGACCACAGTGAGGCCCTCAGGTTCCCGTACGGCAGCTTCGATGCCCGACGTCAAAGGCCGCCCGTGCGGCCACAGGACGTACACGTACTCACCCGCGCGCCGGACCGGGCGCATCCCTGCCAGCAGGGCCTGTAGGTTCTTCTCGCCAGTCATGCTGCCCAGTCTAGAAGGCCGATGCCGGCGGCAGTGCTGACGTCTTCTGGAAAAACGCGAACGGCGGCCATCCCCAAAAGGGACAGCCGCCGTCGTGTGCTAATTCAGGGCAGGTCTATTTCACGCTGGCCGGGAGCACGTCCGCTTTCGTGGTGGCGGTGGAACCTGAACCGCCGGCCACCGGGGCAGGAGCGTCCGCAGCGGGTGCGGCGGCCGGCTTGGGAGCCGGGGTAGCTGCTGCCACGAAGGCGCCGCGCGGGTTGTCCAGGTCCATCAGCTGCGTGGTGTCGCGGCCCGCGAAGAAGCTGAGGATCCAGTTGAAGACCACCCGGAATTTGCGCTCGAATGTGGGCATCGCCATGCCGTGGTAGCCACGGTGGGCGAGCCAGGCAAGACCGCCCTTGAGGCCGATGCTGCCCACAAGGTTGATGTTGGCAACGCCCTTCCACTCACCGAAGCCTGCAACAGCACCCAGGTTCTTGTGCTTGTAGTCCTTCAGCGGCTTGTCCCAGCGGGAGGCCCACAGGTTCTTGGCGAGGCGTTTGGCCTGGCGGAGCGCATGCTGGGCGTTCGGAACGCAGGTGCCGTCCGGGAGGCCCTTGCCGGTGAGGTCCGGCACGGCGGCGACGTCGCCGGCTGCCCAGGCGTTGTCGATAATGCCCTCATCACCGGCAACCCGGAGGTCCGGCAGGACGCGCACGCGGCCGCGGGGCTCGAGCGGGAAGTCGGTGGAGCGGACCATGGGGTTGGCCTGCACGCCGGCCGTCCACACGAGGGTGTCCGTTTCGAACTCCTGGGCGGGGGTCTTGTCCGGGAGGTTGATGAGCTTGAGGCTGCCCTCAGCGTTGTCCAGGGAGGTGTTGAGGAGTACCTCGATGCCGCGGCTGCGGAGGTGCTCCACAACCCATTCCGCCTGCTGGGCGGTGACTTCGGGCATGATCCGGCCCATGGCTTCAACCAGGACGAAGCGGACTTCCTCCTGCTTGATGCGGGGGTTGTTCCGGACGGCGGCCCGGGCGAGGTCTTCCATTTCGGTGATGCACTCGATTGCCGGCAAATCCGCCACCCACCACCACGAACGTGAGGGCCTTGGCGCGGGCAGCGGGGTCGGTCATGGTGGAGGCGACTTCGATGCGCTCCAGGACCTTGTTGCGGAGGGCAACAGCTTCCTCGATGGTCTTCAGGCCGATGCCCTTGTCCGCGAGTCCCTTGATGGGGAACGTACGCGTGATGGCACCTGCGGCCATCACAACGTCGAAGTAGGGAACCTCAAAGTGCGCGCCGCCATCAGCGGGAGCCACTACGGCGGTGCGGTTGGCGTGGTCAATCGAGGTCACGCGGCCCTGGATCAATTCGGTCTGCTTGAGGTGCTGGCGGTGGGAAACCACAGCGTGGCGCGCCTCGATGTTGCCACCGGCCACCTCGGGCAGGAACGGCTGGTAGGTCATGTACGGCAGTGGATCCACGAGGGTGACGATGCCACCGGCGTTCGCGATCTTCTTCTGCAATTTGAGTGCTACGTACAGGCCGACGTACCCGCCGCCGACGACGAGTACCCTGGGACGGTCCTGGAGCTCTGGGGTGGTTGCCATGGATCAAGGATACCGCAGTTTGTGAAAATCTTCACTAACTGTCCGAAAGCTACAGGGCTTAGGTTTGACGCTCGGAATCCACACTGCCCATCACCCCTGTGTCGGGCTCGTCGGCCAGCTCCGCCGGTCTCCCCGCCGCCCGCCGGAGCTGGATGACGGCTGCCGCGATGATCGCCACGAACAGCAGGCTGAAACCAATGACGACGGCGGCGCCGAGGGCACTGTCCCGCTGCGACGGCGGCACAACCGCAGGGACGGTGGCCTCCGGCAGGGTGGGCGCCGCGCTGGGGACTTCCGCGGTGGGGAGCGGTGCGGGGGTGGCAAAGTTGCCCCGCCGGTGGACCCGGATCCACTCGGCAATGGAACCAAGCGGGTTTGCCGCTGCTTCCGGCACGTCGGCCTTCAGCGCCGCCTCTGCATTAAGGACCCCGAAGCCGTACAGGGGATCCTTGCCGGGGGCTCCGGCATCCTTCGCCGTTGAAACAATCCTGTTGATGACCTGTTCGGCGCTCATGTCCGGCCACTTGGAACGGATCAGCGCCGCAACACCGGCAACGATCGGCGTAGAGCCGGAGGTCCCTGCCCATTCTGCGTAGCTGCCGCCGGGCACGCCGCCCAGCAGGTTCTCCGCGGGCGCCGCTACGCCGATGCTGATTCCCTGGGAGGATGCGTCAACACTGGCTGTGCCCTTGCGGTCCACGCCGGCGACCGTGAGGACGCCGGGAATGGTGGCAGGAGCGCCCACCTGGATGTTGCCGCCCACCCGGTTGCCCGCGGCGGCCACAATCACCACGTCTTTTTGCTCGGCGTAAAGAAACGCGGCGTCCCAGCTTTGCGGCCACTGCGGGGTGGTGCTGCCGAGGGAAATGTTGATGACCCGGGCACCGTTATCCACCGCCCAGCGGACGGCCTCGGGGATCTGGTCCTGGTCACTTTTGCCGGACGGGTTCGTTGAGCCCAGCCAGGTGGAGACCGAGAGGATCTGCGCTTCCGGAGCTACCCCCACGATTCCGTCAGGGGGAAGGGCTCCGGGGCGGGGTGAAGGCGAAGGCTTGGGCGAGGGCGAGGCAGTAGCGCGTGCGGGCTGGTGGCCGCGTCCTGCGAGCATGGTGGCCACCAGCGTGCCGTGTTCCGTCTTGGAGCCTACGCCCTCCTGCCCGTTGGGCTGTCCTGAACCGGAGGCGTCATAGCCGCCAGCAACGGCTCCCTTGAGGTCAGGGTGCTGGGCGTCCACGCCGCTGTCGATCACGGCCACCTTGACCCCGGCGCCCTTGGAAACCTCCCAGGCCTTGGTGATGCCGGACTCCGCCAGCCAGTACTGCTTGTCGCGCCATTCGTCCGCCTGCGCCGCCTGGGCAGTGAACAGGCCGGTGACCAGGCAGCCGCCGGCCAGGACCAGCGCGAGCAGGGCTGCGCCGGTCCGTCCAAGCGGTGCTCTCATTCGGGTGGTGGATATCTTCATGGGCCGTCAGCCGATACTCAGGGCGATGCCGTCGAGGATGTCGTGTTCGCTGGCTGTGGCTGTTGCGATGCGCCCGCCGGTGAGCTCTGCCAGCCGTTCGAGGATCCGGCCCCACACCAGTCCCCCGGCGCCGATGACGTCTACCCGGCCGGGGTGCATGTAGGGCAGGCCGGCGCGTTCCGATCGCGTCATGGTGAGGAGCTCGGTGGAGGCCGCCCGGACTGTGCCGAGGGGCAGTTCCGTGCCGTGAATCGTATCTGGTGAATATTCAGGAAGGCGAAGGGCGTGCGCGGTGATGGTGGTAATGGAACCGGCAACGCCCAGGACGGCGGTGGCTCGTTCCAGGGGTACGTCCTGCCCGGCGCGGGCGATGGCGGCGTCCACGTCAGCTTCCGCGGCAGCTATCTGTTCGGCGGTGGGCGGGTCCTGGCTCAGATGCCGTTCGGTCAGGCGCACACAACCGATGTCTACGGACTTTGCCGCCGTCACCCCGGCTGCCGTACCCAGGACGAACTCGGTGCTGCCGCCGCCCAGGTCAACCACCAGCACCTCCTGGCCGTCAAGGATGGGCAGGACGCTGCTGGCTCCGGCAAAGGACAGCGCGGCTTCCTCGTCACCGGAAATGACCTCGGGTTCCACGCCCAGGAGGTCCCGGACGCCGTCCACGAACAGGTCCCGGTTCCGTGCGTCACGGCTGGCGGAGGTGGCAACGAAGCGGACCTTGACGGCACCGTGTTCCTTTATCAGGCTGGCGTAGTCGGCGGTGGCCGCAAACGTCCGCTCCAGGGCCTCCGGGGCCAGTTCGCCCGTGGCGTCCACTCCCTCGCCCAGCCTCACCACGCGCATCTCGCGCACGATATCCGTGAGGCTGGTGGTTCCGTTGCTGCGGTCGATGTCTGCGATCAGGAGGCGGATGGAATTGGTGCCGCAGTCGATGGCGGCAACGCGGGTCATTTAGCGGCCTCGGCAGTCCCGGAAGTCTTCCGGACCGGCGCGGGGCGGCCCACGATGTCCGGCAGCCCCTGCGGCCCGTGCCGGCTGAGGTCCCTGGACGGAGCTTCCCCTGCCGTATCCCAGGCGCCTTCGCAGTAGCACCTGTCTGTGGTCCACCACTCACTGATCGCGTTGATGGCCTGGTCCCCCAGCGGGTTGACTCCTGGACCGGCTGCGAGGGAATGCCCCACCAGGACGTGGAGGCACTTGACGCGGGTCGGCATGCCGCCGGCGGATATCCCGTCGATCTCGGGAACAGCTCCGATTCCGGACCGTTCACCGATGGCCGCACGTGCTGCCAGGTAGGCCTCATGCGCGGAGCGGTAGGCGTTGGCCAGTTCACCGTTACCGGCCAGCTGCTCGTTCATTTCGGTCATCACACCTGCTGCCTCCAGCCGGGAAACCGCAGAGGTGATGACCGGATGAGTCAGATAGTACGTGGTGGGAAACGGGGTTCCATTGGCGAGGCGTGGAGCGGTTGCGGCCACCAGCGGGTTGCCGCAGACGCAGCGCGCGGGAATCTCGACGACGTCCCGGACCGGACGTCCCAACTGGCGGCTCAGTACCTCCAGGTCTCGTGCTGATGGCTGGCGGGATTCGTCCCGGGCGGCTGCCGTGTTAAGTTCCACTGTCGCGGGCCGTCCTTCCTTTTGCGGTTCAGTCTGTGGCCGCGCGCGTGATGGACTCCCACAGGGAATCCACCCACGGCAGATCGGCGGGGTCTTGTGCTGCTGCACCGGTTTGGCTACTGCTTTCTCCGGCCGGCAAATCGCTGCCGAAGACCCAGTAGCCGGTTTCGCCCGGCATAACCATGTTAATGCGGTCGCGGGCCTGCTGTTTCACGTAGTTGGGGTCCTCCCAGCGGGAGACCTGCTGGCGCAGGCTGTCACCTTCAGCCACCCGGGCTGCGATGTCCGCATTCAGGGCTTCGATTTCTGCCCTTTTGTCGAAGAAAATCTTCACCGTGGGCGCCAGCATGATGGTAATGGCAATCATGACCACCGCCAGCGCGAGCATCCGTCCGGAAAACGCCTTGGCGGGGACGGGCTGCTGGTCATCCGCAGTTTCGGTGCCGGCCGCCGGGGAGGTGCCTTGGGAACGGTTCCCTTTCCCTCCGCCGGCAGATGCGGTGACGCCGTGGGATCCGGACGCAGTCCTGGAGCCTGCCGGGTTGCCGCCCGCGGCGTGGCCTTCGTTCGGTGCCGCGGCTTTCCGGCCGGCCCCGTGCGTGCCGGGCTTGTCCGTGGCGGTACCGAAATCCGCGCGGATGACGTCCGCCTCCGCAACCGTTGCCTGGCGGGGTGGGGCGACCTTTGGGACTTTGGGACGGCGGGTAGCCATGACACTCCTGAAACACGCAGCCTGCCTGGGCCGCCACTAGCTGGGCTGGAACTAATACTGCCGAAACAACAACGGTGGCTATGGTCTTTCAACCATAGCCACCGACGCGTCGTTGATGCGGCTACTAGCCCTTGAAACGCGGGAACGCGCTGCGGCCTGCGTAGCGCGCGGCGTCGTCGAGTTCCTCTTCGATGCGCAGCAGCTGGTTGTACTTGGCAACGCGCTCGGAGCGGGCCGGGGCGCCGGTCTTGATCTGGCCGGCGTTGGTGGCCACCGAGATGTCGGCGATGGTGGTGTCCTCGGTTTCGCCCGAGCGGTGCGAGGTGATGGTGGTGTAGCCGGCGCGCTGGGCCAGGCTCACGGCGTCGAGCGTTTCGGTGAGCGAACCAATCTGGTTCACCTTGACCAGCAGGGAGTTGGCGGTCTTGGTGTCGATGCCGCGCTGCAGGATGGCGGGGTTGGTGACGAAGAGGTCATCACCCACCAGCTGGACCTTGTCGCCGATGGAGTCGGTGAGGGTCTTCCAGCCGTCCCAGTCGTTCTCGTCCAGCGGGTCTTCGATGGAGACCAGCGGGTAGTCGGCGACGAGCTCGGTGTAGTAGGCGCTCATCTCGGCGGAGGTCAGGGCCTTGCCTTCGAACTGGTAGGCACCGTCGGTGAAGAACTCGGAGGAGGCGACGTCCAGGGCCAGGGCGATGTCCTTGCCCGGGGTGTAGCCGGCGTTCTTGATGGCTTCCTGGATCAGGTCCAGTGCTGCACGGTTGGAGGGCAGGTTCGGCGCGAAGCCGCCTTCGTCGCCCAGGCCGGTTGCGAGGCCCTTTTCCTTCAGCACGGCCTTGAGGGCGTGGTAGACCTCAACGCCCCAGCGCAGGCCCTCCGAGAAGGTCTCGGCGCCCAGCGGGACAACCATGAATTCCTGGATGTCGACGTCGGAATCGGCGTGCGAGCCACCGTTGAGGATGTTCATCAGCGGGACCGGCAGGACGTGGGCGTTCGGGCCGCCAAGGTACTTGTACAGCGGCAGGTCAGCGGAGGCGGCGGCTGCGTTGGCAACGGCCAGGGAAACGCCGAGGATGGCGTTGGCGCCCAGCTTGCCCTTGTTCGGCGTGCCGTCCAGGTCCAGCATGGCCTGGTCGATGCTGCGCTGGTCCGTGGCGTCGAAACCGGTCAGTGCCGGAGCGATCTGGTCGATGATGGCGTCAACAGCCTTCTGGACGCCCTTACCGAGGTAACGGCCTTTGTCGCCGTCACGCAGCTCAACGGCTTCGTGCTCACCGGTGGAGGCACCGGAGGGAACTGCCGCGCGGCCGATCTGGCCGTCCGAGAGCAGTACTTCAACTTCTACTGTGGGGTTGCCGCGGGAATCAAGGATTTCGCGGGCGTGGATGGCATCGATAAGCGCCATGAATTTGCTCCTTATGGCTGATTAACGGGGGAAATACAGCTGAAAACTCGACGTACTCGTCACGGACCAGCGTAGTCGAGAGTGGTCCGGGTTACGGAAACCTATCCGGCCCCGGACGTCATGATGGTGCGGTTACCTCTGTTGGTGCTGCTCGGGGACGCGCTGCTGGTAGTTCCGGACCGCGCCGCGCAGGGCACGCTCGGCGTCGAATCCGCCGGCGCGGGCAGAACGCACGACGGCGAGCAGCAGCTCGCCGAGCTCGTCCTCCGACGTGAAAGCGGGCACGTCCACCGATGGACGTGCCTCCGAAAACCCGGCCCTCGCCGCGCGGTCGATGGACTTCTGCGCCCGGGCGAGTGCCGGGAGCGCCCGCGGAATGCCTTCGAACGGATCCCTCCGCCCGGGACGCTCTGCCCGCTTGACGGCGTCCCACTTCTGCACGATCTCATCAACCGTGGCAGGAAAACTGTCCTGCAGGGAGCCGTCCGGGCGGAACACGTGCGGGTTCCGGCGTACCATCTTGGCACTCAGGCCGCGAGCGACGTCGTCGAACGTGAAGGCGCCGCGCTCTTCTGCAAGCCGGGCGTGCAGCACCACCTGGAGCAGCACGTCGCCCAGCTCGCCCCGGAGTTCGGCGTCGTCGGTTCCTGTGCCGGTTCCGGCCTCGATGGTTTCGGCCACCTCGTAGGCCTCCTCCAGGAGGTACTCCACCAGCGACTCATGGGTCAGCGCGCCCATCCAGGGGCAATGCTCCCGCAGGGCGGCGATCACGCCAATGAGCTCCGGCAGGGGTGACGGCTGGCTAGCCAAGGTTTGCGTAGGCGTCGTTGATGTACTCCACCAGTGCTTCCTTCTCCTCAAGGGGCAGGAAGGATGCCTCGGCGGCGTTCAGGGTCAGCTCCAGCAGGTCGTCGAGGTCGTAGTCGAAGGTTTCCACCAGGAGGTCGAACTCGTCCGTCAGGGTGACGCCGCTCATCAGCCGGTTGTCGGTGTTGATGGTGACGTTGAAGCCGAGCTGGTAGAGCATGTCCAGCGGATGGCTTTCGATGCCGTCACCGAAGCCGGCGATTGCGCCGGTCTGGAGGTTCGAGGACGGGCAGATCTCCAGGGCGATGCCACGGTCGCGGACCCAGCTGGAGAGGTCGCCGAGGGTCACCAGGCCGATGGTGTCCTCGGTCTCGTCATCGTCGTCGAACTCCACCATGATGTCCTCGGCGATCCTGACGCCGTGTCCCAGCCGCAGCGCCCGGCCGTCCACCAGGGCTGACTGGATGCTTTCCAGGCCGGCTGCCTCGCCGGCGTGCACCGTGGCCGGAAAGTTTTGCTGGGCAAGGTAGGTAAAAGCCTCTTTGAAACGGGAGGGCAGGAAACCGTCCTCGGCTCCGGCGATGTCGAAGCCGACGGCGCCCTTGTTGCGGTGGCGGACGGCAAGTTCGGCGATCTCCTGGCCGCGGTCGGCGTGGCGCATGGCGGTGATCAGCTGGCCCACCTGGATTTCCCGGCCGGTCTCCCCCACGGCCTCGACGCCGGCCTCGAGGCCTTCCTGCACCGCTTCCACGGCTTCGTCCAGGGTGAGGCCCTTCTGCAGATGCTGCTCCGGCGCCCACCGCACTTCGCCGTACACCACGCCGTCGTCAGCGAGGTCCTCGACAAATTCCTTGGCTACGCGGATGAGCCCTTCGGCGGTCTGCATCACGGCAACGGTGTGGTCGAAAGTTTCCAGGTAGCGGACCAGGGAGCCGGAGTTCGCGGATTCCCGAAACCATTGCCCGAGCGCAACCGGATCGGTCGACGGAAGGGTGTGCCCAACGGCCTCGGCCAGTTCGATGATGGTGGCCGGACGGAGTCCTCCGTCCAGGTGGTCGTGAAGTGAAACCTTGGGCAGGTTCTTCAGGTCAAAATCGATGGCAGGGGCAGCGTCAACAATAGGCTCAGTCACGTACCCCACCTTAGGGTGGGCAGCAGTTCAATGCCAGCGGCTAGGTTGCGGCAGGTCCGCCGTCTGCGGCTGCGGGTGCCATGACCGCGGTGGCGCGGGTTTGTCCGTCCCGTGCCCCATTGGGACCGCCGTCAAGCCACTCATCCACTTCTTCGGCGTCGTTGCGGGCAAGATGCTTGTGCCACAACCGGAGCAGGTGGTCGATGAGGACACCGAGCACAATGGCGAACACCACGGCAATGCCCGCACTGAGCAGTGGGTTGTGGTGCAGCCACGGGAAGGAACTGGCCAGCAGGCCAATCCCGATGGAATACCCCACCCACGTGATGCAAGCGAAGGCGTCCAGCAGGAAGAAGCGGCGGTGGGAGAAGCCGGTGCTTCCGGCTACGTAGTTGACAGCCACCCGGCCCCAGGGAATGTAGCGGGCCGTGAAGACCAGCACGGCGCCGCGTTTGTCCAGTTCGTAGCGGGCCCAGCCGAAGGCCTTCTGGACCTTGGGCCGGCGCATCCACTTCCACCGGTTCAGGCCGATCCGGCGTCCGAGCATGAAAGCCATGTTGTCTCCGGCAATGGCACCAATCAGCGCGGTGAGGCCGAGGATCCAGAGATTGGGTTCCCCGCTGTGGCGGGAAAACGCTGCAAGGGCCACGATGAGGGTCTCGCTGGGGACCACCATGGCGAAGCCGTCCACAAAGAAAAACAACAGCAGGACCGGGTAGATCCACCATTGGCCAGCTGCATGGAGCACAGCCTCATTAATAAACTCCACGCGGTCTTGCTCCTATGCAAAATGGCACCGGCCAAAAGTGCCGCAGCCAAAGCGGAAATCGTTCCTAAGTGTCCCACGGCCGCGGCGCAACACGCTACGCCCCGTCCTGCCCGAACAACGGTCCGGCTACGCTTCTGGTTCCTTCATCCGTTCCACCATCGGAGCCCTGCGCCGGACCCGGTTGATGACGACGTCCACCACGATCCCCAGCGCCACCGCGCAGATGATGGCGATGACAGCGCCCAGGAGGTGGTTGTTTTCAAACCACTGGCCGAAGAACAGGCCGATTCCCACCGAGTAGGCCGCCCACAGGCTGGCCGACAGGACAGTCAGCCCCACAAAGCGCAGGTGCGGATAATGCGTGACCCCGGCTGTGAGGTTCACCGCAACCCGGCCGATTGGGACGAACCGCGCCACGAGGATGAGCGAGGCAGGGCGCTTGCGTAGCTCCCGGCCTGCCCACCGAAAGGCACTTTGCATCCGGGGGCCCCGCATCCAGGCCCAGCGCCGGGTGCCCACCCTTCGCCCGATCAGGTAAGCGATGTTGTCGCCGGAAAAGGCGCCCAAAGCCGCCACCAGCATCAGGAGCCAGGGGTTGGGAACGTCTGCGGTGGCGGCAACGGCGGACAGACCCACCACCACTGACTCGCTGGGGATGGGCGGGAAGAAGCCATCAATGATGCAGCATGCCAAAACAAGGAACAACACCCAGGGCTGTCCGGCTGCCGCGAGAATGAAGTCATTGATGGCCTGCATGGGTCCCTATGCTATGCGGTCAATGATGAGTCGCTGTGCGGGCCGTGATCCCTCGGGTGCGATGACTGCTGCGTTTTCCAGCGCTTCTTTGGCGCGGGCGAACCGTTCCGGGGTGTCGGTGAGCAGGGTCATCAGGGGCTCGCCCGCCCGGACCACGGCGCCTGGCTTGGCGTGCATGCGGACTCCCGCACCTGCCTGCACCACGTCCTCCTTGCGGGCCCGTCCGGCACCGAGCCGCCAGGCTGCCACGCCCACGGCCAAGGCATCGAGTTCCACCAGCACTCCGTCCGCGGGGGCGTAAACCACCTCGGACTCCCGGGCCGCCGGCAGCTTGGCCCGCGGGTCCCCGCCCTGCGCCTCGATCATCCGGTTCCAGACGTCCATGGCGCGGCCGTCCTTGAGGGCAGCCGCAGGGTCGGCGTCGTGCACGCCTGCAGCGGCGAGCATCTCCTCGGCGAGCCGGACCGTCAACTCCACCACGTCGTCGGGTCCGCCGCCCGCCAGCACCTCAACGGATTCCTCCACCTCGATGGCGTTACCCGCAGTCAGGCCCAGCGGCGTGCTCATGTTGGTGAGTAGGGCCACGGTGTTGACGCCGGCATCCTTACCGAGCGCCACCATGGTCTCCGCCAGTTCACGGGCCGTTGCCTCGTCCTTCATAAACGCGCCGCTGCCCACCTTCACGTCCAGCACCAGAGACCCGGTGCCCTCGGCGATCTTTTTGCTCATGATGGACGAGGCGATGAGGGGGATGGCCTCAACGGTGCCGGTGACGTCGCGGAGTGCGTAAAGCTTTTTGTCCGCGGGAGCGAGGCCTGCACCGGCTGCGCAGATGACCGCGCCCACGTCCTGGAGCTGGGCCAGCATCTCCTCGTTGCTGAGGGAGGCCCGCCAGCCGGGAATTGCCTCGAGCTTGTCCAGCGTGCCGCCGGTGTGCCCGAGTCCCCTGCCGGAGAGCTGCGGAACGGCGACGCCGAAGACCGCTACCAGTGGCGCCAAAGGCAGGGTGATCTTGTCCCCCACGCCTCCGGTGGAGTGCTTGTCCGAGGTGTACTTCAGCCCACCGTCGGGGCGGCGCAGGCTGGAGAAGTCCATCCGTTCGCCGGAGGCAATCATGGCGGCCGTCCACCGGGCGATTTCGGTGCGGTTCATGCCGTTGAGCAGGATGGCCATGTTCAGGGCGGCCATCTGCTCGTCCGCGATGGCTCCCCGAGTGTAGGCATCGATGGTCCAGTCAATCTGGTCCGCGCTCAGCGTGCCCTTGTCCCGCTTGATGCGGATGATGTCCACGGCGTCGAACGCTTCGGCGATGTTTTCCGCTGCGCGGGCCTCTGTCACCATGTTTCCTCCAGGTGTTCGGGACCAAAGGCGTCTGGCAGCACCTGGTCCATGGTCTTGATGCCTTGGGTGGTCATGAGCTCCATGCCTGGTGCCCGGAATTCGTAGAGTAACTGGCGGCAGCGCCCGCACGGCATCAGGACGTTGCCCTTGCCGTCCACGCAGTAGAACGCCCGGAGCAGTCCGCCGCCGGTCATGTGCAGGTTGCCCACGAGAGCGCACTCGGCGCACAGGGTCAGCCCGTAGCTGGCGTTTTCGACGTTGCAGCCACTGACGATGCGGCCGTCCTCGGTCAGCGCCGCAGCCCCCACCGGAAACTTCGAGTAGGGCGTGTAGGCCCTGCCCATGGCCTCGACGGCGGCAGCTTCCAGGGCGGGCCAGTCCACGGCCCTTGCGGGTCCCACCCGCCCGTCAGCCCTTGACATACGGGATGCCGCTGGCTGCCGGCCCTCTGGACTTGCCCACCAGTCCGGCCACGGCGAGAACCGTCACCAGGTAGGGCAGCATCGCCATGAATTGGCTCGGCACGGGGGTGCCGATGATGGTCACGATGCTTTGCAGGTTGTCTGCGAACCCGAACAGCAGCGCGGCGAAGAATGCGCCGATGGGGTTCCACCGGCCAAAGATCAGGGCAGCAAGCGCAATGAAGCCGCGGCCGCCGGAGATTTCTTTGGTGAAGCTGTCGATCGCCACGAGGGTGAAAAAGGACCCGCCGATGCCGGCGACGGCTCCGCCCAGGGTGACGTTCCAGAACCGGGTGGCGTTCACGTTGATGCCCAGGGTGTCGGCCGCCTGGGGGTGCTCGCCCACGGCGCGGACGCGCAGGCCCCACCGGGTCTTGAAGAGGCCTACCCAGACCACCAGGACCGCGATGTACATCAGGTACCCCACCAGCGATTGGCGGAACAGGATGGGCCCGATGATGGGGATGCTGGACAGGACGGGGATCTCGATGATGTCGAGGCCGGGAGGTGAATTGAACTGGTCGCTGTCCGCCTGCATGACCGTGCTGAAGAGGAAGCCGGTAACACCGGAGACCAGGACGTTCAGGACAACACCCACGATGATCTGGTTGACCAGGTATTTGATGCTGAACACCGCCAGCACCATGGACACCACGGCTCCGGCCACTGCGGCGGCCAACAGCCCGATGAAGGGGTTCTGCGTCATGCTGGCAACGATGGCGGCGGTGAAGGCGCCGCCCAGGAGCTGGCCCTCGATGGCGATGTTGACCACGCCCACGCGCTCACACAGGACGCCGGACAACGAGCCGAACACAAGCGGGACGGCGAGGGTGACGGACCCGGCGATCAGCCCGGCCAGCGAGATGCTCGGGGTGCGGGCACCGCCCACCACCCAGATGAGGAAGGCGGCCACGAACAGGACGATGAAGGTAACTGTCAGCCAGCCGGGAGCCGGCCGGTCCTTGGTTTTCAGGTACACCGCATAGGCTGCGAGCCCCAGCAGCAGTACGGACAACACGATGCCGCCCGCGAACGCGTTCACGGCAAGGGCCGGCAACTGGAAAAAGTCTTCGCCCGTGGAGATGCCGAAACTGGCGGTCTGGTTGGGCGCCAGCAAACCGAAGAAGACCAGGGCGATCAGACCGAAGGCGGTGAGCAGGACAGGCGTCCGCCAGGTCACCGGCTTGGCGGAGATGGCGGCGGAGCGGGTGTCTTTGGAGGTGTCACCCGGCTGTGGGTTTCCGGGGCGGGGCGACGATAGTTTTGTGCTCATGCTGCACCTCCGGTTGTGGCTGCCTGGCGGGACCTGGCCGCACGGGCCGGCTTCTTGCGGCGGGGGTTCAGGCCAAAAACGGCCCGGACCAGCGGCGGAGCCGCAATAAAGAGGACGATCAGGGACTGGACCACCAGGACGATGTCGATCGGGGTTCCGGTCTGGATCTGCATCTGGACGGCTCCGGCGCGGAAGGCGCCGAACAGCAGGCCGGCAGCGAAGGTGCCCCACGGCGTCGAACGTCCCAGGAGGGCGACGGTGATCGCGTCGAATCCATAGGTGGCCGCCACGCCGTCCGTGAGGACTTTCTCCGTGCCGGCCACCTGGGCGACGCCGGACATACCCGCCAGGCCACCGGCAATGGCCATCACCAGGATGGTGGAGCGGGAAACGTTGATGCCTGCGGTCTGGGCAGCCTTGGGGTTGGCGCCCACGGCACGGAACTCAAAGCCCACGGTGGATCGGTTCAGGAGCCACCACACCAGGACGGTGGCCGCGATGGCCAGGAGGAAGCCCAGGTGCAGCCGGTACTGCGTGCCGAAAATCTGCGGGTACACGGCGGTGGGGTCCAGGATGGGCGAAATGGGGTTCGTCTCTCCCGGCCGCTGGAAGGCTGGCGTGTTCAGCAGGTACCGCAGGAAGTACAGCGCGATGTAGTTGAACATGATGGTGAGGATGACTTCATGGGCGCCCGTCCGGGCTTTGAGCAGCCCCACAAGGCCGCCCCAGAAGGCACCGCCAATGATGCCGGCCACCAGGACCAGCAGCAAGTGCAGTCCCAGGGGCAGGTGGAGGGCGAAGCCTACCCAGGCGGCAAGGATGCCGGCCACGATGATCTGCCCCTGCGCGCCGATGTTGAACAGTCCCGCGCGGAAGGCAAGTGCCACGCCCAGGCCGGCTGTGATGAGCGGCGTGGCAATGGTGAGCGTTTCCATAAACGGTGCGAACTGGGCCGCGACGCTGTTGCCCCGGGGGTTGAAGACCGAACCTTGGAACAGGGCGATATAGGAGCGGGTGACGGCGTTCCACACAGCCGTCAGGAAATCGGTGGGGCGGGCGAAAATGTAGGTGGAGGTCGTGGCCACCTGCTTGTCCGTGCTCGCGATCAGGAGGCCGCCGATGATGAGCGCCAGCAGGACGGCCAGGACCGAGACCATGCCGCTCCCGGTAAAGATTTTGCGGAGCAGGGTGTCGGGGCCGCCCGGGAGCTGCCCGCTTTGGGCAGTGGCCGGAACCGCCGACGGTTCCATGGCGCCGCCGGCAGTATCAACGGATACGACGGCGGCTGTCTCCTCGGCAGCGGGGGCGGGTCGGTGCGCTTTGCTGCTGCCCTCTTCGGCTGCGTGCTTGGGTGGATGTTTGTCAGACATGGTCGCCTCCTTCGGCGTCGGAAGTGGAGGCTGCGGCAGCGGCGGGCGCCTGCCCTGTGGTATGCGCGTGTTCCTCCGGCGGTATGCCCGCCATCATGAGGCCCAGGACGTCACGGCTGGTGCCGCCCGGAACAACGCCCACCAGCTTGCCCTTGTAGATCACCGCGATGCGGTCTGCCAGTTCCATCACCTCGTCCAGCTCGGTGGAGATGATCATCACCGGAGTGCCCTGGTCCCGTTCCGCCACGATCCTGCGGTGCAGGAACTCGATGGAGCCCACGTCCACGCCGCGGGTTGGCTGGGAGGCGATGAACAGGCGCAGCGGGCGGGAGAGTTCGCGCGCCATGACCAATTTCTGCTGGTTGCCGCCGGACAACGTACCTGCGGCGGCTGCGGCGGAGGGCGTCCGGACGTCGAATTCGCCGATGCGGGCCTTGGCGTTCTCCAGGATCTTCGCCGGGCTCATGCTGATGCCCTTCGCGAAGGGAGGCTTGTCGTAAAGGTCCAGGACCAAGTTCTCGGCCACTGAGAACGTGCCCACCAGACCGTCCACCTTGCGGTCTTCCGGAACGAACCCGACGCCGGCGTGCAGGACTTCCTTGACGGACCGGCCCAGCAGTTCCTTGCCGTCGAGCCTGATGGAGCCGGAGACCCTGTCCTGGAGGCCAAGGATTGCTTCGGTGAGTTCGGTTTGGCCGTTGCCCTGGACGCCTGCCACGGCGAGGATCTCGCCGCGGGCAATGTCGAAGCTGAGCCCGTCCACCACATGCTGGCCGTTGGAAGCGATGACTGTGAGGTCCCGGACTTCGAAGGTTTTCTCCTTCGGCTGTGCGGGTGCTTTGTCGAGGGTCAGGCTGACGGCGCGTCCCACCATCATCGAGGCGAGTTCGGCTGTTGGGGCAGCGGGATCGGCAGTTCCCACCACCTTGCCGCGCCTGATCACGGTGATGGTGTCCGAAACTTCCTTTACTTCGCGCAGCTTGTGCGAGATGAAGACGATGGACGTGCCGCCGGCCTTGAGCTGGCGCATGATGTCCAGCAGTTCGTCGGTTTCCTGGGGTGTCAGGACCGCGGTGGGTTCGTCGAGGATCAGGACCTTGGCGTTGCGTACCAGCGCCTTGATGATTTCGACGCGCTGCTGGACGCCCACGGGCAGGTCCTCCACCAGGGCGTCCGGATCGACGTCGAAGCCGTACTGGTCCGAGATTTCCTTGATCCGGCGGCGCGTCTCTTCCAGGTTGAGGAAACCGGCGGCCTTGGTGGGTTCTGCACCGAGCGCCACGTTCTCGGCCACCGTGAAGACGGGGACCAGCATGAAGTGCTGGTGCACCATCCCGATCCCGGCCGCCATTGCATCGCCGGGTCCGCGGAAGGCCACCGCTTTGTCGTCTACGAGGATTTCGCCCCCGGACGGCTCGTAGAGGCCGTACAGCACATTCATCAGGGTCGATTTTCCGGCCCCGTTCTCGCCGAGCAGACAATGTATTTGTCCGGGCTCAACCACCACGTCGATGTGGTCGTTGGCGAGCAGGGTTCCGAAGCGTTTAGTGATCCCTCTGAGTTCAAGTTTCAAAACTCTGACCAATCTCGAAGCGTCCAGTGATCGACCGGACGGGATATGTGGCTGCAGCACCAGCCTAGTGGGTGCAGTCCTGGGATGAGCGGGCGGTGGCCCGAAAGAGGAAGTCCACAGCAAAAAGCGCCACCGCCCGGCCAGTCATTGACCAACCGGGGGTGGCGCTTCAGATGCGGGTCAGGCCTTGGGGCTGGCGGCGGACTCCACCTTCAGCTTGCCGTCAACGATGTCCTTCTTGATCTGCTCAAGTTCGGTCTTCAGCTCCGCAGGGACCTGGGACTCGAGATCGTGGAACGGGGCCAGCTGCACGCCTTCGTTGGCGAGGGTGCCGACGTACGGGGTGTTGCTGAACTTACCTTCCTTGTCCTCCTTGACCACGGTCTCCACGGCGTCGCCCATCTGCTTCATGACAGAGGACAGCATGATGTCCTTGTAGTCAGGGGCCGTGAGGTAGCCGTCGGAATCAACCCAGATCAGCTTGACGTCCTTGCCCGCATCCTTGGCTTCGCTCAGCGCGGCACCGGCGCCCTTGCCCACCGGGCCGGCCACCGGCATCACGATGTCGGCGCCCTGGTCCAGGAAGTTCTGGGTCAACTGCTTGCCCACGTCCTGCTTTTCGAAGTCGCCCGTGAAGCTGCCGTCCTGGGCGGCCTTGTTCCAGCCAAGGAGCTTGACGTTCTTGCCCTTTTGCTCGTTGTAGTACTTCACGCCGTCGGCATAGCCGTCCATAAAGATAGTGACGGTGGGAATCTTGATGCCGCCGAACGTGGCCACGGTTCCGGTCTTGGTGGTTCCTGCGGCGAGGTAGCCGGCGAGGAAAGCAGCCTGGGCTGTGTCGTAGATGATCGGCTTGACGTTGCTGATAGGTGTTTCGTAGCCGAAGTCGATGATGGCGAAATGGCTGTCCGGGTTGGCCGTTGCCTGTGCCTTGGTGGCGTCGCCCAGGAGGAAGCCAACGGTGACGGTCAGGTTGCAGCCTGCGGTGACCATGGCGCGCAGGTTGGGCTCAAAGTCGTTGTTGGTCTTGGACTCAACCTGGTTGACCTTGATGCCGAGGTCGGCTTCAGCCTTTTTCAAGCCCTCATAGGAGGACTGGTTGAAGGACTGGTCGTCGAATCCACCGGAGTCGGAAACGATGCAGCCGGTGTAGTCGGTGACCCCGGCGGTCGAAGTGCTTCCGGCTTCGGGCGCTGCGCCGCAGGCGGTCAACAGAAGGGCCGAGGCACTGACGGTAGCCAGGCCGGCCATTGAACCGCGCTTGAATTGTGCACGCAGTGATGTCTTCAATTTTCCTCCAGGATGAAGAGAGTGGCGCTACGGCTGGAATTCAATGAGTGTCCGTTTCTGCACTGAAATTCTGTTTTCACTGAGGTCCGCAGCACTGCGCCGGAGCGCACTGATGCCACCTACTTTAGTGGCCTGCACCACGTCCCAATAGCACAGCGGGACTTGTTCCCGGAGATTGTTTACAAGTTGTTACCAACCAGTACGGGTGCCGCGTCCGGAGTGCGGCGCCCGTACTGGTCCGGCTGGTTACTGCCCAGGCTGGAGGCGGACCAGCATCTTGCCGGTGTTGGCTCCGTCAAGCAGGTCCATAAAGGCCTGCGCGGCGTTCTCGAGCCCGTCAACGATTGTTTCGTCGTACTGCACGGTGCCATCAGCCAGCCACCCGGCCATTTTCGAGGCAAATTCGGCGGCGTGCTGCCGCTGGCCGCCCACCAGGAAACCTTTCAGGGTGAGTTGCTTGCCGATGGCCAGCATCAGGTTGTGCGGTGCAGGCGTCGGCTCCGTCGAGTTGTACTGCGCAATGGCTCCGCACATCGCCACCCGGCCCCCGACATTCAGGGTGGCCAACGCTGCCTCGAGGTGCTCGCCACCCACGTTGTCGAAGTAGACGTCGATACCGCCGGGGCCGGCTGCTTCCTCCAGCTGCCCGCGCACGGGACCGTCGTGGTAGTCGAAGGCGGCGTCAAAGCCGAGCTCAAGAAGCCGGGCCACCTTGGCGGGTGAGCCTGCGGAGCCGATCACGCGGGAGGCGCCCATCGCCTTGGCGATCTGGCCCACCAACGAACCCACTGCCCCTGCGGCACCGGAGACGAACACGGCGTCGCCGGTTTTGAAACCGGCAACCTTCAGCAGTCCGGCGTATGCGGTAAGCCCGGTCATGCCCAGGGCGCTGAGGAACGCGGACGCGGGGGCGAGATCTGTGCGGGCAGGCTGGGCAACGCCGCCATCCACTACTGCGTACTCGCGCCAGCCGAGGCTGTGCACCACAACGTCACCTTCCTGGTGTTCCGGGGATCGGGACGCGATCACGTCACCCACGGCGCCGCCGTCGAGCGCTCTGTCCAGCGCGAACGGCGCGGAGTATGACTTGACATCGTTCATGCGTCCGCGCATGTAGGGGTCCACGGACATGTAGAGGTTCCGGACCAGGATCTGGCCGTCCCCCAGCTCGGGCAGCGGCGACTCGGCAAGCCGAAAGTTGCCCGCCACGGGGCGCCCCACCGGGCGGGAGGCCAATTGGATTTCGCGGGTGGCGGCGGGGAGGGTTCCAAGGCTCACGCGGCGAACTCCATGATCCTGATATCCACGGTGATGTTTCCCCGAGTGGCGCTGGAGTACGGGCAGACCTGGTGTGCCTTGGCAACCAGTGCCTCTGCCGCGGCCAGATCCAGAGCGGGCAGCGCGATTTCCAGTTCCACGGCAAGACCGAAGCCGGCCCCGTCCAGCTGGCCGAGGTGGACTTTGGCAGCTACCGCCGAGTCTGTCAGGTCGGCCCTTTCCTTGCGGCCCACCAGGCGGAGCGCGGAGTGGAAGCAGGCTGCATAGCCGGCGGCGAAGAGCTGCTCGGGGTTGGTTCCCTGCCCGTCTCCGCCCAGTTCCACGGGGCTGGAGAGGGTGACGTCCAGCTTGCCGTCATTAGAGCGCGCATTGCCGTCGCGTCCTTCGCCCGAGGCGAGCGCCTCGGCAGTGTAAAGAGGTTTCATGGTGTATCCGTCCTGTTCTGAGGCTGAAAACTTCCGGGCCGATGCTGTCAGTGGCTGTTATGGAGGGCGGCAGTCAGCCGGCCCAGGGTGTGGTGGAGCTGGTCGAGCTCCTCGGGCGTCAGCCCTGCCGCCTCGGCCAGCCGTTTGGGGATGGCGCTGGCTTTTCCGCTGAGTTGCCGTCCGGCGGCCGTCAGGTGGATGGCCACGCGACGCTCATCCTCACCGGACCTGCGGCGTTCCACCAGGCCCAGTGACTCCAGGCGCTTCAGCAGGGGCGAGAGCGTGCCGGAGTCGAGTCCGAGCTCCTCGCCCAGTTCCTTCACGCCCCGCGGCTCGTTTTCCCAGAGCACCAGCATCACCAGGTACTGGGGATAGGTCAGCCCGAGCTCGTCAAGGACAGGCCGGTAGACGGCAGTCGCGGCGCGGGAGGCCGAGTAGAGCGCGAAGCACACCTGGCGGTTCAGCCGTGGAGCATCAGTCATAAGAACATCCTAGGGCCCAATTCAATTGTGCACAACTTACAATACGCCGCCTACAGCCAGGCCGGGTTGGACGTTGCGGGACGGTGCCATGGAAACAGCCCTGATTGCGCAGGGACTGCACTGGCGCAGCGAGGCCGGGCTTCAGTCCGCAGCCTCGTACGACGGCGTCCCGCGCCCTTGGCCCTAAAGGTCGCGGATGGTGCGCAGCGCCGCTGCTGTGAGGACCCGGATGCCGAGCCCCAGGGCGCGTTCGTCCAGGATGTAGTCGCCCCGGTGGAGGTCGTATTCCTCGCCGCCGGGGGTCTTGGTTCCAAGCCGCATCATGGCGCCCGGGAGCTCGGCCAGGAACCAGGCGAAGTCCTCCCCGCCCATGGACTGCGGCGTCAGCACCACGGCGCTTTCGCCGATTTCGGCGCGGGCAGACGCTTCGATGATGGCCGTCTCATGCTCGGAGTTCACCACCGGGGGCACTCCCCTAGTGTGCTCGAGGCGCACGTCAACGCCGTACGGGGCAGCCACCTGGTGGACCACCTCATCCAGCAGCTCCCCGGCGGCGTGCCACGCCTCGCGGTCCAGGCAGCGCATGGTCCCTGCCATATAGCCGGTTCCCGGAATGGCGTTCGGTGCCGAGCCGGCGGAGATCTGGCCCCACACCACCGAAACTCCGCTGCGGACGTCCACGCGCCGGGACAGGACGGCGGGAACATTGACGGCGATCTGGGCCAGGGCGAAGACGAGGTCCTCGGTCAGGTGCGGGCGGGACGTGTGGCCGCCGCGGCCGGAAAGTTCGATCCGGATGGTGTCCGAGGCCGAGGTGATGGCGCCGATGCGGGTACCGATCTTGCCCACTTCGATGCGCGGATCGCAGTGCAGGGCAAGGATCCGGGGAACGCCGTCCAGAACGCCCTGCTCGATGCACGAGTGGGCGCCGCCGGGCATGGTTTCCTCTGCGGGCTGGAAGATGATGCGGACGGTGGCGCCGAGGGGCTCCTCCAGGTGCATCCGGTGCAGCACCAGGGCAATGCCCAGCATGGTGGTGGTATGGACGTCGTGGCCGCACGCGTGGGTGACGCCATGGTTCTTCGAGGCGAAGAGCAGGCCCGTTTCCTCGATGATGGGCAGGGCATCAATATCACCACGTAGCGCGGTGGCGATGGGGCCTTCACCCACATCCACGGTGAGTCCGGTGCCGTCCAGCCGGCGCGGATTGAGGCCCGCGGCTTCGAGCCTGTCGGCCAGCTTGTCCGTAGTGCGGAATTCCTTGAAGGACAGTTCCGGGTGCGCATGCAGGTCCCGGCGGAAATCGATCAGTTCCGGCAGGAGCGGCTCAAGCCAGGGAGCCACCAGCGCGGTGGGCTCGGCTTCCGTAGTGTAATTGCGCACTGGTTCACTCTAGCGAGGGTCGCTGGAATACGGGCCATTGCGGTCCCCGCGTTACATCCGGGAACCGCGACGGCAGAAACGGCGCCTCAGAGGACGTCGGTATCCCCGCTGGCCTTGAGGGCGTCCACCGCTGCCTTGACCCGCTGAGAGTTGGCCATGGTGGTCACGAGCAGCGCATCCGGGGTGTCCACAATGACAACGTCCTCGATACCGATGAGGGCGATCACACGCTTGGTGTCGCTGACCACCACACCGCTGGAGTTTTCGGTGAAGACGCGCGCGCCCTCCCCGAGCACCGTGACGTCGTCCACTTCCTTGGCACTGTTGAGCCTGCCCACGGAAGCAAAGTCGCCGACGTCGTCCCAGCGGAAGGAGCCGGGCACGACGGCGACGTCCCCCGCTTCGGCGGCAGGTTCGGCGACGGCGTAGTCGATGGCTATTTTGGGCAGGGTGGGCCAGACGCGGGCCGTGACTTCGTCGCGGGCGGGGGTATCCCAGGCGCGCGCAATTTCCTGCAGGCCCTGGAACAGCTCGGGCTGGTTGGCTTCGAGGTGTTTGAGCAGCAGTGCAACCGGCGCCACAAACATGCCGGCGTTCCAGACGTAGTTGCCGCTGTCCACGTACTGCTGGGCTACTTCCTCGTTCGGCTTTTCGACGAACTCCACTACGTCCTGGGCACTGGGGGCACCGTCGATGTGGAGGTCCCGGCCGGACCGGATGTAGCCGAACCCGATGGAGGGGTGCGTGGGCTTGATGCCGATCGTGACAATCTTGCCGGCGGCGGCAGTGTGGATGGCCTCCCGGACGGCCTGCTGGAAGAGGCTGTCCGGACTGATCACGTGGTCTGCCGCGAAGGAACCCATGATGGTGTCCGGATCACGCTCGTGGAGGATGGCGGCGGCAAGGCCGATTGCCGCGCCGGAATCCTTGGGCTCGGACTCCAGGACCAGGTCCGAATCCTGGACTTCCGGAAGCTGCCGGCACACCGCTTCACGGTGGGCCTGCCCCGTAACCACCAGCACCCTGCTTCCGGCGAGCGGGTGCAGCCGGTCGTAGGTGGCGCGCAGCAGCGTGCTGCCCGAACCGGTGAGATCGTGCAGGAACTTGGGAGCTGCGGCTCGCGACAGGGGCCAAAGGCGGGTCCCCACTCCGCCTGCCGGGATCACCGCAATGAAGCGGTCAAGGGGTGAAACCGGGCTTGTCACTTTGTCTGTACTCATCAGTCCCCACTTTAGCCGACCGGATACAGAGGGCCCCTTCCAGCGCCCCCAGCCGCAACATATACCGCCCGGGCTGCAGGGAATTGTGGCGTTTGTCTCATTAATCGGCGGATTCCTTGCCGTTACTGGGCACCAAGGAGTTCCTAAATTGAATAAGCTGTTAGCGGAGCCTAGATTTAGGCTCCGAGCTACGAGTGCTCTCGCAGCAGGCGTTCCCCCCGCGTGGATCCCATGCCAGCGCCGCTGTGTTGCAGGGAGGTTTATCAGTGCCGACAAAACCAGCTGGCACCTTGTACCGCGGCCGTGAAGGCATGTGGTCCTGGGTAGGACACCGGATTACCGGTGTAGTGATCTTTTTCTTCTTGTTGGTCCATGTCTTGGACACCTCCTTGGTACGGGTGTCTCCGGAGGCCTACACCGCGGTGATCGGTGCCTACAAGAACCCCCTGATGGCCCTGGGTGAGACCGGCCTTGTTGCCGCCATCGTTTTCCACGCTTTCAACGGCCTGCGCATCATCGCGGTGGACTTCTGGAAGAAGGGCGCCAAGTACCAGCGCCAGATGCTCTGGGCAGTCCTGGGCCTCTGGGTGGTCACCATGGTCGCCTTCTCCATCCGCCACCTGTCCCTCGCGCTCGGAGGTCACTAAGCCATGTCTGCAACCATCGAGAGCCCGCGCAGCGGTCGTATCGCCCCCCAGTACCGACGCACGGGCGGAAGCCGTGGCAACTTCGAGATGATCGCCTGGCTGTTCATGCGGCTTTCCGGCGTGGTGCTGGTAATCCTTATCTTCGGCCACCTTTTTGTGAACCTCCTGGTGGGCGAAGGCATCCACGCCATCGACTTCGGCTTTGTTGCCGGCAAGTGGGCAGACCCGTTCTGGCAGTTCTGGGACCTCACCATGCTCTGGCTGGCCATGCTGCACGGCACCAACGGCGTCCGCACCATCATCAACGACTACGCCGAAAAGGATTCAACCCGCCGCTGGCTGAAGACGGTCCTCTACTCGGCCACCGTCGTCATCATCGTGCTGGGCACCCTGGTGATCTTTACCTTCAACCCGTGCCCCGTGGTTGACGGCGTTCCCCTGCCTGGCGGGTTCTGCCCTGCCTAGCACCGGCAGCATCCCGGGCCCGCGGGTACAACCGCGGGCCTTGTTTTGCGGAGCGGGCAACGCCCGACCGTTGTTTTATAGCGAATTTTGAGAGAAAGAGCGTCTGGTATGCAGGTCCATAAGTACGACGTCGTCATCGTCGGTGCCGGTGGCGCTGGCATGCGCGCCGCGATCGAGTCCGGTCAACGCGCCCGCACAGCAGTACTGACCAAGCTCTACCCCACCCGCTCGCACACCGGTGCGGCGCAGGGTGGCATGTGTGCAGCCCTTGCCAATGTCGAGGAAGACAACTGGGAGTGGCACACGTTCGACACCGTCAAGGGCGGCGATTACCTGGTTGACCAGGACGCCGCAGAGGTCATGGCCAAAGAGGCCATCGACGCCGTGCTGGACCTGGAAAAGATGGGCCTGCCGTTCAACCGCACGCCCGAAGGACGGATTGACCAGCGCCGGTTCGGCGGGCACACCCGCGACCACGGCAAGGCTCCCGTCCGCCGCGCATGCTACGCCGCGGACCGTACCGGCCACATGATTTTGCAGACGCTGTACCAAAACTGCGTTAAGCACAACGTTGAGTTCTACAACGAGTACTACGTCCTGGACCTGCTGACGGTCGAAGAGGACGCAGTCCGCGAGGACGGCACGCCGTACAAGCAGAAGCGCGTTGCCGGTGTGGTTTCCTATGACCTCGCATCCGGTGAGCTGCACGTGTTCCAGGCCAAGTCCGTGGTGTTCGCCTCCGGCGGCGCCGGCAAGGTCTTCAAGACCACCTCCAACGCCCACACCCTCACCGGTGACGGCATGGGCATCGCGTTCCGCCGCGGCATTCCCCTGGAAGACATGGAGTTCTTCCAGTTCCACCCGACCGGCCTCGCCGGTTTGGGCATCCTGCTTTCCGAAGCCGCCCGCGGTGAAGGCGCCATCCTCCGCAACTCGGAAGGTGAGCGCTTCATGGAGCGCTACGCCCCCACCATCAAGGACCTGGCGCCCCGAGACATCGTGGCCCGCTCCATGGCAAACGAAGTCCGCGAAGGCCGCGGCTGCGGCCCGAACAAGGACTACGTCCTCCTGGACCTCACGCACCTGGAGCCGGCGCACATCGATGCCAAACTCCCGGACATCACCGAGTTCGCCCGCACCTACCTTGGCGTGGAGCCCTACACGGAACCGGTTCCCGTTTTCCCGACGGCGCACTACGCCATGGGCGGCATTCCCACCAACATCACCACCGAGGTCCTGCAGGACAACGACACCGTGGTCCCCGGCCTGTACGCAGCCGGCGAGGTTGCGTGCGTCTCCGTTCACGGGTCCAACCGTTTGGGCACCAACTCGCTGCTGGACATCAACGTGTTCGGCAAGCGCGCCGGCATCGCCGCTGCGGAGTACGCCAAGACGGCTGATTTTGTGGAACTGCCGGAGAACCCGCTGGCATACACCACCGAACTGCTGGACATTGCCCGCAACGGCGTCGGCGAAGAAAAGGTGGCTGTAATCCGTAAGGAACTGCAGGACACCATGGACGCCAACATGCAGGTATTCCGCACCGCGGACACCCTGAACCAGGTGCTGCGCGACATTGCCTCCTTCGAGGAACGGTACAAGCGCATCAACGTCCAGGACAAGGGCAAGCGCTTCAACCTTGACCTGCTCGAGGCCGTTGAGCTGGGCTTCCTGCTGGAACTGGCCAAGGTCATGACCGTGGCAGCCCTGCACCGCGAAGAATCCCGCGGCGGACACTTCCGCGAGGACTTCCCGGAACGCAACGACGAGAAATTCATGAAGCACTCCATGGCGTACAAGGACGACCACGCGCCGGCGGACGGACCAGCAGAGGCAATCGCCGGTATCCGTCTGGCCACCAAGCCGGTTGTCTTTACCCGCTACGAGCCGATGGTGAGGAAGTACTAAGATGACCGCTGAAACCGCTGAGCCAGCCTCAAAGATTGAACTGCCTGCCGGCGTCGGCGGTGGCGGCGAAATCCCCACGTTCGATGTGCACATGCGCGTCCGCCGGTACAACCCGGAGGTCTCCGAAGAAGCCACCTGGGATGACTTCCACCTCACCATGTACGGCACCGACCGTGTCCTCGACGCCCTGCACAAGGTCAAGTGGGAAATGGACGGCAGCCTGTCCTTCCGCCGCTCCTGCGCGCACGGCGTCTGCGGGTCCGACGCCATGCGCATCAACGGCCGCAACCGCCTCGCCTGCAAGACGCTCCTGAAGGACCTGGACACGTCCAAGCCCATCACCGTGGAGCCCATCAAGGGCCTGCCGGTGGAGAAGGACCTCATTGTGGACATGGAGCCGTTCTTCCAGTCCTACCGCGAGGTTATGCCGTTCCTCATCAACAAGGGCCACGAGCCCACCAAGGAACGCCTTCAGTCCGCCGAGGACCGGGAGCGCTTCGATGACACCACCAAGTGCATCCTTTGCGCCGCGTGCACGTCCTCCTGCCCCGTGTTCTGGACCGACGGCCAGTACTTCGGCCCGGCCGCGATCGTCAACGCGCACCGCTTCATCTTCGATTCACGCGATGACGCCGGCGACATGCGCCTGGAGATCCTTAACGACAAGGAAGGCGTGTGGCGCTGCCGCACCACCTTCAACTGCTCGGAAGCATGCCCCCGTGGCATCCAGGTGACCCAGGCCATCCAAGAGGTCAAGCAGGCCATTCTCTCCCGCAAGATCTGACAAAGGATTTAGCGGACGACGGCGCTGTCCCCCACCTAAGGGGGTCGGCGCCGTCGTCGTTTCCGCAGTTGAGCACCTCCGCATCGAAGAAAGGGGACGCCGTGTCCCGCTCTGAAAAAGTTTCCTTTGCAGGTTCCACCGGCGAGATGCTCTCCGGCATCATCGACGTTCCCGAGGGCCCGGTGAAGGGTTGGGGGGTCTTCTCCCACGGGTTCACGCTGGGCAAGGACGCGCCGTCGGCTTCGCGCATGTGCAAGGCGCTGGCGGACAGCGGCGTGGGCATGCTGCGGTTCGACAACCTGGGCCTGGGCGGCTCGGCCGGCGAGTGGTCCGCGGGTTCCTTCAGCCACAAGGTGGCAGACACGGTGAAGGCCGCGGAGTTTATGCGGAGCGAGGGGAAACAGATTTCCCTGCTGGTGGGGCATTCCTTCGGCGGCGCCGCAGTGCTGGCGGCTGCCCGGGAGATTCCCGAGCTCGACGCCGTCGCTACCGTTGGGGCGCCCTTCTCACCCAAGCATGTGGCGCACGTCTTCGACGCTGCGCTGGACAGGATCCTGAGCGAAGGCAGCGCCGAGGTGGACCTCGGCGGGAAGCGGGTGGAGATCCGCAAGCACTTTGTGGAGGACCTGGAGAACGCCGACCTCACTGATTGCATCAAGCAGCTGCACAAGCCGCTGATGGTGCTGCACTCCCCCACGGACAACACGGTGGGCATCGAGAATGCCAGCACCATCTTCCAGACGGCTCGGCATCCCCGGAACTTCGTTTCCCTCGAAGGCAGTGACCACCTCCTGACCGGAAAGGGCCAGGCCGCCCGGGCTGCCAGGATTATCGCTGCCTGGGCCGACCAATACCTCGACGCCGGCCAGTAGCCGGGGCGGCGGTGTCCGTGCGCACCGACGCCTTGCCCGGCTGGACAGGCACCTTGCCGGGCTGGACCTGGCGGGCTCCCCAGGTGCCCTTCTCGTGCCCTGAAGACTGGTGCTTGAGGTCGGCCTCCCGGATGGCGGCCCATCCCGCCGAGATGAGGTAGACCTGGCTCACCAGGTTGAACCAGATCAGCAGCCCGATGATGATGGCGAACGGCGCGAGGATGGGATTTCGTCCGGCGCCGGCCAGCAGTTCGGTGCTGAAGACCTGCAGGACGGTAGTGCCCACTGCGGCCAGGATGGTGCCTTCGAGGAGCGCCCGCCGTGACAGCTTCAAGCTTCCGGCCAGCCGGAACATAATGATTGCGGTCACCCAGCTCAACACCAGGGGAACCCCAATCTTGATGGACGTGGTCAGCGGGCCCGCCAGTACGGCGTCGAGCCGCAGGAAGTCCGAGACCCACCCGGCTGCCGTGCCGAAGACCAGGGACGCGCCGGCGCTGATGACGAGGGCAACACCCAGCAGAAGCAGCGTGCCGGCGTCGCGCAGTTTCAAAAGGATGGGGTTGACCAGCAGCGGGGACAGCACCATAACGCCGCGCAGCCCGTCCCGAAGTCCGGCAATCCATCGCAGGGACGTAAAGACGGTGACTGCTGCGGCGATGGTTGCGGTCCAGCCGAGCCCGTCCGGGTTGAGCAAGTCCTGCGGATCGACGAGCCCTTCGGCGCCGTTCAGCTTCAGGAGCCCGGGCGCGCTTTGGGCCACGCTGCTGATGATGGTGTCCAGGAGCGCAGGCTGTCCGCGCAGCACCAGCCCGGCGATGGAGAAGCCGGTGGTGAGCAGGCCGGTGATGGAAAAGAACATGTTGAAGCCAATGCCGGCGCTCATCAGCGGGCCGTGCTGAAGGGTGTAGTGCCGGAAGGCGCGCATGGGCCGGAGCGCGTTGAGGCGGGCAAGGAGCCAATGGAAGGTGGCCATCAGGGTGGCGAACGGGCCGCCCCCTGCCCGGCGTGCCTTGCCCAGCTCCATCTGCTTTTGGATGACGGCAAGCTTTAGCCGGGCCTGCTCAGTGGGAAGTGGCTGTTGTTCCGCTTGCTTCGGTGGCTGTGTCCGCGGCGGCGTCCGTGAATCTGGTGCCGGCGTCGTTGTCAGTTTCGGTCCCAAAGTCCAGCTCTTCCCGTAGCTGCCAGATGCCGTCAGCATCGTGCTCGTAAAGTCCCATGCTAACCACGGGGAAGGTGGCCCTGTAGTTCTTCAGCACCGTTTCGGCTTCATCGAGGCTTTCCGGGGCGACGTCGTGGGCGATGGTGACGTGCGGGTGGTAGGCGAAGGGCAGTTCGCGCTGGAGCGGGCCCTGCTGCAGCTTTTCGTGCAGGTCAACACAGTCCGCGAAGCCGTCCTCCACATTGATGAAGACCACGGGCGAAACCGGACGGAACGTCCCGGTCCCGGCGATGGTGACCATAAAGGGACTTTGGTTCAGTGCCACCTGCCGGACATGCTCCAGAGTGGCCTCCCAGTCCTGGGTTGGAGTGGTGGTGACCAGTGTGATGTGGGCCGGCACCACGTCGGCGAGCGGGTCGCCGAACGAAGCCCGCCAACGCTGCAGCTCTTCAGCCACATCCGGCGGAAAGCCCAGGATGACGCCCACACTGACGTCTTCCGTACGGGGCGCGGTGGCAGCCTTCCTGCCGGAAGCCTCCGCTGGGTCGCCTTGGGGGTTACCGGACATTCCCGCCACCTTGGTGGAGCGGGAGCCTTCCCTTGCGGTGACTTTGCTGGATGGCATGGCGCTAGCGGACTCCTGCAAGGGAGAAGGACGGAAGGAAGCCCATGTGCTCGTAAACCTGACCCAGAGTTACGGAAGCGATTTCGCGGGCACGCTCGGCGCCGTGCGCCAGCAGCCTGTCCAGTTCCGCCGGGTCTGACATCAGCTCGTTGGTGCGGTCACGGAGCGGCGTGACGAACTCCACCACCACCTCGGCGAGGTCCACCTTCAGGTGGCCATACATCTTCCCCTGGTACTCGGCTTCGAGTTCCGCCACCGACTTACCCGTCAGGGACGAGTAGATGGTCAGCAGGTTGGAGACGCCGGGCTTCTCTTCAGAGTCGAACCTGATTTCCGTCCCGGCATCAGTCACTGCGGACTTGATGCGCTTTGCGGCGATCTTGGGGTCTTCCAGCAGCTGGATGGCGCCGTTGGGTGACTCACCCGTCTTCGACATCTTGGCGCTGGGGTTCTGGAGGTCGTAGATTTTGGCACGTTCCTTGACGATGGTGGCCTCAGGAACCGTGAACGTGGGGCCGAACCTCGTGTTGAAGCGCTGGGCCAGGTTCCGGGTCAGCTCCAGGTGCTGGCGCTGGTCCTCCCCCACCGGCACCAGGTCCGTCTGGTACAGCAGGATGTCCGCGGCCATGAGGGTGGGGTAGGCGAACAGCCCCAGGGTGGCGGCGTCGGCGCCGGACTTCTGGGTCTTGTCCTTGAACTGGGTCATCCGGGAGGCTTCACCGAAACCGGTGATGCAGTTCAGGGCCCAGGCCAGCTGCGCGTGCTCGGGCACGTGGGACTGGACGAAGAAAATGCTTTTGTCCGGATCGATGCCGGCCGCGATGTACTGGGCAGCCACGATGCGCGTACGCTTCGCCAGTTCAGCGGGGTCAAAGTCCACGGTGACGGCGTGCAGGTCCGGGATGAAGAAGACGGCGTCGTACTCGGCCTGCATGTCCACCCAGTTGCGGACCGCGCCGATGTAGTTGCCCAGGTGCAGCGAGTCCGCTGTGGGCTTGGCGCCGGAAAGGATGCGCTTCTTGGTTGCCGTGGAAGTCTGGCTAGTCATGGGGAGGAAACCTTCGGGGCTCAAAGCTGGTAATCCACTACCAGCGGGGCATGGTCGGAGAAGCGGGTGTCCCACGAGGCCGCCCGGTCCACCACCGCGGAGATGGCGGCAGACGCCAGTTCGGGGGTGGCCAGGTGGTAGTCAATGCGCCAGCCGGTGTCATTATCGAACGCCTTCCCGCGCTGGGACCACCACGTGTACGGCCCGTCAACGTCGCCGGCCAGGTTGCGGTGGACGTCCTGCCAGCCGATTTCCTCGCCGAAGAACCGGTCAAAGTAGGCGCGTTCTTCGGGCAGGTGGCCCGCCTTCTTCACGTTGCCCTTCGAGTTCCTGATGTCCCGGGGCGTGTGGGCCACGTTAAGGTCCCCCACCACCAGGGCGTGGTCGCTGTGTTTGGTCAGTTCCGGGAGGCGGGTGCTCATGGCGTCGAGGAACCGGAATTTGTCGTCCTGCTTGGGCGTGCCCACCTCGCCGGAGTGGACGTAGGCGCTGGCAACAGTGAGCTGGACAGGGTGTCCGGCGGCGTCGGCGAACCGGAAGTCAGCCTCCACCCAGCGGCCGGCGGTAGCGAAGTAGTCATCGCCGATGCCGTTCCGCGTTTCGAGGGGCTCTTCACGGGCGGCGATTGCGACGCCGGCACGGCCCTTTGCTTCGGCCTCGGCGTGCAGGATGTGCCAGCCGTCGCCCAGCAGCTGCCGGACGATGGCGTCCGGGGCGCGGACTTCCTGCAGGCAGAGGATGTCCACTTCGCGCGGCTCGAGCCACGCCGCCATGCCGTTTTTGTAAGCAGCCCTAAGGCCGTTGACATTAACGGATGCGATGCGAAGGTGGTCCTTCTTCAATGCCGAGATCACCCGCTCCACTCTAGTCGATGATGGTTCCGGTGACCGGCTCTCCGCTGCCGCCGGAGGACTTGATCATGTCCCTTGCATTCGTAGCGGTGATCTCGATGGTTTCCAGGGCCCGGCTAATGGTGTCCTGGTTGGCGGCCGCACCCTTGGCACGTTCCTCCTCCACCACGCGGATCTGCACCTGGACGATTTTGAAGGAGTGGTCCAGTTTGAGGTCCCGGACCTCTTCGGCCTGGCTGCGCTCGGCAACAACACGGGTTCCGCCCTGGTCCGCGTAGGAGGACGGACCGCGTCCGGCAGCTGTGGTGAAGGCGTTCTGGGCTTCAGTCAGCTTGGCTCCGGCTTTCTTGGCGGCCTTCTGGATGCTGAAGACAACGAAGCATGCGAGGGCGAGCCAGAAGGCGGCGATGACGGCAACAACCCAGCCCACGACGTCGTTCTGGTTGGCCGCGAAGATGACGGCAACCACGAACGCGGTGACAAGGACCATCAGTCCTGGCCCGCTGATGCGGAACATGGAGAATCCGCCCCTGGCGGGTTTGGAGGATGACTTGGAGCTGCCCAGAGATTGCATGCACCCATTCTCTCAAATGCCGGAGTATGCTCCCGCCGCCTTCCACCCCCGGCGAACAGCCCCCTCCGGCAGGCAGGCTACTTCAGGAAGAGCTGCCGCAGCCGCACCGTGGTGAGGAGCATTCCGGCGGCGGTCATCACCAGGTAATAACCGATGTGGATGGGGGTCGCCGCCGTGAACGTGCCAACGCTGATCTGGCGCAGCAGTTCCACCCCGTGCCACAGCGGCATGGCCTGGATGAGCCATTGAATCGCCTGCGGGTAGACGCTGAGCGGGTAGAACGTGGCGCTGAACAGGAACATGGGCAGCATGATGAAGTTGATCCAGTCCATCTGCTGGAACGTCTTCAGGAAGCTGGTGATCCCCATTCCGATGCTGGCGAACCCGAATGCGATCAGCACCGAGGCTGGAACCATCAGCAGCGCCCAGGGTGTGGTGATTAAACCCATCACACCCATCACGGCTGTGAAACCCATCGCATAGAGGAGCCCACGCAGGAGTGCCAGGAAGATCTCCCCCAGTGCCACGTCCAGCGGCCCCAGCGACGTGTACAGCATGCCCTGGTACAGCTTGGCGAAGTTCATCTTGAAGAACACGTTCCACGTCGAGTCGTAGACCGCGCCGTTCATCGCCGAGACGGCCAGCAGGGCCGGAGCAATGTAGGCGGCGTAACTGATCTCCCCACCGCCCGGGCCCTGAACCGAACCCACAATCGCGCCCAGCCCTACTCCCATGGAGATCAGGAACAGGACCGGTTCAAAGAATCCGGAGAGCATCACCAGCCAGTTGGTGCTTTTCGTAGCCAGGAGCCCTCGCGAAATCACGGCCTTGGCGTTGCGGGAATAGAGCGCCCCGAACGTCCTGTTGCGGGCCTCGTCCGCGGCGCTCTTCACGGGCAGCCCGGGGCTCATCGGCCCATCCTTGCCGCGAACTGCCGCCGCGTCAGGAACCAGCCCAGCACTGCCAGGCCCACCAGCACCACGGCATGCAGGATGGTCAACAGCGGCGGTTCCTGGTACCCGTAGCTGAAAACCCGGCCCAGTTCGGTGCCGTGCCAGATCGGTGAGATCCAGCCGATCCAGCGCACCGCCAGCGGGAGGCTGTCCAGGGGAAAGAACGTGCCGGAGAACAGGAACAACGGCATCACGATGAAGCGCATCACCAGCGCGAACTGCCCCTTGTCCTCAGTAATGGACGCGGCATACGCCATCAGCGGCAGGCCGAAGGAGAGCCCCGCCAGCGTGGCAACCAGGATGGTGACCCAACCCCAGCCGCCGGGCGCCGCACCGAAAAGGGCAACGGCAGCAAAATAGACGGCGGATTGCAGCAGGAACCGCAGGGTCACCGCCATAATGTGGCCGGCGGCTATCTGTTGGGGCGTCAACGGCGAGGCGTGCGGTCCGTAGTAGGTCCGGCGCCATTTGAAGCCGTCCATGACGGGAAAGGTGAACTCGTTGGCGGCCGTCATGACCGCGGCGGAGACCACCAGTGCCGGCGCTACGAACGTCACGTAGCCCACTCCCCCGAAGGCTCCGGTGCCCTGGGAGTCAACCAGGGTGGCCAGGCCCACGCCCATGGCAAACAGGTAAGCCACCGGGTGGCCCACGCTGTACATGATGATGGACCAGCTGTAGCCCTTCATCACCCTGAGCACCTGCTCGGCGTAATAGAAGGCGCCCCAGCGCCTCGCCTTTGCTGCAGCCGTCTCAGGGCTGTGCGCCCGGGAAGGCACCTCCGTTTTGCCGGTCAAGCCTGCCTTCACGACCTCATTCAACGAGGCTCCTGCCCGTCAGCCGGAGGAACACGTCTTCCAGCGAGGACCTCCGGACCAGTGATGTCAACGGTCGCAGGCCGTGCGACGCTACCTGCTCAAGGGCCGCCTCGCCGTCGTGCGCGTAAATCAGCACCCGGTCCGGCAGGACCTCCAGCCGCTCTCCGATCCCGTCCAGCTCCGCAGAAATGGTGGTGTTCCGTTCGGACCCGAACCGCAGCTCCACCACCTCGCGGGTGGAGTGCTCGCGGATCAGCTGCGCCGGGGACCCCTCGGCCATGATGCGGCCCTTGTCAACCACGATGAGCCGGTCGCACAGCTGCTCGGCCTCGTCCATGTAGTGCGTGGTCAGGATCAGCGTGACGCCCTGCTCCTTGAGCCGGAACAGCCGGTCCCAGAGGATGTGCCGGGCCTGCGGGTCCAGTCCGGTGGTGGGTTCATCCAGCAGCAGGATCCGCGGCTCGTTGATGAGCGAACGGGCGATGGCCAGGCGCCGCTTCATGCCGCCGGACAGCGCGTCCACCTTGGACTTTGCTTTGTCCGTCAGCTGGGCAAACTCGAGCAGCTCGTCGGCCTTCGGCTTCAGGTAGCTCATGGGCAGGCCGAAGTAGCGGCCGTACACCAGCAGGTTGTCCCGGACCCGGAGTTCCTCGTCGAGGTTGTCCTGCTGCGGCACCACACCGAGGTGCGCGCGGACCTCCGGTCCGTGGGAGTCCGGGTCCAGGCCCATAATGTGGAGGTTCCCGGCCGTGCGCCGGGTGACCCCGCCGATCATCTTCATGGTGGTGGACTTGCCCGCACCATTGGGTCCCAGCAGGCCGAACGACTCCCCCGCCGGGACGCTGAACGAGATGCCGTCCACAGCGGCAACGTCGCCGTAGATCTTGCTCAGGTTCTCAGCCGTGATAACGGTGCGGCGGGGTTCGGTGCGGGGTTCGGCGGCGGGCTGGACGGCACCGGCTGCGGCGCCGGAGGACACGGTGGCTTTGTTGTGCACCCTCCGCAGACTAGTAGAGCTGCCCGGCAGGTGGAAGAGGACCGTCGGTTCTGTCCTTAAAGTCCGACGACGGCGCGCCCCATGAGCGCAAGGGGCGCGCCGTCGTCGGGCGTTGAGAAGACGAACTACCGGGTGATTCCGCTTTGCTGTGCCAATTGGCGTTCCGCGGCTTCCACCACGTTGGTCATCAGCAGTGCAACGGTCATGGGACCGACGCCGCCGGGGTTCGGCGAAATCCAGCCGGCCACCTCGGCCGCGGCGGGCTCGATGTCGCCGTGGACCCTGCTCTTGCCCGTCTCGGGGTCGGTTTCGCGGGTGACGCCGACGTCGAGCACGGCAGCGCCCGGCTTCACGTCTGCGGCCTTGACGATGTGCTTCGCACCCGCCGCGCCCACGATCACGTCCGCCTGACGCAGCAGTTCCGAAAGGTTCTCGGTCCCGGTATGCGTCAGTGTCACGGTGGCGTTCACGGCGCGCCGCGTGAGCAGCAAGCCGATGGAACGGCCGATGGTGACGCCGCGGCCCACCACCACAACGTGCTTGCCGGCGAGGCTGTAGCCGTTGCGCTCGAGGAGCTCGATGACGCCACGGGGCGTGCACGGCAGCGGCGAGGTGATCTCGTTGTTGACGTTGAGTACCAGCCGGCCAAGGTTGGTCGGGTGCAGGCCGTCGGCATCCTTGGCGGGGTCGATGCGCTCGAGGATGGCATCGGTGTCCAGGTGCTTGGGCAGCGGCAGCTGCACGATGTACCCGTGGCAGGCAGGGTCCGCATTGAGTTCGTCGATGAGGGCTTCAACCTGAGCCTGGGTGGCATCCGCCGGAAGCTCACGCTGGATGGAGTTCATCCCAATCGCCTCGGACTGCTTGTGCTTCATGGACACATACAGCTGGGAAGCGGGGTCAGCGCCCACGAGCACAGTGGCAATGCCGGGAGTGACGCCGGCGGCCTTCAGCGCCGCGACGCGCTCCGTCAGCTCAGACTTGATGGCGGCCGCGGCCGCCTTGCCGTCAAGAACCTTTGCAGTCTGGGTTGTCTTAGTCATGGGTCACCACTGCTCGTGCGTCGGGTACAGCGGGAAGTCGGCCGCGAGCTTGTCCACGCGTGACTGCAGGGCCTCGACGTCGGCGGCGTTGCCGGCCTTCAGCGCGGTGGCGATGATTTCTGCCACCTCGGTGAATTCGGCGGCACCGAAGCCGCGGGTTGCCAGGGCCGGGGTGCCGATGCGCAGGCCGGAGGTGACCATCGGAGGGCGGGGATCGAACGGAACGGCGTTCCGGTTGACCGTGATGCCCACGGAGTGCAGGAGGTCCTCAGCCTGCTGGCCGTCCAGCTTGGAGTTGCGCAGGTCAACGAGGACCAGGTGTACGTCGGTGCCGCCGGTGAGGACGGAGACGCCGGCTTCGGCGACGTCCGCCTGGTTGAGGCGGTCGGCGATGATCTTCGCACCTTCCAGGACGCGCTCCTGGCGCTCCTTGAACTCCTCGGTGCCGGCGATCTTGAAGGCCACGGCCTTGGCGGCGATGACATGCATCAGCGGGCCGCCCTGCTGGCCCGGGAAGACGTTGGAGTTCAGCTTCTTGGCCCACTCCTGCTTGGCCAGGATTACACCCGAGCGCGGACCTGCGAGGGTCTTGTGCACAGTGGAGGTAACGACGTCGGAGTAGGGCACCGGACTCGGGTGCAGGCCTGCGGCAACCAGACCGGCGAAGTGCGCCATGTCGGTCCAGAGCAGCGCGCCAACCTCGTCGGCGATGGAACGGAAGGCAGCGAAGTCCAGGTGCCGCGGGTAGGCGGACCAGCCGGCGATGATGACCTGGGGCTTCTCGGCGATGGCCTGCTCGCGGAGCCTGTCCATGTCCACGCGGAAGTTGTCTTCCTCCACCTGGTAAGCAGCCACGTTGTAGAGCTTGCCCGAGAAGTTCAGCTTCATGCCGTGGGTCAGGTGGCCGCCGTGGGCCAGGGACAGGCCGAGGATCTTGTCGCCCGGGGTGATCATGGCGGACAGCGCTGCGGCGTTGGCCTGGGCACCGGAGTGCGGCTGGACGTTGGCGTACTCCGCGCCGAAGAGGGCCTTGACCCTGTCAATGGCCAACTGCTCGGCGATGTCAACGTACTCGCAGCCGCCGTAGTAGCGGCGGCCCGGGTAGCCCTCTGCATACTTGTTGGTGAGGACGGAGCCCTGGGCTTCCATCACGGCGCGCGGGGCAAAGTTCTCGGAAGCAATCATTTCCAGGGTGCCGCGCTGGCGGCCGAGCTCCTGGTCCAGGACTGCTGCGATTTCGGGATCAAGCTCAGCCAGCGGCTGGTTGCTGACGGCGGTGGTGGAGGTGGCTGTAGTAGTCACGAAGAACTCCTGGCTAGGGATAACGGGCACTGCTTAGGTCAGGCTACCGGTTGACGCACTTTCGCACCTCCATATGACAGCGCAAAAATGCGGTCATGGCGCTGCAAGTACTGACGGGGTGCAGCACCAATTCCGGCAAGACATGACCCTCGGCCCAGGCGTACGATCCGTGGTCTTCGTGATTGCCGCTCCCTGGTGGTTAGCCACCCAACGCCAGTTGCGACCCTTTCAGCCTACCAAATCCGCAGCGCCCTGCGCGGGTACGCTTGTAGGCGTGAGTGAAGAGCAGCTGAACCAAGCGTACGTAGTAACCCTGTCCTGCCCGGACCGCCCGGGGATCGTCCATGCGGTGGCCGGCGCCCTGCTGGTGGCGGGGTGCAATATTACCGATTCGCAGCAGTACGGCAGCCCGGCAACGGGAAACTTCTTTATGCGGGTAGAGGTGACGACGGTGGCTGCCGCGTCAGAGCTTCGGGTCGCCCTGGAGCCGGTGGTACAGGCATTCGGCATGCAGTGGAGCCTGAATGCGGTGGGGCAAAAGGTCCGGACCCTGGTCATGGCCAGCACCGCCGCCCATTGCCTCAATGACCTGCTGTTCCAGCAGCGCTCCGGAACCCTGCCCATCGAGATCCCCGCCATCGTGTCCAACCACCAGGACCTTGCCGGGCTGGCCGAGTTCTATGGCATTCCGTTTCACCACATCCCTGTCACCAAGGACACCAAGGGGCAGGCGGAGGACAAGCTCCGCGCCATCATGGCCGAACACGATATTGAACTGACGGTCCTGGCCCGCTACATGCAGATCCTTTCCGACGAGCTCTGCACCGAGCTCACCGGCAAGGCCATCAACATCCACCACTCCTTCCTGCCGTCCTTCAAGGGCGCCAAGCCGTACCACCAGGCGCACGCCCGCGGCGTGAAGCTGATCGGTGCCACCGCCCACTACGTGACGGCTGCACTGGACGAGGGCCCCATCATCGAGCAGGAAGTCATCCGCGTGGACCACGCCCGCACACCGGAGCAGTTCGTCCAGATGGGCCGGGACGTTGAAGGCCGCACGCTGGTCCAGGCGGTGCAGTGGCACGCAGAGCACCGGGTGCTGCTGGACGGCAACCGCACCGTCGTCTTTAACTGACGGTGAACTAAGCGTCAGGGAGGCGCGATGGAACCGGGGGCGGAGGACGGCGAGCGCCGCCTGGCCGACTTCTACAACCGGCGGGCCGCTTCCGGCGCCGACCGCCCGCCGTCGCGCAACCGCGTGAAGCAGCGCCAGCGCTTCATCGCCCTGCTGAAGGCAGAGGGGCGCCACTCCGTCCTCGAAGTCGGGACCGGGACGGGTCTGGACGGGTTGAAATTCGTTCAAGCGGGCATCCATTACACGGGAGTGGATCTCGCTGAGGGGCAGGTCCGGCTGGCCCGGGCCAGGGGCCTGGGTGTATCAGTTGCGAGCGCCCGGCGCCTGCCGTTCCCAAACGGTTCGTTCCCGGCATTGTGGTCGATGAGCACCTTGCTGCACATCCCCGCATACGACATCGACGTCGTCCTGGCAGAGCTGGTGCGCGTCACCGCTCCCGGCGGGCTGATCGCCGTCGGCCTCTGGTCCGGCGACGATGAAGAGGTACTGAATCCCGAGGACGACGTCGAGCCCCGCTTTTTCAGCCGGCGCAGCGACGCGACGGTCCGGGAAGTTTTTGGGCGCCATGGCGATTTCGAAGACTTTGTTACGTGGTCGGAGGGCACGGGTGCAGAATCCGGGCCCGGTGCCGGGTACTGGACCCAGCACTACCAGTTCCTGGTCCTGCGCACCCCCGCGCCTCCCCCACCCAACTAGCTCGCAGTTAACGTCCCCATTTCGGGTTTTCACGACTTTAACTGCGAGCTACTTGGACCACGGCGGATGTCCTAGGCTTGGCGCATGGCTCCTCTGTACCCCTTCGCCGGCAACACCCCGGCCGTCCACGAATCCGCTTTTGTTGCGCCCACCGCCTCGATCATCGGCAACGTCACGATGGCCGAGGACTCCAGCGCGTTCTACGGGGTCTCCGTACGCGCCGACACCGCCGCCATCACCGTCGGTGCGGGCAGCAACGTGCAGGACAACGTGGTGCTGCACGCGGACCCCGGCTTCCCCTGCACAGTGGGCCAACGTGTCAGCGTGGGGCACGCCGCCGTCGTGCATGGCTGCACTGTGGAGGACGACTGCCTGATCGGCATGGGCGCGACCGTACTTAACGGCGCCGTCATCGGCACCGGCTCGCTCGTGGCAGCCGGCGCCGTCGTCCTGGAGGGCACCATCGTCCCGCCCCGCTCACTCGTGGCGGGCGTGCCGGGCAAGATCCGCCGCGAACTCACCGGCGAAGAGTACGACGGCGTCCGGGCCAACGCGGCGCGCTACGTGGAGTTGGCCAAGGCGCACCGGGAGATGCACGCCTAGTCCAGGGAAATTGGGCCAATTTCGTCGAGCAGTTCGCCGGGCCCGGGGTTGCCGGGTGCGGCGGAACCACCCAGGTGGTTCAGCACTCCCCACACCGCGTTGAGCCCGGTGGTGACGGCGCCTTCAGCCCAGCCTGCCGTGAACGAGACGTCGTCGCCGGCCAGGAAGATCCCGCGCTGTGAGTCCGGCAGCGCGTCCTGCTTGAAGTGCGTGAACAGCCGCTGCTGGTAGCGGTAGTGGCCGGGCAGGTTGGCTTTGAAGGCACCCATAAAGTTGGGATCGGCCTCCCAGGAAACGGTGATCGGCTGGCCCACGATGTGTCCTGCGATGTCCACTCCCGGGTAAATCTGCTCGAGCGAATGCAGCATCAGTTCCACGCGCTCGTCCGCGTCCAGCGCCAGCCACTTCAGAGCGTCGTCGTTCCAGGTGTAGGAGAGCAGGATGACGGCGGGCTGGTCCGGCCCGTTGTCCAGGAGGTACGTTGCGCGGTTGAGCCGGTCCGTGAGCGTCATCGAGAGTACTTCGTTCCCGGTTTCAGGATCGATGTCCTTCCAGAACGGCCGGTCCACCATCACAAACGTTTTGGAGGACTGCATGTAGTGCGAGCGCTCAATGGCCGTCCACAGTTCGGCCGGGAACAGGGCCTCTTCCGTGTGGATTCGGGTGGACAGCAGCCAGGACTGGCAGGTGGTAACCACGGCGGGGTAGCTGGCTTCGCGGCCCCAGCGTTCGCGGATCCGCAGGTTTCCGTCGGGGTCGCGGCTGATCCTGCCCACGGCGCCGCGCGGGGAGCCGGAGTGCAGCGACGCCAGCGACGTTCCTTCCGGCCAGTGGGCCATGCCCGACGGCGCGTGCTGCCACAGTGCCTCGGGGAGCCGCTGCGCTCCCCCGCGGATAAGCCGGTGCTGGTCGTCGGCGTCCGTGTACACCACCCGGAGGATTTCCAGGATGGAGTTGGGGAAGTCGGTGTCCCAGCCGCCGGTGCCGAAGCCCACCTGGCCGAAGGCTTCCCGGTGCGCAAACCCGGCCTTCCTGAATGACTCGCTGGCCGCGATGAAGCCGTAAAAGGTCTGCTCATCCATCAGCGGCAGCAGCTCGTTCCACAGCTCCTTGATGCGCGCGGTGTCCCTGGACCGGATGGCCTGCTGCATTTCGACAAACTGGGCGCCGTCATTCACGGCTGCCTTCCAGGCATCCGCCACTTCGCGGAAGAACGGCGGCAGGTCGCTGGCCTTCTCCGCATAGTGTTTCTGGCCTGCCAGTTCAATCACCGTGCTGGAGGTGGCCGGGGACAGGGGGTTCGGGAACTCCTCTGTTTCAAGGCCGAGCAGGTCCACGTAGTGGTAGAACGCCTTGCCGGATTCCGGGAAGCGCATGCCGCCGAGGTCCGCCACAACACCGGGCGCAGCGGGGAACGATGCAGTGCGCAGGCGTCCGCCGATCCGATCGGCTTCGTACACCACCGGCCGCAGCCCCAGCTTCATGAGCTCGTACGCAGTGACCAGCCCCGAAAGCCCGGCCCCGATGACGGCGACTTCCGTGCCCAGAAGTTCGGGCGGCACGGAACCGAGGCCGTCCGGGTGGGCGAGGTAGTGGTCGTAGCTGAACGGGAAGTCCGGGTTCAGCATGGTGATGTGACCTGCGTCGGCGCCGCCTGGGCCCGGGGCCGCACCGGGAGTGGCTGATGTGCTGGATGGATCTGAGGCCGGCAGTTCGGTGGCGATGGTCATGGAAGTTCTGCCTTCGTCTGTTCTGGGGTTTGCTGGGTTGAAAGTGGTGGTCCGGAGAGCTCGCGGTATTCCTCGTTGCTGAGTGCCGCCACCCGTGAGTTCCGGCGGCCGTAACCAAAGTACGCGGCCACGCCCACCAGCATCCAGAGGGCGAAGACCACCCAGGTGTCAGCGCCGAGGTTCGCCATCAGGTATGCGCACATCGCGGCGCCGAGGATGGGGGTGAGCGGGAAGAGTGGCACGCGGAAGGTGCGTTCCAGCTCCGGGCGCGTGCGGCGGAGGTAGATGACGGCGACGTTCACCAGGGCGAACGCAAACAGGGTGCCTATGCTGGTGGCATCCGCGAGCGCACCCAGGGGCACCAGCCCGGCGGTCAGCGCGACGGCGGCCCCCACCAGGAGCGTCCCTGCCACGGGGGTGCCGGTACGGCGGGAAACGCGGCCGAAGACCTTGGGGATGAGCCCGTCACGGGACATGGACAGCAGGATACGGGTCTGCCCGTAGAGCACCGTCAGGACGATGCTGGCGATTGCCAGCACCGCGCCCACTGCAAAGACGAGTGCAATCCACGGCTGGCCGGTGGTCTCTTCGAGGATCTTCACCAGGGCCGCCTCCGTTCCGTCGAACCATCCCCATGGCCGGGCGCCGATGGCAGCGACGGCCACCAGGACGTAGATGGTGGTGACAATCAGCATGGACAACATAATGGCCCTGGGCAGGTCGCGCTTGGGGTTCCGCGCTTCCTCGCCTGCTGTGGAGGCGGCGTCGAATCCAATGTAGGAAAAGAAGACGCGGGAGGCTGCGGCGGAGACGCCGGCAGCACCCATGGGCAGCAAGGGCTCAAAGTTGCCGGCGTTGAATGCGGTGAAGGCCACGGCGCAGAAGAACAGCAGGATGCCCACCTTCACCACCACGATGGAGGTGTTGATCCAGGCGCTTTCCTTCGCGCCGCGGACCAGGAGGACGGTTGCGAGCACCACGATGACCATTGCGGGGATGTTGACCACTCCGCCGTCCCCGGGTGGCTGCGACACTGCATCTGGCAGGACGGAGCCGAAGACGGCAAGCGCTTCATTCACGTACTGGCCGGCACCGACGGCGACGGCGGCCACGGAAACGGCGTACTCCAGCACCAGGCACCAGCCGCAGATCCACGCCATCCCCTCGCCCATGGTGGCGTACGTGTAGGAATAGCTGGACCCGGCAACGGGCACCAGCCCTGCCATTTCCGCATAGGAAACCGCGGAGAGCAGTGCGGCCAGGCCGGCGATCGCGAACGAAATCCAGATGGCAGGCCCGGCAAGCGGAACGGATTCGCCCAGAATCACCAGGATGCCGGTGCCGAGGGTTGCCCCAACAGAGATCATGGTCAGCTGCAGGACGCCGAAGCTGCGGACCAGGCGGGGGCCGCCGTCGGAGCTTTCTGCCTCGTTGACCATCTGCGCGATTGGCTTGCGGCGCAGCAGCTGTGCGCCCAGGGCCGGGCGGGCTGCTGTTCCGGCGGTGCCGTCCGGAGCCGGGCCGGAGAGTGTAGGCACAGTCATCGTTGACGTCCGTTCTGTCGTTGGCTGGTTGAGCGGTTTTCCCCTCACCCACAGTAGGGGTGTGAGCCGCATCTCAAGGAGTGCAAAGTGACCTATAGTGTTCACTCATGAGACGTAATGCACCAACCGCCGCTGGTGGCCCGGACCAATTGGACGCCGTGACGCTCGAACAGTTCCTCGCCGCCCTGCCCGCCGAAGTAGCAGTCGTGCACGACGCCGGAAACGGCCAGGTGCCCCTGCGGTGGGTAGAGCCGAGCGAGTTGGAGGACCCCACCCCCTACCTGCTTGACGGCGAATTTGTCCTCACCGCCGGCATGCCCTTCCGGGACGGCGGAAACGACGGCGCCGGCCCCCAAGGGGGCCAAAGTGCGGCCCGAGTGGAGGAGTATGTCCGCCGGCTGGTGGAGGCCGGAGTGGCTGCGCTGGGCTTCGGCCTGCAGCCCTATTACGACGCCGTCCCGGACCACGTGCTGGCAGCCTGCCGGAAGCAGGGACTCACCTTGGTGGAGGTGCCCGCCAGCGTGCCGTTTGCCGCCCTGGGCCTGGAATTCTCCAAGCTGCTTGAGTCCGGAAACGCCCGGGTTTTCCGGCAACTGGCGGAGACCAACAGGCACCTCATGCGGGCAGTGCTTTCGGCCCGGCCGGAGCATGAACTGCTCGCGGCGCTGGCCCAGCGCGTCCCGGCGTGGGCCGTCCTTCTGGGCGCCGACGGCCGCGTTCGTGCCCGGGCGGGTGCCGCCGTCGACCTTTCCCAACTCCAGCCCCTGCTCAAGAAGCTCCTCAGCGGGGCCGGACCCCGGGTGGAAACAGAAACGCTTGATGCCCCGGGCTCGGCGCTGGTCTTCGCCCATCCCCTCCGGAGCAGCAAAGACGCTACCTTGGGCGGGCTGGTGCTCGGCACGGACAAGGCGTTGACTCCCGCGCAGAACAGTGTGGTTTCTTCTGTGGTGGGCCTCCTGGAACTGCTGGTCCGCCAGCGCACCAGCGGGTCCCTGGCGCCCAGCCAGCTGGCCACCGCCCTCCTGCTCCATCCCGAAACGCTCGCCGGCGGCAACACCCGGCAGCTGAACGGGCTAAAGGATCTGCTGGCGCAAAGCGTCGCGGGAACACGGTCCGGACAGGTCCGCGTGATCCAGGGCATGCGGGCAGCGGTTGCACCCGCCGCAGACGACGGGCCGGTCCGGGAGCTGCTGCAGTGGCGCCGGCTGTTCGACAGCAAAATGGTGGAGCTGACCGACTACGGCTTCGCGGCCGTGACCCGGCTGAAGGTGGATGACCAGCTGCTGGCCGAAGTGGAGCACCTCGGGTGGCGACTGGTGGTGGGCGAGCCTACGGAGCTGTCGGGCCTGCCGGAGACCTACCGGCGTGCCTCCTCGCTCCGGCCCCGGGTATCGGCGACGGGCAAAAGCGCCCGCGTCGAGGAGATGACCTGGTCCGTGACCGGCCTGCTCGGCAGGGAGGCCGGCAGCATGCTGGCGGCCAGGATCCTGGCGCCGGTCCTCGAGCTGGAGCCCGAACGCCGTGACGCCCAGCTCCGGGTTCTCCGGTCCTGGCTGGCGGCAAACGGAAGCTGGGACGCCACGGCCAAGGAGCTGGACCTGCACCGGAACAGCGTGCGGCGACAAATCAACGCCATCGCGGAAGTGTTGGACATCGACTTGGGCCAGGCCCAGTCACGGGCAGAGTTGTGGATTGCGCTGCAGTACGTGGATGGGCCGGTAACGGAAAACTCTCAGTCGCCCCAGGAACGATAGAGATCCGGCCGCCGTTCGGCGAGGTACGGCACCTCGCCGCGGGCCTCGGCGGCGGAGTCTTCGTTTAGCTCCGCGAAAAGGAGCTGCGTTTCCTCACCTGCCGCCGCCAGCAACCTGCCGTCCGGCCCGGCGATGACGCTGCCGCCAAGGAACCTGCAGCCCTCCTCCACTCCCGAGTGGTTGGCGTAGGCAATGGCCAACTGGCTTTCCAGCGCGCGAGCACGCAGCAAAACCTGCGGAACGTCGTCAAACCCGTGCGCCAGGGCGGTGGGTACCAGGAGCAGTTCGGCTCCGGCCACGGCTGCGGCACGGACGGCTTCGGGAAACTCGACGTCGTAGCAGATCACCATCGAGGTTGGCACGCCGTTGAAATCCACGACGGCGGGAGGCTCGGCCGCCGGGCTGAACGCCGCGCGTTCGTCAGGACCAAAGAGGTGCACCTTGGAGTAGCCGAGCAGGCTGTTGCCTTCGGCATCCAGAAGAGTGGCGCTGATGTGCCACTCCCCCTGCCCGGTGACCTGGGGAAGGCTGTATACGAGGCCCACCTGATGGCGCCGCGCGATGCCGGCAAGCTTCCTGTGCAGGGCTGGCAGGCGGGCGGGATCCAGTTCCGCCCGGACCCTGCGGGGTGCGTAACCCACGGGAAAGAGTTCGGGTGTCACCAGGACGCCGGCCCCGGCGGCAGCAGCAGATTCTGCGGCTGCATCGATGGCGGCACAGTTCGCGTCCACATCCATCACAACAGCATTGGCCTGCAGGATTGCCAGCAACACAGCGGCCACCTTCCGTCGTCGGACCGGCCCTCAAAAGAAGGCCTAGGAACAGACTAGGCACGGTTTAGGCAGGTCCGCGGGGCCCATTTGCACCGCTCCGCCCGTCAGTGCGGGCAGATCATCCTGGCTTTTCCCCGACGCTCCTCAGGCGCGTTGCGTTAACTTCTTGACTACAAGACTTCCGATAAGGCACTCTTTCAAGCATGCCCGCAACTTCGCGCTCAACGAGGAGCAAGCCCAAAAATCCCGGCTCGCAATCCGCCCTGCGGCAACTGAACCAGCAACGGATTATCGAATCGCTGATGGGCGGGCCTTCCACGCAGGCTGAACTGGCCCGGCAGACCGGGCTCTCCACGGCAACGGTCTCCAACATCGTCAGAATAATGCTCGATTCAGGGATGGCATCCACGGAGCCCATCACCAGTTCCGGCCGCCGGGCGCTCAACGTCAGGCTCAACAGCAACGGTGCGGTGGCAGTCGGAATCGACTTCGGCCGGCGCCACCTACGGGTGGTACTGGCCTCGCTGAGCTATCACGTCATTGCCGAGGAATCAGTCACGCTGCCGCTGGGCCACCAGGCTGAGGAAGGCATCCAGGCGGCAGTAATCCTGCTTGAGAAACTCCTGCAGGAAAGCGGCATCGCGCGCAGTGCAGTGGTGGGCGCAGGGGCCGGGATCCCCGGGCCGATAGACCGGCGCACCGGCACGGTGGCCCAAGGGGCAATCCTTCCGGAGTGGGTGGGCATCAACATCCTCCAGCACCTGGAGGAACGGCTCAAAATCCCCGTTTTTGTTGACAACGACGCCAATTTGGGCGCCTGGTCCGAGGTGACCTGGGGGCAACACACCGGGGTCAGCAACCTGCTGTTCTTGAAGATTGGATCAGGCATCGGAGCCGGCCTCATCCTGAACGGGGCACCCTATTACGGCAACGTCGGAATCACTGGCGAAATCGGACACGCCACCATCCATGAACAGGGGCTTGTCTGCCGCTGCGGCAACCGCGGCTGCCTTGAAACCATCGCGTCCACCACTACCATGATTGAGCTCCTGAGCCGCGGTGAGGACCGGCCGCTCACCCCCGCGGATATCGTGCGCAAGGCCCTGGCCCGTGACTCGGCAACCCTCCGGGTACTCGATGACGCTGGGCTCGCCGTCGGCCGCGCGCTCGGCAACGTTGCCAACCTGATCAACCCTGAAGTCATCGTGGTCGGCGGGCCACTTGCCGGCCTCGGCAACCTCCTTTTGGACCCTATTAAGCGGGGACTGGTGCGGCATGCGGTGCCCGTCATTGGGGAGACCACCGCGTTGGCCATGTCCTCCCTGGGCGACCGCGCGGAGGCCCTCGGAGCGGCCGCCCTGGTGTTCCAACACGCCGGAATCAGGAAGACCTAGACCGTTTTGTTATCCGGGATATGCGTTAAAGACTTGACGACAACCGGCGTGATCCAGTTTACTTTCTCATCAGACGGCCCTGCGCTTTGCCGGCCGGACAAAGAAGTCATTGCATTGGAGGGTTAGGGCACATGACGTCCCAGACCACGCAAACCGACCCGATCATCCTCGAGATGCGGTCCATCACCAAGGAATTCCCCGGCGTTAAAGCGTTGGCCGATGTGAACCTGCGGGTGAAGGCCGGCGAGATCCACGCCATCTGCGGCGAGAACGGCGCCGGCAAGTCCACCCTGATGAAGGTCCTCTCAGGTGTTTACCCCTACGGCAGCTACGACGGCGACATCGTCTACCAGAACCAGGTCCAGCAGTTCCGCGACATCCGGGCCAGCGAACACGCCGGCATCGTGATCATCCACCAGGAACTCGCGCTGATCCCGGAACTGTCCATCATGGAGAACATCTTCTTGGGCAACGAGCCAACAAAGCGCGGCGTCATCAACTGGGCCGAGGCCCGGCTGCGCTCCCTGGACCTGTTGGCCCGCGTCGGCCTGCGCGAGGATCCGGACACTCCCATCAAAGAAATCGGCGTCGGCAAGCAGCAGCTCGTGGAAATCGCGAAGGCCCTGAACAAGTCCGTAAAGATCCTCATCCTGGACGAGCCCACGGCCGCGCTGAATGAGTCCGATTCCCAGCACCTGCTGGACCTGATGCTTGGCCTGAAGGCGAAGGGCATTACCAGCATCATCATTTCGCACAAGCTCAACGAAATTGAACAAATCGCCGATTCCATCACCATCATCCGCGACGGCAAGTCGATCGAGACGCTGGATGTCAAAGCGGACGGCGTGGACGAGGACCGCATCATCAAAGGGATGGTGGGCCGCACCCTCGAATCGCGTTTCCCGGACCACACTCCGAAAATCGGCGAGGTGTTCTTCGAAGTCAAGGACTGGACCGTGGGCCACCCCAACGTCCAGGACCGGCTGGTTTGCAAAAACTCGAACTTCTTCGTCCGCCGCGGTGAAATTGTAGGATTCGCCGGGCTCATGGGCGCCGGCCGCACCGAGCTTGCCCGGTCCGTATTTGGCCGGTCCTACGGCAAGTTCATCAGCGGCCAGATCTACAAGGACGGCAAGCAGGTGACCCTCAAGTCCGTCCGGCAGGCCATTGATGCCGGACTGGGATACGTCACCGAGGACCGCAAGTCACTGGGACTGAACCTGCTCGATGACATCAAAACCACCACGGTGGCCGCCAACCTGCGGAAGATCAGCCACAACTCGGTGGTGGACCCCAACCAGGAATTCACCGTAGCGGAGCAGTACCGCAAGTCGTTGCGGACCAAGACCCCGTCGGTGGAGGAGGGCGTGGCCAAACTGTCCGGCGGAAATCAGCAGAAAGTAGTCCTGGCCAAGTGGATGTTCACGGACCCGGACCTGCTGATCCTGGATGAACCGACCCGCGGCATTGACGTCGGAGCCAAGTACGAGATTTACGGCATCATCCAGCAACTGGCCAACCAGGGGAAGGGTGTCATCGTCATTTCCTCGGAGCTGCCCGAACTCCTGGGCCTTTCAGACCGTATCTACACGATTTTCGAAGGCGCCATCACCGGTGTCCTGGACAAAGAAGAGGCCAGCCAGGAAAGCCTGATGAAACTGATGACCTCCGCCCGCAAAGCCGCCTGACCCCTGGACCACCCCAGAACCTTCCGGACACAAGGACTCACACAATGAACGCCCTCAAGAAGCTCTTTGGCGAAAATACCCGCCAATTCGGCATGATCTTCGCCCTGGTGGCCCTGATCGTCTTCTTCCAAATCGCCACCGACGGCCGCACCCTCACCCCCGGCAACGTCATCAACCTCTTCAACGGCAACTCCTACATCCTGATCCTGGCGATCGGCATGGTGCTGGTGATCATCGCAGGGCACATCGACCTCTCCGTCGGTTCAGTTGCCGCCTTCGTGGGAGTCACCGTGGCCCTCGCCATCCGTGACTGGGGAATCCCGTGGTACGCGCCGGCGTGCTCCTGGGCCTGGTGCTCGGCGTGGTGATCGGCGCCTGGCAGGGCTGGTGGACAGCGTACGTGGGCATACCCGCCTTTATCGTTACCCTCGCCGGCATGCTCCTGTTCCGCGGCTTCAACCAGTTCGTGGGCAAGTCCAACACCATTCCGGTGCCCGCCGATTTCCAGTTCCTCGGATCGGGCTACCTTCCCGAGGTTGGCCCCGACACCGGCTTCAACAACCTCACGCTGCTGCTGGGCATCGCCGCCGCGGCCTTCGTAGTGTGGGGCGAACTGCGCTCCCGGGCCCGCGCCAAGGCTCTTGGCGCTGAAGTTCCGGAAATGTGGGTCACCGTGCTGAAGCTGGTCCTAATCTGCGGCGCCATCCTCTACGCCACGTACCTGTTTGCCACCGGCCGTCCCGGTACTTCCTTCCCCATCCCCGGCCTGATCCTCGCGGTCCTGGTCCTGCTGTACGGCTTTGTCGCCTCCCGCACCATCCTGGGCCGGCACGTCTACGCAGTGGGCGGCAACCGTCACGCGGCCGAACTGTCCGGTGTCCAGTCCAAGAAGGTCAACTTCCTGGTCATGATGAACATGTCCATCCTTGCCGGCCTGGCAGGCATGATCTTCGTCGGACGCTCCACCGCCTCGGGCCCGTTCGACGGCGTGGGCTGGGAACTGGACGCCATCGCCGCTGTCTTCATCGGCGGCGCTGCGGTTACGGGCGGCGTGGGCACCGTCGTCGGCTCCATCATTGGTGGCCTGGTGATGGCAGTGCTGAACAACGGCCTGCAGCTCCTCGGCGTCGGTGCCGACCTCACCCAGATCATCAAGGGTTTGGTGCTCCTGATCGCCGTCGCCTTCGACGTCTACAACAAGAGCCAGGGCAAGAAGTCGATCATCGGCCTGCTGACACAAAACTTCAGCCGGCCCTCCGGCGGCGGACCCAGCAACCCCCTCCAGCCCGACGAAACCACCTCCACCAAGGAAGCGATCGCCAGGGAAGCCTGAGCTTTGCAGCCTGAATAGAGTTACACCACCACAAGGAAAGAGAACCAACAATGCGAATGTTTGGTAAAGCAGGAAAGGCCGCAGCGGTTGCTGCCATCGCAGCACTGGCGCTGACGGGCTGCGGCCGGTCGGAGCCCAGCACGGGCGGCGGAACCGAAGGCGCAGGAGGGTTCGAACAGAACTCCTCCATCGGCGTCGCACTTCCGCAGAAAACCAGCGAGAACTGGGTCCTGGCGGAGAAGCTGTTCAACGACGGCCTCAACGGGGCAGGGTTCAAGGCTGATGTGCAGTTCGCCAACGGCGGCGTGTCCGAGCAGCAGAACCAGATCAGCGCCATGGTCACCAAGGGCGCCAAGGTGATCATCGTCGGTGCCATCGACGGCTCGCAGCTGGGAACCCAGCTCCAGCAGGCCAAGGACGCCGGCGCCACCATCATCGCCTACGACCGTCTGCTCCTGAACACCCAGAACGTGGACTACTACGTGGCCTACGACAACTTCAAGGTGGGCGAGCTCCAGGGCCAGGCACTGCTCGAAGGCCTGCAGGCCAAGAAGGCAAGCGGCCCGTACAACATCGAACTGTTCGCAGGCTCCCCCGACGATGCCAACGCCAAGGTCTTCTTCGACGGCGCCATGAGCGTCCTGCAGCCGAAGATCGACGACGGCACGCTCAAGGTAGTGTCCGGACAGACCAAGTTCGAACAGGCCGTGACGCAGGGCTGGAAGGCTGAAAACGCCCAGCGCCGCGCCGACACCCTGCTCACCGGCAGCTACACCAGCCAGTCCCTGGACGGCGTCCTCTCCCCCAACGACACTCTTGCCCGCGCTGTCCTGACCTCCGTCAAGGGCGCTGGCAAGCCCACCCCGGTAATCACGGGCCAGGACTCCGAGGTTGAGTCGGTCAAGTCGATCATGGCCGGCGAGCAGTACTCCACCATCAACAAGGACACCCGCAAGCTCGTTGAGCACGCCATCACCATGGTGAAGGATCTCCAGGCCGGCAAGGAACTGGAAATCAACGACAAGGACTCCTACAACAACGGCGTCAAGACGGTCCCGGCCTACCTGCTGGAGCCGGTTATCGTCACTGCTAAAAACGTGAAGACGGCCTACGTGGACGATCCGGTACTCGGACCGATCACCAAGTAAGCAATCTGGTCACCGAAAAGCCCGGTCCCGCATTCTGCGGGGCCGGGCTTTTTGGTAAACCGGATAAGTAGGCGGGACGGGTGAGGTCCAGGGTCCAGCAGCGCCGCCCTCCCCCAGATGCTCTCGCAGTTCCTGCAGGTCAAATCCAAACGCTCTCGCAGTTCCTGCAGGTCAAATCCAAACGCTCTCGCAGTTCCTGCAGGTCAAATCCAAACGCTCTCGCAGCACAGTGAGAAGATGGGCACCATGAGTGCGCCTATCGCCAAGCCATGGTTGTCCAGCCAGCCCGACCAGGATCCACGTTCCGCCACGGGAGATCCCCTCCGCTGGGGCGTCATTGCCACCGGCGGAATTGCCCGCTCCGTGTCCCAGGACCTGGCTATGCTGGCCGATGCAGAGCTGTATGCCGTCAGCTCCCGGGGGCAGGAGACAGCTGACAACTTCGCCGCCACGTATGGGTTCGGTCGGGCATACGGGGACGACGGCGGAATTCGCGGCTATGAGCGGTTACTCGCCGATGATGCGGTGGACGTGGTTTACGTGGCGACGCCGCATGCCCAGCACCATGAAGTTGTGCTGGCCGCGCTCAACGCCGGCAAACACGTCCTGTGCGAGAAGGCATTCACCGTCAACGCCAGGGAAGCCTCCGAGCTCATCGATCTTGCCCGGTCCCGGAATCTTTTCCTCATGGAGGCCGTCTGGAGCCGGTTCCTGCCGGGCATGCAGCGGGCCTTCGAAATTGCGGCCTCCGGTGAGATCGGGGACATTCACTGGGTGACGGCCGACCTTGGCTTCCCCGCCCCCTACTCACCCACCGCCAGGCTTTGGGCCAGGCAGGACGGCGGTGGCGCCCTGCTCGACCTTTCGGTTTATCCGCTGCTCTGGGCGCTGGGGACCCTTGGCTTTCCCCAGACAGTCAGCGCCACGGGAGATATAAATGACGACGGCGTTGACGCCCAGAATGCCCTGACCCTCGGCTACAACCACGGCGCGCAGGCCCAGCTGACCTCGTCGCTGCTGGCACATGGCCCGCGCACAGCCACGGTCGCCGGCAGCAAAGGCTTCCTGCAGAGCATCGGATCCATCAACAACCCGCAGGACCTGGTTATTGGAACAGGGCGGGAAGAACGCCGGGTCGAAAAATTCGACGCCGTAGGGCGCGGGTACACCTACGAACTGCGCGAGGTGACGCGGTGTATCCAGCAGGGCCTCATTGAAAGCCCGGTGATGCCACTGGAGGACACATTGAACACGATGCGCCTTTTCGATGGAGTGCGTGCCCAACTGGGAGTCAGCTACCCGAACGATGAACGGCAAGCCACAAAGGTGACACAGCCGTAAAGGACGGCAGTACAAATTCAAAGCCGCTGTCACGCCCATGAAGAAAAGCAGCCTCACTTTGTCGATTTGTTTTAGTGGGTTCTGGACTTTCTGCAATATTTGGTTTTAGGCTTTGGGCATCCGTCGAATGCAACGGTACTGGGGGTGGTACGCATGGCTAAGGCTCGTTCTGCGTGGCGTGCCCTGCGCCCTGTGTTCCTTGCCGGCGCGGCGACCCTGACCTGGCTGACGTTTTCGTCTCCGGCGGCCTCAGCGGACGTGCTTTCTGAAACCACGTCACTGTTGGGCGGGGTTACCAGCACGGTTTCTTCGGTAACGGACAAACTTGCCGGCCCTGCACCGGCTGCCCCTGCGGCCGCGCCTGCTGCTGCCGCGCCTGCTGCTGCGGCGCCCTCGCCGGGTTTGCTTGGGCCTGTGGTGGGCCAGGTTTCGGGGCTCGCGGACAGCATCGTCGCAGCGGTCCCGGTGGTGAACCAGGTGGTTCCCGCCGGTGCCGTGACGGTTGTTTCGGCTCCCGTCGCCGGAGTTGTTGACGGTGCTACCGCATCAGTGGTGGACGTTGTTGTTCCGCCTGTTGCCGGGGCCGTTCCGGTTCTTGAACCTGTTCTGGAGCCCGTCGCTGACCTGGCCACAGGCGCCGCTCCGCTGCCCGTTGCCGTTCCCGAACTGCCTGTGCTGCCGTCCGTTCCGGTTGATGCCGATCTTTCCGACGCCGCTGATCTTTCCGGCGGCGGCACCGATCCTTCCGCAGGCACCGTCGTCCCCGGAGGGGGCCAGGCTGTTGCCGAGGACCGGGACGCAACCCCGGAGGGCCCCGCGGCTGCGGACGTGCCCGCCGCCAGCGCTGTGCAGGGCACGGTTTCTGCCGATTCCGCTGTCGGCGCGGTGGCCCTGGCAGGTACCCCGTCCCCGCTGCGGGCCCCCCTGGCCGAGTCCGGTGCCGGGGCCGGGGAGCCTGGGACGGCTGACCCTTCGCCTGTCCCTGCCCAGGCACCTGCTGTCCCGGGTTCCGGTGCCGGTAGCGGCACGTCGGCGTCCGGTTCTTCCGGGTCTGCGGCGTGGCTGAGCGTTTTCACTGTTGATCTTCCTGTTCCCGGTGCCGTCCGTGCCGGGGAATCCTCTGAGCACGTCCCTGCACCGGCGTCCCTGGACCCCGGTTCCTCTCCTGATTAGTTGAGACCCGTCTGCCCCCTGTGTGGCAGAACGCGGCATTGCGGGTTGCTGACCAAGCACCCCTTACCTCAACTATTTTCAGGAGACATCATCATGAGTTCGAACCTACGCAGGGGGATGCTGGGCACCCTCTTTGCCGGCGGGCTTCTAGCCTTCGGCTGCACCGCGGCCAACGCCGCGGACACCACCAGCGGTCCGGACCTTTCCGGTTCCGCCCTCGTCTCGGCGGCGGCGTCCGCTGACACCGCGTCGTTGGGCCTGCTGGGTGGCCCAACGCCGTCGGAGTCAACGGCCGTCGCCGCCGTAGTCAACGCCGCAGTGGACCTCGGAGCCGTCACCGCCGCACCTGCCCCGGCCGCGACCGACCTGGCAGCCGCTGCAGACGTCGTGGTTGACCTCGGAAACGGGACCGGCCAGGCCGCCAGCCCTGACTTCACCGCCGCCGTCGTGAACCTCGGCCCCGGCAACGCCGTCACCGCCGCACCTGCACCGGCCGCGACCGACCTGGCAGCCGCCGCGGACGTCGTGGTTGACCTCGGAAACGGGACCGGCCAGGCCGCCAGCCCGGACCTCACCGCGGCCGCCGTCGTGGACCTAGGTCCCGGCAACGCCGTCACCGGCGCACCTGCACCGGCCCCGGCCAACCTCACTGCCGCTGCAGACGTCGTGGTTGACCTCGGAAACGGGACCGGCCAGGCCGCCAGCCCGGACCTCACCGCGGCGGCCGTTGTGGACCTCGGAGCCGTCACCGGCGCACCCGCCGCGGCCGCGACCGACCTGGCTGCCGCTGCGGACGTCGTGGTTGACCTCGGCGGCACCAACAGCGCCACCGACGGGCTCACCACCGGTGGAACCGACGCCCTGGTGGACGTCAACCTCGGCGGCACCAACAGCGCCACCGACGGGCTCACCACCGGTGGAACCAACGCCCTGGTGGACGTCAACCTCGGCGGCACCAACAGCGCCACCGACGGGCTCACCACCGGTGGAACCAACGCCCTGGTGGACGTCACCCTCGGCGGCACCAGCGGCACCACCGACGGGCTCACCACCGGTGGAACCGACGCACTGGTTGATGCAGTTGTGGACGTCAGCCTCGGCGGCAGTGGTACCGGTGGCACCACCGGCGGACTCAGCGCCGTAGTAGATGCAGTGGTCGGTGTCGGCACCGGCAGCACCGGCGGTAACACCGGTGGACTGGTTGCCGACCTCGACCTGGGCCTGGACCTGGGACTGGGCAGTGACGGCAATGGCACGGAGAACCCTGGCACCGGCACACCCGGTGCCGAAACCCCGGGTGACGGCACCACAGGCGGCACCGGCACCGAAGACCCCGACACCAATACCCCCGGCACCGGCACCGATAACGGCAACGGCAACGGTACTGACACCGGCACCACGGGTTCGAACAACGGTTCTGACACCGGCACCGCAGCCACCGGCGGCTTCTCCGCAGCACCGGCCGGTTCCACCGCAGTGAGCGGCGCCATCGCCCTGGACACCACCGCCGGCAACACACCTGCGCAGGCAAACACCACCCAGGCAGGCACCACCCGGGCAGGCACCACCCAGGGCGCCAACGCCCTGGCCAACACCGGCGCGGACGCCTCCCTGGTCCCGCTGGCCCTGCTGCTCCTGGCAGCAGGAACCCTCCTCATGCTCCGCAAGCGCAAGGTCTCCTAGGACACCAAACGATTGCTGACCGTGCCTGCACCCCGCGCCTGAAGCGGCAGCAGCAAGCAGGCTGAACGGAAGGAGGACCCCGCACAACACAAAACCAACACACGAAACAACGCAAACATGTCATCAGCACACATGTCCTTGTGGCCGATGGCCCGGCAGCGAAACCCACACACGGTTCCGCCGCCGGGCCCTCGGCGTGTCACAGAACAGAAGCCAGGCCAATCGTCCGTTTACTCCACCGCCCGTATAATTTGTTGTACGACAGTGCCGCAGCGCACCGGGAGGAACGGGTCATGGTGGCGGAATCGCCTAGCTCCATCAAGAATGAAGTGGTCGGCGGACGTTATCGGTTGGGTGAAGTCATTGGCCGCGGCGGAATGTCATCGGTTTACTGTGCCCGGGACGAGAACCTGGGCCGCGACGTTGCCCTGAAGCTCTTTGCTCCGCAGGCTCCGGACGCCGACGAATTGAAGCGGCAGGAAGCGGAAATCCAGCTCCTGGCCACGCTCAACCATCCGGGGCTGGTCACTCTTTTCGACGCCGGGATCGATGACCGTATCCCTGACGAGCCGAGGCCTTTCCTCACCATGGAGCTTGTGGACGGCCAGGATCTGCGGACCCGGATCCGCCATAGCCGCGTCCCGCTGGAGGAACTTGCCGTAATCGGGGCAGGCATCGCCGACGCACTGGCGTATGTCCACGGCCTCGGAATCATCCACCGCGACATCAAGCCTGCCAATATCCTGCTGGTGCAGATCCGCCCCGGGGAGCCGCTGCGTCCCAAACTTACGGACTTCGGCATCGCCCGGATCGCGGACTCCACCCGCCTGACAGCCACGGGCACAATGGTGGGCACTGCCGCTTACCTCAGCCCGGAACAGGCCCTGGGCAAGCCTCTCTCCTCCGCCACGGACATCTACTCCCTCGGGCTTGTGCTGCTTGAATGCATCAAGGGCACGGTCGAGTATCCGGGCGGCGCAGTTGAATCTGCCGTGGCGCGCCTGCACCGTGCGCCGGAAATCCCCGAGGATCTGCCGTCCGAATGGGCTGACCTGGTCCGGTCCATGACAGCCATCGAACCTCTGGAGCGCCCCGCCGCCGCGGACATCGAGACCGCCCTCCGGCAGGCGCTGGTGTCCCCCGCGTCAACCCCCGGAGAACTCGTTCCGGAAACCACGAGGGTCCTGCCGGCCATGCCGTTCCACCCGCCCTCCATCACTGCTGAGGAATCGGTGGATGAACTGCGTGAGGCGGCAGGGCCAGTAGACGCAGCTTCGCCGGCCGCCCCTGGACAAGTACTGAAGGGCGGGCAGCCCAAGAAGGAGCGGTCCTCAGGATCGCGACGCCGGCGCTTGTGGCTGGCAGTGCTTCTTGGGGTTTTGGTGCTGGCTGCAGCCGTAGCGGCAGTGATGGCCAGCCTGTCCACCCAGTCCACCGCCGACGTCGTGCCCTACCCCACGGTGACCGGCGTCCTTGGTGAGCACCTGGAGGAGCTCCAGAAGAGCGTGGAGCCGTGAGCTTGAAGCTGCGGGGCACTTCGAGTGGCCCCCGGTTACGGGTTGTATCGACGTGCACGGCTGCCGTGTTGGCGGCCGGCCTTGTGGCTGGCTGCGGTCCCAGCGACACCGGCTTGCAGCCAGCCGCTGCCCGGCAGCTTCAGGCGCGGGTCCTCGAAGTCACTGAGGCTTCCTCCAAGAATGATCCCGCCACAGCCATGAAAGCCCTGAAAGGCCTTGAAACAGAGTTGGCTGCGGCCCAAGGCAAGGGCCAAATTTCCGAGGATCGGCGCCAGACGATCACGACCATCGCAGCTGCCGTACGGGCCGACCTGGAAGAAGCTGTCGCGGCCGCTGCCAAGGCAGCAGAAAACGCGAAAATCGCTGCGGACCGGGCTGCGGCTCAAACTTCCCCGCCGGCCGTCGAGGCTCCGGCACCGGCTCCCGAGCCCGCTCCGGCCCCCGCACCGGAAACCGGAAATAATGACGACAAGAAGGACAACGAGGGCAAGGGCAAAGGCAAAGACTAACGCCTGGCTCCAAGCGCGCGACGACGGCTCGTCAGCTCAGGACGACCCCACCCGTTCCTGCCACATAAGAAAGAGGCGGCGCCCCGGTATCGAACCAGGGACACCGCCTCTTTCGCGTTGCCTGTTCAGCTGCTGACGCAGCCGTGCGTTAGCTCAGCGTGGCGAGAACCTTGTTCAGGGTGGCGGACGGGCGCATCACTGCGGAAGCCTTCGCATCGTCCGGGTTGTAGTAGCCTCCGACGTCCACCGGGGAGCCCTGGACCTCAGCCAGCTCGCCCACGATGGTTTCCTCCTTGGAGGAGAGCTCATCGGCGACGGAGCTGAAGGCGGCGGCCAGGTCGGCGTCGTCCGTCTGCTTGGCCAGTTCCTCCGCCCAGTAGCGGGCCAGGAAGTAGTGGCTGCCGCGGTTGTCCAGCTCGCCCACACGGCGGCTGGGCGACTTGTTCTCCAGCAGGAAGGTGCCGGTGGCGCGATCCAGGGTGTCGGCCAGGACCTGGGCGCGGGCGTTGCCCGTGGTGGTGGCCAGGTGCTCGAAGCTCACGGCCAGAGCCAGGAACTCGCCCAGGCTGTCCCAGCGCAGGTGGTTTTCCTTAAGCAGCTGCTGGACGTGCTTCGGGGCGGATCCGCCGGCGCCGGTTTCGAAGAGCCCGCCGCCGTTCATCAGCGGAACAACGGACAGCATCTTGGCGCTGGTGCCCAGCTCCAGGATGGGGAACAGGTCCGTGAGGTAGTCGCGCAGGACGTTGCCGGATACCGAGATGGTGTCCTCACCCTTGCGGATACGGTCCAGGGTGAACGCGATGGCCTTCACCGGGGACATGATGCGGATGTCCAGGCCCTCGGTGTCGTGGTCCTTCAGGTACTCGTTGACCTTGGCGATGAGGTTGGCGTCGTGGGCGCGTTCCTCGTCCAGCCAGAACACAGCAGGGGTCTGGGAGGCGCGGGCGCGCGTGACGGCGAGCTTGACCCAGTCGCGGATGGGCAGGTCCTTGGTCTGGCAGGCACGCCAGATGTCCCCGACGGAAACCTCGTGTTCGATCAGGACGTTCCCGGAGCCGTCCACGATCTGCACCGTGCCCGCTTCCTGGATCTCGAAGGTCTTGTCGTGGCTGCCGTATTCCTCGGCTGCCTGCGCCATGAGGCCCACGTTCGGCACGGTTCCCATGGTGGTGGGATCGTAGGCGCCGTTGGCGCGGCAGTCATCGAGGACCACCTGGTAGATGCCGGCGTAGGAGCTGTCGGGCAGCACGGCGAGCGTGTCAGCTTCCTTGCCGTCCGGGCCCCACATGTGGCCGGAGCTGCGGATCATGGCGGGCATGGATGCGTCCACGATGACGTCGCTGGGGACGTTCAGGGTGGTGATGCCCTTGTCCGAGTCCACCATGGCCAGGGCGGGGCCCTCTTCGAGGCCCTTCTTGATGAGGGACTGGACGCCTTCCCGGACGTCTTCCGGGAGGTCTTCGAGGCTGCTCAGGATGGCAGCGAGGCCGTTGTTCGGGCTGATGCCGGCGGCGGCAAGTTGCTTGCCGTAGGTATCGAACAGCTCGGAGAAGTAGGCCTTGACCACGTGGCCGAAGATGATGGGGTCCGAGACCTTCATCATGGTGGCCTTGAGGTGGGCGGAGAAAAGGATGCCTTCTTCCTTGGCGCGGGCGACCTGGGCCTGCAGGAACTCATCCAGGGCTGCGGCGCGCATCACGGTGCCGTCGATGACCTCGCCGGCCTGAACCGGGAAGGCCTTCTTCAGGACCTTGACCGAACCGTCTTCGCGGACCAGCTGGATGGCGATGGTGCCCTCAGACTCGATGACAACGGACTTCTCGTTGGAGCGGAAGTCATCCTTGCCCATGGTGGCCACGTTGGTCTTCGAATCGGCGGTCCAGGCGCCCATGGAGTGCGGGTTCTGGCGCGCGTAGTTCTTGACGGACAGGGGTGCGCGGCGGTCCGAGTTGCCTTCACGCAGGACCGGGTTCACTGCCGAGCCCTTGATCCTGTCGTAGCGGGAGCGGACGGCCGTCTCCTCATCAGAGGACGGGTTGTCAGGGTAGTCCGGGAGGGCGTAGCCCTGGCCCTGCAGCTCGGCGATCGCTGCCTTCAGCTGAGGGATGGAGGCGCTGATGTTGGGCAGCTTGATGATGTTGGCTTCCGGCGTCTTCGCCAGCTCACCGAGTTCAGCAAGGGCGTCACCGATCTGCTGCTCGGGGGTGAGGTAGTCACCGAAAACGGCGATGATGCGGCCGGCGAGCGAAATGTCGCGGGTCTCCACCTCCACACCTGCTGTCGAGGCGAAGGCCTCAACGATGGGCAGGAACGAATAGGTAGCCAGCATCGGCGCTTCGTCGGTGTGGGTGTAGATAATCTTGGACATGCGCGGGCGTCTCCCTGTGGGTCGGCTTGGTTGTGAAAATTCGGTCTATTTCACCATGTATAACCTACCCGAGGACAAGGGTTTGAACCCTACCGGAGCTTCTGGATTACCCAGCAGGCGGGCAGGATTACAGCGATGGAGAACGTACGACGGCGTCACGCGCCCGGGTGCCCCTACCGCCGTCGTGCTTTCCGCCCAGGGTAGGCCCCAGAGCCCCTTATCCGAAGTTGCGGGCAATAAAAAAGGCGAAAGCCCTAGCCGATACGCAGCAACTATCTACAATGTTGTATTCGGCGATATGTTTGCCACGTCACTCTTGGCCCTTCCCGGGGCCCTCCCCGTTAGGACAGGACAACAATGATTCGCACCAGGTCCTTAGTTTCCGGATTTCTAAGCCTCTCAGCAGCAGCCGCTTTAACGCTCTGCGCCGCCGGCGGGGCCACCGCTGCCCCAGCGGCTTCCGACGAGAAAAAGAACCCCACCGTCGTCAGCGCGGTCCTGGACAGTACAGGCGTGGCCGAGTACTGGACAGCCGACCGGATGCGGCAGGCAGTCTCAGGCGAGGTCCTTGGCGAAAAGGCCCGCGAACGCGGCAACCGTTCGAGGGTGGACACCGTGAAGAAAGGCAAGAGCACCAAGATCAAGGCCACCCGTGCCATGGCTGCAACCGAAAAGTCCGTGAAGCACATCGGCAAGGTCTTCTTCGTCATGGGCGGCGCCAACTACGTCTGCTCCGGCAACGCCGTCACCTCCGATAACAAGAGCACGGTATCGACGGCCGGCCACTGCGCCATGGACGGACTGGGGCAGAAGGCTCAAAAGTTCGCGTTTGTCCCCGCATATGAAAACGGCAACAGGCCTTACGGCACGTGGACTGCCAGGGCCTTGTACGCACCCCGCCAGTGGAGCTCCGGCGGCAACATGGCGTACGACACCGCTTTTGCCGTGATGGCCCCGGACAGCACCGGTCGGCTTCTGACCAACGTTGTTGGTGGTTCAGGCGTGGCGTTCAATGAGGACAGCGGCGAGTACTACACGTCCTACGGTTACCCGGCCTCTGCACCGTTTAACGGGGAGACCCTCAGGAGCTGCGCAGGCACGGCAACCCCGGACACCAACAACACGGCATTCGGAACCCAGGGCATTCCCTGCGATATGAACGGCGGCTCGTCCGGCGGCCCGTGGCTGATCGGCTCAGGCTCGGACGGCTACCAAAACTCGGTCAACAGCTACGGCTACAAGGGCTCCAAGGTCCTGTACGGCCCGCAGTGGGGCGACGTTATCGAGGCGACGTACGAGATCGCCGAAGCTTCCTAAGAAGCCAGGAAACGCCGACGGCGCCTGTCCCCCGCGAAGGGGACAGGCGCCGTCGGCATTTCACACAAGATGGGCTCACGCCGGCAGGGTTCCCTGGCCGAGGGCAGCGAGGTTAGGGGGCCGGTGGGGACTAGTGGAAGAAGTGGCGGGCCCCCGTGAAGTACATGGTCACGCCCGCCGCGTTGGCTGCTGCGATGACTTCTTCATCGCGCACCGAACCGCCGGGCTGGACCACGGCGCGGACGCCGGCGTCGACCAGGATCTGCAGGCCGTCAGCGAACGGGAAGAAGGCGTCAGAGGCAGCAACGGCGCCGCGGGCGCGCTGGGGTGCGCCGCTCGCGCCTGCTCCTGTCGTGCTGACGTTGGTGGCACCGCCCGCACCTTCGACGTCGGACTCCACCGTGACGCCCAAGGTGTTGGCGCGCTCCACGGCCAGCCGGCATGAATCAAGGCGGTTGACCTGGCCCATGCCGATGCCCACGGCAGCGCCGTCCTGGGCAAGCAGGATGGCGTTGGACTTGGCAGCACGGCAGGCAGTCCAGGCGAAAGCCAGGTCCGCGAGGGTCTTTTCGTCCGCGGCTTCACCGGCAGCAAGAGTCCAGTTGGCGGGGTTGTCGCCGTCGGCATCTACCTTGTCCGCGACCTGGACCAGGACGCCGCCGGATACCTGGCGGATCTCCGACGGGTAGCGGCCGTAACCTTCCGGCAGGGCGAGCAGGCGGATGTTCTTCTTCTTGGACAGGATCTCCACAGCCTCAGGTTCGAAGCCCGGGGCGATGACAACCTCGGTGAAGATGTCCTTGACGGTGTCTGCCATGCCGGCTGTCACCGGGCGGTTCGCAGCGATGACGCCGCCGAAGGCCGAGACGGGATCGCAGGCGTGGGCCTTGGAATGCGCGTCAGCGATGGGATCAGCGGCGTCCGCGGAACCGACGGCAACGCCGCAGGGGTTGGCGTGCTTGATGATGGCCACGGCGGGCTCGGCGAAATCGTAGGCGGCGCGGAGGGCGGCATCGGCGTCCACGAAGTTGTTGTAGCTCATGGCCTTGCCGTGCAGCTGGTCGGCCTGCGCGATGCCGGCCGGAGCTGCCTTATCCACATACAGGGCGGCCTGCTGGTGCGGGTTCTCGCCGTAGCGCAGGACCTCGGAGCGTTCCAGCGAGAGGCCGGCGTAGGCGGGCCAGTCGATGACGCCGTCGCCGTCTTCATCCAGGAACTGGCTCGCGGTCCAGGTGGCCACGGCGTTGTCGTAGGACGCAGTGTGGGCGAACGCCTTGGCGGCCAGCCGCCGTCGGGTGTTCAGGTCAAAGCCGCCCTCAGCGGCTGCAGTGACTACCTGCCCGTAGAAGGAGGGGTCCACCACGATGGCCACGGCGGCATGGTTCTTCGCGGCGGAGCGCACCATGGCGGGGCCGCCGATGTCGATCTGCTCGACGACGTCATCCTGGGCAGCGCCGGACTTGACGGTCTCCACGAACGGGTAGAGGTTCACCACCACCAGATCGAAAGGCTCGATCTCCATGCTGACCAGTGTCTCCATGTGGGCCTCGACGCGGCGGTCAGCCAGGATTCCGCCGTGAACGCGCGGGTGCAGGGTCTTGACGCGGCCGTCCAGCATTTCCGGCGAGCCGGTGACTTCTTCGACCTCCTGGACCGGGATGCCCGCGGCGGCGATTTTCTTGGCAGTGGACCCGGTGGAAACCAGCTTCACGCCTGCTGCATGCAGGCCCTGGGCGAGCTCCTCCAGACCGGTCTTGTCGTAAACCGAGATCAGGGCCCGGCGGATGGGAACACGGTCAATGGATACGCGCTCATGCTGCGTGAAGCTCACAAATGTCTCCGTCTTATGTCGCGGAACAGTGCCGCGGTTGGTGGGGATACGGCCAGTTTATCGCGAAGTGCTCTTTGCCCCTTGTGCAAGCGGAAGTGTGAACGTCACCGGGCCCGGCTAGAGTTCTTTCAGGAGGCTGCGATGAATACTTACACCACTGTGCCGAGCGGCGAGCAGGTGGTCCAGGAACTGCCCTGGCGATGGAAAGTCCAGGGCAGGATCTTTTTGATCGGTGGCCTCGGCTTCATGTTCGACGCCTGGGACGTGACCCTGAACGGCATCCTCATTCCGCTGCTCTCCACGCACTGGGCCCTCACCCCCGGCGAGGTGGCCTGGGTTGGCACGTCGAACCTGATCGGCATGGCGCTTGGAGCTTTCGTCTGGGGCACCATCGCGGACACCATCGGACGCAAAAAAGCGTTCACTGCCACGCTGCTGATCTTCTCCCTTTTCACCGTTTTCGGCGCCTTCTCCCCCGACTTCATCTGGTTCTGCATCTTCCGGTTTATGGCCGGGTTCGGTCTGGGCGGCTGCATCCCCGTGGACTACGCCCTGGTGGGTGAGTTCACTCCCCGCAAGCAGCGCGGCAAGGTGCTCACCGCCATGGACGGGTGGTGGCCGGTGGGTGCCGCCCTGGCCGGTTTTGTGTCAGCAGGGCTCGTGGCCCTGTACGGCGACTGGCGGCTGACCATGCTGGTGATGGTGCTGCCGGCGCTCCTGGTGTTCTGGGTCCGCCGGAGCGTCCCGGAGTCCCCGCTGTTCCTGATCCGCAAGGGCCGGCGGGAAGAGGCGGCCAAGGTCATTGATGATCTGGTGGCGGCAACCGGCGCCGAAGCCCGTGTTTACAGCCTGCCCGACGCCAAGGAAGTGCCACGCCTTTCCGCCGGCAGCGCCTGGCACCAGCTGCGCCTGGTCTGGCAGTTCAACTGGAAGATCACTGCCGCGGCCTGGGCCCTGTTTTTCTCGATCCTGCTGGTCTACTACCTGTCCCTCACCTGGATGCCGCGGATCCTGATCGGCGCCGGCTTCGCCGAGTACAAGGCGTTTGTCACCACCGCGTCCATGGCCGCCGTGGGGCTCTTGGGGGTTGTTGTGGCGGCCCTGCTGGTGGAGCGGGTGGGCCGCAAATGGATCCTTGCCATCACCGGGCCGTTGTCTGCGCTGACCCTGGTGATCGTGGCGATCGTGGTGGACATCCCCACCGCGGCGGTGTTCTGGCTGCTGGTGTTCGGGTTCGTGGTGCAGGTGGCCATCCCGGTGCTTTACGCCTACGTCTCCGAGCTCTACCCCACGGAGCTGCGCGGCACCGGGTTCGGGTGGGCATCCACGTTTTCCCGGCTGGGTGCAGGCTTCGGGCCGCTCATCTTCGCGAACTACTTCTGGCCCGAGCTGGGCCTGGCAACATCCTTCGCTTTGGCCGGCGGTTTGGTGCTGTTGGCCGTGCTGTGGATGGCGTTCTTCTCCCCCGAGACCAAGCAGCGCCGCCTCGATTAGGAGGCCAGCGACACGCTTATCTAATTTCGACGCGGACGTTCCCTGGCGCACACCGGATTTCAGGTGCGCCAGTGCGTTTGCGCCTCGAAAAGAAATATGCGCGTCGACGGCGCTGATGCGGCCTGGATCAGGCGTGCTCGTGGGCGGCGGTCAGAGCCGCCAGGGTGGACACCAGCAGCCGGCGCTCCACCACCTTGATGCGCTCGTGCAGGGTCTCCTCGGTGTCCGACTCTTCGATGGCCAGGGCCTCCTGGGCGATGATGGGCCCGGTGTCCACACCGGCGTCGGCCCAGTGCACAGTGCAACCGGTGACCTTCACGCCGTAGGCCATGGCGTCCCTCACCCCGTGGGCTCCCGGGAAGGCCGGGAGCAAAGCAGGATGGGTGTTGAGGTACTTGCCATCGAACGCGTTGATGAACTCCGGGCTCACGATCCGCATGAACCCCGAGGAGACCACCACATCCGGCTCGAACCGGGCCACGGCCTGGGTCAACGCAGCGTTCCAGTCAGCCCGGTCCGGGTAAGCCTTGAAGTCCACCACGAACGTCGGGATGCCGGCTGCCGCGGACCGTTCCACCCCGAAGGTTCCCGGCCGGTCGGCACCGACGGCGGCGATTTCGACGTCCAGTTCCCCCGCCTTAACCGCGTCGATAACTGCCTGGAGGTTGGACCCGGTTCCGGAAACGAGGACGACGATACGCATGGCACTAGCTTATGGGCAGCCTCGCGTAGGCTGGAAAACATGAACACCACACCGGAACCGGCTGGGCGGCAGCACACAAAACAGCCGCTCAGCGAGGCAGCAAAGGCCTCGCTCACCAAGACCCACACCCTGTTCCGGATTTTCGTGGTGACCGTGCTGGGCGCCTTTTTTGTCTACCAGCTGGACGTCAGCTACCTCTGGCTCACAGCACTCCTGACAGCCGCCAGCATCGCCCTCGGCGTGGTGCTGCTGGTCCGGGCGGCACGGCTGAAGGAGTCCCGCCTTGTCCTCATCGGCACCATTTCGGGGCTGGTGGTGTCCGCGATCATGGTGCTGCTGATCCTGGTCACGTCCCTGTTCTTCGACGAAGTGCGCGAATACCAGGCCTGTGTTGGACGGGCGCTGACGGACCAGGCGCAGTCGGCGTGCCGCGTGCAGCTCGAAGGATCGCTGCCCTCGCAGCTCCCGTAGGGCCATAAATCTCCCCTAAGGGCAGCCCAAGAACGGCAGCGGCCGCAAATTACCGGACCAGTTCGGCGTCCTCTTCCCTTGCTGCGTGCTCCCGTTCCAGCCAGGGTCCCGCCGCGTAGCCGATGACGACGCCGGCACCCACTTCCGCCGCCAGCCAGACTCCCGTCCAGAAGGGGTCGGGTCCGATGTCCGTGAGGCGTCCGATTCCGGCCGAGCCGCGCGCCAGCCACGCCAGGCAGGCGGTCAGCAGCCCGGCAGCCAGTCCGCAGAGCACGCCAAGCACCAGGGTGGAGACTGTGGCCGTGAACCAACGGGCGCGGATCTTGATGGCGAGCCATTCATCAAAGTGGTTTTCCCCTTCGCGGAGGAACCACCAGCCCGCCAGGACACCGGCCAGCACCGGAATGATCAAGGCAACGAAGGCGTACTCCAAGGAGCCGGACGGGATGGCGGCGAGTACCGGAACGGAAGGCAGCGGACCGACGGCGGTGCCCAAGGGGCCCACCTGGGATCCAACGCCCATGGCGAACCCGGAGCCCGATGTCCACGCCAACGCAAAAACGACGAGGTTGGGCAGGAAGCCCAACTGCGCAATGGTGAGGGCCGCACCTCCCACCGCGCCGGCGTCGAGCGCTTCATAGACCGCAACCACCAGGTTCCAATGGATGAACACATCAACGGCCAGCAGCACCGCGGCCAGCGAGAGGGCCGAAAGCACGGCCACACAACCGGCCTTCGCGGCCGAGGCAAGGTAGGACCCCGCCCACCGGGAGTGCTGGCTGGTCCGGGATATCCAGTCCACAGCGTCGACGCCGATCAGCCGGCTCCAGGAACCTGCCTCACGGCGCGCGCCGATCACCATGCCCAGGGCGTAGGGAAGAAGGGGGATAAACATCGCGTGCCAGGCATTGATGCCGACGTCGGGCGTGCGGCAGATAAAGCCTGTTGCCGCCCCGAAGGCCGCGTACACCAGCCACGACCCGAGGAGTGCCTGCCAGAGCTGGTCGCTATAGGAGGCCCGGGCCAGCCGCCGGCCGGCACGCCAGGCCAGCAGGAAGGGGATCAAGGTCAGGCCAAGCGGAATGAGTGTGAGCAACCGGGCCCCGGAAGCGGCGGCTGCATTGGAACCTGCGGCAGTAAGTTCCAGGGGCACACCGTGGACCAGCAGCCAGGACTGCCCGGCAAGGCGCGCCAGGAAATCGACGGCGCCGTCCTGGAATCCGGCGGTAGCCCAGACTGCAAGAATCGGAGCAAGCACCACCAGTGCCGAGATGATGGCTGCCTGCGCCGTTTCGAGGGCACCCTGCAGCCACAGGGGCATGGGAAGGCCACGGTCTCCGGTCTGATCAGCGCGCAGTTTCATCGTTGTCCATGGTGTCACGGCGGCGCGGCCCGGCCCGTGACCGACAGGCACAACCCCGGAGGTCCCTGCACGTTCAATGGGGCCTTGTACCGGCGCTTTTCGTATTGGTCCGCCGTAAAATTTAACCGTCCACAATTAGTGGTTGGAGGCAAATAATGACTACCGCATCCCCTCATGCACATGGCGTTCACTTTGGACGGGCAGACGTCCAGAACGTGGGCATGGGCCTGGGAATTGTTCTGATGCTGGTGGGTGTCCTGGGCTTCATCCCCGGCATCACCACGCAGTACAGCGAGCTGATGTTCCTCGGACCGGCTTCGCATGCCATGTTCCTTGGGCTGTTCCAGGTTTCCATGCTGCTCAACATTGTGCAGCTGGCCATCGGCGCAACCGGCTGGGCTATGTCCCGCACAGAACATGGAGCACGGAACTTCCTTATGGGAGCTGGTGCGCTGTACATCGTCCTGGCTATCTTCGGGCTCATTGTCCGAGTGGATTCGGCGGCCAATTTCCTGTCGCTGAACATGATGGACAACTGGACCCACCTGGTGCTGGGCATCGGGATGATTGTTGCCGGCTGGCTGTTCTCGCGGAATAGGACGGCCGACAGGACATAGCCCGGAATCCGTAACCCGGGAAACAGGAGCCGCGAATGAGAGAAGAACCCTAAGTTCTGAAGATATTCGTCCTACTGGCTGGTGCAGTCGCCGCTTCCTGCGTGGCTGCACCAGCATCTCCGCGGCCAGCCCGCACCAGCAGCAGGCTGGCCCGGCAAGTTGGAAAGTTCCGCATGCACAACAACGCCGGGAGCCCCCAAGTGGACTCCCGGCGTCGTTCTGTGTGCAGTTGCGTCGGTGCCGGTCCGTTCAGCGGCGCTTCAGCAGTTTGCTAAGACGGGGATCAGAGCCGCCGCTCGCGGTCGACGCCGTCACCGTCAGCCTCGATGTGCTCCTTGCGGACTTCCTCGTTGACCGTGACGTTCTCCTGGACAACGTCCTTGTCCATGCGGACGCGTTCTACCGGAACCGTTTCCTTCTCCACCACGGGGCGTTCCTCGTGCAGGATCACTTCGTGTTCCTCTTCGCTGATGTCCGGACCGTCCAGGGCCGCGCCGCGGTTGGCGTCCGTGATGGGCTCCCGCTCCAGGCGGACCTCTTCGCGCTGCACGGGAACGGTGGTGGTGACGTTTTCCGTGGTGACGTACTTCCGGAGCCGTGCACGGCCTGCGGCTTCACGCTCGGTGCCGACGCGGAGCTGCTCTTCCGAGCGAGTCATGGCGTCATCGGTGGTGGGACCGGACGTGTCGTGGCCCACCGTGTCGCGGTCTGAAGCGTAGCCGGCGGTGCCGGTGCCCGATGCGTAGCCGGCAGTGCCGGCGTTGGGAGTGCCGGCGTTCAGGTCAGCGTCGCCCTGCAGGTCCACTTGGCCGCGGGATTCATCGCGGGTGTCCGAGTAGGTCCGGGCACCGCGCTCGTAGTACGTGTACAGCCGGTCCTCTTCCTCAGGGGTGAGGTGGCCGTCGACGTCGACGC